>NZ_BOPF01000019.1 GCF_016863615.1 Virgisporangium aliadipatigenens | reverse complement strand
GTCGGAGATCGACGGCTGAATAATCCAGCGGTGCGTGTACACCGCTGGACGCTGGCCGCCGCCGGGATCTACAACATCCTGTGGGGCGCCTACGCGGCGCTCGACCCGCAGTGGCTGTTCCGGGTGGCGGGCATGCCGCCGGACAACCATCCGCAGATCTTCATGACGCTGGGCATGGTGCTGGGCGTGTACGGGCTGCTGTATCTGGAGGCGGCGCGGCGGCCCGAACACGGGTTCCCGATCGCGGCCGTGGGGCTGCTCGGCAAGGTGCTCGGGCCGGCGGGCTGGCTGTACCTGTACGCCACCGGCGAGTGGCCGTTGGCGTCCGGGGTCATCCTGCTCACCAACGACCTGATCTGGTGGGTGCCGTTCGCGTGGTACCTGCGCGACGCCTGGCCGCACTGGCGAGCCACGCTGTAGGACGCCCGCGGGCTACGCGCGCATCACCGTCGCGATCGGGATCCGGGCCGCCCGCACCGCCGGGATCAGCCCGCCGAGCAGCCCGGCGACCAGGCCCGCCACGACGCCGGCCACCGCGGCCTGCCACGGGAAGACGATGTTCTGCAGGAACGGCTCGGGCCGGTGCAGCAGCGTCACCCCGATGCGCAGCGCCGCCGCGCTGAGCCCGATGGCGAGCGCCGCCGTGAACAGGCCGGTCAGCAGCGTCTCGGCGAGCACGATGCCGGCGAGCAGGGTGCGCGGCGTGCCGACCGCGCGGCGCAGCGCGAACTCCTCGACCCGTTCGCCGACGGTGGCGAGGCCGACGTTGAGGATGCCGGCGACGCCGATCAGCAGCACCAGCGCGGCGAGCCCGAGGAACACCAGCCGCAGGAGCTTGAGCTGCTCGGCGATGTTCTTGCGGACGTTGATCACATGGGTCTGCACGCTGTTGTCGGCGACGCCGGCCGAGACCAGCCGCGCACGCAGCACCCGTTCCACCTCGCCGGCCGTCGGGGCGAGCATCACCTGCATCGAGCCGCGCACCCACTCGGCCTGTTCGGCCGGCCCGGGCAGCCAGTTGAACAGGTCCTCCGACCACACGTACGCGGTCGGCTGGCCGTTGCCGTCGTCGACCACGCCGACGATCTGCGGGGTGGGATTGGCGGTGGTGCCCTCGACGTGGAGTTCGGCGGGAACGCGGTGCCGGGCCAGGCCCTCGGCCGCCTCCCGGTTGACCACGATCCGTGGGGACATCGACGGGCTGCCGGTGAAGTCGAGCCACCGGCCGGCCTCCACCTGGTACGGGATGAACCGGCGGACGTCGCCGGTGAGCACCCGCAGCTCCAGCTGGATGGCGGCGCCGCGCGGGGCACCGGTGTCCGGGCCGACGTCGATCGGCCGGCAGAAGCCCTGGTCGTCGCAGGCCATGCTGACGGCCCCGCCGCCCTCGGTGGCCCACGCCGGCCCCTGTGCCGAGTCGTTGAACGGCGCGCCGCCGGGGTTCACCGGCTGGGTGTTCGGCTCGCCGATGATGGCACTCGTCGACATCTGCGCCAGGGCGTCGCCGCGCCCGCGCAGCGTCTCCAGCACCGCGGCGGCGCCCTTCTCGGTCGGCGGGAAGTACATCTGGACGGTGCCGTCCTTGCCGAGCTGCAGTTCCAGGTCGGCGAGGGCCGCCTGACGCACGATCTCCGCGCCGGCCTGCACCACGACGACGGCGAGCACGCCCAGGAAGATGCTCACCATCGACAGGGCGGTGCGCAGCTTGCGGGCCCGGATGCCCTGGCCGCCGATGATGAGCGCGGAACGCATCCGCCCCGACAGGCGGATCACGAGTGCACCACCGGCAGCGCGGGCACGGTGGGCGCCGCCGGTTCGGGGAGCACCGGGGCGAGCACGCCGTCGGTGAGCCGCACGACGCGGGCCATCTTCGCGGCGTGGTCGCGGTCGTGGGTGACGAGGATCAGGCCACAGCCGCGTTCGGTGGCGGCGAGCAGCGCGTCGATGACGAGGTTGCCGGTCTCGGTGTCGAGCGCGCCGGTGGGCTCGTCGGCCAGCAGCACCCGCGGGTCGCGGACCAGCGCGCGGGCGATCGCGACGCGCTGCTGCTCGCCGCCGGAGAGCTTGGCCGGGCGTTGCTTGGCGAGGTGCGCGATCTGCACCTGTTCCAGGGCGGCCATCACCTTGGCGCGGCGGCGCCGGCGGGGGAGCCAGCCCTGGCCGTTGACGAGGGCCATCGCGACGTTCTGGGCGGCGGTCAGGTGCTTGAGGAGGAAGAAGCGCTGGAACACGAAGCCGAACGAGGCGCTGCGCAGGGCGGCGGCCCGGCGTTCGGGCAGGCGGGTGATGTCCCGCCCCTCCAGCAGGTAGCGGCCGCCGTCCGCGCGGTCGAACAGGCCGATGACGCTGAGCAGGGTGCTCTTGCCCGAGCCGGAACGGCCCAGGATCGCCACGCTCTGGCCGGACTCGACGGTCAGGTCGACGCCGTCCAGGATGGTGCGCGGCTTCTGCTGGCCCTTCAGGGTTTTGGTGATGCCGTCCAGTTCGATCAGGGTCACCGGGGGGCCTCCGACGATGCGGCGCCGGGCTTGGCGGGCTCGCCACCGGGGAGGTTGGGTCCGGGGACCGCGATCGTCTCGTCGCCGTTCAACCCGGACCTGATCTCGATGACCTTGCCGTCGGAGAGGCCGAGGGTCACCTCCCGGGTCTGGCGGGTGCCGTCCGGCCCGACCACGTCGACCCGGCCCTTGCCCTGGCCGCCGGCGACGGCCTCGACCGGCAGCACCATGACGTTGCTCGCCCGCGCGGTGACCAGCTCGAGCCCGACGGCCGCGCCGTTGATCAGCTTGACGTCCGACGGCGGAACGCACACGACCCGCATCCCGGTGGGCTCCGACGGCTGGGTCTCGTTGCCCGGCGGCGGCACCTTCACCGGCCCGGCGGAGGGCGACGGGCCCTGCGACGGCGCGGGCGGCTCGGGGACCGTGCCGGCCGGCAGCGCCGCGATGGTGCCGAGCACGGTGCACTTGAACGGCCCCGGCCCGTTGCGCACCTGCGCCTGCACCTCGGCGAGGGCGTCGGAGACCTGGTACGCCTGGCCGCCGTCGATGTCGGCCACGATGCCGTAGCCCACGTGCCGGCCGGTGACGATCGGCATGCCCTGCGGCACCGTGGCGCGGTCGTCGGTGAGCCGCCCGGCGAAGACCGACCCGGCCGGGAGTTCCACGTGGTTCGGCTTGTTGCCGGCCCAGACGGTGGCGACGCGGGTCGGTTTCGTCGGCGTGCCGGTCGGCGCCTTCACGTCCAGGTAGCGCACCTCGCCGGCGACCGGGGACACCATCCCGAACACCGGGTTGACGGTGACCTTGCCGGTGAGGGTGATCCGGTTGGTCAGGTCCTGGCGGGTCGGTTTCACCGTGGTCTGCACGGCCCCGTGCTGCGCCAGCGACGGCACGTCGCTCTTCTCCGGTGGGTCCGAGCAGGCCGCGACCACCAGCACCGCCGCCAGCCCGAACGTGCGACGCGCCAACCGCATGGAGCCTCCTCGCCGAATGCATTCCGCCGAGGTTTAGGACGCGCCGTACCTCACATCTGGTTGCCGTCCTCGGGGGAACTCGTCGGCCGAGGTGATAACGGCCGATGTACCGTCAGCCGACGGCACCGGCCGGGCCGGCGAGACTCTCGTGCAGCCGGCGCAACCGCCGCGCCACGTCGGAGCCCGGCTCCGGCCGCAGCACCATGAGGCGGGGACTGCCGGCCGGGCCGGGCACCATGTCGCAGTTGACCTCGATGGTGCCGGTCACCGGATGCACGAACGTCTTGCGCATCGTCCGGAACCGGTACACCTCCATCGTCGTCCAGTAGCCGGCGAACTCCGTGCTGGCCTCGCGCAGTTCGGCGACGAGCCGGGCGGCGTCACCCGCGCTGCCCTGTTCGGCGACGACCCCGCGCAGCTCGGCGGTCCAGCCGCGGCCGATCTCCTCGTGCTCCTCCGGGATGTTGTGCGCACGGGTGCGCGGGTCCGTGAACCACCGCCACGCCATGTTGCGCTCACGCCCGGGGCGCCCGACGAAGTCGCCGAAGAGCGCGACGCTGAGGGCGTTCTGGGCGAGGACGTTGGTCTCCGTGTCGAGCACGTGCGCCGGCGTCGCGTCCAGACTGTCCAGCAGGAACAGGATGGACGGGTCGACCTGCCGTTCGGGGGCGGGTGCCGGGGCCGGGTGGCCGGCGAGCCGGTACAGGTGGCTCGTCTCGTCCGGATCCAGTTGCAGAGCGACGGCCAGCCGGGCGATCACCGCCGCGGACGGGTTGGTGGCGCGGGAGCGTTCGAGGCGTTCGTAGTAGTCCACGGACACGTCGGCGAGCGTGGCGACCTCCTCCCTGCGTAGGCCCGGAGTGCGCCGCAGGCCGCCGCGAACCAGCCCGGCGCGTTCCGGGGCGAGCGCCTGACGCCGCACCTTCAGGTACTCGCCCAGCCGGTCGGTCTCGACGCCGTTCATGATTGACATCCTCGCAGCCGATCCCGGACCCGGCGAGGGGGCGGCCGCGGCTACAGCATGGTGGACATCGGTTCGTCGACGCCGAACAGGGCGCGCCCGTGGTCCTCCTCGGCCAGGTACGCGTTGAACTGCGGGTGACGGGTGCCGACGGAGACGTCGCGCCAGCGCCGCTGCAACGGGTGGGCAAGCGTGAAGCCGCTCATGCCGCCGAGGTCGAGCAGCCGCTCCATCGCCTCCCGGCACCGCCGCGCGCTGGTGGTGATGATGGTCCGTAGCTGGATCCGGGCGGAGAGCGATTCGGCGTCCCCGGCGTCGACCGCCGCCGCCACGAACGACAGGTCGCGCTCGGCCTCCTCGATGAGCCGGGTCGCCTCGCTGAACCATTGGCGGGCCAGCGCGGAGTCGCTGATCCGTCGATACCGGGAACCGTACGGCTTCCGGTCGCCCTGGACGACGGGGCGCATGTCCTCCCACGCGCCCCGGGTCGCGCCGACCAGCGGTGCCAGCATCGCCACGACGCCGCCGGTCTGCGTCGCGGGCCGCACCGAGAAGCCGGCCGCCGGCTGTATCCGCCCGGCGGGCACCGCGACCTCGCGTGCGACCAACGTGTGGCTGCCCGTGCCGGCCATGCCGGCGACGTGCCAGTCGCGTTCGACCGTCAGCTCCCGCGTGGGGACCAGGACGGCGTAGAAGCCGCCCTGCGCGGGAGCGATCAGGAACGCGTAGTCCGCGTCCTCGCAGCCGGAGGTGAACTGCCAGCGGCCCGACAGCACCAGCCCGTCGGCGACCGGCCGCACCTCGGCCCCCCGCGCCGCGCCGGAACCGGCCACGATCGCGTCCGGCTCGGCGAGCAGCAGTTCCCGAGTGGGCTCCGGCATCGTCCCCAGCAGCACCGCCTTGGCGCCGGCGGTCAGCCCCGTGATCCACGCCGTCGAGGCGCAGCCCCGACCCAGTTCCCGCAGAACGGCCAACTGGGTACGGACGTCGGCCGCGCCATCGGCGGAGCGCGGGACGGCCATCGCGAACAGGCCCGCGTCGCGGACCGCGGCGATGCTCTCCGGTGCCGGACGCCGATCCCGTTCGGTCCGCTCGGCGTGCTTTTCCAGGGTTTCCCCTACGCTGCGCGCGACGTCCGGCGACACCACGCGGGTGGTGGACGCCATCAGCGCGCACCCCACAGGATCCGGCAGGCATAGGGCAGGACGTACGAACCGTCCGCGCCGCGGTAGTCGTCGAGCAGGTCGAGGAGGACCTCGCGGACGTGCGCCAGCCGTTCGGCGTCGAGGTGCCCGGCGACCGGCCCGAGAAAGACCGGGTCGTCGGCGAAGTCCCACAGGGCGTCGCGGTCCGCAAACTCGACCGGCCAGCCGAACGTCTCACCGTTCACCGTGAGGCCGGCGTCGCGCAGCCACGCCTCACGACGGCCGGGCATCGCGTACTGTTCCTGCCGCCGCAGTGCCGCATCGATCGCCGGCGGAAGCCATTCGCGCAGGCCGGTGACGAGCGCGTAGGAGATGAGGTTCTCCGTCGGCGCGGCCCATGCGGCGATCGCGAAGGTGCCGCCGGGCCGCAGGACGCGGGCCACCTCGCGGGCCTCGGCCCGTGGGTCGGGCACGAAGCTGAGCACGCCGAAGCGGGAGACCACCGCGTCGACGCTGCCGTCCTCGACGTCCAGCTTCCGGCTGTCCATCGACGCGAACCGCGCACCGTCGAGGCCGCGCGCGACCGCTTTGCGCGCCGCTGCCGCGACCATCGTGTCGGCGGCGTCCACGCCGAGCAGCCGGATTCCCGGGTCGCGTTCTCGCAGGGTCAGTCCCGGCTCGCCGGTTCCGCAGGCGATGTCCAGCACCGACGCCCCCGGCGCGAGAGGGCCGAGCCGTTCGCCGATCCGGTCGGTGACCGGTTGCCAGGTGGGCAGGATGCGGTCGAAACTCGCGGCGAGTTCGTCGAAGTCGAAGTCCGTGCCCACGTGCTTCCTTTCGAAGAGGCGTCGTTACCGGCCCCGGGACCTTACGGCGGCGGCGCCCGCCCTCCCTCGTCCCGTGGTGCCCCGGTCCGCCAGACCGGGGCACCACGTCGGGTGCGACTCCTTGGATGCGTGACACGCACTATGTGCGTGACACGCATCTAGCCGCTATGGTGGGGGCGTGGACGAGGAACCCCGGGACATGCGCTCCCGCAACAAGCTCGCCGTGCGCGAGGCGATCGGCGAGGCCGCGCTCCGGCTCGCCGTCGAGCAGGGGCCGGGCGCGCTGAAAGTGGTGCGGGTGGCCGACATCGCCTCCGCGGCCGGCGTGGCGCCGCGCACCTACAACAACTACTTCTCCAGCCGCGAGGAGGCGATCTGCGCCGTTCACGCGGGACAGGCGCGGCGGCTCGGGAAGGCCCTGCGGGCCCGGCCGGCCGGTGAGTCCTTTGTGGACGCTGTCGTCGCGGCCGTCGTGGAGACGTTCGCGACGCCGGAGCCGGACCGGGCCGGACTGGCCATGATCATGCGAACCCCGGAGCTGCAGGGCGAGGCGCTCAAGGCGTTCACCATGGCGGAGGAGCCGCTCGCCGAGGCGATCGCGGAGCGGACCGGTGTGACCGCGGGCGATCTGACCTGTCAGGTGCGCGCCGCCGCGATCGCCGGTGCCGTGCGCGTCGCCGGGCGGCACTGGCTGGACACGACGTCGCCGCCGCCGTTCGCGACCGTGTTGCGCGCCGCGCTGAAGAGTGTCCTATGAGGACGGTCAACCGGATCGGGCTCGGGGCGCTGCGCCTGGTGCTCGGCCGCGCCGTTCCCACGCCCGACGAGGCCGTCACGCTCCTGCGCGAGGCGGTCTCCCTGGGCGTCGACCACATCGACACGTTCGCCGCGTATCCCGGTGCGCACGAGCTGATCCGGCGCGCGCTGGCGCCCTACCCGGACGACCTCGTCATCACCACCAAGACGCTGCTGCAGACGCCCGCCGCGGACTTCGCCGGGCAGGTCAAGGAGGATCTGCGCCGCCTCGGGCGGGACGCCCTCGACCTCGTGTACCTGCGCGCCGGCACCGTCACGAGTGCGCCGGGCGGCGAGCCGGTGGGGGAGCGCTTCGCCGCACTCGTCGCGCTGCAACGCGAGGGGCTGATCCGGGAGATCGGGCTCAGCAACGTGGATGCCGCGCAACTGGCCGAGGCGCAGGCGATCGCACCGGTCGCCGCCGTGCAGAACAGGTTCCACATCCACGACACCGCCGACCGCGCGATGGTCGACCACTGTGGACGGTCCGGGATCGCCTACGTGCCCTTCTTCCCGCTCGGCGGCGGCCCCGTGCCGCTTCGGCGCGACCGGCTCGCCCCGGTCGCCGCCCGCCTGGGCGTCACCGTCGAGCAGGTGGCTCTGGCCTGGCTGATCGCCGTGTCACCGACGACCCTGCCCATCCCGGGCACCGGTTCCCTCGAGCATTTGCGGTCGAACGTCATGGCGGGCGCCATCCGCCTCCCCGCCGAAGAGCTCGCCGCACTGTCCACAGTGGACTAGCCGGTGAACGGGCCGCTCACGATCCTCGCCCGGCGTACGAGCGGTCGAGCTCGTCCTCGACGAACGCGTGCCTGGCCAGCGTCAACGCCGGGACGGCCGCCGTGAGGGCGACGGCGAGCAGGAACAGCAGCGGCAGGGTCCACCCGTCGCTCACGTCGCGCAGCAGCCCGACGAACAGCGGACCGAGCGCGCCGAGCGCGTACGCGACCCCCTGGGCGAAGCCGCTCAGCGCGACGGTGCCGTCCTGGGTCCGGGTGCGTTCGGTGATGAGCACGAGGCAGACCGGGAACAGGATCGACCCCGAGCCGATGAGCAGCACCCAGAGCAGGGTGAGTGTCGCGGGGGCGAGCAGCAGGCCGAGGTAGCCGAGCACGAAGCCGGCGACACCGACGGCGATCAGCCGGCTGGCATCGCGCGGCCGCGTGACGAGCAGGGGCGCGACGAGCGCGATGGGCGCGCTGATGATGCCGGTCACGGCGAGCAGCACCCCGGCTTCGGTCGGCGTCGAACCGGCGACGTCGCCGAGGATCTCGGGCAACCACGCGAAACACGCGTAGGTGAGGATCGTGCTGGTCGAGAAGACGACGGTGATCGACAGGGCCACGCGTGAGCGCCACAGTCGCGTGACGAGGGTGGTGGGCGGGGACTCGCCGGTGTCGGCAGCCGACAGCCGTCGGCGGCGCTCCCGCCCGATGATGACGAGCCACGGCGCGAGCGCGACCACCGAGGTCACCGCCCAGATGCCGAGCGCGAACCGCCATCCGACCCGCTCGGCGACCGGGGCGGCGGCCGCGGCGGGCAGGGCGGTGCTCACGCCCACGATGCAGACGTAGACGGCGGTCAGCAGCGCTACCCGGTCGGGGAAGTAGCGCCGCACGATCGGCGGCAGCAGCACATTGCCGATGCCGGTGCCGGCGAGCGCGACGACGCTGCCGACGAGCAGCACCGCGTAGCCCGGGGCGACCGCGCGCACGAGATGGCCGAGGGTCATGAGCAGCAGCGCCAGCACGATGCCGCCGTCGAGGCCGACGCCGCGGGCGACGCGTGGCGCGACGAGGCCCGATACCGCCAGCAGGATCGGTGGCAACGTGCCGAGCAGCCCGACGCCGAGGTCCGACATCGGGATGTCCACCCGGATGTCGTCGAGGATCGGCGACATCACCGCGACCGTCTGGCGCAGGGTCAGCGCGACCAGCACGATGCCCAGCAGCGCGACCACGCGACCCGCCCACATGGTAAGGGGCCTATCCGCAGGCATCTCCTTACTCTAGTGCTCCGGCCGGGCTCCTGATCATCATGGTCAGAGCGAACCCCAGGCGGCGGCCCGGTCGCGCAGTTCCCGCTCCACCGCGGTCAGGGCCGTGCTGCCCGGGCCGGCCCGCTGGGTCGCCAGGTACAGCGTGTTCAACGGCTGGACCTGCGGCCGGTGCAGCTCCACCACCGCCCCGGAGGCCAGCGCCGCCGTCGCCAGGTAGCGCGGCAGCACCGAGATCCCGGCACCGGCGACCACTGCGGCCAGCACCGCCCGCAGGTCCGGCACCACCACCGCCACGTCGTTCGGCGGGCGCCGCCCGAACTCGGTGCGCCAGTAGCGGCGCACGATCGGCAGCTCCGGGGCGAACGCGACCAGCGGCAGGTGGGACAGCGCCCGCACCGGATCGGTCGCCAACCGGGCCGGGTCCACGCCACGCACCAGCGCCGGCGGCCCCACCAGCACGAACTCCTCGTCGATCAGCGGGACCGCCGACAGTGTGCGGGCCGTCGGCCGCACCGCGGAGACCACCAGGTCCAGGTCGTCGCGGGACAGCGCCGCCAGCAGGTCGTCGGCGACCCCGCAGGTCACCAGCAGCCGCACCCCGCGCGCCGCCAACGGCGCGAGGGCCGGCAGCACCCGCGCCGCCAGCAGGTCGGCCGGGCCGCCGAGCCGCACGGTGCCGGCGGCGTCTACCGCACCGTCGCTGTCGACCGCGTCGCGCAGGCCGTCGAGGTGCGGTCCCACCCGCCGGGCCAGTGCGTGCGCCGCCGCCGTGGGTGTCGTGCCGCGCGCCGAACGGACGAACAGCGGTGCGCCGAGCCGGCGTTCCAGGCGGAGGAGCTGGCCGCTGACCGCCGGCTGGCTCAGGCCCCGTGCCGTCGCGGCAGCGCTCAGCGACCCCCTCCGGTAGATCTCGAGGAACGTCGCCAGCAGGTCCAGCTCAGCCATAAGAACTGTTATAGCTCTCGACCACGCTGTCCTAACGTCGTGGATAGGCTTCGAGCATGACCAAGATCCTGATGATCGTCTCCGCCGCGCACGAGCTGCGACTGGCCGACGGCACCGCTCACCCCACCGGCTACTGGGCCGAGGAGGTGGCCGAGCCGCATCGCATCCTCACCGGCGCCGGCGTGCGGGTCGACATCGCCACGCCCGGCGGCCGCGTGCCGGCCCCTGACGCCGCCAGTCTCCAGGGCGAGAACGCGCACCTGCGGGACTACCTCGATGCGATCGACGGACTGCGTGCGCCGCTCGTCCTCGCCGAGATGAAGGCCGCGGACTACGACGCCGTCTTTCTGCCCGGCGGGCACGGGCCCATGCAGGACCTCGCCACCGACGCCGACCTCGGCGCCCTGCTGCACGATGCCAACGCCCGCCACCAGCCCGTCGCCGCGCTCTGCCACGGGCCGGCCGCGCTGCTGAGCACGACCACCACCGACGCCGGGTTCGCCTACGCCGGCCGCCGTCTCACCGTCTTCACCGACGCCGAGGAGCGGGCCGGCGGCCTGGGCGACACGGTGCCGTACCTCGTGGAGTCCCGCCTGCGGGAGCTCGGCGCGATCGTCGAGGCAGGAGCCGCCTGGAGCAGCACCGTCGTCGTCGACGGCACGCTCGTCACCGGCCAGAACCCGCAGTCCAGCGCCGCCGTCGCGCAAGCCCTGCTGGAACTGCTTCAGGCCGGCGAGCGCGACGCATAATCCCGCAACCCGGGAACTTCTCGGGCGCGCGCTCAGATCTGCGCGAAACCGCCGTCGACGGCGAAGTCGGTGCCGTTGACGTAGCTGGAGGCATCGGAGGCGAGGAAGACGGCCGCCGTGGCGATCTCCTCGGGTTCGGCCAGCCGGCCCACGGGAATCGTCGCGGCGGCGGCGGCGAGATGCTCCGGCGGCAGCAGGTCGATCAGGCCCTGTGTGCGGACCCCGCCCGGCGAGAGCGTGTTGATGCGGTACTGCCCCGCCTTGGCGCCGTGCGCGAGCCCGCGGGCCAGGTTGCGGATCGCGGCCTTGGTCGCCCCGTACACGGGCAGGACCCACTGCGGCCGCGTGGCCGCGGTCGATCCGGTGAGGATGATCGAGGCGCCCGGGGAGAGCAGCGGCATCGCCTTCTGCACGGTGAACAGCGAGCCCTTGACGTTGGTGTTGAACATGGCGTCGAACTGCTCCTCGGTGATCTCACCCAGCGGAGCGGCGATGCCGATGCCGGCGTTGGCGACCAGGACGTCGATCCGGCCCGCCTGTTCGGCCACCGTCGCATAGAGCGCGTCGAGCTCGTCGAGCCGGCCGACGTCGCAACGGATCCCGGTCACCTGCGGCCCGAGTTCGGCCTCGGCCTTGTCGAGCTCCTCCTGGCGGCGGCCGACGGCGAAGACGCGCGCACCCTCGGCGTGGTAGGCCCGCGCGATGGCCAGCCCGATGCCCGCGTTCCCCCCGGTAACGACCGCGACCTTGCCTTCCAGTACTCCCATGATCACTCCATCGCTCGTTATTGACTACGCGGTCCATAATTGAAGTTATTGACCAGGTAGTCAATATCGATCCGGTTGTTGACTATGTGGTCAATAACATAGGCTCCTCGCATGGCCCGTCCGCGTAAGTTCGTCGAGAGCGACGTCGTCAGCAGCGCCAGCGAGGTGTTCGCCGTGCACGGCCTCGCCGCTGCGACACTTGACGACCTGGTGCGGGCGACCGGCCTCGGCAAGCAGAGCCTGTACAACGCGTTCGGCGGGAAGCGGGAACTGTTTCTGCGCGCGCTCTCCGAGGACCGGGAGGAGGCGACGCGCGCCGTCTCGGAGGCGCTCGGACACGATGACGCCTCGCCGCTGGAGCGGATCCGGGGTCACCTGCTCACCATGGCGATCGAGTTCAGCGGCAGCGACCGGCGGATCTCGCTCGCCACCCGTGCGCTGGTCGAATCGACCGGTGCGGAGGACCCGCTCTCGACGGCCACGAAGGCCGGCATCGAACAGCTCGCCGGTGTCTACGCCCAATGCCTGGAACACGCGCGGGAGCACAAGGAGATCCCGGCGGACGCGAACGTCCAGTCGCTTTCGGTCTACTTCGTCGCCGTCACCCGGGGGATGGAGCTGCTCGGCCGCGCCGGTGTCGGCCGGAGCGTGCTCACCGCGGTCGCCCTCGACGCGCTTCGCGTGCTGCGGACCTAGCCGAGCTTCTCGGCGGCCCGCTCGCGGGTGTCCGGGTCGGGAGACCGCCGCGCCACCTCGACCAGGCGGGCGCGCAACGCCGCCGGCACCCGCCCGATGTCGCGCGCCAGCTTCGCCCGCGAACGCCACCCGATCAGATGCCGCACCGCCCCGGCCCGGTGCGCGTCGGTCGCCTCGGGCAGCCCGAGCGCCTCGACGATGACGCCGATCGGGATCTCGGCGAGGAGCCTGCTCGGAAGGGCCTCGTGCGAGGGGTAGCCGGAGTAGCGGCCGGTGCCCGCACCGCACCACGCGAGCAGCGCCAACGCGACGGCCGGCGCCGTGTCCCGGCCGGCGCGCACCTCGGCGAGCAGGGCGTCGGTGGCGGGCGGCCGGCCCTCGACGATCCGGTCGAGGATCGCATCCGGCAGGGGCGCCTTCGCGCGCCAGTCCCGTAGCGCGATGGCCCGTTCGGCCTCGTGCGCCGCCCGCGCCCGCTCGCCGGTCTCGTGCCTCTCCAGCGGGCCGGGTACGCCCTGCGCGGCGAGCCAGCGCAGCAGGGCGGGGCCGTCGCGCAGTTCGGCGTCGGCGGGGTAGCCGTCCCAGCGGATCGTGGCCGCGTGGTGGTAGCCGACGGTCGCGATGCGCACACCGTCCACGCCGGCGAACTCGATCCGCAGGTCGCCCAGGCACGCGCACACCATGTCGAGCACGACCTCGACCGCCAGCGCCTCGCGCAGCCCGGCGAGGGCCGCGGCGTCGGTGGTGTGATGCACCGGCTCGCCGTCGACCGTGCGCACGGCCGCGGACGTGGCCCGCGCGAGAAGAGCGTCGAGGTCGGGCATCCCGCGAAACTACCGTGCGCGTGGCAGGATGCCCCGGGTGACCACTCCGATCGCACCGTGGAGCCGGGAGTCGTTCCAGGACACGGGAAGCCGGGCCGCGATGACGCTGATCGCCTACGCGGACGGCGACGTCGTCGGACCCGACTTCACGCTCCGCGGGCGCACCCCGAGGGGCGTGCCCGTCGACGCGCTCGACCTGCGGGGCCACCGGCACACGGACAGCCCCGAATGGGTGGACAACTGGCGCACCGGCGCCCTGCGCAACATCGCCGCGCAGCAGGGACTGCCCGAGCTGGACCGGCTCGACCGGGCACCGATGTGCTACTCGGTCAAGGTGGAACTGGCGGACCCGCCGGACCTGACCCACCTGCAGCTCGCGTGGGCGGCCGCGCAGGCACTCGCCGAGGCGGGGGCGTTCGCGATCCTCGACTGCTATGCCTTCAACTGGTACACCGGCGCGCAGGTGGCGGCGCTCGCGCCGGACCGGCCGTTCAGCGTGCAGGACGAGGTGAGCCTGATCGCCGAGACCGAACCGTCGCCCGGCTTCGGGCACCCGGTGCACACCCGGGGGATGATCAAGTTCGGCCGGCCGGACCTGATCGCCGGCGTGCCCGCCGAACGGATCCAGGAGACCGGCGCCATCCTCAACCACCTCGCCCGGATGCAGGCCGACGGGCACCTGCTCGTGCCGGGGCAGCTGCTGCGCTTCGACGACGGCCGCCGCACGTTGACCGTCGAGCCCTACGAACCGGCCGGCGACGTGCCGGACGTCGTGCTCGCCAACGACGGGCTGCTGTTACGGGACCGGTAATCGGCGTGCCGCACTACTGATTTGAATTGCTGAATGGCTGCACTAGCCTGTGCCGATGTCGACAACGATCCCGGCCGAAGAAACGACCGAGCGATCGGAGAGTCCCACGCCGGCGAGACTGTGGCACGACCGCGTGCCGATGTGGCTGCTCACGACGTTGCTGGTGCTGACCGGCCTCTACGTGGTGACCCAGGCCGACCGCTACGGCCACACCTACGACGAGGCGTTCCAGGACGAGTACGGGACGGCGACCTACCGCTGGTATTTCAGCCTCGGCGAGGACACCAGCTTCCTCAACTTCGACCCGGTGCTGCACATGCCCGAGCACGGGCCGGTCTTCGAGTTCCTGGTGGCCTTCGCGCAGTTCACCTTCGGCGGCGCCGACCACTGGTACGTGCGCGCGCTGGTCTGCGGGATCGGCGGCGCCGCCGGGATCGTCGGGATGGCCCTGTGCGGCTACGAACTGGGCGGCTGGTGGGGCTCGTTCCTGGCGGCCGCCGGCCTGGCCCTGTACCCGCGCTACACCGGCGCCGTCTTCAACAACTCCAAGGACATCCCGCTCGCCGTCGCCATGATCTTCATCCTCTGGATGACGCTGCGGCTGCTGCGCCGCTGGAACACCGGACGCGAGTGGATACTCGACAGCCTGCTGCTCGGCGTGGTGATCGGGATCGGCGTCTCCGTCCGGATCAACGCCCTGCTGTGGCTCGGCGTCGTCGGGCTCGCCGCACTGGTCTGGTGGGCCCGGCACGGGCGGGCGGCCGTTCGCGAAAAGGCCTGGTGGCCGGAGCTGCGCAAGCAACTGCTGGCCGGCCTGGCGATCGGCGCCGCCACGTACCTGACGATCATCGTCACCTGGCCCTACATCGCGCTCAACCCGGTAAGCGGACTGCCGGACGTGCTCAAGAACATGTCGGCGTATCCGTGGGACGGCAACATCCTCTTCAACGGCGAACTGGTGCACGCCTCGACCCGGCCGCGCGACTACGTGCCGCGCTGGCTCCTGGTCGCCTCGCCGCTGCCGACCGTGCTGCTCGCCCTGCTCGGCACCGGGCTGATCGTCGCCGACCTGGTGCGCCGCCGCCTGACGGACCTGCGGGTGCTGGCCGGCGCGGCGCTGTTCTTCGTGCCGTTCGTGCTGCTGCTGGTGACCCGGCCGGTGCTGTACAACGGGCCGCGGCACTTCCTGTTCATCGTTCCCGGACTGATCCTGCTCGGTGCGTATGCCGTGCAGCGCACCGCCGGGGCCCTGGCCACCACCCGTGCCGCGTCGGAACGGGCCCGGTACGTCGTCGCCGCCCTGCTCGTGGTCGACCTCGTCGGCGGCTACGCGCACTCGGTCGTCGCCACGGTGCGCCTCTACCCGTACGAGTACGTGTACTTCAGCCCGATCGTCGGCGGCTACGCCGACGCCCGGGGCAAGTGGGAGGGCGATTACTGGGGCAGTTGCCAGCGTTCGGCGATGGACTGGTTGCTGGCGAACCGTTTCCGCTACCCGGTGCCGAACGAGCCGCCCTCGATCGGCGGTTTCCCGTACGGCAGCCCCAGCATCCCGCCGGGCTGGAGCCCGGTGTACGCCGCGGAGGGCGACTACAGCATCGACTACGAACCCTGGCCGCTGCCGCCGGGCTACGAGGTCATCCACACCGTCGAGGTCGACGGCCTGCCGCTGTGCAACGTCGGCCGGCGGATGTCCTACTCCTGAACGGTCCCGTCAGGTCGCGGTGAAGACGACGGCGCGACCCGCCTCGGCGGCCCGTCCGTAGAACTCCCGCACGTCCTCGAAGTTGCTCCACGTGTACTCGAAGTCGGCGTCGTCGCGCGCGCCCGTGTATCCGGCGCCCAGGCCCTCCAGGCGGGTGCGCAGCCAGTCGCGCGCGACCTCGCGCAGCGCGGCGGCCACGTCCTTCACCTCCGTCGCGCTGACGTACACGACGTACCAGTCGTCGCTGAGGTGACGGCCGCCGAGCACGGCGTGCGAGAGCGGGTAGGCGCCGCCGTCCGGGTCGAGCGTGCCGTCGGTGAGGCAGCGGTGGATGGCGTCCCACGCCTGGTCGGTGTCGGCGGAGTAGCGGCCGTCCGCCCAGTTTTCCTCGAACTCCTCGATGAGGTCGCGCACCGAATCGTCGCTGCCGGACTCGTCGGCGTCCAACAGGGCGTGTTCCTGATCGGGCGACAAGGCGAAGAACACGCCCATCATGCTCATGAGGAAGATAGTACGTGTCCGAAAGACACCGGTACCTCCAGAACCGTCGCCATCGCGCCGTCGCCGTCGACGAGATGTTCCTCCAGGGTGGGGCCGCTGATGCGGACGGGCCGGCGGTGCAGCCAGTCGAACAGGTCGTGGCCGGCGCGTACCACCCCGCGGCCCGGCGGCACCACCACGCGGACCACGCGGCGCGCGGGGAGGGTGAGGCGTTCCCCGCCCCGGGCGGTCTCCACCGCCGCCGCGAACCCCTCCGTCGGGCGGCCCTCCAACCAGGTCAGCAGGACGCTCGGGCGCGCACACGCCAGTTCCCCCGGATGCTCTACAAGGAAGTGGCGGACGCGGAGGTGGCGCGGCCCGACGGTGGTCTCCTGGGGGAGGATCGGCGGGGCGGCGGCCAGGTGCTCCCGCGCGGCGGCGAGCGCGGCGGACCTCGTGGCGATCTCGCGCCGCAGCTCCTCGACCGTCTCGGCCAGGGCGTCGCGGACCTGGTGCTCGGGCGCGTCGAGCAGGTCGGCGATGCGGCGCAGGGGCAGGCCGAGGCGTTGCAGCCCGCGGATGCGTTCGAGGCGGGTCAGCTCCGCGACGCCGTACCAGCGGTAGCCGGTGGCGCCGTCGACGGCGGCGGGGCGCAGGAGGCCGATGCGGTCGTAGTGGCGCAGTGTGCGTTCGGATACGCCGGCCATGTGTGCCAACCGTCCGATCCGCCACATCCGCCGCACCGCCTGTCTCTTGACCCTCGCGCCGCGTCAGGGTTTTAGCGTCCGCGCCATGACCACTGTGAATCGCGGTGTGGGTGTGCTGCTGCTGACCTCGTTGACCGCCATGATCGCGGGCGCGGCCGTCGCCGTGCCATCGGGATTGACCCTGAATCCGTCGGACCTCGGCGCCACGCTGGGCGCCGTGCACGACCGGGTCGCGCTCCATCTGGTCGAACTGGCGTTGGACGTGCTCGGTTGGCTGGCCCTGACGGCGGCCGGGCTTCTTGTGACGGGACGGCCGGCGGGTGGGCTGTTGGCGGCGGCCGGGCTCGCGGGGTTGCTGCACGACGCGGGCAATCTCGCGGTGACCCAGCTGACCGGGGAGCCCGCCGCCGCGCTGGCGGTGCTGCTGCTGGCCAAGTGGACCGTGAACCTCGCCGGGCTGTTGTGGGTCGCCGCGACGGCGTTCGCGCGTCCGGGGTGGGGCGGCTTGGCGGCGTGCGTCTCCGGCGCGGCCGCCGTGGTGCTGCCGTGGACGAGCGGGCTCGCCGGGCCGGGCCCCGCCGTGGAACAGCTCGGGTACGCCCTCCATCTGCCGATCATGATCTGGTGGGGCGGGTACGGGGTTAAAGCGCTTGCCGGGCGGTCGGATGTCGGGGATGGTGGTCGGCATGACGTTCTGACGGGTCCCCTCGGCTGATTCCCTTTCTCTGCGCGAAAGAAGAGCGTCGTTGTTTCCCCAGACCTCCGCCACCGTGAAGGTGTTCGCCGCGCCCGGCAGTTGGATCGAGTCCGACGCCCTGCGCCAGTGCGACCAGGTCGCCGCCCTCGACGGGATGCTGCACGTCGCGGGCATGCCCGACCTGCACCCCGGCAAGGGCGCGCCGATCGGTGCCGCCATGTCCTCGACCGTGCTCTACCCGCACCTCGTCGGCTCCGACATCGGGTGCGGCATCGCGGTGTTCCCGTTCGCGCTCAAGCGGGCGGTGCCGGAGAAGCTCGCCGGCAAGTTCCCCGATCTCGACGTGCCGGTCGACCCGGACGACGAGGTCTGGTCCTATGTGGACGATGACATCCCGGGCGGCTTCACCGAGAGCCTCGGCACCGTCGGGCGGGGCAACCACTTCGTCGAGCTGGCGAAGGTCGGCCAGGTGCTCGACGCCGCGCATGCCGCGCGCCTCGGCCTGGCGGCCGGTGACCTGGTCCTGATCGTCCACAGTGGATCGCGGGGCTTCGGCGAACGCATCCTGCGCACCCACACCGAGGTGCACGGCGCCGGGCCGGCCGTGGATCCGGCCGCCTACCTGGCGGCCCACGACGACGCGGTGCGCTGGGGTGCGCTCAACCGGCGCCTGCTCGCGACCCGCGTCGCCCTCGCCCTGGGGGCCACGCCGTCGCCGCCCGTCGTCGACGAGTGCCACAATTCCGCCGAGGTAGTGGCACTGGACACGTTCGACGGAAAGGTCTACCTGCACCGCAAGGGGGCGG
The DNA here is from genome assembly GCF_016863615.1 of Virgisporangium aliadipatigenens. Classification (GTDB taxonomy): domain Bacteria; phylum Actinomycetota; class Actinomycetes; order Mycobacteriales; family Micromonosporaceae; genus Virgisporangium; species Virgisporangium aliadipatigenens. The sequence goes on along the minus strand of NZ_BOPF01000019.1, from coordinate 214,391 downwards.
CGCCGGGTGACGGCCGCGACGTGCTGGTCGCGGGGACGCGGGGGACCCCGTCGTACCTCGTGCACGGCCACGCGGGCGCGGCGGCGGGTTTCTCGGTCGCGCACGGCGCGGGGCGCAAGATGTCGCGCGCCGACGCGCTCAAGCGGGGCAAGGCCAAGCACACCGTCGAGGAGTTGCGCCGGACCCCGGTCGGGTCGTACGTGGTGTGCGGGGACCGGCAGCTGCTGTTCGAAGAGGCGCCGACGGCCTACAAACGCATCGAGCAGGTCATCGCGGACCTGTCGTCGCACGGTCTCGCAACCCCCGTGCTGTCGACGGTCCCGCTGGTCACCTACAAGACCGCAGAAACGACTCCCCGCCGCCGCCGCTGAAGATCAATGTGAATCCTGTTGCGCGACACGCCGGCACAGCCGCAACAGAATTCACATTGATCTAGGGGCGCAGGTGCTCGGCGATCGCGGCCATGTCGCGGGCGCCCAGGCCGGCGGCCACCGCTGCCGCCACCGCCGCGCGGTTGGCCCGCGCCTGGGGGGTCGGTACGGCCACCCGGTCGGCGAGGGCGAGCAGCAGGTCCAGGTCCTTGCCGACCAGGTCGAGCGTGAACGCGGGTGCCGTCTCGGCGGGGTTCACGAAGGCGTCGCGTTTGTACTGGACGAAGGGCCCTCCGGCGACGCTCGCCGCGAAGACGTCGTACGCGGTCTCCCGCGGTACACCGGCGGCCTCGGCCACCACCAGGGCCTCGGCCACGGCCTGGTTGAGCGCGTGGACGATGCCGTTGACGGCGAGCTTGACCGTGGCGCCGGCGCCCGACGGTCCGATGTGGACGATCCTGGCCGCCAGGTGCGCCAGCGCGGGACGCGCCGCCTCCAGGTCGGCCGCGTCGCCGCCGGCGAGCACGGTCAACCCGCCGGCCTCCACTGTGGACACGCTGCCGGAGACCGGTGTGTCGAGGTGGCGGGCGACCAGGGCGGCCATGGTGCGCGCGGTGCGCGGGTCGACGGTGCTGGTGTCGGCGACGACCGTTCCACTGTGGACACCCGCCGCCAATCCGTCCGGACCGCCGTAGGCCGCCTCGACGGCCGCGTCGTCCGCCAGCGACACCAGCACGACGTCGGCGCCCACCGCGGCCTCACGCGCGGTGGGCGCGACGTCCGCCCCGGTCGAGCCCGCGACCGCGGCGGCCTTCTCCGCGGTCCGGTTCCACACCTTCACGGGAACGCCGCCGGCGCGCAGCCGCCGTACCATGGCCGCGCCCATGCGTCCCGCGCCGACGACCGCCACTCTCACGTCAGCAGCCACCCGCCGTCGACGGCCAGTTCGACACCGTTGACGGCACCGTTGCGCAGCAGGAACTCCACCGCGTCGACGACCTCGTCCGTGGTGGCCAGCCGGCGCAGGGGAGTGCGCACCACGACATGGTCCAGCGACTTGCCCTCCCAGGTCGGCGTGTCGCCGATGATGCCCGGGTGCACGCCGTTGACGCGGATGGGCGCCAACTCGACGGCGAGGGTGCGCACCAGGCCGCTCACGCCGCCGTTCACCGTGGTGACAGTGGTCGAACCGGGGTAGGGGCGCTCCTTGGCGAGTCCCCCGAAAAGCACCACCGACGCCGACGGGCCCATCCGCGGCAGCAGCGCGTGCACCACCTCCGTGTAGCCGACGAGCTTCAACGTCACCAGCCGCAGCGCCTTGGCGACGTCGTAGTCGACGGCGGTGTTCTGGTCGCGTTCGATGGCGGCGATCACCAGATGGTCCACAGTGGACACACCGGCCAGGGCCTCGGCGATCGTCGTGGGCTCGGCGAGGTCGAGTGCGATCGCGGTGACGTTCCCCCCGATCTCCTTGGCGACACCGGCGGTCCGCTCGGGATCGCGGCCGGTGATGACCACCTCGTCGCCTCGTGCCGCCGCCTTGGCGGCGATCGCCTTCCCGATCCCCGCCGTGCCACCGATGACAACGATCGTGCTCACGTCGATTCCCCCAACGCCTCGCGCAGATAGTCCCAGTCGCGCACGAACCTATAGGAGTACCGCCCCGGCGGCTGCGGCGACTGCGTCTCCAACCAGCGCAGCACGCCGCCGCCGGCGTTGCGGAACCCGTGCACGCAACCGACGCCCGCCCAGGCCACATCGCCCGGCCCGAGCGTGTACTCGATCCCGTCGAACGTCGCCACACTCGTGCCCTCGAGGAACAGATACGTCTCCTCGAACGGGTGGTCGTGCGGCCCGGCCGTCCCGTCCGGCTCGTACTGCACCATGAACATCGTGGTGAGCCGCGCACCGAGGTCCGAGTCCACCATCATCTTCACGGTGATGCCGCTGTACACCAGCAGGGCGGTGCGCATGCTGGCCGAGACGGCGAGCATGCCCTGCTGCTGCTTCGTGGCGTCCATGTGGGCCGGCGTGATGTTGCCGAACCGGCGCACCCGCGGGTCCCGCACGTCGACCGGCACGGGCTCGTGCGGCTCCCACGCCGGCACCGCGATCGTGTCGCCGTCGAAGCGCGCGCGGGGCACCGGCCCCTGCATCTCGGCCCAGCGCACCGGTGCGTCGGAGTCGTTGCGCCAGGCGTGCCCGACGCCGACGGGCAGCAGCGCGTAGTCCCCGGGGCCGAGCCGCACGGCGCCGTCGGCCGTCTCCAGCACACCGCTGCCGTCGAGCACGTACACGCTCTCCTCGAACGAGTGCACGTGGCTTCGCACCGCGCCGCCGGGGTCCAGCACGCAGACGTTGAATCCCGTGTGGACACTGCCGGCGGCCTCGGTGACGACGGCCCAGCGTCGATATCCGTCACCGAGGTCGGTGTACTCGGCATCGGCGGCCCGGGCCACGATGTGAAGGCTCACGCGGCTACCGGTTTCGTCGCCGCGACGAGGTGTTCGGCGGAGTTCTCGACGAGGGTGCGTGCGCGGGACACGTCACCGAGCAGTTTGAAGTCCCGCTTGCGGAACTCGCCGTCGACCAGCACGGCCTCCACATTGGACACGTCGGCCATCAGCACCACGGCCGCGACGGGGTCGTGGATCGGCGTCATGTTGATGGCCGTCGCGTCGAGCAGCACGATGTCGGCGCGCTTGCCCGGCGTCAGCGAACCGGTGCGCGACTCCAGCCCGGCGACGTGTGCCCCGTTGATGGTGGCCGCCTCCAGCATCTGGCGGGCGGTGGGCAGCCCCTGCGCCGGTTCGTTGCGCTCCCACCAGACGGCGTTGATGCGCGCCCGGTCCGCCCCGAACGCCGCCCGCATCTGCGTGAACATGTCACCCGGCACGGTCGTCACGACGTCGATGGAGAGGCTGGGCCGCAGCCCGTACTCGGTGGCCTTCACGACGGGCGGCCAGCCGTGGCCCATCTGCACCTCGACCTGAGGCGCGATGGAGACGGTCCCGCCGGAGTCGGCGACGAGCTGCCATTCCTCGTCGCTGAAGTAGCAGCAGTGGATGTAGGTGACGTCGGGGCCGAGCAGGTTCAGTTCGGACAGTGCCTTGATCATGCCGAACCGGCCGGCCAGCCGGCCCATCGCGACGTGCACGGTGACCGGGATGTTCAGCTCGCGGGCGAGGCGCCACTCCGCGGTCACGACGTCGTTGACGCAGAACCCCGTCCCGCGCGTGGCGAGGCCCATCGTCAGCAGCTGGTCGTCGGAGGAGAAGTAGGCGCTGCGCACCCGACGCACGTCGTCGCCGGGGATGCTGAGCTTGCTCTCGAACCAGTAGTCGGCGAGCGAGGTGTTCGCGCTGCCGTAGGCGTACTGCGCGCGGATTCCGGTCTCCTGCAACGCCTGCACGGCCGCGTCGGGATGTTCGGGGGTGTTGTTGATGTGCGACCAGTCGACGAGCGTGGTGATGCCGGCGTTGAGGCATTCGAGGGAGCCGGCGAGGTTGCTGGCGTACACGTCCTCCGGCCGGTACTTCGGCGCGAACGTGTCGAGCACCTCGACGAAGTAATCGTCCAGGGTGGCGTTCGGGGCGCAGCCGCGGATGGCGGCCTCCCAGGTGTGCCGGTGGGTGTCGACGAAGCCGGGGATGACGATGCGGCCGGTGGCGTCGACCACCTCCGCGTCGGCCTCGATGTGCGGTTGCACGGCGACGATCTTTCCGTCCTCGATGAGGATGTCGCCGCTGTCGAGGTCCCCGACTGCGGGGTCCATGCTGATGATCCGGCCGCCACGTAAGAGGATGCGGTTGCTCACGGACGATCACTCCCTTGCGATCGCTGGTGGGGTGGGGGTTCAGTAGGCGACCGTGGTGCGGACGGCCGCCACGAGCTTGTCGACGGTGGGGATCACCTTCTCCTCCAACGCATCCGCGAACGGAAGCGGCACGTTGGCGGCGGCGACCCGTTTGATCGGGGCGTCGAGGGACTCGAAGCCCTCCTCGGCGACGACGGAGACGACGGTGCCGCCCCAGCCGCCCTGATACGGGTTCTCCTCCACGACGACGAGTCGCGACGTCTTCGCGACGGACTCCAGGACGGTGGACATGTCGAGCGGGATGAGGCAGCGCAGGTCGATCACCTCGACGTCGATCCCGTCGCGGGCGAGTTCCTCCGCGGCGGTCAGCGCCAGCGGCACGGTGGCGGCCAGCGCCACGACCGTCACGTCGGCTCCGCTCCTTCTGACGGCGGCCTTCCCCAGCGGGATCACGTGGTCCGGCGGCGCCGGTGCGCCCTTGCTCGCGAAGAGGCCCTTGTGCTCGAAGAACACGACGGGGTCGTCGCTGCGGATGGCCGAGGCCATCAGGCCCACGACGTCGGCCGGGGTGGACGGCGCGACGATTTTGAGGCCCGGCACGGTCAGCGCCCAGTTCTCCACGGACTGCGAGTGCTGGGCGCCGAAGCCGAGCCCGCCGCCGTTGGCGGTGCGCACCACCAACGGGACCGTCACCTGGCCGCCCGTCATGTAGCGCACCTTCGGGATCTCGTTGGCGAGGTAGTCCCAGCAGCAGGCGAGGAAGTCGCTGAACATGATCTCGGCGACCGGCCGCATGCCCGTCATCGCCGCGCCCATGGCCGCGCCGACGATGGCCTGTTCGGAGATGGGGGTGTCCCAGACCCGGCCCGCGCCGAACTCGTCGAAGAGGCCCACGGTCGTCTTGAACACCCCGCCGGCGGCACCGATGTCCTCGCCGAGGCACACCACGTCCGGGTCCCGCCGCATCTCGCGCGCGATGCCCTCGGCGACGGCCTCCCGATAGGTGATCAGCTCCGCCATGTCGCGCTCCCGTCGGCCCACACGTCGGTGAACGCCTCGGCCGGGTCGGCGTCGGGCGCGTTCTTCGCCGCGTCGACGGCGGCGGCCACGTGCGCGGCGGCGCGCTCGTCGACCCGCCGGACGTCGTCCGGCGTGATGCCCTGCGCCTCCAGGTGGGCGCGGGCGATGTCGAGCGGGTCGTGCTTGAGCCAGCGCTCGACCTCCTCCTTGGGCCGGTACGCGCCGGGGTCGGTGCGGCTGTGCCCGTGGTGCCGGTACGTCTCGGCCTCGATGACGGTGGGCCCTTCGCCGGCGCGTGCCCGTTCGACCGCTTGCGCTACGGCGTCGCGGACCACGGTGACGTCATTGCCGTCGATGACCACGGCGGGGATCGAGTAGGCGGGGGCGCGGTCGGCGGCGGGGTGCGGCACGGCCGTCACCGCGCCGATCGGCGTGTACTCCATGTAGAAGTTGTTCTCGCAGATGAAAAGGACCGGCAGCTTCCAGACCGCGGCCAGGTTCAAGGCCTCGTGGAACGCCCCGATGTTGGTGGCGCCGTCGCCGAAGAACGCCACCGCCACCTGATCCGTGCCGCGCAGCTTCGCCGACCACGCCGCACCCGCCGCCATCGGCAGGTGCGCGCCGACGATCGCGTAGGAGCCCAGCATCCCGTTGGCGGCCTTGGTCAGGTGCATCGAACCGCCCTTGGCCCGGCAGACGCCGGTCGCCTTGCTCATCAGCTCGGCGAGGCACTCCTCGGCGGACGCGCCCATCGCCATGGCGTGATGGTGGCCGCGGTACGTGGCGAACACGTAGTCGTCGGGCCGCAGCGCCGCGGCGGTCCCGACGGCCACCGCCTCGTGTCCGGAGGCGAGGTGCGTGGTCCCCTTCACCAGCCCCGCCATGAACAGGTCGAACGCCGCCTTCTCGGTGCGGCGGATGACGGCCATCCGCTCGTACATGTCGAGCAGTGTCCTCATCGGACACTCCGGTTCAGGTGCGACTGCGCGGATCGGGTCGTGGGCAGCGGGCCGGTGGCCGTGTAGTAGCGCGAGCCGGCGACGAGCAGTTCCTCCGCGGGGAACTTGGTGATGACCTCGCACCCGTCGGCGGTGACCACGACCTCCTCCTCGATCCGGGCGGCGGACCACCCGTCGGAGCCCGGCCAGTACGTCTCCAGCGCGAACACCATCCCCTCCTCGAGCACCTCGGGATGCTCCAACGAGACGAGCCGGCTGAAGATGGGCTTCTCCCAGATGGACAGCCCGACGCCGTGCCCGTACTGCAACGCGAACGCCGCCTCCTCGTCCGGGAAGCCGAACTCCTGCGCGGTCGGCCACACGGAGACGATGTCGGCCGTGGTGGCGCCCGGCTTCACGAGCGCGATCGCCCGGTCCATGTACTCGCGGCAGCGCACGTAGGCGTCGCGCTGGGCGGGGGAGGCGCTGCCGACGGCGAAGCAGCGGTAGTAGCAGGTGCGGTAGCCCATATGGCTGTGCAGGATGTCGAAGAACGCCGGATCGCCGGGGCGGATCAGCCGGTCGGAGTAGACGTGCGGGTGCGGCGAGCAGCGTTCGCCGGAGATCGCGTTGACCCCCTCGACGTACTCGCTGCCCAGGTCGTACAGCACCTTGCTGACGAGGCCGACGCACTCGTTCTCGCGCACGCCGGGGCGCAGGAACGTGTACAGCTCCTCGTAGGCGGCGTCGACCATCGAGGCCGCCTGCGCCAGGAGGCCGATCTCGTCCGGGGTCTTGATCCGCCGCGCGTCGAGGAAGACCTGCTGCCCGTCGACGACGTCGAGGCCCTCGCGTTGCAACGCGGCGAGGATCGGCATCTCGATCAGGTCCACGCCGAGGGGCGCGTCGGCGAGGCCGTGTTCGCGCAGGACGTTCGCGACCTTGCGGGCGACCTCCTCGGCGATGCCGGCGTCGGGGTGGAACGCCCCGCGCAGCGTGGAGATGCCGGCCCGGGCCCGCTCCGTCCCGTCCAGCCACGGGTTGTAGAGCTGGTGGTGCTTGGCCGCCGACCCGAAGTCCCACAGCACCGGCTCCCCGCCGCGCGGCAGCACGGCGAAGCGGATCAGCTTGTCCATCGCCCAGGTGCCGATGTGCGTGGCGGTCATGTAGCGGATGTTGGCGAAGTCGAACGTGAGAAGTGCGCCCAGCGACGAACGTTCGAGGGCGCCGCGGAGGCGGGCGAGCCGGTCCTCACGCAGGCGGTCGAGGTCGAGCCGCTGCTCCCAGTCGACGGAGTTGGTGCCGAACGTGCGAACCGTCATGGCCGCGCTCCCTTGGGCCGCACCTGTTAAATCGTCGTTACCGGGAACTTACGAAGACGACGCCCCATCGTCAAGCAATACTTTACGCGGTAACCTGCACTCCACATCCTGGAAAGGATCACCCGTGGCCCTACCCCCGATCGGCGCCCGGCTGCGCGCGGCACGCGTGCGGCGCGGCGTCAGCGTGCGCGGGCTCGCCCGCGAGATCGGGGTGTCGGCCAGCCTCATCTCGCAGATCGAGACCGAGAAGAGCAGCCCGTCGGTCAGCACCCTGTACGCCGTCGCCACCGCGCTGGGGGTGCCGATCGAGGACCTGTTCGGCGAGGACGCACCGTCCACTGTGGACGTCGAGCCGGCGGCCGTGGTGGCGGAGGGCGGCGGCACCGCGCTGCTCACCGCGCTCGCCACGGCGCAGGCGGGCGCGCCCCGGCTCGGCCCCGTCGTCGCGCCGGCGCAGCGCGAGGTGCTCACCCTGGACTCCGGCGTCACGTGGGAACTGCTCGGTCGGGTGCCGGACAAGCACGTCGACTTCCTGCTCATCACCTACCGGCCGGGCGGCACCTCCTCCAGCGACGGCAACCTGATGCGCCACTCCGGCACCGAGTTCGGCTTCGTGGTGAGCGGGGAGCTGACGCTCACGCTCGGCTTCGACACGCACCGGCTGCGCGCGGGGGACTCGGTGTCGTTCGACTCGACGACGCCGCACGCCTACCGCAACGAGTCGACCGAGCCGGCCATCGGCGTCTGGTTCGTGCTCGAACGTTCATCGTGATTGAACGCTGACATCCGTCACCGGGTTCCGGTGACCGCGCGTACTAACGCGGCGACCATCCGTCCCGAAGGCTCAGCGGCATGTGGAGCACATACGCCGCCGCCGCTGCCCTGCTCGTGGCGGCGCCGGCCCCGGTTCAACTGACGCTGCCGGTACCGACCGGCCCCGACCGCATCGGCACCGTCTCCCTGCACCTGGTGGACTCCTCGCGACCGGACCCCTGGGTGCCGGCCGAACGGGTCCGCGAGCTCATGGTGCAGATCTGGTACCCCGCGAAGGAGACCCGGGGCCACCCGCGCGCGGGCTGGGTGACCCCCGGCGTCGCCGCCCGGATCAACCCGCCGGGCTCCGGCCTCGTGCTGCCGGTCACGCACGGGCACACCGGCGCGCCGGCCGCCCCGGGCCGCCGGCCGGTCGTCCTCTACTCGCCCGGCTTCGGGCTGGAACGCACCGGCAGCACCGCACTCGTCGAGGACCTCGCGAGCCACGGCTACGTCGTGGTGACGATCGACCACCCGCACGACGCGCAGTTCGTGGAGTTCCCCGACGGGCGGATCGCCGAGCACGCGGTCCCCGTCCCGACCGACCCCGAGGAGGCCGAACGCATCATCGGCAAGGCGCTCGACGTGCGCGTGGCCGACGTGCGGTTCGTGCTGGACCGGTTGGGTTCCGGGTCGCTGCGGCTGCCCCGCGGGCTCACCATGGACCTGGGCCGGGTGGGCATGTTCGGCTCGTCGCTGGGCGGCGCCACGGCGGCCGAGGCGATGCTGGCGGACCGGCGCATCAAGGCCGGCCTCAACCTGGACGGCAGCTTCCTCGGGCGGGTGCTCGACGAGGGGCTGGACCGGCCGTTCCTCATGCTGGGCTCCACGCACGGCAGCGACGGCGAGGAGGACGAGACCTGGACCCGGATGTGGGCCGGGCTGCGCGGCCCGCGCCACCACCTGGAACTCAACGGTGCCGGGCACCTCTCCTTCACCGACCTGCAGACGCTGCTGCCGCAGGCCGGCACGCCGCCGGCCGACGCCGAGCCGCTGATCGGCACGATCGACGCGCGCCGCTCGATCGCCGCGCAGCGCGCCTACATCCGCGCCTTCTACGACCGCTACCTGCGCGCCTGCGAGGCGCCGCTGCTCGACGGCCCGTCCCGCCGCTACCCCGAGATGCTCTTCCGCGGCTGATCCGGGTCCGCGCCGCCGATCTTGCAGTTGTGGCGCCCGACCCGCCCCCCTCGGGCATGCTTTGTCGCGGCCACAACTGCAAGATCGACGAGCGCCAGCGCGGCGCGGTCGGCGGGCGCCCGCGTCAGAGGGGGACGACCGTGCCGGTCTCCCGGGCGCGTTCGGCGGCCCAAACGACGCGGTGGCTGAGCAGGCTGGACGCGGCGTCGGACGGGAGGAGCGTGGGGTCTCCCGTCTCCACCGCCGCGAGGAAGACGTCGGTGATCGCGGTGTCGCCGCCGTGGTGCCCGTCGCCGCCCGTTCCCTCCAGGGCGCCGGTGTCGATGGTGCGCGTCGCGCCCGTGCGGAAGTCCGTCACGTGCAGGAGCGTGTTGTCGCCGTCGATGTAGCCGTGCGTCCCGAAGAGCCGGGTCCGTCGTCCTTCCATCGGGGTGAACGCCGTGAGCGTGAACGCGCACGTCGCCCCGTCGGCGAAGGACATCGACACCACCTGGTGGTCCACGACGTCGTTGTGTCCACTGTAGACACACCGGCCGTACGGACCGGTCCGCAGCGCGCGTTCCACGCCCTCGGGGGTGTGCTCCGCCGTGACCGCCGACAGCGGCCAGAACTCCGCGTCCGGATCGCCGAGGCAGGAAAGGTACAGCCGCTTCGCCGAGTACGGGCAGGACGGCTCCACCGGACAGGTCAGGCAGTTGTCCGTCGCGCCGGCCGGCTTCTCCTCCGGACGGAAGTGGCTGAGGCCGCCGAACGAGCTCACCCGCGCCGGCGCCGTCCCGAACAGGTACAGCAGCCAGTCGATGTCGTGGCAGGCCTTGGTCAGCAGCAGCGGTGCCGAGGTGCGGCTGCTGTTCCAGTGCCCGCGCACGAACGAGTGCGCGAAGTGCCACCACCCGATGGGTTCCAGGTGCTGGACGCTGACGAGCCGGCCGACGGCGCCCTCGTCGAGCAGCCGTTTGAGCGCCTCCGTGTACGGGGTGTAGCGCATGACGTGGCACACGGCGAAGATGACGCCCGCCTTCTCCACCGCGGCGGCGATGCGCAGCGCGTCGTCCTCGGTGGTGGCCATCGGCTTCTCGAGCAGGATGTGATACCCCAGCTCCGCGAACGCCACCGTCGGGTCGGCGTGCATCTGGTCCTGGGTGGCGACCACGACGGCATCGCCCACCCGCCCGGCGGCGGCGAGGTCCCGCCAGTGTGCGAAGACGAGTTCGCCCGCGATCCCGAACTCCGCCGCGAACTGCGCGCGTCGCTGCGGGTCCGGCTCGGCGACGGCCACCACGCGGGCGCGCCCCGAGGCGACGGCCCGGCGGGCGTACCCGATCCCGCGCAGCCCGGCCCCCGCCACGACCAGTCGCAATCCGTCGACGGTCATGCCCCGACTACAGTCATGGTTCGCGCCCTTCTCGGATACTTTTGAAACTATCCAGCATTAGTAGGCGCTCAGGGGCACGGACGTCAAGGGGTAGGCACGTGACTGAACCGCTCGGGGGGAACCTGTCGCGCCTGCGGCAGCTCAACACGCTCGCCGTGGTGCACGCGCTGCGGCGGCAGTCGCCGCTCACGCTCACCGAGGTCGCGAAGGCCGCCAACCTCTCCCGGCCGGCCACCGAGGAGGTGCTCCGCGACCTGGAGGCCCAGGGCTGGGTGGCCCAGGTGGACCCGGTCGCCGGATCGATGGGCCGCCCGGCCCGGCGGTACCGGTTCCGGGCGGACGCGGGTCATGTGCTGGGCGTCGACATCGGCGGGCACACGGTGCGCGCGATCGTGGCCGACCTCGACGGGGAGCTGCGCCACTCCGAACGCCGTTCGGTCTCGGTCGCCGCCGGCCGCGCCGAACGCCTGCGCGTCGTCGACAAGGTGATCGCGGAGTGCCTCGCCGGCGCCGGCCTGACGGGGGCCGACCTGTGGGCCACGACGGTCGCCACGACCGGGTTCGTCGACGCCGACGGGCGGGTCGTGCTGAGCGTCGGGCTGCCCGAGTGGACCGGCGTCCACCTGGGCGAACACGTCAGCGGCCGGGTGTCGGGCCCGGTCCTGGTGGAGAACGACTGCCGCCTCGCCGCGCTGGCCGAGACGTGGCGCGGCGTCGCGCGGTACGCCGAGCACGTCGTGTACCTGCTCGCCGGACTGCGCACCGGCGCGGGGCTGGTGATCGACGGGCGGCTGCACCGGGGGTTCGCGCGCGCCGCCGGGGAGATCGGCGCGCTGCCGGAGATGGGCTGGATCCGCGCCCAGGAGCACCTGCGGGGCTGGTCCGGGGCGCCCGCCGGCACCGACCCCGACGAGGTGGTCGCCCTGGTCTTCGCCGCCGCGCGGGACGGCGACCGCGGCGCGCTGGCGGCCGTGCGCCGCTACGTGCGGGACCTCTCGATCGGTGCCTCCGCGCTGGTCCTCGCGCTCGACCCCCAGCTGGTCGTCCTCGGCGGCGGATTCTCCCGCTCGGCCGACGTGCTGCTGGAGCCGTTCCATCGGGAACTGGAGAAGAGGTGCGTACGGACGCCGGAGGTCCTCCCGTCGGCGCTCGGCGACGACGCGGTGGCTCTGGGTGCGGTCAAGCACGCGCTGGACCACCTGGAGCAACACATCTTCGACCCGGGCAACGGACTGGCGGCACCGGAGCCACCACAGCGCCCCTGAAAGACGTGCTCTTGACAGACTTATGAAGGAGACTGTTAATAGTGGGGTAATCGCGCAGTGACCTGCGTCTCTTCTCCTCCTGCAACGGAGACCCCATATGACCAGTCGAATGAGGCACGGGCTCGCCGCGATGGTGTCCCTCGTCCTCGCCGTGGCATTAGCCGGCTGCGGTGACGACGACGAGGCGGCGGACGGCCCGGCGACCCTGTCCTACGCCGTGTGGGACGTCAACCAGGTGCCCGTCATGGAGGAACTCGCCGCGGCGTTCACCAAGGACCACCCGGACATCACCGTCAAGGTGCAGATGACCCCGTGGGCCGACTACTGGACCAAGCTGCGGGCGGCGGTCAGCGGCGGCGAGGCGCCCGACGTCTTCTGGATGAACGGCCCCAACTTCCAGCTCTACGCCGACAACAAGGTGATCGCGCCGCTCGACGAGCGCATCAAGGACGCCAAGCTCGACCTGGGCGTGTACCCGAAGGCGCTGGTCGACCTGTACACGTTCGAGGGCAAGGTGTACGGGCTGCCGAAGGACTTCGACACCGTCGGGGTCTGGTACAACAAGGAACTCTTCACCGCCGCCGGGGTGCCCTTCCCGAAGGACGGCTGGACGTGGGCCGACTTCAAGAGCGCGGCTGCGAAACTCACCGACCCGGCCAAGGGCGTGTACGGCATCGGCGCCGGCGTCGGCTCGGCGCAGGAGTACTACTACAACACCATCTACCAGGCCGGCGGCCAGGTCATCTCGCCCGACGGCAAGAAGTCCGGCTTCGACCAGCCGGCGAGCATCGAGGGCCTGCGCTTCTGGACCGACCTCATCAAGGCCAAGCAGTCGCCCGACATCAAGACGATGACCGACACCCAGCCGATCCAGCTCTTCGAGGCCGGCAAGCTCGCCATGTACTGGGGCGGCTCGTGGAACGTCACCGAGTTCGGCAAGAACGACTACACGAAGACGCGCGTGGACGCGGGACCGCTGCCGATGGGCGTCAAGAAGGCCAGCATCATCCACGGCGTCGCGAACGTCGTCTCGGCCAAGACGAAGTACAAGAACCAGTCGTGGGAGTTCGTGAAGTTCCTCGGCTCCCAGCCGGCGGCCGAGATCCTGGGCAAGAAGGGCCCGATCCCCGCCTACAACGGCACGCAGGCCGCCTGGAAGCAGGCGAACGCCGCGTTCAACGGACAGGTCTTCCTCGACGCGGTCTCCTACGCGGTGCCGTATCCCGTCTCCCGTAACACCGCGGCCTGGAACGAGGCCGAGACCAAGCACCTGACCCGCGCCTACAACGGCGAGGTCGACATCGAAACCGCCGCCAAGGCCCTGGCCGCGGAGATGAACGACCTGCTGGCCAAGGAGTAGGGCCGATGACGGTCACCGAGTCGGGCACCACGCGGGCGAACCCCGCCGTGGTGCCCGCACCGGGCCCCCGCAAGCGGCGGTCCTGGCGCAGCGGCACCGGCGAGGCGCTGTGGGGCTATCTGCTCATCGCGCCGACCGGCCTCGGGCTGGCGGTGTTCTACCTGTGGCCGGTGCTGCAGACGGCGTACTTCTCGTTCACCGAGTGGGGGCCGTTCGGTGGGCACGAGTGGATCGGCCTGGAGAACTACGAGACGCTCGCCGGCGACGAGGACGTGCTGCGCGCGCTCGGCAACACCGTGCTGTACACGCTCGTCGGGTTGCTCGGCATCCCGGTCGCGGTGGTGCTCGCCGCGCTGCTGAACCGGCGCGGGCTGCGCGGCGTTGCGGTGTACCGGGCGCTCTTCTTCCTGCCGGTCGTCACGATGCCGGTGGCCGTCGCGATGGTGTGGCGGTGGATGTACAACGGCGACTACGGGCTGCTGAACCAGGCGCTGTCGGCCGTCGGCGTCGAGGGTCCACATTGGATAGCCGACCCGGCGACCGCGCTGTACGCCCTTGCGCTGGTGGGCATCTGGAGCTCGATCGGCTACAACCTCGTCATCTTCCTCGCCGGGATGCAGGCCATCCCGCGGGAACTGTACGAGGCGGCCGAGATCGACGGAGCCGGCGCGGTGGCGCAGTTCCGGACCGTGACGTTGCCGATGCTCTCGCCGTCGATCTTCTTCGTCTCGGTCGTCTCCGTCATCGGCTCGCTGCAACTGTTCGACCTGGTGTACGTGATCGGGGGGAGCGGGCAGACCGCCCGGGGGAATCCGGCCTACCCGCGCATCCAGACCGTGGTGGCGCTCTTCTACGAGAAGGCGTTCGTCACCAACGACCGCGGCTACGCGGCGGCGATCGTGATGGCGCTGCTGCTGCTGATCGTCGCGCTGACCGCCGTGCAGTTCCGGCTGCAGAAGAAGTGGGTGCACTATGCGTAGCAAACACCGGGGCACCCACGCGGTGCTGGCGCTCAGCGCGCTGCTGATGGTGGTGCCGTTCGGGTGGCAACTCCTCACCAGCGTCAAGACGCTCTCCAGCGCCACGCGTGTGCCGCCGACGGTGCTGCCGGAGTGGCAGTGGTCCAACTACGCCAAGGTTTTCGAGCAGTTGCCGTTCGGGCAGCAGTTCCTCAACACGGTGCTGATGGCCGCCGGGCGCACCGTCGGGCAGGTGCTGTTCTGCTCGATGGCCGCGTACGCCTTCGCGCGGCTGCGCTTCCCCGGACGCAACCTCCTGTTCGGGGTGTTCCTCGCGGTGCTGATGGTGCCGCCGCCGCTGTTCGTCATCCCGCAGTACGAGATCATGGCGGACCTGGGCTGGCTCAACACCTTGCCGGCGCTGATCGTGCCGGGGCTGTTCAGCGCGTTCGGTGTGTTCCTGCTGCGGCAGTTCTTTCTCGCCATGCCGAAGGAGCTGGACGAGGCGGCGCGGCTCGACGGGGCGTCGCCGTGGCGGATCTACTGGAGCGTCATGCTTCCCCTGGCGCGTCCGGGCCTGCTGGCGCTCGCCGTACTCGCCGTTCTCTGGTCGTGGAACGACCTCTTCTGGCCGCTGGTCGTCAACACCGACCCCGAGCGGATGACGCTCTCGGCCGGCCTGGCCGCGTTGCAGGGGCAGTTCCAGACGGACTATCCGGTGCTGATGGCCGGCTCGGTGCTGGCCTCGCTGCCGGTGATGGTGGTGTTCGTCGTGATGCAGCGGCGGGTCATCGAAGGAATCGCGTTGAGTGGGAACAAGGGATGATCCGGGAAATCATTGCGGCGGCGATGGTCGCCGTGCTGCCGGCGCCGGCCGCGCCGGATGCGGCTGTGGGGCAGCAGGTCGCCGTCCCCGCGTACTTCTACCCCGGCGGTGACACGGCGGGACTCTGGGAACGCTTCTCCGCACCCGGCACGGGCATCGTCGTGGCGAACCCGTTCTCCGGGCCGGGGAAGACCCGCGATCCCGCCTACGCGGCGGCCATCTCCGCGGCACGTGCCAACGGGGTGCGGGTGCTCGGCTACGTTCCCACCGGATATCTGGGTACGACGGGCCGGCAGACCCGACTCGGCGAGACCACGGCGGCGGCCTGGTCCGCCCAGGTGCAGCAGGACGTGGAGACCTGGTACCGGCTCTACGGCGGCGACGGCCTCGGCGGCGTCTTCTTCGACGAGGTGCAGAACGTCTGCGGCGACAGGGACGCGTACGCGACGACATACCGGGAGTTGGACCGGCACACGAAGGCGTGGCACCGCGGCGCCTTCACCGTCATCAACCCCGGCATCACCACGGAGGAGTGCTACGCCGACGTCGGCGACGTCATCCTCACCTTCGAGGGCACGTACGAGTCCTATGTGGACTGGCAGCCGCCCGCCTGGCACCGCACGCTCGACCCGCGCCGGCTGTGGCACCTGGTGCACGGCACCGCCACCGAGGAACGCCTCGACGAGGCGCTGCGCCTGAGCAAGCGCCGCAACGCCGGCTACGTCTACGTGACGCCCGACGTCATGGCCAACCCGTGGGACACCCTGCCGCCACCGTCCTATTGGGACCGTGAGCTGGCGGGCCTCGCGACCGGCGACCACACGCCGCCCCGGGTGCCCGGGACACCGCGCGCCACAAGGGTTTCCGCGACGGAGGTCGCCCTCGCCTGGCCGCCCGTGCGGGAGGCGGTCGGCTACGACGTCCTGCTCGACGGCGTGCGCGTCGTCGGTGTCTCCACGCCGAAGGCGACCCTGCGCGACCTGGATCCCGCGCACCGTTACCGGATCAGCGTGGTGGCCGTCGACCGGGCCGGCAACGCGTCGGCGCCGTCGCGTGCGCTCACCGTCACGACGGCCCGCCCCGACCGCCGCCCACCGGCGAGCCCGGCGAACGTGCGCGCGGCTGAGACGGGTGTCGCACATGTGCGCCTGGCGTGGGACGCCGTAACGGATGCGGTGGCCTACGACGTCTACATCAACGGATCGAGGCTGCTCACCGTGATGACCCCCGGCGTACCGGTGAGCGGCCTCGAACCGTCCACCGGGTACGCGTTCACCGTGGTCGCCCGCGACCGCACCGGCAACGCGTCGGCGCCGTCGGCCCCGCTGGCCGTCACCACGACGACGCCGGTCGGTGACCCGATCACGAATCCCGGCGGTGCGATCGGCGCCACGGAGGTCACCTACGAGGCCACGTACACGCTGCCGTTCGACTTCCACCACGTCTTCGTCGACACCGACAACGACGCGGCGACCGGCTTCGTGACCGGCGACATCGGCGCCGACCTGCTCATCGAGAACGGCTGGTTCTACCGGCACACCGGCACCGGCTGGAACTGGACCCCGGTGGACGGCCCGAGCCCGCTGGTCTCCACTGTGGACGGTCACTACGTGTGGCGGATCCCCGTCGCCATGGCACCGGCGCCGCACCGTGTCGTCTTCCACGGCGCCGGCGGTTCACCGGATTACAGCACCACGTCCATCCCGATCGGCTGAACCGGACGGGCCCGCGATCCGTAAGAGCCCGCGCGGGCCCGCCCTACCCCCTCATACGGCCCGAAGGAGTGAGATGTCCCGCAAACGCATCGCCGCGATTCTCGTGGCGGCGTGCGCACTGTCCCTGGTCGCGTTCCGCGTCCTGCCCGCCAGCGCCCAGATCACCGGACAATCGGCCACCAACACCGCGAGCACCGTCACCTACACCTACCGCTACACCGGCTCACCGGCGTTCCTGCGCGTCTACGTCGACACCGACCGCAACGCCGCCACCGGATACGCCGGCGGCGGGGTCGGTGCCGAGTTCCTGCTGGAGAACGCCGCGCTGTACCGGCACAACGGCAGCGGCTGGAGCTGGACCCAGGTGGCCACCGTGACGCACAGCGGCTCGGGCGGCACGGCCACGTGGACCGTGAACCGCGCCGACCTCGGCGAGACGGCCACCCCCAACGACGCCGACCTCGTCTTCCAGACCGAGTCCCCGCTGGACACCTCGGCGAAGTACACGCACGTCTACAGCGGCGGCGGCACCTCACCGAGCCCGTCGACCGGCCCCGGCACGCCCGGCACCGTCACGTACCAGGCGGACGGCACGGTCTTCGCCAATCCGGAGCGCGGCTTCTACCACCACACGACCGACTGCGACGCCGCCGACTTCAACCAGGCGACGCTGACCGGCTACCGCACGAACGAGAACATCTCGCTCGTCATGTGCATCTTCTACCTGGCGTCGTTCAAGAACTCGGCGATCAGCGCCGACGCCCTCGCGCGCTTCCAGCGGCAGGCCGACACGGTGCGCGCGGCCGGCCTCAAGATGATCGTGCGCTTCGCCTACACCACGTCGGAGGCGGGCGACGACGCCCCGGTGAGCCGGGTGCTCCAACACCTCGACCAGCTGGCGCCCTACCTGCGCAACAACGTCGACGTCATCCACGTCGTGCAGGCCGGCTTCGTCGGCGCCTGGGGCGAGTGGTGGTACACCCAGAACTTCGGCAACGCGGGCAACGTGACGCAGGCCGACTGGGCCAACCGCAAGGCCGTCGTCGACAAGCTGCTGAGCGTGCTGCCCTCGCAACGGATGGTGCAGCTGCGCACGCCGAAGTTCAAGCGCACGCTCTACGGCACCACGCCGGTCTCCTCCGGGCAGGCCTACGGCGGCTCCACGCTCGCCCGCGTGGGGCACCACAACGACTGCTTCCTGGCCAGCGCGGACGACTTCGGCACCTACGAGAACCCGTCGGTCGAGTACCCGTACCTGGCCTCCGACACGCAGTTCGTGGCGATGGGCGGCGAGACGTGCGCGCCCAACGCGCCGCGTTCGGAGTGTGCGACGGCCACGCAGGAGATGGCGCAGTTCCACTGGAACTACCTGAACGCCGACTACCGCCCGGAGGTGCTCAGCAGCTGGAGCGGCTGCATCGCCGACGTGCGGCGCAACCTCGGACACCGCTTCCAGCTCACGACGGGTACCTACCCGACGACGGCGAGCGGCACGCTGGCGGTCAGATTCGCCGTGCGCAACGTCGGCTACGCGGCGCCGTTCAACCCCCGCGGCCTGGAACTGGTGCTGCGCAACACGAGCACCGGCACCGTCTACAAGCGACAGTTGAGCGCCGACCCGCGCCGCTGGGCATCGGGCGGAACGTCCACAGTGGACCAGACGGTGTCGCTGTCCGGCGTGCCGGCCGGTAGCTACCGGCTCCTGCTCAACCTGCCCGACGGCGCGTCCTCGCTGGCGTCCCGGCCGGAGTACTCGCTGCGGCTGGCCAACACGGGGGTGTGGGAGCCGGCGACCGGCTTCAACGACCTCCAGCACACGGTGACCGTTTCCTGACGGGGTAGGACCGGCGGCGCGCTCCAGGGGTGAAGCGCGCCGCCGGTCACGGGGGGAATAAGGTCAGTGCCGGCCGCCCCGGATGAGAAGTGCGGCGGCGGCCCCGAGCACACACGTGCCGGCGATGAACATCCACCCGCGCCCGAACGCGTCGAGCGCCGCGGCCGGGGTGCGCGGCGAGCCGAGCACGCTGACCAGAACGGCGACGCCGAGCACCGCGCCGAGCTGGCGTCCCATCGTGACGATGCCGGAGCCCGTCGCCAGCCGTTCCTCCGGAAGTGCCGCCGTGGCGACGGCGACCACGGTCGGCAGCGCCAGGCCGACGCCGAACCCGACGACGATCAGCCCGGGCAGGAAGTCGGCCGCGTAGTCCGGCGTGGCCTCCAGCCGGAGCGCCAGGGAGAGCACGCCGGCGCCGAGCAGCGCGATACCGACGGCGGTGACCGGCCCGGCACCGATCCGTCTGATCAGCGGGCCCGCGCCCACCGCGACGGCCGGCACCATGAGCGGCCCGGGTGCCAGCGCGAGGCCGGTGCGCAGGGCCGAGTAGCCCCAGACGTCCTGCACCCACAGCGCCGACGCCAGCAGGAGAGCGGCGAACGCCACCGTGAACAGCAGCGCCGCGACGACGGCGGCCCCGAACGTCGGGATCCGCAGCAGCGGCAGCTCGACGACGGGGGCCGGATGGCGGGCCGACCGCGCCAGGAACCAGCGCACGAGCACGAGCGTGGCGATGACGCTGCCGATCACCCGCCACGAGGTCCAGCCCCAGTCGTCGGCGCGCACCAGGGCGAGGGAGAGCACGCCGACGGCGACCGTGAGCAGGACGGCCCCCGGCAGGTCCGGCGCGCGCCCGGGTTCCGTCGACCGCACGTCCGGCAGGACCCGCGGGCTCACCAGCAGCGCCAGCACGCCGACCGGAACGTTGATGACGAAGACCCACCGCCAGTTCACCTCGACGAGGAGGCCGCCGACGACCGGTCCGAGCGCCGCGGCTATCCCGCCGACCGCGCTCCACGCGCGGACCACCGCCGTCCGGCGTGCTACCGGCGTGGCGGCCAGCAGCAGCGCCAACGACGTCGGCAGGAGCGCGGCGGCGCCCAGGGCCTGGATCACCCGCGCGGCGACGAGGAACGCCACGCCGGGCGCCGCGGCGCACAGCAGCGAACCGACGGTGAACACGGTCAGGCCCAGCATGAAGCCGCGCCGGTGGCCGCTGCGATCCGCGAGCCGTCCGCACACCACCAGCAGGGCGGCGAAGACGATCGCGTATGCGTTCAGCACCCAGGAGAGGGCGTCGAGCGACGCGCCGTCGAAGTCGCGCCCGATGTCCGGCAGGGCGACGTTCACCACGAACAGGTCGAGGTTGGAGACGAAGACGGCGACCAGCACGGTGCCGAACACGGCCCGCGGGTCGGACGTCCTCGTGGTCAGGGCGGTCATGCGGCGGCCACGAAGTCGACGACCTTCTCGATGACGCCGGGGTCGCCGAGGATCCGGTTGTGGCCCAGACCCGTGGTGGTCACGAGCCGGGCCTTGGGCCACGCGTGCGCGATGGACTCGCCGTCGGTGAACGGGACCAGCGGGTCGTGCTGGTCGTGCACCACCAGCGTCGGGGGCGTCCGGGCGATCCGGCCGATCTCGGTCACCTCGTAGCTGCGGACGGGGTGACCCAGGGCGCGTTCGACCTCGGCGAGCAGGCGCCGGTAGGCGGGCTCGCGCATGCCGAGCGCGTCGGCGAACGGCCGGGCGGCCGTCTGGATGCTCGCCCCGGGAGCGATCAGCGCGAGCCGCCCGGTGGGCAGACCGTCGCGGACGGCGTTCGCGGCGGCGCCGGCACCCATGGAGTGCGCGATGATCGCCCGGGCCGGACCGTACGCCGTCGCGATCGCGTGCAGCGAGTTCACCAGGTCCTGCGAGTTCACATACTGCCCGCCGGTGGTGCCGGCCCGGGTCCGTCCGTGGGCCGGCCAGTCGAACGCCACGACCCGCAACCCGCGCGCGGTGAACGGCTGCACGAAACCGGCCAGCTGCCCGATCTCGCCCCCGAACCCGGGTACGAGGTAGACCGTCGGCCCCGCACCCCACACCTGCCCGGCCAGCCGCAGCCCGTCGAACTCCACCGACACGCTCCGCCCGTCCGGCGGGACCGGGCGTGACCGTAGGCGCGGCACCCGGAAGAACAGCCGCTCGGCCCATCGGGCGGCGACCGCCGGCACGGTGCGATCCAGCACCGCGAACGCCGCCCGTATCGGCACGGGCGCGGCTTTGCGCGCGGTCGTCGGTGTTCCGGGAAGTACGTGTTGCGGCATGCCCTCAGGCTGGTCGGCGATGCTCTCACCGACCAGATCAGTTACCGCTCACGCCGCCCGGCTGAGTACGCTCGCGGCGCGCCGAGTCTTGTGGGGGAGGACGTGGTCAGGTTAGGGGACGAGCCGGGTACGTTCGTCGGACGCGCGGCGGAGTTGGAATCCCTGATCCCGCTGGTGCGGGAGCGGGCCGGCAGCGCGCTGGCCTACGTGCACGGGCCGGCGGGCATCGGCAAGAGCGCCCTGCTGAGCCGCCTCCGCGACGAGGCCGTCGGGATCGGCCGGCCGGTGGCCGTGCTCGCACCGGGCGGGCGCCCGGACGGCCTGGCCGCCCTCGCTTCCCCGGTCGTCGTGGTCGACGGCGTGGAGACCGTCACCGATCCGGCGGGATGGCTGCGTGGCGCCCTGCTACCGGCCGTTCCGGACGGGGCGCTGGTGCTGCTCGCCGGGCGCGGGCGCCCGGATCCGCAGTGGTGGGTAGAACCGGTCTGGGACCACGACATCGTCGCGTACGAACTGGACGGCCTCGAACCCGAAGCGGCGCACGCCCTCCTGGAGAGCTATGGATTTCCCGGGGAAATTCGGTCGTCTGCAGTGGCGTACAGCGAGGGCTACCCCGCGGTGCTGTGCGGGGCGCTCGACACTCCCGCGCAACCGGCCGACTGGAGCCCGTCGGCGGAGCGTCGCCGCGAACTCCTCGACCGGATCGTCGGCGTGGTGCCGTCGCCGGAACACCAGCAGGCGTTGGAGGTCTGCGCGCTCGCGCTGACGACCAACGAGGCGGTGCTGCGACAGGTGGTGAACGACCAGGCCGGCTCGGTGTTTCGCTGGATGCGCGCCCTGCCGTTCCTGCGGGCGCAGCCGGGCGGCCTCGCGCCGATGGGTGCCGTTCGGCGACTCATCAGCGACGAGCTGCGCTCCCGAGACCCGGCAGCCTACCGACGCCTGCACCGAACACTGCGGGAGCACTTCGTCGGCGCCGTTCGTCGGGGCGTCGGCGAATTCTTGGAGTCCGGGCTGGACGCAGTCGGTTATCTGCACCGGCGTGTCACCGCGGCCGAGGCGCTGATCGACACCGACCGCCACGAGGGGGAACTACGCCGTTGCGACCACGAGGCGCTGGTCGCGCTGGCCGGTGCGGCGCACGGCCCTGCCCTGGCGGAGGTCACGCGGTTCTGGCTCGCTCGCGATCCCGCCGGATTCCGGGTCCGGTGGGACGCCCGCACCGGGGCGGTCGAGGCGTTCACGCTCTGGTTGCGGCTCGCGGGGCGGATGGACGCGGAGGCGACAGCCGACCCGGCCGTCGCCGCGATCCGGCGGTACGTCGAGGCGGCCGGACCGGTCACGTCGGACGAGGCGATTACCGTCGGCAGGTTGTTCGTGCGGTCGGTCACCTCGCGTTCGCTGGAGCGGGTGGCCGAGACCCAACTGCTGTCCCGGGCCGTGCGCGCCGGCTGGCCCGGCTGGACCTTCCTTCTCCAGCCACCGGGTGCCGAGTGGCACAGCCTGTCGGCCTACTTCGACCTGTACCCGTTCGGCCCGGACCCGACGGGTGAGGGGAATGGTGTGATCCTCGGTCGCGACTGGCGGCGCAGCCCGCTGGGCGGATGGCTCGACCAGGTCGACGAACGCATCTTCGACGGGGCGCGGTCGCACGGCCGTCCGTTGACGATGCCACGCGGCGATTTCGACGATGAGGTCAGGCGTGCCCTACGCCACCTGCGCGATCGTCGCGGGCTGGAAACCAGTCCGTTGCTGCGTACCAGGCTCGTGGCCGACGCGGTGGACGGTGCCGCCGCGCTCCGGTCGGCGATCCGCGACGCGGTCGAGTCCCTGAAGGACCGGCCCGACGGGATGAAGCAGTTCCGGGCGGTCAGCACGGCGTATCTCAGCGGTGTTTCCACCCAGGACGCCGCCGCGGCCCGACTGGGCGTTCCGATCAGCACCTTCCGCCGCCATCTCGCACTCGGCGTGCGCGGTGTTTGCGACCGGCTGTGGCGCGAGCAGTTCCGCGTGCGCTCGGACGTTGGGCACCGGGAAGCCGGTTGAGCGTTGCGGGAGCGGGCACGGCGGGGGCGAACCGGATCAGGGATCGGCTGGGTTCGACGCGGCGACGCATGTTCGTCGGCCGGGATCATGAGCGGCAGCTGTTCCGAGCGATGCTCGCCGCCCCGGAGGGGCACGGCCCGCTGCTGTACCTGCACGGGCCGGGCGGAATCGGTAAGAGCGTGCTG
Source organism: Virgisporangium aliadipatigenens (assembly GCF_016863615.1). Taxonomy (GTDB): domain Bacteria; phylum Actinomycetota; class Actinomycetes; order Mycobacteriales; family Micromonosporaceae; genus Virgisporangium; species Virgisporangium aliadipatigenens. Next base: position 191,093 of record NZ_BOPF01000019.1, on the reverse strand, counting down.
CTTCGTCACTTCGCGGAACTCGCCGACACGGCGGGCCGCGAGGTGGTGTCGGTCGACGGGCGGGTGGTCGAGCCGGTGGGTGAGACCCTGCGCGACCTGGCCGCCGCTCGGACCCGCCCGGGCACGGTCGTCCTGGTGGATTCGCTCGAACGATTCGCCGACGCGCGGGCAGGGCTGTGGCCGGAACTGGCGGCGGCACCCGCGGACCGGGTGATAACCGTGGTCGCCGGTCGTGAACGGCCTGACATCGCGGTCGGCGGTGCGGCGCCGGCCGGCGAGATCGGGTTGGCCGAACTGGATGCCGACGACGCGGTCCGGCTCCTTCGGGCACGCGGTGTCGAGCCGGCCTATGACGAACCGGTCCTCGCCTTCGCCGGCGGTCATCCGCTCGCGCTCAGCCTCGTCGCTGCCGGGCTGGCCGGACACGACGGAGTCCCGCGCGGGTGGACCCCACCGCGGGACGTCGTCACCACGCTGCTCAGCCAGGTGATCGGAGACCTGCCGTCGCAGCGGCATCGGCGCGCCCTCGAGGTGTGCGCACACACGGCGGTCACCACCGAGCCGTTACTGCGCGGCACCGTCGACCGGCAGGCCGCCGGTGAGCTGTTCTCCTGGCTCGCCGGGCTTCCGTTCATCGAGCGGACGCGCCACGGGCTGGTCCCGCACGGAATAGCCCGGCGCACGATCGAGGCCGACCTGCGGTGGCGCGATCCGCAGGGCTACCGGTCGATGCACCAGGGGATCACCCAGCACCTGGTCGAGCTGCTCTACGAGGATGACGAATCGGCGGCTGCCGGACACGCGCGTTCCCTCGGCTACCTGCTGCGCGAAGCACCGGTGATCCGCCGGTACCGGTTGGACTCATGGCCGGGCGACGTCGTTGAGGACGCCGTGCGTCCGGAGGACCGGTCGGTTCTGCTCGCCATGACCGATCGGACCGAGGGTGCGCGATCGGCGGAGCTGATGGAGTGTTGGCTCGACCGCTCGCCCGAGGCGTTCACGGTCTACCGGGGCAGAGATCTCGGCAACCCGATCGCCTTCATGACGTGGCTGCGGATCACCGCGGCCGACGGGACTGCTGTCGCCGATGACCCGGTGGCGTCGCTGGCCTGGGAGCATGCCAACCTCGCCGAGCCCGTCGGCGACCGCGAACATGTGGCGATCGCGCGCTTTCTCGTCGATCCGGCCGCGTATCAGCGCCCGTCCACGGTGACGAACCTGATGTGGTCGCGGCAGCTGGTCAACTGGTGCCGATACCCCGGACTAGCCTGGTCCTACCTGGCTTTGGCCGACCCGGCCTTCTGGGGTGCGCTGATGAGCTACCTCGGCCACGACGCGATCGAGCCGAGCGTCGAGGTCGCCGCTCGGCACTACACGGTGTTCGCCCGGAACTGGCGAACGACGACCGTCGGAGCGTGGCTGGCGGCGCTGGGCGCGAACGAGGCCGGCGCGGGCACGTCGGAAGCCGTCGGATCGCAAGGGCTGTCCCGGGCCCAGCACGACGCGGCGGTCCGCGCTGCGCTGCGGGCCTGGCACCGCCCCGACGCACTGGCCGCCAGCCCGCTCCTGCGCCACCGCCCGGCGGGCGGGACCCGGGCCGGAGAATCGTCCGAGGCGCTTCGGGATCTGCTCGTCGAAGCGGTCGACGCGCTGTCGGCGAACCCCACCGAGGCGATCTACCACCGGATCCTCGCGGCCACCTTCTTCCATCCGAACCTCACCCAGGAGGCCGCGGCCCAGCGGCTCGGCATTCCGTTCGGCACGTACCGGCGCCACCTGGCAACCGGAACGCGCCTGGTGAGCAACTACCTGTGGCAGCGGAACCGCGGCCCTGACGGGTGATCCGTCGAGAGGAGAGCACTTTGCAGGCGTTCCGGGGACCGCAGGTCCGTGCGGTCGGGAGACGCACGTTCGTCGGTCGGGACCGCGAACTCGCCGGCTTCCGTGCCGCGCTGGCCGGTGAACCGGGCGCCTACACCGTGCTGTTCCTGCACGGCGTCGGCGGCGTGGGCAAGTCCACGCTGCTGCGCCAGTTCGCCGCAACGGCGTCGGCGGCCGGCCGGAGCGTGATCGAGGTCGACTGCGGGCGGATCACCGGCTCGGTGGCGGAGTTCGAGGAGGAGGCCGCCGCGGCCGTGACGGCGGACGCGCCCGTGCTTCTGGTCGACACGTTCGAGCGGTGCCGGAACCTCGAAGGTTGGCTGCGGGAACACTTCCTGCCGCAGTTGCCGGCCGGAGCCGTCGTGGTGATCGCCGGTCGGCATCCCTGCGATCCGCTGTGGGCCGCGGACGAGGCGTGGGTCGGGTTGCTGCGCATTGCGGCCCTGGGCGAGCTGGCCCGCCCGGACGCCACCGACCTGCTGCGCCGGCGCGGTGTGCCCGAGGAGCACCAGGAGGCGGTGCTGCGATTCGCCGGCGGGCATCCGTTCGCTCTGAGCCTCGCCGCTACGGTGCCGGGTGAGGCGCTCGGCCACCGTTCCGGGGTCGCCTCGACCGTCGACGTCGTGACCGCACTGCTCCGCCAGCTGATCGGCGATGTGCCTTCGGCGCGGCACCAGCGGGCGCTGGAGGTCTGTGCGCATGCGTGGCGCACGACGGAGGATCTCCTGCGCGTGTTCGTCGGGTCGGCGGCCGCCGAGACCTTCGCGTGGCTGCACGCGCAACCGTTCGTCGAGAGTTCGGGCGACGGGCTGTTCCCGCATGACGTGGTGCGCGGTGTGCTCGACGCGGACCTGCGCTGGCGTGACCCCGATGGCTACCTGGCCACCCGGGACCGGCTCATCGACCACCAGCTCGAGCGGATCCAGGCCGCCAGCGGCCGGGCGCTGCGGTCCGCGGCCCGCGCGGTCTACCACCTTGTCCGGGAGGGGGAGATCCTGCCGGACATCGGCGTGCCCGACGATGCCGAGGGATACCACGCCGGGCCGGTCCGAGATGAGGACGTGCCCGCCATGCGCCGAATTCTCGCCGAGGTGCACAACGAGGAGTCGGTGGCGATCCTCGACTTCTGGATGCAGCGCGACCCGACCGGCTTCGAGGTGTATCGCCGGGTGAGCGACGGCGCCGTGCGCGGCTTCTCGCTGTTCCTGTGGCTCGAGGAGAACGATGCCGGGGCCGCTGCGGCCGATCCCGTGGTGGCGGCGGCCTTCGAGCACGCCGGCCGTGCCCCGAGCCGTCCGGGGGAACAGATTCTGGTGGCCCGCCTGCTCGTCCCGACCGCCCGCCGCCTGCCGTTCCAGATCACCCATTTGATGCGCGTACGGATGACCGAGGCGTACCTCCACTCACCCCGTCTGTCGTGGAGCTTCTTCGTCACCACGGACGACGCGGTCGCGATGACCATGGAATTGTTGAGCCACCGAAAAATGCCGACCAGGCCGCGGATCGGGGCGAGAAGCTTCAACGTGTACGCCCACGACTGGCGGGCCATGCCTAAGCGCCAGTGGCTGCGAAAGGTCGCGACCTGGACGTACTTCGGCCGCCCCGCGGCCGAGGACGCCGCCACGCCGACGGTGGACGTGCTGTCGCGGTCCGAGTTCGATGCGGAGGTGCGGGCCGCGCTGCGTGGGCTGCGCCGTACACATACCCACCTGGGCGGGCGCCTCCTGCGGACCCGCATGGTGCTCGACCGCTGCGACGCGCGCCGCTCGCCGGCCGAGGTGCTCGCCCGCCTGCTCACCGACGCCATCGACACGCTGGGCGGCGATCCCCGGGAGGCGAAGGTGCACCGGGCGCTGGTGACGACGTATCTCGAGGGGCTCACCCAGGAGGCCGGCGCCGATCGGCTCGACACCCCGCTGGTCACCTACCGGCGGCAGGTGAGTCGCGGCACGGCGCAGGTGGTCGAGCTGCTCTGGCGCAAGGAACTGTCCAGCCTCGGTTGACGAGGTTTGCGCGTCGTCTCAGGCTCGCGACTTCACCACCGCGTCGCCGGCCGCGGCCGCGTCCGCGTAGAAGCGCACCAACTCCGCGAAGATGCGCGGCAACGCCTCCTCCACCACGTCGAAGGAGTACGCGTCGGCGCGCATCCGCTCGTGGCGCGCGGCGCGTAGTTCCTCGAACGCGACGGTCGCCAGGTATTGCGCCACCGCGCGGACGTCGTCCGGCATCAGGACGTTGAGGCCCTCGTCGTCGAGCCGGATAGCACCGTCGCCGACGACGTGCGACGCGGGCGGGTCGCCGCCCTCCTCGAGCCCGGTCAGCGCGATGTGCAAGGCGTGCCAGGCGCGGTGCGTGTCCATCCCGGCGACGGGTCGCACGTGCGGATGCACCCCGGCGAGCGCGTCGGAGGTGCGGGCGGCCGGCAGCGGGTCGGCGAGAAGCCGCGCCATGTCGTCGGCGGCGATCCGAGCGAGCCAGGTCCAGGTTCCCACGCGGCGGATGGTACGGCCCGCCGCGGCGTGCGTCCTGCGATCAGGGGCGGTGACAGGATCTTGACGCAACCGTTCCGCTCACGGATTGTTACTGCATGATTACCCGGAGCTACTCACGCCGGCCCTGCCGGTCTCCGCCCAGAAAATTTTCGCAAGGAGCTTCACCATGCCTGAGAACAACGAGTTCACGGCGAGCACCGACGTCCGCACCGGCTACCTCTCGGGGCCGGGCTTCACGGATGTTCCGGTGCGGTACAGCGTCGTGGACGGGGTCGCCATCTACGACGGATGCATCGACATGGGCCCGGCCGCCGAGGTCGCCGCCCGCGCCGAGCGGATCCGCGCCGCGGGTGGCACCAAGGACGCCGGTCCCGACCTCCAGCTCAAAGGCGTCGGCCTTCCGCCGGACTCGTCGTTCCTCTGGTCGAACGGCATTGTGCCGTTCACCGTCGACGCCGGCCTGCCCAACGCCGAGCGCATCACGCAGGCGATCGCACACCTGCACGCCAATACCGGCATCCGGTTCGTGGCGCGCACGAACCACGCCAACTACGTGCGCTTCGTGCGCAACGCCGAGTCGTGGAGCTCCTCGGCGATCGGCATGCGCGGCGGCGAACAACTGATCCGGATCTCCGACGGGGCGCCGATGGGCACCATCGTGCACGAGTGCATGCACGCGCTCGGAGTGCTGCACGAGCAGAGCCGCGGCGACCGGGACACGTTCGTCACCATCAACTACGCGAACATCCAGGAGGGCTTCGAGTCCAACTTCGACCGGTTCACCGACGGGTACCGGGATTACGTGGACTACGACTACGGCTCGATCATGCACTACCCGGGTACGGCGTTCTCGAAGAACGGCCAGCCGACCATCGTTCCCACCCAAAAGGGAGTGACCATCGGTCAGCGCAACGGCATGTCCGCGACCGACCGGATCACGATCGCCGAGATGTACTCCCGCTTCACCGGGCGTGGCCACACCGGCGTCTGGCGCTCCGGCAACGGACGCCACGCCCTGTGGGTGAACGCCTCCTGGGAGAGCTTCCACGCCAAGTGGCAGGAGTGGTCCGCGCAGAACCTGCGCCTCATCGACATCAACGTGCGCACGGTCGGCAACGAGCAGCGCTACTCCGGTGTCTTCCAGGAGGGCACCGGCGGCCACGCCCTGTGGGTGAACGCCTCCTGGGACAGCTTCAAGGCCAAGTGGCAGGAGTGGGCCCAGCAGGGGCTGCGCCTGGCAGACCTGCACGTGCTGCGGGTCGGCAACGACTACCGCTTCTCCGGCGTGTGGCTGCCCGGCACCGGCGGCTACGGCCTGTGGGTGAACGCCTCCTGGGACAGCTTCAGGGCCAAGTGGCAGGAGTGGGCGGCCCAGGGCCTGCGGCTGGTCGACGTCAACGCGCAGCACGTCGGCGGCCAGACCCGCTGGTCCGGCGTGTGGCTGCCCGGCACCGGCGGCTACGGCCTCTGGGCGAACGCCTCCTGGGACAGCTTCAAGGCCAAGTGGCAGGAGTGGGCCGCCCAGGGCCTGCGCCTCACCGACGTGAACGTCCACCAGGAGGCCGGCACCGACCGCTACACCGGGGTCTTCCTGCCCGGCACCGACGGCCACTACCTCTGGGCGAACGTCCCCTGGGAGAGCCTGCGGGCGAAGTGGGAACAGCTCGGCGCGCAGGGGCTGCGCCTGGTCGACTACGAGTTCACCGGCGCGGCGGTCGCCGACACCCTGGACACGGCCGGCGCCCCGGCGACGGTGACCGCGGCGCCGGAGGACGACGGGCGGGGCATGGGCGGCATCTTCGGCGAGCCGGCCGGGACCCCCACGGCGACACCGGCGCTCGCCGGCGCGGCGGCCTACGCGACGGCGCGCCGCGACGCCGACAGCGCGGGCCTCGGCGGCCTCGGCGGCTTCGCCCCGGCGGACGCGGCGCCCGGGACGGCCGGGACCGACGGAGCGGGCGGCCTCGGCGGGCTGCACCCGGGCGCCGCCCCGGCGAGCGAACTCCCGGTGGCCGGCGGCGCCGGCGTGGGTGGCGCGGTCCTGCCCGGTGCGGCGCTCTCTCAGCACGGCAAGGGCGTCACCGACGGCAAGGGCGTGACGGACGGCAAGGGCGTGACCGACGTCGGCGCCGTGCGCGACGGTGCCGAAGAGGTCGGCGCGTACGCCCTCAACTGAGTACCGGACAGAGACTGAGTACCGGCCAGAGACTGAGTGCCGGACAGAGACTGTGTCGGGCGGCCCGCGCCAACGGGCCGCCCGACACGCGTGTCCTCCCGTTCGCGGCGCCCGGTGCCGTCCGGTAACGCCCGAGTGCGGACGCTTAGGTGACGCGGCCCCCGGTCGATCACGACAGCGTGCGGATCAACCAGGTCGATCGGCCGGTCGCCGGTTGGACGGCGGCGGGCCTGCTCTTCTGCGTCGCCTATCCGCTCCTCGGCGACGGCACGCCGCTGGGCGCCGTGGCCTACAGCCTCTTCGACCTCACCGCGCTGGGCGTGATCGTCCTCGGGATGCGCCGCAACCGGCCGCCGGAGCGCACCGGCTGGCTCGTCCTGCTCGCCGGGCTGTCGTTCCGCACGCTCGGCGACATCACCTACGAGGTGATGCGGCAGGTGCTCGGGCTGGAGCCGTTCCCGTCGGTGGCGGACGCGTTCTACCTGACCGGCACCGTGCTGACGGTGAGCGGCGTGCTGCTGCTGGCCCGCCGGTGGCTGCGCCGCGACCTCGCCGGCATGTTGGACGCGGCGATCGTCGCCTCCGGCCTGGGGCTGGTGTGGTGGGTGTTCGTGATCGGGCCGCTGGCCGCCGACGCGAGCATCCCGCTGCCGGAGCGGCTGGTCGGCTCGGCCTACCCGGTGTGCGATCTCTTCCTGCTGGCCGTCGTGGCGCGGCTGCTGACCCGGGCCGGGCGTCCGACGCCGAGCCTGCGCTGGGTCACCGTCGCCGTCGTCGCGACCCTCGCCGCCGACGTGTCGTTCCAGGCGATCATCGCTTACGAGCCCCAGTGGGAGGGCTTCGTGATGATCGGTTTCATCCTGTCGAACGTCGGATACGGCGCCGCGGCGCTGCACCGTTCGGCCGGCGAGGCGGGTCCCGCGACGGGTGCCGAGGTGCCGCTGGGCCACCGCCGGCTGGCCGTGCTGGCGGGCTGCACGCTGCTGGTGCCGGCGCTGCTGTTCGTGCAGGGCGCGACGAACGGCACCACCAGCTGGCTGCCCATCGGCGTCGGCGCGGTGCTGCTGTTCCTGCTCGTGCTGACCCGCATGTCCGGATTCGTGACCGAGGTGCAGCGCCAGGCGGGCCAGCTCGAGGAGTTGGCGATGCGCGACGAGCTGACCGGCCTGCCCAACCGTCGCGACTTCGAACGCCGCCTGAGCGCATCCGTCGCCGGCGATGCCACCCAGGTCGCCCTGCTGGACCTCAACGGCTTCAAGGAGGTCAACGACCGCCACGGGCACGCCGTCGGCGACCGCCTGCTGACGGTCGTGGCCGAACGCCTCCGGGGCGCCCTGCGCGACGGCGACGTGGTGGCCCGCATGGGCGGCGACGAGTTCGCGATCCTGCTGGAGGAGCGCTCCCCGTCGGTGATGTTCGGCGTCGTCGAACGCATCTCCGCCGCCCTCGTCGAGCCGATCCGGGTGCAGGGCCACGAACTCCTGGTCGGCGCCAGCGTCGGCACGGCCGACGGCCGGGGGGTCGGCGACGCCTACGAACTGCTGCGCCGCGCCGACGTGGCGATGTACGCCGCGAAGGAGAGGGGCGGGCGGCACCGCGCCTACACGCCGGACCTGGACACCCGGGCCGGCGAACAGGCGCGGCTGGCCGCGGAGCTGCGCACCGCCCTGGAGGCCGGCCAGCTGAGCCTGGCCTACCAGCCGATCGTGTCGCTGCCGGAGGGCCGCGTCGTGTCGGTCGAGGCGCTGCTGCGCTGGACCCATCCCGAGCGCGGCGCGATCAGCCCGGCGGAGTTCATCCCGGTGGCGGAGGAGACCGGGCTGGTCGTGGAGCTGGGCGCCTGGGTCCTGCGAACGGCGTGCGCCCAGGCGGTGACGTGGCGGCGGGCGTTCGGCGCGACGGCTCCGGAGCGCATGAGCGTGAACGTCTCCGTGCGCCAGCTGGCCGAGCCGACGTTCGCCGGCGTGGTGGCGGAGGTGCTGGCGTGGACCGGCCTCTCGGCGCGCGACCTCATCGTGGAGGTGACCGAGACGGCCGTGTTCGACGGCGGGCAGGCGCTGCGCACCGTCAAGGCGCTGCACGAACTGGGGGTCCGGGTGGCGCTCGACGACTTCGGCACCGGCCACTCGTCGCTGGGGCTGCTGCAGACGGTGCCGGTCGACATCATCAAGGTCGACAAGTCGTTCGTGGACCGGGTGACGCAGGCGGGGCGGCACGCGGTCATCGCGACGGCCCTGATCCAGGTGAGCAACGGGCTGGGCCTGACGGCCGTCGCCGAGGGCGTGGAGACGGCCGACCAGGCGGCGGAACTGCACCGGCTCGGCTACCGGTTCGCGCAGGGGTACCACTTCGGCAAACCGGTGGCCGAGCCGGACTTCGGTGCTGCTCTCACCCGAGCCTGACCGCCCCCTACGCGGGCATGATGCTCGGGAAGCGTTCCCACACGCGGTGCAGCGACATCAGTTCCTTGACCTGGGTGAACACCTCCGTGGCGGAGCCGCCGGTGACGACGCCCGGCGTATCGGCGACCCCGGCGTCGTGCAGCAGGCTGGCGCCGACGCCCCAGCCGCCGATCACCTTCGAGTGCCGCCAGCACTCCTCGACGAGCAGCGCGACCCGCGGGTCCGTGACGACGGTCGCCACCGCCGCGGCCTTCGCGTCGCGGGACGGCAGTGCGTCCGGGGCCGGGGCCGGCGCACCGGCCAGCAGCAGGGCGTCGAACTCGACCGAGCGCGCGGTCAGGAACGTGCGCTGCACCGGCAGGCCGTTCACCATGCCGCCGTGCGGGCCGATGAGCAGCGGCACCATCCCGCCCGCGAAGATCGCCTCGCGCACCAGCGGGATGCCCTCGAGGTCGCCGTCCGGGTCGATGACGATGCCCACCATGCGGCCGTCGCCCGGCCACTTCTTGCCCACCTGGGACAGCGCCGGGCTCGGCGTCACGTCGGCGAACTCCTCGGTCGGCTCGGGCACCGGCAGGCCCAGGCCGGTCGCGACCTGTTCGCACAGCAGCGGGTCGATGTTGGCGAGGCAGCGCAGCTGGCGTTCCTTGATCGCCTGCTCGTAGCACTTGCCGAGCTCGAACGTGTACGCGCGCACGATGTGTTCCTTCTCCACCGGCGACATGCTCAGCCAGAACAGGCGCACCTGGCTGTAGTGGTCGGCGTAGGAGATCGGGTTGGCCCGCACCTTCGGCGCCTCGGCGACGCGCACCGGCACGTCCAGGAACGCGTTCTCCTTGTCGCCGGCGGGGAAGGGATTGCCGCCGTCGAGGGAGTTCGGGCGGTACGGGGCGACCCCGGCGTGCACCGCGTGCTGGTGGAACCCGTCGCGCAGCATGTCGTTGACCGGCGCGTGCGGCCGGTTGATCGGGATCTGCGAGAAGTTCGGGCCGGCGAGCCGCGTGAGCTGCGTGTCCAGGTAGGAGAAGAGCCGGCCCTGCAACAGCGGGTCGTTGGTCACGTCGATGCCGGGCGGCAGGTTGCCCAGGTGGAACGCCACCTGCTCCACCTCGGCGTGGAAGTTGCGCGGCGTCCGGTTCAGCACCAGTTTGCCGATCGGCTGCACCTCCGCCAGTTCCTCCGGAACGATCTTGGTGGAGTCCAACAGGTCGATCCCGGCGAACGTCTCGTCGTCGGTGTCCGGGAAGACCTGGATCCCCAGCTCCCACTCCGGGAACGCGCCCGCCTCGATGGCGTCGTAGAGGTCGCGGCGGTGGAAGTCCGGGTCGATCCCGCCCAGCAGCTGCGCCTCCTCCCAGGTCAGCGAGTGCACGCCGAGCTTCGGCTTCCAGTGGAACTTCGCCAGCACCGTCTCGCCGGCGGCGTTGACCAGCCGGAACGTGTGCACCCCGAAGCCCTCCATCGTCCGGTAGGAGCGCGGGATGCCCCGGTCGGACATGTTCCACATGGTGTGGTGCTGCGCCTCGGTGTGCAGCGAGACGAAGTCCCAGAACGTGTCGTGCGCGCTCTGCGCCTGCGGGATCTCCTTGTCCGGGTGCCATTTCGCGGCGTGGATGATGTCCGGGAACTTGATGGCGTCCTGGATGAAGAAGACCGGGATGTTGTTGCCGACCAGGTCGAAGGTGCCCTCGTCGGTGTAGAACTTCGTCGCGAAGCCGCGGGTGTCCCGCACGGTGTCGGCCGAGCCGCGCGAGCCGAGCACCGTGGAGAAGCGCACGAAGACGTCGGTCTCCTTGCCCTTGGCGAGGAAGCCGGCGCGGCACAGGTTCGTGGCGGTGCCGTAGCCGGTGAAGACGCCGTGCGCCCCCGCGCCGCGGGCGTGCACCACGCGCTCCGGGATGCGTTCGTGGTCGAAGTGGGTGATCTTCTCGCGGAAGTGGTGGTCCTGCATGAGGATCGGCCCGCGCGGGCCGGCCTTCAGCGAGTGGTCGGTGTCGCGCAGCCGCGCGCCCTGCGAGGTGGTCAGGTAGGCGCCCTGCTGCCCCTTGCTCTCCTTCGGCGCGCCGGTCTCCGCGCCGGTCGGCGTGCGGGTGTCGGGCGCGCCGTGCTCCTTCTTCGGGGGCAGCGGCTCGCGGGGCGTCGTGGGTTCCTCCAGGCTCGGGGGAACGCTCGAGGGCGCGCCGGGAACGTCCGGGCTCAACGCGTCCGCCACCTTCCCGGCGGCTGCCTCCACCGCTTCCTTGATCTTCTTGGCGGGCTTGCTGGAACTCATGTGATCGTTCCTCCGAGAGCGACGGTGCAACGGACCCGTGGCGGCTACCCGGCGGAGGACCGGGCAAACACCGATAAACTTCCGCACATGTCGGCGTGGATCGTGTGGCGGCAGGACGACAACGGCAACCGGTTCGAGGTGCGCCGCTTCGACGACCGCGCCGCCGCCGAGGCCCTGGCCGCCGAGATGGAGGCCCGTGGGCACAAGCAGATCTACTGGGTCGCACCGGCCGAGTCGTAGGGGCGCGACGGTGCTGCGCGCGCTCGTCGTCGTGCTGGTCGTCCTCGTCGTGCCCGTGGCGCTGCTCTGGTCGTTCCAGCGGCGGCTCGTCTACTTCCCGTCCGCGCAGGCGCCGGCCGTCGCGGCGGGCGTGCGGGAGGTCGTTCTCGACACGTCCGACGGGCTGCGGCTGGGGGCGTGGCTCGTGCCGGGGACGTCCGACACGGCCGTGCTCGTGACGCACGGCAACGCCGGCGACCGGGGCGACCGGCTGCCGCTGGGCCGGGCGCTGGCCGCCGCCGGGCACACCGTCCTGCTGGTGGACTACCGCGGCTACGGCGGCAACCCGGGCAGCCCCTCGGAGGAGGGCCTCACCCGGGACGCGGTCGCGGCGTGGGAGTACCTGACCGGGCCGGGCGGGTTCGCCCCGGAGCGCATCGTGCTCTTCGGGGAGAGCCTCGGCGCGGCGGTCGCCACCCGGCTGGCCGCCGACCGTGCCGCGGCGCCGCCGCGCGGGCTGGTGCTGCGTTCGCCGTTCCGGTCGTTGGCGGCGGTCGGGCGGGTGCACCATCCGTACCTGCCGGTGGGGGCGCTGCTGCGGGACCGGTTCCCGGTGGTGGAGCTGATCGGGCGGGTGCGGGTGCCGACCGTGGTGGTGTACGGGACGGCCGACACCGTGGTGCCGCCGGCGCAGAGCCGGGCGGTCGCCGGCGCGGCGCCGCATCTGCTGGACGCGGTGGCCGTCGAGGGCGCGGACCACAACGACGCCGTGCTCGGTGCCGGGCCGGCGGTCGTCGACGCGGTGCTGCGGGTCGCCGGGGGAGCGGAGGGCCGCTGAGCGGGGCGGGCGGGTGCCGGTTCAGGTGAGGGGGAGGGCCGCCGCGACCGGCCAGGCGACGGCGAGCGCACCCGCCAGAACGGTGTGCCGCACGCCGATCCCGGTGCGCCACGCGACGGCGGCACTCGCCAGGTGCACGGCGCACAGGATCGCGATCAACGGCGTCACGATCAGCAGGAACCCGGGCGCCAGCCCCACGACGGCCGCCACCGGCAACGGCAGGCACACTGCCGCGAGCACGGCCCCGCCCCAGGGCGGCGGAACGACCGCGTGCACCCCGCTCAGCAGGAACGCCACCGCGAGGAAGAGAAGAGCGACCAGCCAGACGTGCGCCCCGTGCGGTGTCATCGACGTGAGGCCCGCGTGCACCGGGAGCACCACGGCGGCGCCGCTCACGACGGCGAGGCCGGCACCCGAAGCCGTTCCACCGAGAAGAGGACGACGGATCGCGGCGAGCACGAGGCCCGCGAACGCCGTGTAGCCGATCAGATAGCCGGTGACCCCGGACGGCAACAGGCGCGAGCAGAGCACCCCACCGACGATCCCGGCCAGGGGCGCGGCCAGCAGCCACGGCAGGCGGCGCGGCAGGAGCGCGTCGGCGGGCCGCGCGGACGGCCGCAGCAGCGAGACGCCCACGAGCATCAGCAGCACCGCGCCGGCGAGCACCGTCCCGCCGGCCGCGACCCGTCGCTTCGCCTCGATCACCGGCTTCGCCGCGGTGTGCCCGAGCGCGTCGTCGAGCCAGCGCGCCGCCTCGTGGTGCGTCCGGTCGGCGTAGAGCACACTCACATGCTCCGTGAACGGCACCGGCACCACCCGCCCGGCGTCGGCCCGCTCGGCGACGCCCCGCAGCCCCGGCTCGAACGCGCCCATGAGCAGCAGCAGCTTCCTCGGCCCGGGGCGCTGCCGGGCGGCGCCGTCGTCGCCCATCGAGATGGCCACGGTGGCGGCGATGCCCTGGTCGGCGGCGCCGACGCGGGTGACGGCGCTCGCGCCGAGGGAGTGGCCGAGCAGCGCGACCCGGTCGGGGTCGACGTCCGCGCGGCCGCGCGTGTAGCGGACCACGTCGATCAGATCCCGGTCGAACGCCTCGACGCCGCTCAGCCGCTTCGTGTTGCCGGCGTGCCCGGCGAGATCCGGCAGGACGACCACGTACCCGCGCCGCGCGAGCGTGTCCGCGAACGGCCGCATCAGCTGCCCGGAACCGGCATAGCCGTGCGCGACGACGACGGCGGGTTTCTTTCCCGGGGTGTCCGCTGCCCGCACCACCTCCAGCGGGATGCCGTCGACCGTGGCGGACGTCGAGCGCAGCCCGTCCCCGGCGCGCGCCAGCCCGAACGCGCCGGCCAGGATCAGCAGCAGTGCGACAAGGGTGGCGTCGCGTCGCGCGGTGCGGCGGATGCGGTTCTGTCCGGTGGCCGCGGAGTGCGTCACGGCTGCCGAGCGTAGAACATTTCAGCGACCGACCCGTTCCGAGCGGCGCACGCATCGACAGGTATTGAAGTGTCGGCCGCGGTCGGGCTACCGTGCGCGGCCATGAGGCGTGCCGTGCTTGTCGTCGTCGTCGCTCTCGTCGCAGCCCTGTGCGCGGTCGCCCCGGCCCACGCGGCCACGGTCACCGTGCCGAACGGCGGGCAGTTCCGCGACACGTCCGGCAACGTGGTGCACGCCCACGGCGGCGGCGTCATCAAGGTCGGCGCGTACTACTACTGGTTCGGCGAGAACCGCAACGCCGACAGCACGTTCCGGTACGTGTCGGTGTACCGCTCGACGGACCTGCGCACGTGGGAGTTCCGCAACAACGTGCTGACCCAGCAGTCGCACAGCGAACTCGCGGTCGCCAACATCGAACGCCCCAAGGTGATCTACAACAGCGCCACGGGCCAGTTCGTCATGTGGATGCACAAGGAGAACGGCCGCGACTACGGCGAAGCGCGGGCCGCCGTGGCGACATCGTCCACAGTGGACGGCAACTACACGTACCGGGGCAGCTTCCGCCCGCTCGGGCACATGTCCCGCGACATCACGCTGTTCCGCGACGACGACGGCGCCGCTTACATGATCAGCGCCGCGAACGAGAACGCCGACCTGCACGTGTACCGCCTCACCGACGACTACCTCGGCGTGCACACCCTGCTGCACCGGCTCTGGCAGGGTTCGTGGCGCGAGGCGCCGGCGATGTTCAAGCGCAATGGCGTGTACTTCCTGCTCACCTCCGGCGCCACGGGCTGGGCCCCGAACCAGCAGAAGTACGCGACGGCCTCCTCGGTGGCCGGCACCTGGAGCGCGCTGCAGAACGCCGGCGACAACACCGCGTACGGTTCGCAGGCCGCCTATGTGCTGCCCGTGCAGGGCACCTCGACGACCTCGTACCTCTATCTCGGCGACCGCTGGGCCGGTGCGTGGAACGGCGCCGTGAACGACTCGCAATACGTGTGGCTGCCGTTGACGTTCCCCTCGAACACGTCCCTGTCGCTGAGCTGGACGCCGCAGGTGAGCATCGACACCGCCACCGGCGTCGTGCAGTCCACTGCCGGCCCGGCGGAGAACCTCGTCGCCCGGCACAGCGGCAAGTGCCTCGACGTCACCTCCGGCTCCACCGCCGACAGCGCCCGCACCCTGCAGTACACCTGCGGCACCGGCACGAACCAGCGCTTCACCGTGCAGGATCTCGGCAACGGCTACGTGCGGCTGGTGGCGCGGCACAGCGGCAAGTGCCTCGACGTCAGCGGCAACTCCACCGCCGACGGCGCCACCGTCCTGCAGTACACCTGCGGCGGCGGAACCAACCAGCAGTGGCAGTTCCGCGACGCGGGCGGCGGCTACGTGCGGCTGGTCGCGCGGCACAGCGGCAAGTGTCTCGACATCGCCGACGCCTCCACCGCCGACGGGGCGGGCGGCTTGCAGTGGAGCTGCGGCAGCGGCGCGAACCAGCAGTTCACCCGGCGGGCCGTCGCGTAGCGGCGGGTCCTCGTCAGAGTTCGATGCGGTAGTGGACCTGGGTGTCGTGGGTGACGAACCCGGCTTTGTCGTAGACGCCGAACTCCTTGCTCGAACCGTCGGCGTCGACCCTGAGGCTGGCCCGTCCGTAGCCCTGGTCCCGCGCGGTTTTGAGCGTGTGTGAGATCAGGGCTTCGGTCACGCCGCGCCCCTCGTACGCGGGCCGCGTGGCGATGACCCTGAAGTACGCGTCACGGATGCCGGTCGCCACGGTGTCGGCCTCCCACGAGACGACCAGGACGACCCCGGCCGCGGTGCCGGTCTCGACGTCGCGCAGCAGGAAGCTCGTCTCGGGCCGGAAGTTCGCGTTGACGGCCCAGACCTTCCACTCCTCGGCGCTGAGCTGCGACCTGCCCGGGATGTCCCGGACGGCCTCGTTGCGGACCGCGCGGAACTCCTCGTCGGTCCCGGCCGTGTAGCCCTCGATCCGCAGGCCGTCGGGGACCGGGACGTCGGGAACGGCGGTGCCGAGCGGATGCCTCATGTGCCGGCTCCACGTCGTCGCCGTCATCCCCGCCGCGCGGTACAGGGCGACGGCCCCGTGCACATGCTCGCCGTAGACGGATTCGACGACCAGTCGGAGGGTGGGGTGATGCAGGGCGTGCAGCGCCCGGGCGGTCGCCAGCCCGTGCCGCATGAGCTTCGTCCCGAGTCCCCGGCGACGATGGGTCGGGCGGACGGCGCCGGCCGCGTGCACCCGGTGCACGATCTCGGCGTTGGGCTTGTAGTGGACCGCCGAGAAGCCGAGCATCGTCGCGCCGTCGAAGACCGCCAGCGTGGACGTCGGGAGGTCGTCGACCGGTGAGTCCAGCTCCTCGGCCGCGTCCTGGGCGGTGTACTGCCCCCAGACGTGGTCCTCCGCGTCGATCGCGTTCAGCAGGTCGGCCATCGCCGCGCCGTCGGACACGGCCAGCGGACGCCAGATGAGGTCCGGCGATTCGGCGGTCACGACCGCACCCTATGGAGCCCGGCGAGGCCTGTCCTCCCATTTCCGGGACCGGTGATCGGCTCCGCGTGGCGGAAACATTTCACGCCGCGGCGGCCGTATGCGCCGTTCGCCGTGGATCCGCGGCGCGATCGCTATCGATATGCCTGGATGGTGTGCAGACTGGCTGACATGTCTGCCGCCCTCGACACCCCCGCCCCGCCGGGTCCGCCGCCGCGAACCGCCGCGCGGGGCCGGCTCGCGATCGGTGCCGCGGTGACGGCCGCGGTGCTGGTGCTCGCCGGCCTGTACGCCCTCATCGGCCGGCCCGACGGCGAGCCGGCCGCACCTCTTGCCACGGGCAGCCTGACCGACCAGCTCGCCGCGCGCGTCGTCACCGAACTGGAGAAGGCCACCCCGCAGCAGCACACCGACCACGGGCACGACCTGGGCGGCCGTTCGGGTGGGCTGGTGTGCGTCGCCGAGGTCTACGGGGTCGAGCCCGCCACGGCCGGCAGCGTCGACGAGGTGACCCGCGCCTACGGCTACCACGCCTGCGCGTTCACCAAGGACGGCTATCCGTTCGACGTGGCGCCGAAGCTGGTCGGGCCGATCGTCGTCGACGGTGCGCCGTTCGCGGTGCGGGCGATCACCGGCGGCGAGGACTTCCGCGAACGGGTGCGCGCCGAACTGCCCGCCGAGTATCAGGAGCGGGCGTTCAAGGGGTTCAGCGGTCCGGAACGGGTCGAGGCGCTGAAACGCCGTTACCAGGAGGCGATGCCCCGCTGAACCGGCGGTGGGCGCGCACCGCCGAGGAAACCCTCACGTGCGGATCCACACCTGCGGGCGATGGCTCAACGGCCGACGGTCAGGCGCTCGATGCGCTCCACCGCGTCGTACTCGGTGTACACCTTCGCCAGACGGCGCACGTTCTCCCGGATGTCCGCGTCGGCGAGTACCTGCGTGACGGCGTTCCCGACGGCCTCCGGCGACGGCGTGGCGGTCGCCAGGTCGATGCCGAGCCGGTGATGAGCGACCCGTGCCGCGTTGGCCGGCTTGTCCTCGCTGGTACCGGCCATGATCACCGGCACGCCGGCGGCGAGCGCCTGATGGGTGCCTCCCGCGCCACCGTTGGTGATCAGCACGTCGGCCTTCGGCAGCAGCGCGCTGAACGGGATGAACCGCTCCACCCGCGCGTTCGCCGGCACCGGGATGGTCAGTGCCGACGGGTCCTGCCCCAACGCCGCGACCACGGTCAGCTCCCGACCGGAAAGGGACCGAAGCGTCGGCTCCACCAACTGGGACAGATCCTGGTTGGCGACCGTCCCCTGGGTCACGACCACGACGGGACGGCTGCCGTCCAACTCTGCCCACCACGCGGGAGGCCGCCAGCCGTCGGGTTCCTGAGCGGGCACCACACCGACGAGGTGCACATTGCCCGGCAGGTCCGAACGGGCGAACTCGAACCCCGGAACGCTGAGCACCGCCGTCGCGTCGGCGAGCGTGACGATCTCGTCCCCGATGCGCGCGCTGCGGGCCGTGGCGCCCAGCGTGGACAGCAGCGCGTTCAGGCGTTGCTGCGTCGGGCCGAGATCGGCCGCGTGCGCGGCGTTCGCGGCACGGTTGGCGGCTCTCTGGTCCGCACCGGGGCCGACCTTCACCGGCCCGAAATACGTGGTGTCGTCACTGCTGAGAATCAGCGGGACGGCGCTGACCGCGACCCAGCGCCGCGGACGGCGTCCCGGTGCGCCCACGGCGGCGGGCATCGCGCCGAGGAACATCGTGTTGGCGATCAGACACCGCTGCGGATCCTCCTCGAGCAGCCGTTGAAGCGCCCGATACTGGTCCGGCATCGGTTCGACGAACAGCTCGATCCAGTTGAAGTTGCGCCGCGCCGCGCCCGACGGCAGACCGGCCGTGTCCCGTGCGGCGATGAGTTCCGCCAGGTCGTAGTCGGCCCTGCCGGTCAACGCCACGTGCTCCAGGCCGGCGTCGCGCACCGGGCCGCGAAAGCGACTGCCGGTCAGGAAGGCGATCCGGTGACCCCGGTCGGAGAGCTGTCGGGCCAGGTGCAGTAGCGGCATGACCTCGCCGGTGATGGGCGGTGCCGCCACGATGATGTTCGCCATGATGTGAGCGACCGTAGGTGGTGCGGCACGGCGTCGACGACGGACCCCGCCGGGGATTGGTGGAATCCGTAGGCGGTGCACCGGCGACGCTCACTCGCCGACCTGATCCAGGTAGAACCGGGCCGCGGCGATCACCCCGTGCTCGACGGTGAGAATGGCCGGTCCGCCGGCACGGTAAGGCGCGCCGGCGACAGTGGTCCCGGTCATCGACCACTCCGTCCAGATGCTGCCGTCCGCGCCGCGACTCCACCGCAGGAGCCGTCCCTTGTGGTCAGGCACCAGGGCGAAGATCCCGGCCCAGTTCTTGCGGACCTGCGCGTTGCCGGTGAAGCCACGCGACGGGTGCAGCGGCGTCACGACCGTGAAGTCGACGGCGAAGCAGGCCGCCACCTTGTCGGCGTCCCCGCTGCTCATGGCCCGCTCGAGGCGTTCCACCACCTCGGGCTTGCCCCGCCCGGGCCGGAACCGCTCCGAAGCGCCCGAGGTCAGCGCGGCCGCGAACGTGGCTGTGGCCGCTCCGCCGCCGGCCAACAAACTCCGTCGATCCATCCGTCGTCAACCCTTCTCCCGGGATCCCGGGAGCGGGACCACGCTCCGATTGTTGCGGGGGTGGCCACGGGCCTGCCTGGTACAACCTGTCCCACTCCCGAACGACGCGGAAACGCCGGCCCGGGAGCGGGTCCCGGGCCGGCGTCCGATCAGCGGTCGATCAGGTGACGTTGACGTCGCTGCACCACATGTAGGCCTGGTCGAGGTGCGAGGCCTGCCAGATGAAGAACAGCACGCGACGCCCGGTGTAGTTGGAGGCGTTGACGCTGAACGAGATGTTCTGCGACGGCGCGTACCGGCCGGTCGTCAGGATCAGATCGAGGTTGCCCCACCCGAGGCGCTGGGTGGTCGGGTCGAAACCGTTCTTGCTGATGTAGACCTTGAAGTAGTCGGCACCGTGGCTGGCCTGGTCGTACAGCTGCGCCGTGAAGGTGCGACTGACGTTGGTCACCTTCCACTGCCCCGGGGTGTTCAGGCTGTTGTTGCGGGACAGGTTGTTGCTGCAGAGCGTCCCGTCCGGGGTCCTGGCCTGGAACTGCGCGCCGAGGCCGTCCCGCAGCGCGCTCATCCAGTTCCACATGGTGTCCGGGTTGGCCTGGAAGGCCTGGTAACACATGGGGTCCTCGGACGGCATGTTCGGGCTCATGTGGTTGCTGCCCCACTTCTGCCAGCACTGGTACGCGCGGGTGGCGGGGTTGATGATCGTGCCGTGGGCCTGGGCCGAGCCGGACCAGGGTGCAAGTGCGGCTACCAGGCCGAGCGCCAGGAGAAGCGCCTGGAGCGGCCTGCGGAATCTCTTACCGACGTGTCCGGGGGTGTGAGAGGGCACGTTGGATCCTCCGTTTCTTCGATATCGAAGATCATTGCTTGGGGGTTTCGTCAGTCTTGCATTCGCTTGGGTGGATGTCCATATTGATCTAGTAAGTGCGAGTACTTGTGAAATATTCAGATTCGCTGAAATTTTCAGCTCCGCGCGGACGTCGACCCGGGGCCTGCCAGAATTCGGGCAATGGTCGAGAAGCGCCCTCGTACGCGTGCCACCTATCACGGGCCTCCACCTGCCCGGCGCGTTCAACGCGTCTGCGCCGCCGCCCGATCGAGCGCCCGCCCGCTGAGCAGCCGGTCGGCGAGCAGCCGCCACAGCACCTCGGCCGCGGCCGTCGCGGCGAACGGCACGTACCGGTCGTCCTTGCGCGTGTCGGCGTGATCGGCCACGCCCTTCACCACCGCCCAGAACGGCACGTCCAGCCGATGTGCGACGGTCGCGATGCCGGCCGCCTCGAGTTCCACCCCGAGGACGGGTCGCACGCCGGAGGTGCGCAGCCGCCGCCACACCCGCCCGTCGTCGACCACCGCCGACCCGCTCGCGATCGGCCCCACGGCGACGGCGAACGGCATGCGTCGCACCGCCGTGTGATGGCGTTCGCGCTGCACGAGCACCCGACCGTCCGGCGTGAGCGCGGCGCCGTCGGCGCTCCACGTGAGCAGGCCGCCGGACTCCAGCGCGGGCAGCACGCGATGCCAGGGGCCGTACCGGTGCCACGCGGGATGCCGCCAGGGTTCCGCGGTGTGCGACAGGCGCTCCAGGAGCCAGCGCGCCGAGTCGCGCTCGGTCGGCTCGGCGTGGCTGGGCAGCCCGCGCGGCGACAGGTCCTGCGCGGCGCGCACCCAGGAGTCGGGCATCGTCAGGTGCCGGTGGTCCGGGATCAGCCCGCCGGCCGTGCGCTTGCCCTCGCCGTAGGAGAACGCCAGGTCCGCCACGATCACGTCGCCCAGCGCCACCTCCGCGGGGTTGCCGGCGCACACGCCGCTCATGGCGAGGCAGCGCGGGTGCAGGCGTTCGACCAGGCTCGCGGCCACCGACGCGGCCGCCGGCAGGCCCATCCGGGTGGCCCGCGCCACGGCCACCGTGAACGCGCGTCCGCCCGACGCGTAGGTGCCCGCGAGGTACGGGGTGCTGCGGTCCCGGTCGTGGTGGGTCCACCGGTCGACGCGGGCGCCGGCCGCCCGGATCACCGCCTCGTGCTCGTGTCGCAGCGCCGTCACCACGACCACGTCGATATCGCGCATTTCCCGCTCCTTACATCGGTTGTCGTCGAAGCGTGCGGTGCGCGGTTGCGGCGAACCTTGCCGCCGGCTTGCGATCCGTTGGTAAACCGCCTGGTCGGCGTCCTGTCAGATCTAGCGCAATGTGTAAATACGCCTTGGAGTCGTTCGACTACGCAGTGAGACTCGATGCGGGGGTGGTCCCGGTGGAGTTCGTCATTCTCGGCCGAACGGCCCTGTACGTGGACGGCGAACAGGTGCCGCTCGGCGTCGCCAAGCAGCGCGCGCTGCTCGCCGTCCTGCTCTACCACCTGGGTGCGCCGGTGCGCATCGACACCCTGGTCGAACACCTTTGGAGCGCCCGCGGCACCCCGCAGGCCCTGTACCCGCTGGTGAGCCGCATTCGCGGCGTTCTGGCCGAGGTCGGGCTGGACAACGCACTGACCCGCATCCCCGGCAGCGGCGCCTACCGCCTCGCCGTGGAGCCGGAGAGCGTGGACTTCCACCGGTTCGGCCGGCTCGTCGCGCGGGCGCGGGAGGCGTCCGCGCGCCGCCGCCACGACACCGCCGTCGCGCTGCTGGGCGAGGCCGTGGCGCTGTGGCGGGACGAGCCGCTCGCCGACCTGCGTGGTGCGCGGGCCGAGGCGTTGCGCACCCGCATCGCGGAGGAGCGGCTCGGGGCGCAGAAGCTGCTCGCCGAGAGCCAGCTGCGCGGCGGGCTGCCGGAGCGGGCGTTCGCGCTGCTGGATCCGTTGGTGCGGGAGCATCCCGTCGACGAGACGATCGCCCGCCACTGGATCGAGGCCCTGTGCGCCCTGGATCGGGACGACGAGGCGCGGGCCTTCCTGGCGACGTTCCGCCGAAGATACCGGCAACGGATGCGGCTGGAACCCACGGTCGACCTCCCGCCCGCGACGGTCCGGGGAAGAAACCCGGCGCCCGTACCGCGGCAGCTACCGAAGTCGATCTTCGACTTCGCGGGCCGCAAGGAGCTTCTGGTCGAACTGGACGAGGCCGACACCAACCTGATCGTCCTTTCCGGGATGCCCGGCGTCGGCAAGACCACGCTCGCGGTCCACTGGGCGCACCTGCGCCGGGGTCGCTTCCCGGACGGCCAGATATTTGTGAACGCCAATGCCTTCGGCGCCGGACCGCCCGTCGAGCCGCACGCGGCCCTGCGCCGTTTCCTGACCGCGCTCGGCGTGCCGGCCGACCGCGTCCCGCGCGACACCGACGAACGCCGCGAATTGTTCGACGACCTCGTCGTTGACCGCGCCGTCCTGGTCGTGGTGGACAACGCCCGCGACAGCACACAGGTGCGGCAGCTGCTGTCCAACTCGGCGTCCTGCGTGACGCTGGTGACCAGCCGCAACCGGCTGAGCGGCCTCACCATCCGGGACGGCGCCCGCTGCCTGACCGTGCCGCCGCTGCCCGAGCCGGAGTGCCGCACGCTCCTCGGCTCGGTGATCGGGGCCAGACGCGCGTCCTCGGAGCCGGCCGGCGTCGCCGAACTCGCCCGCCTCTCCGGCGGACTTCCGCTGGTCCTGCGCATCATCGGCGAGCGCGTGGCGGAGCGGGACCGCGCCTCGGTGGCCGACCTCGCCGGCGAGCTGAACGACCGCCTCCTCAGCGTCACCGACGAGGACGAGGAGGCCAGCCTGCAGTCGGTCCTGGCCTGGTCCTATACCGCTCTGACCTCGGCGGCCGCCCGCATGTTCCGCCTCGTCGGCCTCCTGCCCGGGTTGAGCATCGGGGCCGAGGCCGCGGCGGCCCTCGCAGCCGTCGAGGTCGGGGAGGCGGAGCTTCTCCTGGGAACGCTCGCCCGCGCGCACCTCATCACCCGCGACACCGGTCGCCGGTACCGGTTCCACGACCTGCTGCAGCGCTACGCGGCGGAACGCGCCGCGGCGGAGGAACCGCCCGCCGACCGCGCGGCGGCGCTGGGTCGCCTGCTCACCTGGTACCTGTTGACGGCGGCGAACGCCTCGCGCGTCCTTGCCCCGCAGCAGTCGCCCGTGCCGGACCTGCCGGTGCCGGGACCCGTGGTGCCGCTGCGCTTCGACTCCTCCGCGGCCGGCTCGGAGGAGGAGGCGCTGCGCTGGTGCGAGTCCGAACGCGCCACCATCGCGGTGCTGTGCCGCTTCGCCGCGTCGGCGGGCTTTCCCCGGCACGGCTGGCAACTGGCCGGCACCACGTTCCAGGTGTTCAACCGGGGCCGGCAGGACGAGTTCCTCGAACTCGCCCGGGTCGCCGTGTCCGCGGCCCGGCTCGACAACCACGCGGAGGGCCTGATCGGCACGCTGCTCACTCAGGGCGCCGCGCTGTTCGCGCTGCTGGAGGACGAGGCCGCGGCGCGCAGCTTCCACGAGGCGGTCGCACTCGCCCGGCGGGTCGGCGACGCCGACGCGGAGGCCGCCGGCCTGCACAACATCGCCTCATTCCACATCAGAACGGGCGATTTCGCCGCCGCGGCGAACGTGTACACCGCCGGCCTGGCGGTGTGCCGCCGCACGGGGAACGTCGTCGGCGAGAGCGCCGCCCTGCACCGGCTCGGCATGGCGTGCCGCCGGCTCGGGAGGCACGCGGAGGCGGCGGCGCACCTGCGACAGGCCCTCGCCGTCCGGGAACGCGTCGGCGACCTTCGCGGTCAGGGCGCCACCCACCACGAACTCGCGCTGCTGTTCCTCGACGCCGGTGATCCCGGACGGGCCCGGGAGCACTGCGAACGCGCCCGCGTGATCGCCACCCGGATCCACGACGACCTGGTGCGCTGCGACGCCTCGACGACGGCGGCGGACATCGCCCGCGCGCTGTCCGGGGCCGACGCGGCCGTGCGCTCGGCCGAGGCGGCCCTCTCCCTCGCCGAACGCCTCGACGATCCGATCCGCCTCAGTCGGGCGCTGGTGGCGCTGGCGGGTGCCCTCGCGGCGGCCGGGCTCACCGGACGTGCCGGCCCGGTGCGCGCACAGGCGTGGCGTTCGATCGAACGGCTTCCCGCGACGGACGCCGCACCGCTGCGTACCCGCCTGACGGATGTCGGCGTCGGCCCGGCGGGAGAGTATCGCGGCAATTGAGTGCGGGTGCGGCGCCGACGGCGGCCCGTAGAAAAGCCCGGGCCCCGAATAGGAGCCCGGGCTTCGCTTTTTGTCGGGTCAGGTGAAAATGCTGAGGACCGTCTCGGCCGCCGGCAGAACGAAGCTCATCCACGTGTACCAACAGGCCACGACGGCGGGCTCGATTATGTCCTCAAATTTCGTAACAAATTCATGTGGCACGGCCTGATCATTGTGCATCGAGCGCGCCAACACAAGGCGATTCGGAGCCTTAAATCCGCTTAAGTTTAAATATGCGAACCTGTGCCCATGAGGCCGGTTTTCGTGTGCCGGCAGGGCTTGCGGAACTCTAGCAAGGTGAGCCCAGGGTCCGTTACCCGCGCCGCCACTTCTGGACGGCGCCGCCGGTGCAGTCCCACAGCTGCAGCACCGCGCCGTTGTCCGGCACCCAGTCCTTGATGTCGACGCACTTGTTCGCCTGCGGGTTGACCAGGTCGCCCGCGCCGGAGAGGACCCACTGCTGCGCGCCGGTGCCGTTGCACTCGTACAACTGCACCTTCGCGCCCGCCGCCGTCGAGCCGCCGTCGACGTCGAGGCACTTGCCGCCGATGCGCAGGGAACGGTCGGTGGCCCATTCGAAGCGCTGCATCGGGCCGTTCCAGCAGTCCCAGACGATCAGCTGCTGGCGGTCGGCGAAGTTGCCGTTCGGCACGTCGACGCAGCGGTTGTGCCAGTTGCTGACGATCGTGGTGATCGGGCCGCTCTGCGTGGTGACGAGGTGGGTGCCGAGCTTGCCGAGGACCGGGTTGACCGGCTGGAGGTAGCTGTAGTCGTTCGCGTCGCCGCAGGTGCGCACCGAGCCGCCGGAGTGCATCCCCTGGGCCTGGTCGCCGGAGACGTGCGAGCCGCCGGAGTCGCCCGGCTCCGAGCACGACGAGGTGCGGGTCAGGCCGGTGACCGTGAACGTCACGTCCTGGTACTGCACGGTGACGTTCTGGGCGGTGACGGTGCCGCAGCGCCAGCCGGTCGTCTTGCCCGAACGGCAGTCCGACGCGCCGATCGACGCCGTGCGCGAACCGGCGATCGTGCTCACCCCGCCCGCGTAGTTGTTGATCCAGGGGCCGGCGTACCAGTTGCCGTTGGTGCGCGTGAAGTTGTAGTCGTTCGGGCCGAAGTTCGCCGCCTCGACGGTGCCGAGATCCACCGAGTTCGGGCCGAGGACCCGCCGGCCCACGCCGCCGCAGTGGCCCGCCGCGAGCATGCCGCCGATCACCGGCAGGCCGGCCGAACAGCCGCTCCACAGCGTGTCGTCGCGGGAGAACCAGATCAGGTCGCCGCCGCGCAGATCGGCTGCGGGCCGCGCCGGTGCGGCCTCGATGACGACCTTCACCTTGTCGGCGACGCCGGCCTTCGCCGCGAATCCCTGGGCGCCGGCCACCGCCGCCGGGTCCACCCGCACCACGACCGCGTTGGCGGCCGGGTCGACGTACCACTCGCGCACCGCCGGGCCGGCGTCCTTCGCATTCTCGTC
Organism: Virgisporangium aliadipatigenens; assembly: GCF_016863615.1. Lineage (GTDB taxonomy): Bacteria > Actinomycetota > Actinomycetes > Mycobacteriales > Micromonosporaceae > Virgisporangium > Virgisporangium aliadipatigenens. Next base: position 165,580 of record NZ_BOPF01000019.1, on the reverse strand, counting down.
CAGGGCACGTTTCGCGGCGTCCAGTTCCGCCGCGCCGCGCTTCACCACGGTGACGTCCGCGCCGGCTCTTCTTACGGCCGGGGCCGCGGCCGGGTCGGTCACGGCGACGGTGAGCCTCGTGCCGCGTTCCGGGATCCAGGCACCGGCGAACGCGTCCCCGAGCACCGCACGCAGCCGCTGCTCCGTGGTAGCGGCGGTCGCGTCGAGCCGCAGTCGCGCGGTGACGCCCGCGTCGTCGAGCCCCAGATCGCGGCTCATCGCGGCCCGCATCGCCGGGTCGGTGGGGATGTCGGGTGTGGGCACGGGCGCCCTGGCCGATGCCGGGGACTGCACGGCGAACAGGGCGGCGGCGGCCGCGAGGACGGCGATACCAATGCGTTTCATGGTCCGCAACATAGAATTATGTCGCTGGATGGAACATCGTCCCTTTTCCGGTACGTGTTGCTTGTCGACGAGACCCTTCATCGACATTCTTGACAATTTCGGGTCGCCGCCCGGTGCATGTGGTGAACCCTCTTCGAGACTGCCGGAGTCCCTTTTGGTTGACGGTTTCTCGCGCTCGGCGCGCGGGTGGGTCTACCGTCGGGTCATGCGACGGATTCTGATCTATCCGGTGGTGGTTGTATCCGCGGTCGCCGCGTGCGTGTTCGCCACCGCGACGGCCGCTGCCGCACACGGATACGTCGCCTCGCCGCCGAGTCGTCAGGCGTTGTGCGCGCAGCGTGTCGTTCCCGACTGCGGTCGCGTCATCTACGAGCCACAGAGCGTCGAGGCGCCGAAGGGCGCGCGCAGTTGCAGCGGCGGCGCGAGTGACTTCGCCACCCTGGACGACAACAGCCGCAACTGGCCGGCCAAGTCGGTGGGCACCTCGGTGACGTTCAACTGGGTGTTCACCATCCGGCACCGGACGGGCAACTGGGAATACTTCATCGACGGCAAATTGATCGCCAAGATGGACGCCGGTGACGCCGCGAACTCGGCCCAGACCAACACGTCGGTGACGCACACCGTCAATCTCACCGGCTACTCGGGACGGAAGACCGTTCTCGCGATCTGGAACATCGGCGACACGGCGATGGCCTTCTACAGTTGCGTCGACGTCGTCATCGGCGGCGGCGGCAACGAGTCCCCGCCCGTGACGAACGACCCGCCGCCGCAGCAGGGACAGCAGCAGAACGAGACGAGCCCGCCGGCGTCGCCTCCCGCGTCTCCTCCCGCCAACGTGGAGAACGATCCGAACAAGCCCGCCACGGAGTGGGCGCCGGACAAGGCGTACCGGGCCGGCGACGTGGTGACCTACAAGGGACAGAAGTATCAGTGCCGCCAGGGTCACACCTCGCAGACGTCGTGGGCGCCGTCGACCTACACGCTGGCACTGTGGCTGCCGGTGAAGCAGAACACCCCCCAGGAGGGCACCGCCACGCAGCCGGGCGGGCAACAGGGCGCGTGGGCGCCGGACACGCCCTACGCCGTCGGCGCCGAGGTCACCCACGGCGGGAAGCGATACACCTGCCGCCAGGCGCACACGTCGCTGTCCGGCTGGGAACCGTCGATCTACACGCTCGCGCTGTGGCTGCCCGTCTCATGAGGCTGCGTGCCGTCATCGCGGTCGTGGTCGCGGCGGTGCTCCTCGGCGGATGTTCCGACGAACCGAAGAAAGCGGCCCCGAACCCGATACCGACCGCGGACACGGCACACAACGACACCGACGTGATGTTTCTGCAGATGATGGTGGGCCACCATCGACAGGGCCTGCAACTCACCACCCTCGCGGCGCAGCGGGCCGTCCGCCCCGAGGTCAAGGAACTGGCCGCCGCCATCCGCGTCACCGAGTCCGAGGAGGTCAGAATGATGACCGCCTGGCTGGCGGCGTGGAGTCGACCGGACGTTCCCCCGGACACCCACGACGGACACGTCAACCACGGCGGGCAGCCGGCGGTCGGCCCGGAGCAGGTCGCGGGCCTGGCCGGGATGTCCGGGACCGCCTTCGACACCGAGTTCCTGGCCCTCATGGCCGGACACCAGGGCGCCGCCGTGGAGATGGTGGGTCTCGTGACGTCGGGCGGGCAGAACCCGCAGACCAGGGAGCTCGCCGAGCGCATCGGCAAGGCCCGGCAGGGCCAGGTCGCCATGATGATCAGGCTGATGAACGCCTGACCCGCGACCCGGCCGGGAAAATTCATGCGCGATTCGAGAACCTGATCATGTCCCGGCGGCGTCCAGCGAAGTGAGGACGACGATCGGGAGGGTCGAATGGCAGTCGTCGGCGTGGCCGGATACCTGCCCGCCCAGCGGTCCCGCCGCGCCGAACGCACCCTCGAGCGCGAGTTCGAGGCGTTCGCCGACGCGGCGGCGCCGCGGCTGTGGCGCACGGCGTATCTCATGTGCCACGACTGGCACCTCGCCCAGGACCTGACCCAGGTCACGTTGACCCGCATGTACGTCAACTGGGACCGCATCGGCCGGAGCGTCGACGTCGAGGCGTACAGCCGCAAGGTGTTGGTGAACGCGCTCTTCGACCACCGGCGGCGGCGCAGCAGCGGCGAGGTGGCCGTGCCGCGGCCGCGGATGCCGGAGTCCGCCGACGGGTCCGGAGACCCCGAATTGCGGGTCACACTCCTCGAGGCCTTGCGGGCACTGTCCGAACGGGACCGGGCGATCGTGGTCCTGCGGTACTGGGAGGATCACAGCGTGCAGGCGGTCGCCGAGATGCTCGACCTTTCCGTCGCGGTGGTCAAGAGCCAGAGCATGCGGTCGTTGGCCCGGCTGCGTCGGTTGCTCGGCGCCGCTCCGGATTTCGATTGAACGCTATTTCTTGTGGAACAGCTGGTTGTCCTGCTCCACGCAGTGCCACAGCACCAGCGGGGTACGGTCGGCGCTCAGCCGGTCCTTCACGTCGGCGCACAGCCCGGTGCGCACGTTGACGATGCGTTCCCGCTCGTAGCGCCACTCCTGGGTGGGCGAGTCGCCGCGACACGCCCGAACGGCGATCTCACCCGTCGGACCGACCGACACGTCGCGTAGGTCCAGACAGAGCCCGCGGGAGCGGATCGTACCGTCGTCGTGGAACGCCCACTTCTGCTCGGCGGCGTTCTTGCACGGCATGACTGTGACGGTGCTGCCCTCGCCGCCGCTCGTGAGGCATTTCCCGGACTGCTTGCCGGCGACCGCCACCGTCGGGACCGCGGGACCGGACGTGGACGGCGACGGCCGCGGCGACGTGGGGGAGAGGCTGGGGGACGGCGACGGGGCGGGCGGGGCGATGCGCTGATCCTTGCGGTACGCCGCCTCCAGGGCGCGCACCTGATCGGTGAAGGCCTTCGCGTCGGCGTCGACCCGGTTGCGGGCCCGCCGCGCAGTGTCCTGGCCGAACCGCAGCGTCACCAGCGTCGCGTTCATCGCGTCGCTGCCGAGCGGGGTCAGTTCGGTGTGCAGCTCGCACATCGCCCGGCCCAGGATCTCGATCGACACGCCGGCGTCCCACACCGACTCTCCCGGCGCGGCGAACCGCTCCCGGATGTCCGGGCGGAGTTGGGCGATCCCCTGCTCGCCGTCCTTGCCGAGGGCGTTCGGGTTGAAGCCGGAAACACTCACCAGATAGGCCGCCACGATGGGCGCGGTCACCGGTTCACACTTGGCGCCGGCCGCCTTGACGGGCGCGACGTACTCGTCCGGCAGCGGCTTCGCGGCGGCCGTTCCGGGGCTGCTCGCAGAGGCCTTCGGCGACGTGCCGGCGCCGCCGAACTCCGGCTGCTGCGCGTACCACAGCGCGTACGCCGCCGTCGTCTCCACGTAGTCGTCGGCCGCCGTCGGGATGCCCTTCTCCCGCTTCACCTCCGGCACCCCCACCCGGTACGCCGCGAGCGCGTTGCGCCACGGCTCGCCGGAGACATTCGCCTGACGCAGTTGGCCGACGAGGTCGCACATGTGATGGGCCAACGCCTTGATGCTGGCGTGCGGATCCGCGCGTTCGGCCTTCGGCCACGGGTTCCAGCGCTTCCACACGTCGCCGTCGAGCCCGGCGATACCCTCTCCGCCGGCGACGTTCTGCGTGGCGGCGCCCATCTCCGAGTTCGCCATGAGTTGTGCGGCCACCCGCGCCGGGTTCAGCGCCGAGCAGGAGCGCGCCGCGGAGACCACGAACGGCAGCGCGTCGGCCGGAACCGGCTTGCCCTCCTTGGCTTCCGGCTCCGCCGACGCGATGTGCACCCCGGCCGTCGTCGCCACCGCCACGATGACGGCCGCCGCGACACCGCCGACGAGGGCGCGCCGGGCCCGGGGCTTGAGGGTGACTCGTTTCATGATCGGTCCTTCGGATCGGGAACGACGTCGTGCGGAGAACCTGGAACGGTTGGCGCTACTTACCACCGGCCGCCTGCTTCGCCTGCTGCGCCTGGGCTACCTTTGCGGCGCTGCGGCGGGTGCGGTCGACGAAGGAAACCTCGGTGTTACCGCCGCGCCTCGACGCATCACTCAGTCCGCCGGCGAACAGCGTGTTCTGGGCATGGGAACCGATGGGCCGGATTGAGGTCATGTTGAGCGAGGTCATGCTGAGAGACGACGGGGGCCTGAACTCGACCGGCACCATGGACAGGTCCTGGACCGGCGAATTCTGCCGTTGCGGAGTGCTCACGAGGCTCTCCCGTCCGGCGAAGTGCTCTCTTTCGATCCGCTCCAGTCCGGGCGAGGACGCGCTCAGTCTGTCCGGAAGGGGCGCGGAGATACTGCGCTCGACCGGCGGTGACGACGAATACAGGTCGGTCCTGTCGGTCAGTTGCTGGGCTGTCCGTTCCTGCCAGGGGCGCCTGGGGCTCGGCGCCTCCAGCTGCCGCTCCGGTCGGGACGGGTCGACGAGCTGCGGTGAACTGCTCCGGCCGTTCTCGATCTGCGTTCTTGAGGGATCGACCTGCGCGGGACTGGCGTTCTCGCGTTGGCGCTCGGGCGGCGACACCGGCCGCATGAGGACCGTCGGTCCGTGCTTGCGCTCCATCGCACCAACGGCCGCCACCAGGTCGCTCTGGACCTTGTTGAGGTCAATCTGACGTGCCATCTGACGGCGCTGCGGCTCGTTCGCGGACTTCCATGCGTCGCTGTTCAGCATCTCCAGCAACGGATTGTCCTTGGCCAGCCGTTCCTCGTGGCCGGGCCGGCGCGGCGAGTGGGGGCGGGCCTGATGAGGGCTCACGTTCAGGGGCTGCTGAGCGTTGCCGAACATGGCCTGGCCGCCTGCCTGGCCCGTGCCCCGGTCGCCGGACTGGTCAGGGCCGCTCGGCTGCTGGAGGTACCGCTGCAGTCGTTCGAGGATCAACGCGACGATGTTCTCGACCGCGTCTTCGGGCTGTTGCGTCTGGGCCGGCGAACCCGGCGACTTCTGCAGCCGCTGCCGCTGTCGCTGTTCGGCGGGCCTGACATTGCGGTCGAGTTCCTCGGCGAGCTGGTACTGAAGCAGCACGTTGGACAACTCGACGACCGGGTGGTCATCCGGCAGCTCCCGCAGCCGCGCGAACTCCCGCAGTCTGTCCTGCAGGTCGTTGTGGGCATCGACCGTGCGGTTGACGTCGCGCTCCACCTTGTGCTCGACCGTCGGGCGAACGTCGGATCCGGCCGGCGCCATCGGGTGCCTCCCATCGCTGCGCGCTGCCAACACCTGTCGCCGTCAACAACGAACGAATTGGATGTCGGGTTCAACGGATCGCCCTGAACCGACAGTCGTGATGGTCCGTCGTATCGGCTGTGAACGACTCCACTGCCGATACACCGGATCAGGAACCACCACCCCCACCGCAGCAGCAGAGCTTGCCGTTCATCATCTACCTCGACGGCGAACAGTATTTCGACGCGTTGCACCGGCTGAGCCTCTGGGTGCATCACGTGCTGATGCCGGCGTACGGGCGCGAGGTCAGCAGCCAGGCCCCGTGGTGCTCGCGTTGGTGGGAACACCGCGAGGCGGTCGCGCAGCTCTACGGGCTGTGGATGGCGTGGTCCGACCTGACCGGACCCGATTGCAAACTCACCGGACCGGCCAACTTCCACCGCGACTACCTGATACCCACCATGGAGTCGATCCGGAGCCCGACCGGTCCCTTCGCCGGATGCAAGGCCGGCCACCGGGAGAAGGAAGCGCCGTACGCGGAGATCTTCCCGCCCGAGCAATTCTCCTGACGATATCGGGTCGTCCGGCGCGTCGCATTGCCGGACGACCCGATATTGCTATGCGCGTCGCTCAACGCACCCCGGGGCAGTTACCTCGCACTGCCCGGCGCCACTACATTCTTCTGCTTCTTCTTGCCGTGGCGACCGCTCTGTCCATGCGAGTCTCCGGCGCCTGAGGGCTGACCGCCCATGTAGCCCAGTTCGATCGCGGTTTGAGGATCCTTCTTCTTCAGCTTTTCAACCGCCTTGCGGTTGCGCTCGGTATAGAAGGTGTTCATCGTGTCCTGCGCGCTCCGCGGGAACTTGTCCCAGTTCTCCCGCAGGAACTTTTCGTCCCGCACCATGTCGTAGTGAGTGGGGCCGACCTTCAGGACGGTGGAGAGTGCCGGCTTGGCCAGCCCGGCCACGCCGCCGGCCATCTTAAGAGTGTCATTCTTCGTGTATTCGCCGGCGATGGACAAGCCGCCGGAGGCGATGCTGCTGGCCGCGGCTACCGCGGTGGCGGCCTTCCGGGCCCCGACCACGAATGTGGAGTCACCCTCCTGGCTCAGTCTCCGGGGGCCCTGCGTCCCGAACGCGTTCATGTCCGCGGCCGAGGTGTAGGCGTCTTTCAGGCCGCCGGCGGCACCGATCGAGTTCATGGTCGCCTGGGCAATCGGCTGCTGGGCCAGGCCTGAGATGGCGCCGCCCACACCGCCGACGCCGGCCGCGTAATCCGCGGCCTGCGAGCCGGCGTCGATGGCACGGCTCCAATGGCTGCGGGCCTGGTGGCTCTGCCAGGCGTAGTAGTCGTGGGTCCTTTCCTGCTCCGGTGCGGGAGGGTACATCTCGGTCTGCGTCCGCTGGACATGGTGCGACTGGCCACCGGGCGGCGTGACGTTGCCGTAGTACGGCGTGGTGAAATCCACGCCGTGACCAGGGTGCGACGAAGACGGCATCGACGGACCGCCATAGCCTTGGCTGCCGTTGCTGCCCTGGCTGTACTGGCTCCGTTGGTCCGGCGGAGGATAGTTGTAGGTCACTGTCGAACTCCTTCATTGATGGGAGCTGCCTGACGAAATCAACAACGATCGGTCGGGTCGGTGGGTTCAGCGAAAGCCGCAGGAATTGCTCACGTCAGGTCCTGCTGGATTTCGTGGTGTCCCACTTGAATGCCGCCCGTGCCGTGATCGCCTCGAATTCCCGCTTGGCCTGAGCGGAAATCGTCGACGCGTTCGGCTCCTTGTACCAGGGTCGAAGCCGGATGAGTGCGGGCCGGATTCCGGTTGCCAGCAACAGCGCCGTCCCTTTGGGCAGCGCCCGGATCCGGTCCGCCGGAAGCACATACTCCTGTCGATACGACACCGACCGCGACGTCCCGTCCTTGCTGCGGGAGACGCTGTCGGTGCTGACATCGTGCTGTCCGACCAGTTTCGACACCTTCTCGACGAAGTCCGCGTCATCGAGGCCCGCGCCGAGAAGCTTGATGGTGGCCGCGCCCCACATGGCGTCCATGCCGGCCTCGCCCCACACCCGCGAGCCCTGCTTGTAGCTCTGCAGGAGCGTGACGACGTTGATTCCGCGCGAACCGAGGTGGCTGTACAGGTCCGGCAGATCCGAGATACGGCACACGTTGGCCGCCTCGTCGAGGACCGCTGTCATCGGTGGGTCGAGGCGTCCGCCCATGCGTTCGGCGGCGGAGATGCCGGCACGCAGGGTCGCGTCCGCCAGGCCGGCGATCACACCGGCCGCCGATCCGCCGCCGTCCTTCGACAGCAGATACAACGTGTCCCGACTCAACACATGTTCTTCCGGCCGGAACTCCGGAAGGTCCGGGTCGGGCGTGAGCCACGCGAGGATCTCCGGGTCCAGCAGACACGCCACGCACTGCCGGGCGGTTTCGAAGATGCCGTCACGGGTCTCCACCGCGCCGCGCACGGTGCCCTGCAACTGTTCGGCCATCGCTGCCATTCGCCCGTCGCGCAGCAGGTCGATCGGCGTGCGGTCGGCGGGGTCGGCGAGCCAGCCCAGCAGGTCGTTCAGCGAGGCGTGACCGCGCGCCGCCGCGAGGAACAGGGCGGTGAGTGTGTTCTGCGCAGCCGAGATCCAGAAGTCCTTCTTGGAACTGTCGTCGTTGACGGAGGCGACGAAATGACCGGCCAGCCGGCGCGCACCCTCGATCGTGTGGCAGGTGGCCAGCATGTCCCACCACATCTCGCGCGGCGCGTGCGCGATGCCCTGCGGGTCGAACGTCCACACGTTCCCCTTCTTCGCGCGGGCGGCCCGCGTGACGGCGAAGACGTCGGACTTGTTGGACGTGAGCAGGACCGCGCCGCGGGCCCGCAGTACGCGGGGGATCGCGATCCCGGTGGACTTTCCGGCGCGCGGTGCCATCAGGTCGAGTTCGACGTCCTCGAAGGAGGAGCGCAGTTCCACGCCGGAGGGCTCCAGGTTGCCGAGCAGGTTGCCGGTCTCGTCCGGGTGCAGCTGCTCCTTTCCCTTGAGCGAGGGGCGCAGTTCCCGGGCGCGGGCGGTGATTCCCTTACGTGCCAGCACTTCCAGGTCCTTGCGGCGCGCCAGACCCTCCGGCTTGCGGAACTTCTCCCGCACCCACAGGTAGCCGAGCAGCGCGCTCGCGGCGGCCAGCGCGAAGACGAATGCGACGACGGTCCACACGACGAACGGCGAACTGCCCGGCCAGACCGCCGCGACGCCCTCGCTCGCCAGCTTTCCGTAGGTCGAGGCGGTGAACGGCGGGGGATTCCAGCCCGCGCCGCTGACGGCCGCCCCGAGCGTGCCGCCGGCCCAGATGACGGTGAACACCAGCACGTTCAATCCGATCAGCGCGAGGACGGCCTTCCAGATCGCCTCCGCGTGACGTTCGTCCCCGCCGGTCATACCGCGTACTCGTCGATCGGCTCGAACCCCGGGTCGATGTCGCCGGGTTCGAGGCTGCCGGAGCGCAGCGCATCCTCCAGCGCCGCGCGTTCCTCCGCCTGGCGCTCGGCGACGCCGTTCTGCACCCACCGCTGGTTGGTGTCGTGCAGGTGGCGTTCGGTGTCGGTGATGGCCACCTTGATGGGAATGCCGGGCCGGCCACCGACCTTGATGAGGAAGCGCCCGCGGCCGGGTGGCTCGTCGGTCGCCTTTGTCGCGGCCCAGCCGGGCGGCGAGGACCACGAGGACACCAGGTCGATCTCGCGGCGGGTCAGGCCCACCACCTTGCCGAGTTCCTCCATCTCGGCCTTGGGCAGCCCGGCGCAGGCGACCATGCCGGCGCGTTCCACGAAACCGCGGGCCTTCGCGCGGTCCTGCTCGGTGCCGATCGCCTCGGCGTCCTTGAGCGTGTGGGTGATTTTCGCGTCGGACAGACCCAGCGTCCGGTTGAGTCGGGTCAGCGCGTCGATCCGGTCGACGATGCCGGACGCGGCGCGCAGCGGGCGCCACATCTCGTCGAGGACCGTGAAGAACCACTTCCGCGGTGTGACGCCGGCGTCGGCGAGCGCGTGCGAGGCCGCGGCCGTACCGAGCCCCTCCGACCAGGCCGCGAGCATCGCCGCCGCGGTCAGTTGGGTGTCGGATTCACCGATGCGTGAGATGTCGATGCAGACCGCGGTCGCGTTGATGTCCACCTTGGTGGAGGTCTTTCCGCCGAACGTGCCACCGAGCGGCCCGTCGAGGATGCCCAGCAGCGAACGGTGCAGCGGGTCGACGGCGTCGCGGTAACGGCGTTCGCTGCCGCGGTCCAGTGTGATGCGGCGGACCGATTCGGGGCCGTCCGTGAGCACCTGCAACAGGTCCGGCAGCAGCGGGGCCCGGCCGGCGGGCGTGTTCTGCCGCAGCTCGCGCAGGCACGCGGAGAGCACGGACTGCTCGTGGTCGTGCACCGGCCCGGCCCGAACGATGGTCAGCAGCGCGGCCACCATGTTCAGCACGCGGCCGTGCGTCTCCTCCTCGAGGGCGGCGCCGGCCTCACCGCCGATGCGTTTCGCCGCGATGCCCATCGCGCCCGGGTCGAGCACGTTGATGCCGCCGACGCCGCGCCCGATGGTGATGACCTGACCGCCCAGTGCGCGCACGGTGTCCGCGTAGTCGGGCTTGAGGTCGCCGAGCACGAGCGGCATCACTCCGGTGGCGGACAGGCCGATCAGCATCCGGTTGATGAGGGTCGACTTTCCGAGACCCGGCATGCCGAGCATGAACAGCGACGGGTTCGAGATGTACTTCGCCCGCAGGAACCACGACATCGGATCGCCGCACACCGTGGCGCCGGTGTAGATGTGCTGTCCCAGCGGCACCCCGCTCATCGGCGCACCCGAGCCGGCCGCGAACGGCCACAGCCCGCACGCCTGAACCGTCGTGGCCCGCCACATGGTGGGTGCGTCCATGTAGCCGACCCGGCCGCCACCGGGTCCGGCCCAGCCGCGGCTGCTCGGGATGGCGTCGTCGGGACGGCCGTCGTCGTCGGGGATCGCCTGGCCGCGTTTCTCGAGGTGCTTGCGCCGCCGTTCCAGCCGCTCCGCCTCGCGCTTCGCGGCCCGCGCGCTCTTCTGCCGTTCGGCACGCGCCTGCTGGCGTTGCTTCTTCGACACGCGCTGTCCCGTGACGTCGTCGATGAGGCCGTCGGGCTGCAAAGGAACGCCGGTGAGCGCATTGCGTTCCCCCGAAGCCTTTTTGGGAAAGCCCGCCCCGAGATCGAGCAGGCGGATCCGGCGCTTGAGCTTGCTGGTCACATCGCCTCCTGAAGTTCCTGCGGAAGCAGGGTGAGTTTCCACGGCAGGATCCCGACCGGCAGGGTGCAGGCGAACGCCATGGCCTGCATCCGGTCGGCCTGCCGCACGGAGAGGCGGGAAGCGCCGAGCCGGTTGCGGATCGCGGCCGAGATGTCCGGCAGCTCCGACGGGGAGTCGACGGTCACGGTGAGCATCAGCGAGAACTCCACGAGGCCGGCCCCGGTCGCCTCCTCGGAGGCGGTCTGCTCGGCGGCCTCGATCTCGGCCGAGGCGCGGGCGCGCACCATTCCGCCGGACGCCGTCGCCATGAACTGGGCGGCCTTCCGGTCGGACTCCACGATCTTCGCCGCTGTCGCCGCGTCCACCGGCCGGTAGAGGATCGCCACCCGCTTGCGTCGGGTGCCCGGCAGGTCCTCGAGGATGCCGCGCAGCACGCCGGAACGCACCGTGCCGCGGGGCGCGACCGTGAGCATCCAACTGCGGGATACACCCGAGTCGTGCTTGTAGGCGTCGACCGTCTCGATGGCCGCCATCGGGCCGGCGTCGGCCCACTTGATGCCGGTGCGGCCGTGTTCGACCCGCGCCTCGAGAACGTCCGCCGCGACCGCCGGGTCGAACGCCACCCGCACGATGTCGGCGATGCCCTCGGCCGAGACCGGCTCGGCGGAACCACCACCGGCGCCGATGAGTCCGTTCATCAATCCGGGGATCCGGATGGCGAGGTCGGTGATGACCTCTTCCTGCGTCTTCTTCTTTCCGGTCGGAACGCCGTAGGTCAGCGTGACGTAGGTGTGCATTTCCGAGGAGGTCGACGGATAGCTCGCCACGACCTCCTGCATGACCGCGCGGGCGGCCGGTGGGGCGTCGTCGCGCAGCCGCGGCAGGATCTCGTTGGCGAGGCGCGTGCCCGGATCCGGCGCGGTCTCCACGACGACGGACGCGCCCTTGAGATTCGGCTCGTGCGCCAGCTGGGCCAGCCAGTCGCCCCACATCGCGACCCACGTGTCGACCTGGTCGGGGTCGACCAGCGAACCACCGTCGGGTTCGCACACGAGCACGATGACGTAGAGGTTCTCGCCGCGGTGGTGGATGACGCCGAACGGCCTGCCGTAGGCGTCGCGGCCCTCGGCCACCTTGACCCGGCTGAGCACACCCGGCGGGCGGTACCGGCCGCCGGGGCGCTTCGACAGCGGCCCGGAGACGTAGAGGTGTTCCTTCTTCGCCACCCGCCGCCGCCAGCCGATCCGCACGGCCACCATCTGGTAGAGGTTGCGGCCGTCGGCGGTGCGCACCACCATCGGCGCGAGTGCGATCGCCAACAGGAACAGCGCCACTCCGGCGACGTAGATGGACATCATCGTGGCGACCAGCACGATGATGATTCCGGCGAACACCCCGACCGTGCCGACCAGGCCGAGCTGTCCGAGCCCGGGACGCCTCGGCCGGCGCCAGTTCCCGTAGGTACGCGCGGTCTCCGTGACCGTGGTCATGATCTATCTCCTCGTGCGCGACGTCGCTTCATGAGTGCTATTTCCAGGCCTTGTCACCGTCGGCGTCGGAGACGGAGCTTGTCGCCACGCCCGCAACGATCTTGGTGCCCTGTTTGGCGGCGCCCAGGATCGCGCCGGCGGCACCCGCCGCGCCCGCGGCCCCGGCGGAACCGCCGCCGGACCGACCCGGAGCGCCGGCACTTCCGGACCCGCCCGAACCGCCGGGGTTCGACGCGCCGGACGGGCCGGACGGGCCGCGGGTGCCCGATCCGCCGCTGCCGCCGCTGCCGCCGCCGCTGACGTTCTTGGCGCCGCTCGCGAGGCTGCCGGCCATCTTGCCCATCCCACCGATGCCGCTGCCGATGCCGTCCCCGCCGAGTGCGGCGACCGCCGGGACGACGAGCTTGAGCATCGCCGGGAGCGCGATCGCCGACAGCGCCAGCACGCCGAAGCCGGCGATGCGCAGACTGGCCCCGCCGAACGCGTTCGCGCCGGGTTGCGAACCGTCGTAGACCATGGCGGCGCCGGAGTAGATGATGAGCCCGGCCGCCGGCTTGTACATCAGCCAGGCGACCATCCAGCCGATGTGCTTGCGCCACCAGGTGCCGCCCCACTCGGTCATGGAGGCCGCGGCGGCCAGCGGCAGGGTACCCATCAGCATGATCATCACGCCGAGCCGGATGTGCAGCAGGACCAGGTGCAGGATGCCGGCCAGCAGCATCAGCAGGGCCAGCACGAGCATCAGGAAGTTGTCGATGCCGCCACCGCAGCCGAACGCGCTGCCGAGGATCTCGAACATCGCCGCGCTGAACAGGTGGTCGGCGTAGTTCTCGCCGACGGTCGCGGCCCAGCCGACGACCGCGGTGCCCACGCCGGCCACCAGCACCATGCGCAGGAGGCCCTTGAGCGCCGTGATGCCGGGCACGCCGGTGCGTTCGAGCGCCATCCGGACCGCGGCGAAGATCAGCGAGCCGACCGCGAGGTAGACGACGAGCCACTGCACCTGGCCGTCGATCTTCTTCGACGTGCCGACCGCGAGTGTCGGGACGCCCGTCATGATCTCGGCGAACAGGGCCATCGCGGCGGCCAGCACCGCGCGCGCGATCATCTTGATGATCGTGCCGACGGGATCGGTGAACATGCCGAAGATGTCGGCGATCGCGTCGAGGATGGGACTGCCGGTCGAACAGCCGCTCATATCAGCCCTTCCACATCACGTAGCCGGCGGCCCGCGTCTCCGCGTTCATCGGCGTGTAGAGCGCCCCGTCGTCGCGCGGCAGAACCTTCCAGTCGCCGCCGGTCCAGCGCAGGGCGATCTCGGTCGACATGTAGCCGCCGCCGGTGCCGGCCGCCTGGGCGCCCTGGATCAGCAGTTGGACCGTTGCCGCGTCGGGTGTGTACGCGACGACGTCGAAGCCGACGAACGTTCCGGCGGTGCCCTGGCGCACCGGCCGGTCCGGCACGGTCCCGCGCATCCTGATGAAGACGTCGCGCGAGCGGCCGGGCGCCAGTTGGAGTTCGGCCGCCTTGCGCCATTCGGTCCCGCTCATCTGGGCGGGGATGACGTGCGCGGCCAGCACGGCGCCGGTCGGGTTGTGCGCGTAGCACCACATGAGGGCGCCCTCGGTCCGGGTGGGGCCGGCGCCGGTCGAGACCGGCACCCGCCCGCCGAAGAGGTCGCGCCACTGGACATCTCCCGGTTGTTCCGTGGGAACGACCGAGTCGGTGGCCGCCGTGCGGCAGCCCTGCGGGCGCGCGTCGCCGCGAAGTTTCACCGCCGCCGCGAGCGGTTCGGTCACCGTGTCGGGAGCGGGTGGGGCCGCGGACCTGTCGTCGCGCGCGAACCAGGCCACCGTGGCCATCAGGATCACCATGACGAAGAAGCCCGCGGAGAGCACCCAGCCGCCCTGCTGCCAGAACGGCGTGTCGGGCTCCTCGTCATGGGCGCGACGTCGTCTCACGAACAGCATGACGGTCCTTTCACCCTACGGGCTCGCCGACGACGAAACCGACCAGATACGCGGCGGTCGCGATGATCACGCAGCCCGCGAGCACCATGCCGAGCCGGCCGACGTGCTCCTGGTTCTGGCCCTCCTTGTACTGGAGCGACATCATCGTTCCGCTCACCAGGATCCCGAAGACGCCCGACGCCATGCCCGCCCACCTGAGGAGGCCGAGCAGCTTGCGCGCCGTCGTGTCGAGGTTGGTTCCGCCGAGTTCCGGCTTCGGTTTCGGGACCGGAACGTTCGCCATCGCCGTCATCACGGCGTCGAGGGTTTCCGTTGACAGTGCGCGCATCGGTAGCCGTCCGGGTCGTGTGGTCCCCGTCGCCGGCCGGGCATGACGCGCCGCCCGGCGACGAGGTCCGAGGTCACGGGAAGAGGGTGGAGATGATCGGTCCGGCCGTGGAGACCAGGACGCAGCCGCCGAGCACCATGCCCAGGCGCGACAGATGTTCCGAACTCTCACCGCGCTTGTGGGACAGCGTCATCATCGCGCCGGTGATCAGGATGCCGAGCACGCCGGCCGCGGTCCCGGCCCACGCCACCAGACCGAAGACCTTCTTCACCATGGTGGACAGCTGACCGACCTCGACACCCTTGTCCGGCTCCGGAACGCCCACCGGCACCCCGAGCACGGTGCCCAGCCAGTCGGTCAGCTTCACATAGACAAAGATCGATATGTTGTTCACGGGTACTCCCTTGACTGAAGACGTTGCGGGATAAGGGGATCAGATGTTGAACGGGCCGGCGAACTCCACGATGGGTCCGGCCGCCGAGGCGATGATGCAGGCCATCACGACGATGACGCCGTGCCGGTAGTAGGTGGCACCCTCGCCCGGTTCGCCGCGCCGGAACTGGAGTGCCAGGTTCATGCCGACCAGGAGGAGTCCGGCCACCCCGGCCGCGGAACTGCACCACGCCAGCAGGTTGAGCAGCTTGTCCGCCTCCGGCAGGGGCGAGTAGTTGGAAATCACCGGCGGCGGCGAAGCGGCGAGCACCCTCGACGGGTGGAGAAGGTCCAGCATCGTCAGTTCCTTTCGACGTCCGCCAGGGCGGCCAACCGGTGCAGTTCCCGCGGTGTCCGCTTGGCTTCGCTGCCGAGGCGCCACTCCGGGATCCAGGGGATTCGGTGGATCGGTACCGCCGAGCGCAGCACCCGGATCCGGCGGGCCAGACGCATCGGCAGGCGCCCGGGAGCGTCCGCGACGAGTACCAGTGACACCACCTCCATTCCCACAGGGTGTCTGCCTTCGCGGATGGCGTTCAGGGCGCGCGAGGACGCCCATACGCCGCTCGAGTTGGTCCGGGCGACCAGAAGCACCCGCGCGGGTTCGCCCGCCTCGGGGTCGGGCCAGCGGCAACCGAGATCCGTGCCGCCGATGACGCTCGCGAGCGTGCTCACCCCGGCGCCCCCGTGCACGCCGACCCACGCGACGCCGCGTGTGGAGAGCCGCCCTCCGGTCTCCGGCCGGGGTTTCGCCTCGGGCGGCGGGACCGTCGGCGGTTGCCGGACCGGAGGCTGCTTCTCGAGGCGTTCGATGGTGGCGATGCCTCCCGGCGCCCGGTCCTCCAACTGCGGTTCCTGTCCGCCCAGTGTGCGCAGGTCCCCCGAACTCCATTCGCGCGAGATCTCCTCCTCCGGAGGTTCCGGCCAGACCGGTGCCGCTGACACTTTGCGGCGTTGAAATCGACGGGCCGTGGGCACCCGTTACTCACCTCCCCGTCGGCGGTGGACCGGTTTCGACGTTGAACTTCGTAGCGAAATTTTCGTTGTCATTGACGTGTCAGATCTCTCGACGCAAACAACAACGGTCGGCCGTTCGAGGCGGTTCAAGGAGACGTGAAATCAATATTGGGTATGCCCCGGCGACCCTGAAGGAGGACGTATGGCGGGTCCAGCTGCGGCCGCTTCCGGCGCGGGTAAAGGCGCCGCGCGGCTTCGCGCAAGCAAGCCCCCGAAAGACCGGAAAAACTATTACGTGGAATACGCCGCCGGCATGGGGGCGGTAGGGGCCGCGTCCGCGTCGCCTTTCGCCATCATCGGCCTGGGCATCTTCATGATCTGTTTCGCCGCGCTGCTGCCGATCATCATCCTCATGATGATCTTCAAGGCGATCTTCGGCGGCGGGTCGGGAGGCACGGCCGCGCCCGACGTGACGATGGCCCAGCAGCTGTACGTCGCCGCCTCCGGCGACGGGCGCAAGGCGCTGTTCACCGACCGCGTGCCGGCCGACTACCTGGACGCCGTGGAGGACGCCGGTCAGGAGTGCACGCAGATCGGGTCGGTGCTCATCGCGTCGCAGATCCAGGCCGAGTCCCGGTTCAACAAGGACATCGGGCCGGGGAAGTACGGCGAGGGCATCACCCAGATCCCCACGTCCGCCTTCGCGACGCACGGCAAGGACGACGACGGCAACGGCAAGACCTCGGTGAACGACCCGACGGACGCGATCCGGGCGCAGGGACGTTACCTGTGCGACCTGTACAAGCAGGTGGAGACGCTGGTCAACGACAAGAAGGTGATCGGCGACAAGCTGGACCTCACGCTCGTCGCGTACCGGGTGGGCATCGACGCGGTGAAGACCGCCGGTGGCATCCCGCCGGGGGAGATCCAGGGGTATCCGCACATGGTGCGTTCGCTGTTCGGCTACTACAACGCCGACTCGAACATCAACGTGCAGCAGTAGCGGAGCGTCCCGCCCGTCGCCGGGACGGGCGGGACGGACTCCGGTCAGTCGTCGTCGGATCCGCGCCGGTCGTCGCCCCAGAAGGCGCCGGATCCGATCAGCGCGGGCCGCAGCTTCCCGAACGAGGACGGGCTGTGCTCGTCGTCGTCGTCATCGTCGTCATCGTCCGGCCCGGCCGAACGCGAGCCCAGGAAGCGCCAGATCAGCCAGCCCACCAGGATGAACGCCGCCCCGAGCAGGAACAGGACGATCATCACCGCCAGGGAGCCCGAACCGGACGACGTGTTCTCCGGCTTCGCCGACTGCGCGGCGCTGTTCTCCTCGGGGAACGGGCTGGTCAACGAGGCGACCGGATCGATGAGTCCCCAGCCGACGGCCGGGTCCGGCTGGTTGCGGTCGGCGACCTTGGCGGCGGTGCGCTGGATCCGCTCGGTGACCGCCTTCGCGTCGAGTTCCGGGTACACCGCGCGGATCAGTGCCGCCTGCCCGGCGACGAACGCGACCGCGAGGTGCGGCCCGTTGCTGCGGCCGCCGAGGTTGCTGACGTCGGCGCCCGGCGCGACG
The DNA here is from genome assembly GCF_016863615.1 of Virgisporangium aliadipatigenens. Classification (GTDB taxonomy): domain Bacteria; phylum Actinomycetota; class Actinomycetes; order Mycobacteriales; family Micromonosporaceae; genus Virgisporangium; species Virgisporangium aliadipatigenens. The sequence goes on along the minus strand of NZ_BOPF01000019.1, from coordinate 147,971 downwards.
ACGTCGACGCCGCCCGGCTGGTAGTCCGCGGTCGTCCGGCCGTCCTTGTCGAGCCCGCCTACCCGCAGCACACCCGGCTTGGCGGTCGACGATCCCACCCCGACGGGCGCGCCGAGCACCACGACGACGTTCTTGTCGACGGCCGCCTGAACGGCCTTCGCGACGGCCTCGTCGGCCGTGTTGACGTAGGGGCCGAGCGCGATGATCCCGACCCCGGCCGACACCGCGGCCTCGATGGCTTTCACCTGGTCAGCGGGCTTCGCCTGGTCGCTCTGGGCGGCGACCAGGCGCACCGGCAGGACGGTCGAGGCCGGTGCCAGCCCGCCGGGGGTGCCGTCCTTCGGCTGGGCGGCGATGACGCCGGCCATCGCGGTGCCCGTTCCCACGCAGTCGACGTCGCCCTTGCCGCCGGTGACGAGGTCCGTCCCGGCCGCGACGTGGCCCTGGAGCCCGGCCGCCTTGCCGTCGACGCCGCTGTCGATGATCGCCACCAGCTGGTTGGCGCCCCTGCTGCGCACCCAGGCGCGCTCGTGCCCGAGCTTCTCGCGGGTCCAGTCGGTCGCCAGGGGCGAGGTCGCCACCACGCACTTGTTCGCCTCCGGCGGTACGGGGGCCGACGGCGGCGGTGGCGCGGCGGAGGAGGGCGGCGGGTTGCTCGCCGGGCCGGCGTTGCCCCGCGGGGGCTCCGATTTGGCGGCCCGGGGGCTGGGCGGCGGCGAGGCGGCCGCGGGCGGCTTCCCGGCGGGCAGGGTGCCGTAATCGACGCCCTCGCCCACGGCGTCCCACGGCAGCACCAGGTGCCACCCCGCCTTGAGCTTGCTCCCCGAGGTCAGCGCCGCACCGTCCGGCTGCTTGCGCCCCGCGTTGAGGTCGAAGATCTCGAACGACCGGCTGCCCGTCCCGAGGTATCGCTGCGCGACGGCGGAGAGGGTTTCCGAGCCGTCGCGCACCGTGTAGTACTTCACGTATTCGTCGGAACCCGCAGCTTGCGCCGGTGCGCTCAGGGCTGCGAAGAATAGGCCCAGGATCGCGGTGACCGCCAATCCGACGCGGAGCGTGACGGAAATTCTCGGAATTGACATTCTGTTGACAACCTCCATCGTCCGGCGTCGTTGACATTGTCTTGACAATTGGCGTCCGGTGGCGAGGTGCGTCATCGGCGCGTCATCACAACGGCTATTCGCGCGGCACGGTTCATTACCGGGAGGTACCACTTATGATCGGCGTAATTGGCTACGGGATGGCCGAGGGCGATGTGATTCGGAAAGGGGGGCGCCTGTGCCCGCGCGGCCGAGCGAAGAAGCGCCGGGCGTTCGTGCCGTCCGCGATCCGGGGGACGGGCCGGACGCCGACGCGAAAGTTCGGATGCGGGCGATCTACGACACGCACGCCGCCGGCATCCTGCGCTACCTGCTCCGGCTGACCCTGGGCGACCGGGAGCTGGCGGAGGATCTGCTGCAGGAGGTTCTGCTGCGGGCCTGGCGCAACATCCGACACCTGCCCGGCGAGAGCGACGGACTGCGGCCCTGGCTCTACACCGTCGCCCGCAACGTCACCATCGACGCCGGTCGGGCCCGCCAGTCCCGGCCGCGGGAGATCTACCTCACCGACATCGCCTCGTTGGCCGCTGCCGACGAGGTATCCGGCGACATCGTCGAGCGGATGGTCGCCGTGCAGACCGTGCGGGCCGCGCTGCCGGACCTGACGCCCGAGCACCGCAATGTCCTCGTGGAGCTGTACTACCGCGGTTCGACCACGGCGGAGGCCGCCGAGCGTCTCGGCATTCCCGAGGGAACGGTGAAGTCGCGGACGTTCTACGCGTTACGCGCACTGGGCGCCGTGATCGGCACCGAGTAGCCGCGCGGCCCGTCGGCCGGCATCCCGCCGTCGACCAGTTTGTAGCCCAGGCCGTAGACGGTGAGCAGATGGTCCGGGCGGCGCGGGTTCGGCTCGATCTTGCGCCGCAGATTGAGAACGTGCGTGTCGATGACCCGGTTGGTCTCACCGCCGCCGCGCCCCGAGGCGTACTGGCGCAGCTGCGCCCGGGAGAAGATCTGTGCCGGCCGGCGCGTCATCGCTTCGAGGATCGCGAACTCCGCGGGTGTGCAGTCGATTTCCCGGCCGCCGACCGTGACGGTGTGGTTCTCGGAGTCGACAGTGATGGCGCCGACGCGGCGGTGCTTCGGGCCCGTGGCCACCCGGTCGACGCGGCGCAGCACGGCGCGCACCCGGACCAACAGTTCGCGCGCGTCGTAGGGCTTGATGAGATAGTCGTCCGCGCCGGACTCCAGGCCCCGCATCAGATTGTCGTCGGCCGCGTGCGCGGTCAGCACCAGCGCCGGCGCCGGTGACCGCCGCGGCCGGAACCGGTGGATCTCGAAGTCGTTCGACGTGAGCATCGTGATGTCCAGGGCGACGAGATCCGGAGCGAGGCGTCGTATCTGCTCCGACGCATCCCGTGGGTTCCGGACGGTCGTCGTGCGGTAGCCGTTCGATTCGAGGTGCCTGCGAAGGGCTTCCGCGTGCGTGCGATCGCCGTCCGCGACGAGCACGTGTCCGGTCGTGGTCCGGTGCGTCATCCGTCATCCCCGAGGTGTGCGTGTGGTGTGTGGATTCTGGCGACGGCGATCACTCACCGGCCAGATCACTTGCCGTTCACACCCCGGGGTGGCGTCGGTCGGCCTCCTACGGGCGGAGCGCGGCCTCGCGGGCGGCGATGACGGCGGCCATCATCCGGCGCACCACCGCCGCCGTGCGCGCCAGATCCTCGTCGCTCAACCCCTCGGCCGCCGCGTCCATGTGTCCGCGCAGCGGCACGAAGAACGCGGTCGCCAGTTCCAGCGCCTTGTCGTTCATCTTGACGGTCACCCGCCTGCGGTCGCCGGGCTCGCGGGCGCGCTCCACGTGGCCGACGCGTTCGAGCCGGTCGACCAGTGCGGTGGCGGCGGCCGGGCTGAGGCTGAGCCGCTGGGCGAGTTCGCCGACGGTGAGCGGCCGGCCGTCGCGCGCGCCGGTGCTGATCCACATGATGGCGTTGAGGTCGCTGCGGCCGAGGCCGTGTGCCCGCGCGAACACGTCGACGAACACGTCGCTCTCCACGGTGAACTGCTGGAGTGCGGCGATGAGCTGCTGCATGACGTCGTCGCGTTCCGGTTGCGATGGCACGGCTGACATCTTATCTTTTCCATGGTCGAAAGATTCGATGATGGAAACGTTGGGGGCCTGCTGTGCGGAAGGCGTGGTTCACCGGGCGGCTCGGAGCGGTGCTCGTGCTGCTCGCGACGATCGTGATCGCGGGGTTGGCGTTCGTGCTGTCGCCGGAACAGCCGGCCGCCGAGCCCACCGACGGGCTGCCGGCCGGGGCGCAGTCCACCCGGGTCACCGAACTGGCGGACCGGTTCCCCAGCGGGCGCACGCCCAGCGCCATCGTGGTCTCCGAGACGAGCGACGAGGCCGCCCTGGCGCGGCTCGCGACCCGCCTGCGCGCGGTGCCCGACGTCGTGCCGGGGCCGCCGCCCGTCCGCGCCGACGACGGGCGGGCCGTCCTGCTCGTGGTGCCGCTGCGCGAGGGGATCGACGACGAGACCGCGAACGCCGCCGTCGACGCGATCCGCGAAGCCGTGCAGGCCTCCGGCGTCGACGCGAAGGTGACCGGGGGAGCGGCGTTCGGGCGGGACATCTCGGCGGCGTTCGAGGGGGCCGACGTGACGCTGCTGATGTCGACCGCCGCCGTGGTGGCCGTTCTTCTTCTGATCACGTACCGGAGTCCGGTGCTGTGGATCGTGCCGCTGCTGGTGATCGGGCTCGCCGACCAACTGGTCGCCAAGCTGATGCCGGTGGTGGCGCACGTTCTCGGCGAACGCACCGACGCCTCGGTGAGCGGCATCGTCTCCGTGCTCGTCTTCGGCGCCGGCACCGACTACGCGCTGCTGCTGATCAGCCGCTACCGCGAGGAACTGCGCCGCACCGAGTCCCGCCGCGAGGCGATGACCAGGGCCTGGCGCGGTGCCGCTCCCGCGATCGTGGCCAGCGCCGGCACGGTCGTCCTCGCCCTGCTGACCCTGCTCGCGGCGGTGCTCGTGAGCAATCGCACGCTCGGCGTCGCCTCCGCGCTCGGCGTGCTGGTGGCGCTGCTGTTCGGCCTGTTCGTGCTGCCGGCCGCGTTGGTGGGGCTGCCGCGCGGGGTGTTCTGGCCGAAGGTCCCCGAGGTGGGCAGCGCCGATCCGACCGAGTCGGGGCTGTGGGCCAGGGTGGCGCACGCGGTGGGGCGGCGGCCCGGGCTCGTGCTCGCCGTCGCGCTGGGCGTGCTCGCCGTCTTCTCCCTCGGCCTGCTGCGGGTGGACGTGGGGCTGTCGCAGACGGAGCAGTTCCGCACGAAGGTGGAATCGGTTGTCGGGCAGGAGATCCTGGCCCGGCACTTCCCCGGCGGGGTGGCGCAGCCGGTCAAGGTGATCAGCGGCAGCGGGGACGCGCAGGCGGTCGCGGAGAAGGCCCGCGCGGTCGAGGGGGTGGCCGCGGTGCGCGCGCCCGAACGTTCCGACGACGGCGCCCTCACCCAGCTCACCGTCGAACTGCGCAGCGGCTCCGGCACCTCCGACGCCGACCGCACCGTGCAGCGCCTGCGCGACGCGCTCGCCGGCGTCGACGGTGCGCTCGTGGGCGGGCCGCCGGCCGCCGACCTCGACCAGCGCGAGGCCAACCTGCGCGACGACCGGGTCGTGGTGCCGCTCATCCTCGGCGTGGTGCTGCTGGTGCTGGTGCTGCTGCTGCGTTCGCTGGTGGCACCGGTCGTGCTGCTGCTGACCGTGGTGATCAGCTACGCCGCCAGCCTGGGCGCGGCGACGATCGTGCTGCGCGCGGGGTTCGGCTTCGCCGGGCTGGACGACAACGTGCCGCTGCTGAGCTTCCTGTTCCTCGTGGCACTCGGCGTGGACTACAACATCTTCCTGGTCGCGCGGGCCCGCGACGAGGCCGCCGCCCGCGGCGACACCCGCGCCGGCACGCTGCGTGCGCTCGCCGCTACGGGAGGGGTGATCACGTCCGCCGGGGTCCTGCTGGCAGCGGTGTTCGCCGTCCTCGGGGTGCTTCCGGTGATCGCGCTGACCCAGATCGGCGTGATCGTGGGCATCGGTGTCCTGCTCGACACGCTGTTGGTGCGCACCATCGTCGTCCCGGTGGTCGCTCTTCTTCTGGGGGAACGTTTCTGGTGGCCGGCCCGCCCCGCCGGTAGTTCGTCCACTGTGGACAGTGAAGCGGGGGCGGCAAGGATGCCGGTGTAGCCGTACGGTACGGCGCATGAGTGATCTCACGGGGGCCGGCGCCGAACTCGCACGGCTGTTCGCACCGCACGGGCACACCGCGCTGCAGGCCGTGTTCAAGCCCGGGGCGTCGATCGTGCGGCCGATCGCGGACCGGCGCACGATCGACGCGCTGCGCGCCGTGGCCGACCGGCTGCGCCCGCCGGGGGAGGAGCGCACCCTCATCGTCGAACTGCGCCTCGACGCGGCCGGCGCGCCGGTGCTGACGCACACGTTCGAGCTGGAGTGGGTCTCGCCGGCCGTTGTGGTGCTCGACCCGTCCCGCGCCACCCGCCGGCTGCCGGGCGTCGAGGTACCCGCGGACTTCACCGTCTCCGACCGGCCGACCGACCCGGGCGTGCTGGCCGCGGTGCGCGCCTTGGTCGAGGAGTTCACCGCCCAGTACCGGCGCATCAAGGGCGGCGATCCCGGGTTCCCGCCGGGACACACCGAGGAGGAGATCCTCGCCGCCGAGACCCGGATCGGTTTGCGGCTGCCGGAGGACGTGCGCGCCCTGTACCGCCTGATCGGCGACGATCGGGAGGAGGGGCTGCTCGGCGCGCAGAACCTGATGCCGCTCGAACAGGTCGTGGAGTGGCACGCGGACGATTCGCCCGGCGCCTTCGACCTGGACGGCACCCGACTGCTGACGCTCACCCACGACGCCGCGATGAACTACGGCGCCGTCGACCTCGCACCCGGCGACGAGGGGGTGCCCGGACGGCTGGTCGAGTACGGGCGGGACCACTTCGGCCCGCCCGGCCACGTGGCGGACTCGATCACCGCGCTGATGCGCCAGGTCGTGGCCGCCCTGAAGGCCGACGACTACAAGATCCCGCAGCCGGAGTTCCCGCGCCTCGAGATCGGCGCCGGCATCGGCAAGCCGCCCGAGGACGAACGATCGGATCCCTACGGCGGCACGAAGAAGTTCTTCGCCGAGGCGGGTGCCGTGCTCGACCTGGCCGCGCTGCGGGAGTTCCCCCGAGTGCGGGAGGTGACGGTCGACGGCGCGGCGCGGGTGCATGGGCGACTGCCGCACGACCTCGCGGTCGAGGAACTCAGGCTCGACGCGGCCGAGGCCGACCTGGCGGCCCTCGCCGGGCATCCCACGCTGCGCACCCTCGCCGTGTCGGGGGTGCGGGCCGCCGTCCCGCTGGCGCCGCTCGCCGGCCTGCCGGCGCTGGACGACCTCGACCTGTCCGCCGTCGACGTGCCCGACCTCGACCGGATCGGCGACCTGCGCGCCCTGCGGGTCCTGACGCTGAGCCCGGCGCAGTGGCGGCACCTGCGCGCCGCGAACGCCGTCCCGCGCGGGCTCGCCGTCGCCGCCCTCGGCGGGCACACGCCGCTGGCCGAGGCGATCGAGTGGGCGTCGCAGCTGCGCACGCACGGGTGAGCGGCGCCCTTCGAGTGGCGGCCCCGGCAAGATCCGCTTAGGCTCGATCGTTGTGACGACGTCCCGGGCACGTGCCCCGGGCGTGCCGAGAGCCGCGGCGCGTCCCGCCGCAGCCTGCCCGGACGGGGTGGCACATGGTCGTCGATGATCTCGATCCGAATGCCGCTCCGGACGCCCCGCGGCCCGCCGCGGCCCCGCCGGCGCCTCCCCCGCGCAGCGTCGCGGCCGGTGACCGGGACGGCTGGGGCGATGTCGTGGAGGCCCTCGACGAGGGCGTCGTCGTCGTGGACGAGGCCAGCGGCACGGTCGCCGGCGTCAACGCCGAGGCGCGGGACGTGCTCGGCGCCGTGCGCGTCGGGGCGCCCGCGGCCGACCTGGGGCTGGTCGAGGACGCGCACGGGCCCGGCGAGATCCGCACCGGCGACCGGGTCATCCGCACCCGGCGCGTGCCGCTGCCGCGCGGGCGCAGCGCCTGGTTCGTGCGGGACGTCAGCGACGACGTGCGCCGCATCGACGCGGTGCTCGCCGAACGGCTCCGGGCCCGGTTCCTCGCCGACTGCGCGGCCCGGCTCGGGGTGCTGCTGCATCCGGACCGCACCGCGGCCGTGGCCGTGGGGCTCGCCGTGCCGGCCCTGGCGGATCTCGCCGTGCTGGTGACGCGCGGGCGGCGCGGCCGGGTGCGCTGGTGGCGCGCCGAGGTATGCCCCCGGCCGGGCGAGGGGCGGGCGGTGGTCGAGCACGGGGAGTCGCGGGCTTCCGCGCTGCCGGCGGCGCTGCGGGACCTGATCGGGGCGGCCGCGCCGGTGCCCGTTCGGGACGCGGACGCGCCGGCGCTGCTGGACGGGTTTCTTCCGGCGGGGCGGCGGGCCGAGGACGTCGTGGACGCGGTGGCCGTCGCCCTGGACAGCGGCGGTGTCGCGCCCGCCGTGCTGGTGCTCGCCCGGTACCCGGACGGGCGGGGCGCGTTCGACCTCGAGGACTGGCCGACGGTCGACGGGTTCGTCCAGCGGTGCGGGCTGGCGCTCGCCGCGTCGGCCACCTTCGCCGAACAGGGCCGGATGGCCGAGGCGTTCCGGGCGCACGCCGCGCCGCCGCCGCTGCCGGACGTCCCGGGCGTCGAACTCGGCGCCGCGCTGCGCCACGGACAGGATCTCGCCCGCGTCGGCGGCGACTTCTACCAGGCCTGGGCCGAACCGAACGGCGGCATGCTCTTCGCCGTCGGCGACGTCTGCGGCAAGGGCGTTCCCGCCGCCGGGCTCAACGCGCTGGTGCGCCACACGCTCAGCGGCCTGTGGCGGGTCGAACGCCGGCCCGCCCGCCTCGTGCACCTGCTCAACGACGTCATCGTCGAGGCGAACGAGAACGCCGACACGGTGCGGTTCGTGACCGGTGTCGTGGGCCGGGTGACGCGTGGCCGCGGCGGGCTGGACGTGACGCTCGCCGGTGGTGGCCACGTGCCGCCGCTGGTGCTGCGGCGCGACGCCGCCGTGGAACAGCTTCCGCTCGCCGGCCTCGCGATGGGTGTCACGGCCGGTGCCGAGCCGGTCGAGCACACCGTTCACCTGAGGCCGGGGGAGACCGTCGTGGTGGTCAGCGACGGGGTGACCGAGGCGCGCGGCCGGGGCGGGGAGATGTTCGGCACGGCGCACCTGCCGATCGAGCTGGCCCGCTGCGCCGGCATGCCCGCGGCCGCCGTCGCCGAACGCCTGGAGATGCTCGCCCTGGCGTGGGCCGGCGGCGTCCCGCACGACGACGTGACCGTCTTCGTGGTGCAGGCCCCGGCGGCGCGCTCCGCACGTCACCTCCAATCGGTGACTACCGACAGCAGCACCGACGGCGGCACCGATGCCTGACGCCCTCACGCGCGGGGTCGCGACCTATCTCGGGCACCTGCACGCCGCCGACGAACGGGCCGCCGTCGACCTGGTCACCGGCCTGATCGACGCCGGAGCCGACCCCGTCGACGTGCTCGTGGACGTGATCGCCACCGCGCAGCGGCGGGTCGGCGAGCTGTGGCAGTCCAACGCCTGGAACGTCGCCCAGGAGCACGCCGCCACGCACATCAGCGACCGCGCCGTGGCGGCCGTCGCCGCGCGCACCCCGCACGCCACCGACCGGGGCTCGGTCGTCGTCTCCTGCCTCGACCAGGAGTTCCACGCGCTGCCGGCGCGCATCGTCGCGGAGGTGCTGCGCCTGGCGGGCTGGCGGGTGACGTTCCTCGGGGCGAGCGTGCCGGCCGCGCACCTGACCGGCTACCTGCATCAGCACAACCCGGACGTGGTGGCGTTGAGCTGCGCCGTCCCGCTGCGGCTGCCGGTCGCGCACGCGGTCGTCGAGTCCTGCCGCCGGATGGGCACGCCGGTCGTGGTCGGCGGGCGCGGGTTCGGGCCGCAGGGGCGCTGGGCGCGGGCGCTCGGCATCACGCGCTGGGCCGCCGACGCGCGTGCCGCGGTCACCGAGGTCGAGGCGGCCGTGGTCGGGCCGGCGGAGTTCGGCGGGGCGCCCGGCCATCTCGCCGACGACGAGTACCGCCTGGTCGTCAAGCGCCGGGCGGAACTGGTCGACGCCGCCGTCGCCGCGCTGACGGAACGCTTCCCGGCGATGGCCGGCTACTCGGACGTTCAGCTGCGGCACACGGTCGACGACCTCGGCTACATCGTGGACTTCCTCGCCGCGGCCGTGTACGTCGACGACCCCGAACTGTTCACCGGGTTCCTGCACTGGCTCGCCGACGTGCTCGACGGGCGGTCGGTGCCGCTGCACACGGTCGACCTGTCGCTGGGTGTCTACCGCGACCTGCTGTACGACTTCCCCCGGGCGGCGGCGATGATGGACGCCGGCCGCGACGCGCTCCGTTCCCGGGAAGGGGCCGGACCGGCACGAAAGGTGGACCGGTGAGTGAGGATCCGGACGATCCGTACCTGGAGCTGACGGTCACCGAGGAGGGCTCGACGGTGACCGTTCGCGTCGGTGGCGATCTCGACGTGGACACCGTGCCGGAGCTGCAGGACGTGCTCGTGGGGTGGGCCGACCGGCCGGGCGGCCGGGTGGTGCTGGACCTGTCGGAGCTGGAGTTCTGCGACTCGACGGGGCTCGGCGCGCTGGTCGGGCTGCGCCGCCGGCTGCTCGCCGCGGGCGGCTCGCTGGCGCTCGTCGGGGTCTCGGGGCAGGTGGCGCGGCTGTTCTCGTACACCGGGCTGGCGCCGATGTTCGGCATCGACGCGCCGGCCGACGTCGACGCCGCGGACGTGTCGGCCGGCTGAACGACGTCCGGTCATGCCCGCCAGGCGGTGAGCAGCAGGTCGACGTGCCGGCGCAGCGCCTCGGGATCCAGGGGAGCCGGCCCGACCAGCACCTGGCTCAGCACCGGCCCCACGAACTGCGCCACGGCGAGGCTGTCCGCGGGACTGCCCGTGCGCCGCAGCACGGCCGCGGCGCTGCTGGTCAGGGGATCGTCGCGGAGCAGTTCGCGCACGGCGGCGTCGTGCTGGGCCTCGCCGAGCAGGGCCCGGTAGGCGATTCCGGGCGGATCCCCGATCAGGAACGTCGTGAGCGCGCACAGGTAGCCGAGCAGGTCCTGTGCCGGGTCGGGGTGCGCCTCGACGGTCAGTTCCTCGGCGAAGTCCTCGACGCAGGCCTCCAGCAGGACCTCCGCCTTGGTGGACCACCAGCGGTACACGGTCTGCCGGCCGACGCCGGCCCGCTCGGCGATGCCCTTCATCGTCATGGCCGCGTAGCCGACCTCCACGAGGAGATCGTCGACGGCGTCCAGGATGTCCTGGCGGCAGCGTTCGCTGCGCGGGCGGCCGGGTCCGTTGCGGGTGTGCATGCCTTCACAATAACAAGACACGGTGACTCGTAATTGGTAGGTTCTCTCATCATGGAGACGAGCACCACCGCGCCCAGGAAATTCGCCGCGCTGCGCAACCGCGACGCGCGGCCGTACATGATCGGTGCCGGGCTCGCCATGATGGCCGACAACATCGAGCACGTGATCACCTACTGGGTGCTGTGGGAGACGTTCCACTCGCCGTTCCTCGCCGGGTTCCAGGTGATCAGCCACTGGCTGCCGTTCCTGTTCCTGTCCGTGCACTTCGGCGCGCTCGCCGACCGGTACGACTGCCGGCGGGTGGTGCAGGCCGCGCAGGGGCTGTTCATGCTGGCGTCCGTCGGGTGGGCGGTGCTCTTCCTCACCGACACGCTGCAGATCTGGCACGCGTGCGTGCTGCTCGTCCTGCACGGCTGCGCCGGTGCCCTCTGGGGACCGGGCGAGCAGCTGATGCTGCACGACTTCGTCGGCAACGAGGACCTGCCGAGCGCGGTGCGGCTCAACGCGACGTTCCGCAGCATCGGGGTGCTCTTCGGGCCGGTGATCGGTTCGGCGCTGCTGCTCGGCCTCGGGCCCACCGCCGGCATCGCCGTCAACGTGCTCTTCTACCTGCCGCTGACGCTGTTCCTGTTCCGGACGCGGTTCACCGGGCACACCCGCCACGGCGGGCCCAACCCCACCCGCCTCGGTGTGCTCGGCGCGCTGCGGGTGCTGCGCGACGTCGCCGGCGACCGGGTGCTCATGACGATGATCGTGCTCGCCGGGCTGGGGTCGTTCTTCGTGGGCGCCTCGATGCAGTCGGCGATGCCGGAGTTCGCCGGCGACTACGGCTCCGGTGCGGCGTACGGGGTCCTGCTGCTGGCCAACGGCGCCGGTGGGGTCGTCGGCGGGCTGCTGCTGGAGGTGTTCGACCGGATCCGGCCCACGGTGCGGGCGGCCATCGTCAGCACCGTCCTCTATGGACTGTCCACAGTGGCCTTCGCGCTCACCCGCAACATCTGGCTCGCCGTGCTACTGCTGCTCGTCGGCGGAACGGCCGCCATGGCCTCGATGACGATCTCGCAGACCGTCGTGCAGCTGCGCGCCGAGCCGTCCCAGCGGGGCCGGGTGCTCGGCGTGTACGGCATGTCCGCGGGCGGGCTGCGCTTCGGCAGCGGGTTCACCGTGGGGCTGCTCGGCGCGGCGGTGGGGCTGCGGCAATCGCTGGCGCTGAGCGCGGTGGCGCTGTGCGTCGGCACCGTGGCCGCCGGACTGTGGGCCCGCGGCCGCACCCGCGAGCACTGAACCTGGTGCATGCTGAACGGCATGCGATGGATGCTGATCGTCATCGGTGCGCTGCTGGTGCTCTCCGGCGCGGTGTGGACCCTGCAAGGTCTGAACATTCTCGGCGGGAGCGCGATGAGCGGGACGACGTTCTGGGCGGTGGTGGGGCCGATCGTGGCGCTCGCCGGTGTCGGGCTGGTGGTGGCCGGCGTGCGCCGCAGGGCTCAGCCGTGACGGGCACCGCCGACCTGTACGACGAGCACGGCGAGAAGCTCGGCTCCTGCGATCTGCAACTGCGCCAGTACGGGGGCGTGACGACGTTCCACGGAAAAATCGTGACGGTCCGCTGCCGCGAGGACAACGCGCTGCTCAAGTCGGTCGTCTCCGCACCGGGGCACGGGAACGTCCTGGTCGTCGACGGCGGCGGGTCGCTGCACTGCGCGCTGATGGGCGACGTGATCGCCGCGATCGCCCGGGACAACGGCTGGCACGGCGTCGTCATCAACGGCGCCGTGCGCGACGTCGCGATCCTGCGCACGCTCGGCATCGGCATCAAGGCCCTCGGCTCGAACCCGCGCAAGAGCGCCAAGACCGGCGCGGGGGAGCGGGACGTGCCGGTGGTGTTCGGCGGGTGCGTCTTCCCGCCGGGCGCCGAACTGTGGAGCGACGACGACGGGATCGTCGTCCTGTAGCGGTTCGCTCAGGTCGGGTGGCGCCTGCCCGATATGACGTCGACCCTCATTCGCGACGGGGAGGCCGTCATGCTCGCCGCCTGGCCGATCAAACGCCTCCTGCTTCCGTTCCTCGGGTTCATCACCGCGTTGCCGGCGATCGGCATCGTGCGCACCTGGGTGGCCGCGCCGTCGCTGGCGGAGGCGCTTCCCGTCATGGTCGTTCCCGCGCTCGGCGTGCCGGCGTGTCTCATCGTCATCGCGCACACCCTGCAGCTCTCGCGGCGCCTGCGAATCATGACGGAGGCGCTGCACCGGGCCGCCTCGGGTGACCTGTCGGTGCGCGTGACGGTGCCCGGCGGCGACGAGGTGGCCCGGATGGGCGACGCCCTCAACAGCATGGTCGTCGGGCTCGGCACCACGATGGCGGCCGTGAACGACGCCGCGGACCGGATGGCGGCCGAGGCGCGGGCGTTCGAGGGGGCGGCGGACGCCGTCAGCGCGCTCGCCGCACGCGTCAGCGAACGGGCCGCGCGCGTGACGGGTGCCGCCGGTTCGGTCTCCACCAATCTCTCCCACGTCTCCGACGGCAGCCACGAACTGGGCGACTCGATCGCCGACATCGCGCGCAACGCCGCCGAGGCCGCCGTGGTCGCCACGGACGCCGTGCGCTCGACGGCGGAGGGCGGCCGGCGCATGGGCGAGGTGACCACGTCGTCCCGCGAGATCGGCGACGTCGTCGCGCTCATCACCGCCATCGCCGGTCAGACCAATCTGCTCGCGCTCAACGCCACCATCGAGGCCTCCCGCGCCGGCACCGCCGGCCAGGGCTTCGCCGTCGTCGCGAACGAGGTGAAGCAGCTCGCGGAGCAGACCGGCCGGGCCACCGACGACGTCACCGCACGGGTGGCCACCATCCGCGACGTCGCGGACCACGCGGCGCACTCCATCGGCGAGGTCTCCGGCGTGGTCGGGCGGATCCACGAGATCCAGGCGCTGATCGCCGCCGCGGTCGAGGAGCAGGCCGCCACCGCCCGGGTCATCAACGACGGCGTCGCGGACGCGGCCACCGGTTCGGAGAACATCGCCCGGGACATCGCGACCGTGGCGCAGGCGGCTGAGGAGGCCGCGACGGCGGTGGGCGACGTGCGGCGCGGGGCCGCGGAGCTGGCGGACCTGGGGCGAGGGCTGCAGGAGCAGGTCGCGCTGTTCCGCTACTAGCTCCGCTTCACCGGCTCAGCCAGCGGTCCAGTTCCGTGAGCACCGCCTCGACCTCGGCGTGCAGCGTGTCGGCGATCTCCGCCGGCCCCTGCCCCTCGTGCGCCCGCCGCCCCGCCTCGCTGATGATGATCCGGAACACCCCCGCCAGCGCGATCCCCTGGATGCGCGCGACCTGCGGGGTGACCTCGCTCGACTCGTGGATGGCGGCGGCGAGCGCGACGGCCTGGCGTTCGATCAGCTCCAGGACCAGCCGGTTGATCGCCGGGCTGACGGCGGCCAGGTAGCCGAGCGTGCCGGGGGCGTTCTCCGGGGGCGTGTCGCGGATCGCGGCGACCGTGTCGAGGGCGAAGGCGCGGATGGCGGCGGCCGGGCTGGTGTCCCGCGGGCGGGTGCGGATCAGCTCGCCCAGCTGCTCCTGGATCTGCTGTTCGCGGTCGGTGACCAGCTGCTCCTTGGTGGGGAAGTAGTTGTAGAGGGTCTGCTCGGCGACCTCGGCCGCGCGGGCGATCTCGCTGACGGTGACCCGTTCGTAGCCGCGCTCGGCGAACAGGCGCGCCGCGGTGTCCGCGATGTGCCGGCGGGTGCGTGCCTTCTTGCGGTCGCGGAGTCCGGGTTCAGTCACGTGATCAGAGTAGCAAGCTCCAGGTTTAGGGTTGACAAAAATTTTAGGGTGAACTCCACTTAGCCCCATGACGCCACGATCACTACGGGATTCGTGGGTGGCCCTGGCCGGGCTCTCCGCGGTGTTCCTGTTCGAGATGCTCGACAACTCGATCCTCACCGTCGCCCTGCCCACCGTCGGCCGCGAACTGCACGCCTCGACCGTCGCCCTGCAGTGGGTGACGGGCGCGTACGGGGTCGTCTTCGGCGGGCTGATGCTGGGCTTCGGCGCGGTCGCCGACCGCTTCGGCCGGCGGCGGGTCATGCTCGTCGGGCTGGTGCTGCTGGGCCTCGCGAGTCTGGCGACGGCGTTCGTCGGCAGCGCCGCACAGCTCATCGCGGTGCGGGCCGTCACGGGTGCCGCCGCGGCGATGACCACCCCGGGCTCGATCGCGCTGGCGATCCGGCTCTTCGACGCCGACGGGCTGCGGGTGCGCGCGCTCAACCTGATCACCACCGTCGGGCTGGTCGGGCTCGCGGTGGGCCCGACGGCCGGCGGCCTCCTGCTCGCCGTCGCCCCGTGGCAGGTGTTGCTGCTGGTCAACGTGCCCATCGCGGCGCTGGCGTTCGTCGGGATCCGGCGCGGGGTCGCCGCCGACGACCCGGCCGAACTGCACCGCGACCCCGTCGACGTGCCCGGCGCGCTGCTCGGCACGGCGGCGATCGTGTTCGCCCTGGTCACACCGACGCTCTTCGTCCACGAGGGCGGCGGCTCGTGGGCGCCGTGGACGGCCACGCTCGCCACCGGCGCGGCGGCCGCCCTGTTCGTCGTGCGCGAACGCACCACCCGCCACCCGCTGCTCGACCTGCGGCTCGTCGCCCGCCCCCTGGTCTCCGCCGGGCTCGCCTACAAGGCCGCCGCCGGACTGGCGGTCGCCGGCCTCGGCTACCTGGTCACCCTGCAGCTGCAGCTCGACTGGGGCTGGTCGCCGGCGCTCGCGTCGATCGGCATGCTGCCGCAGGTGGTCGTTCTCATCGCGTCCGGTTCGCTCGCCAACCGTTTCGTCGAACGGGTCGGGCTCGACCGGGCGGCCTGGATCAGCGCCGCCGCCGTCGTGGCCGCGCTGGCCGTGTACGGGCTGTTCGGCCGCCTCGGCTATGTCTGGGTGGCGCTCGCGCTCGTGCTCGTGGCGGCCGGGCTGCGCGTGGTCGGCGTCGTCGCCGGGCTCAACGTCATCCGCGGCCTGCCGGCGAACCGCACCTCCATCGGCGCGGCCCTGGTCGACACCGCCTCCCAGGTCACCTCCGGCGCGGGGATCGCCCTCACCGGCACCGTGCTGGCGGCGATGTTCACCGGCGACCTCGCCTCCCGGTGGAACGCGCACCAGACGGCGCAGTTCCGTGACGCGGTGACCGTGGCCGGGCTGGGCCTCACGGCGATCGCCGCCGCGCTGGTCGGCTGGGCGATGCTGCGCATGCGCACCGTCACCCGCGAACCGGTGGCCGCGCATTGATACGTTCGCGACTCTGACGTAGCCTTCCTGGCTCGCCCATGTCCACCGGCAGAGGGACCCTGCGATGACACCCTCCAGGCGGGTCGTCGGATACGTGACCGCCCTTCTGATCGCCATCGTCGCGGCGCCCGCGCTGCTGCTGGCCGAGCGGAGCAGTGTCGGCGTCGCCCGGCGCTGGACGAGCGCGCCGCCCGCCGGGCCCGACCCGCTGCTGCTGGGCGCCGGACTCGACGACCCGGCGAAGAAGTGGATCGCGATGAAGCTCGTCTCCGCGGCGGAGAACTCGTCGCTGGACTGGCGGGCGCAGTTCGGCTACATCGAGGACATCGGCGACGGCTGCGGCTACACGGCCGGCATCATCGGATTCTGTTCGCGCACCGGCGACATGCTCCGGCTCGTCGAGGCGTACACCGCCGCCGTGCCGGGCAACGCGCTCGCGGGCTACCTGCCGGCGCTGCGCCGGGTCAACGGCACGCCGTCGCACGAGGGGCTCGACCCGGACTTCCCCCGCGACTGGCGCACCGCGGCCGCCGACCCGGCGTTCCAGGCGGCGCAGGAGGCCGAACGCGACCGCGTGTACTTCAACCCCGCCGTGCGCGACGCGAAGGCCGACGGGATGCGGGCACTGGGCCAGTTCGCCTACTACGACGCCGCCGTGCAGCACGGCCCGACGGGGATGCGCACCATCCGGGCGGCGACGCTGCAGCGGGCGACCCCGCCCTCCCGGGGCGGCGACGAGGCCGAGTGGCTGCGCGCGTTCCTCGACGAACGGGTGGCGCAGATGAAGCGCAATCGCGGCGAGCAGCGGGACACCTCCCGCGTCGACGGCGTGCAGCGGGCGTTCCTCGAGGAGGGAAACCTGGCCCTGGTCCCGCCGCTGCGCTTCACGGTCTACGGCGACCCGTTCCTCATCGAACCGGGCACCGGCCCGTAGCGGTCAGGCGAGCCGGCAGCGGTCGCGGACCTCGGTCAGCGGCCGGAACCCGGCCGAGCGGTACGTGGCGACGCCCCCGACGTTGGACGACGGCGTGCACACCAGCGCGCTCGACGCGCCGAACTCCCGCAGCGCACCCGCCGCCGCGACCGAGATCGCCCGGCCGTAGCCCCGACCGCGATGCTCGCGGTGCACGCCCATCGGCTCCAGCAGCCCGGGCCGGCCCGGTCCGGCGGACCACACGGTCACCGCCGCCACCGCGTCGCCCCGCTCGTCGAAGGCGACCAGGCAGCGCGCGTCGGCATAGGCCGGCCCGGCGGCCATGGCACGCCAGCGCTCGTCGCTGAACGTCGAGTTGTCGAACGCCGCCCGCTGCACGGCGGTGCGCAGGTGCACCCGATCCGGCCCGATCGCCTCGACCCGCACACCCGGATCCGGCACCGGCTCGGCGAGGTCGTAGCGCAGCGGCTGCCACGGCTCGTCGACGCCCCAGCCCCGCGCACCCAGCAGGTCCCGGATCAGCGCACCCGCCGGCGCCTCCACGTTGGCCTTGCCGGCGGCCAGCACACCGCGTTCCGGCCGGGTCAGATCCTCGACCAGCGCCCGCGCCAGCTCCTCGTCCCCCTGAACATCCGGCGCGACGGCCAGGCGCAGCATCGCCGAGCCGTCCAGCATGCCGGCGGCCAGAATCCGGCCGGCGCGGCTCCACGTGCGCACGGCGGCGGCCGTCGCCTCCGCGCCGAAGCGCCACAGCCAGCCCAGGTCCCCCGGATGCGGCTGGAACGGCGCCGCGTCGTCCTGCCACTCGCGCATCGCATCAACGACGTCGGGCAGCCCGTCGACACCGGGCGCGGTGCGGTCGATCGACATGCCCCCGATCAGACACCACGGGCCGACCGCGCGCACCCGAGTTTGACGAACGGCGGCCGATCGACGATCTTGTAGTCCGATCACGGGGAGAACGAATGATTTCGGCGAAGACGCTGCGGACCGATCTGACGGACACCGCGGCAGAACTCACACGCGTGCTCGAGGCGGCGTCGACCGCCCGTTCGCACGCGACGGAACTGCACACGGGGATCGCCGGCCTGGGCGCGCGGGGCATCGCCGACGGGCTCGACGACCTGTGCCGCCGGCTCGATGACGCGACGGCGCAGCTGGAAGCCGCGCGCGAGACGTTCGCCTCCTGCGCCGTCGAGCTGTTCGGCATCACCGGCACCGCAGAGCAGCCGGCACCGGCCCCGGAGCCCGTCGACCCGCCGGAGAAGCAAGCGGCGCCGGGACGCGGCTTCGACTGGCTGCTGGTGGCGATGCTGACGGCCGGTGTCACAGTCGCCCTCGGGGTCGGCAGCCTCGTCCTCGACACCTGGCTCGACCTGGTGCCGATGAAGGACGCCGTCCAACCGGTGGTAGCCGTGGGTCCGCTGGTGGCGCTGGCGTTCGGCTGCCTGGACCGCGGCCGGCTGCTGAACCCGACCGTGCTGGCCCTCGTGCAGGCGGGCGGCGTCATCACCGCGAGCCTCGCCATCATCGGCGATGCGGCCGGCTGGCGTGAGCTGACCGCCGTCCCGGCCGCGGCGGCGGTCGGCTTCCTGGTGCTGAACCTCGTCGTCGTCATCGTCGTCCTGCGCAGGTACGACGCCGCGCGGGCCTGAGGGGCAGCGCGGTCAGCGACGGGCGCCGATACTACGGTCCATGTGGAAGTGGTGGGTCGCCTGGGCGACGGTCGTCGTCGCGCTCGGCTTCACCACCGGGTACTGCTACGCGGCCAGGCCAAGGTCGTGCAGCTCGCGTGCCTCGCGGGCGTAGCGGGCCAGCGCCTGGCAGGTCTGCGGCCCGGCGGTGCCGTCGACGGTCAGCCCCACCCCGGCCTGGAACCGGCGCAGCGCTGCCGTCACCTCCGCCTCCCGGGCGTCGCGCCGCAGCATGCCGATCTCACTGAGCAGCGCCCGAACGGTGGCCGGATCGGCCGGCGGGGCGGCGCCCTCGGACGCGCTGACCGTGCCGGCCAGCACGGCACCGACCACGCTGAGTGTGCGACGAACGGACATGGCGACCTCCTCGCTTCCTGACCCGAGTCTGGTCGGCGCAGCGTGGCGGTACCTCAGGGAAACCTATGAGCGTCCCCTGAGATCCACCTCTCAGGGTCCCGCCAAGGCGTGGGCGGTTGTGTCCGGTTCCTAGGCTCCGGCCGACCGGCGGCCGCGGTGCGGGCGTTGCGGGGCAACGGCGTCACGACGCTGGCGTCCGCGCCGCCCGCACGGACGTGCTGCGCGCCATTTCCTACGAGTAGGCCCAGGGCGCCGGCGGAAACGCGCACGTAGCAAAAGTGGCGCGCTGCCGCCATGTCCTCGTTCCGCCAGCGCCCGGGTACTGCCGTCGGTGGCGGCCGGCCGCAGAATCGCATCGACGACCGTGCCCATTGCGGCCGTCCGGAGAGGAATACACATGTTGCGTCGCCGTCTGACGGCCGCCGTCACCGCGCTCGCCGTGGCCGTTCTCGCGCCGGCGCCGGCGCGTGCCGAGCCGGCCGTCGAGGATCCGCAGGGCTCGCCGGCCGCCAAGGTCGCGGGCGAGGTCGACCGCGATCTCGCCGCCACGGGCACGGCCACCGTCCTGGTCACCGTCGCCGGCGAGGCGGACCTGGGTGCCGCCTCGAGCATCGCGGAGCGTTCCGGTCGAACGTCTTCCGTGTACCGCGCGAAGGTCGACCACGCCGAGCGGACCCAGCGGGACGTGCGGCGGCTGCTGGACGCGCGCGGCGCGACGTACACGCCGTTCTGGATCGCCAACGTCATCGAGGTCACCGGCGACGCCGCGCTGCTGCGGGAGGTGGCGGCGCGGCCGGAGGTGAGCCGGATCGACCCGGTGGGTCACGTGATGACCGCCGAGCCGCAGCGGGTGGCGGCGGCCGGCGCATCGGACGTCGACCTGCCGTGGAACCTGACCCAGATCGGCGCCGACCGGGTCTGGCACGACTTCGGTGTGCGGGGCGAGGAGATCGTCGTCGGCAGCATCGACTCCGGCGCGCAGTTCGACCATCAGGCGCTGGTGCGCCAGTACCGGGGCAACCTCGGCAACGGCACGTTCGACCACAACTACAACTGGTACGACCCGTCGAAGGTGTGCGGGAACCCGTCGCTGAAACCCTGCGACAACAACGGCCACGGCACGCACACCATCGGCACCATGGTCGGCGACGACGGCGCCGCGGCGGTTCCCGGGGTGGCGCCCGGCGCCAAGTGGATCGCGGCGAAGGGCTGCGAGGCGCGTTCGTGCAGCGACCCGGCCCTGCTCAAGGCGGGGCAGTGGATGCTGGCCCCGACCGACCTCAACGGCCGCAACCCCCGCCCCGACCTCGCCCCGCACGTCGTGAACAACTCGTGGGGCGGCCCCGACGAGGGCAACCCCTGGTTCGACGAGATGATCGACACCTGGCGCGCGGCCGGCATCTTCCCGGTCTTCGCGGCCGGCAACGACGGCGAGAACGGCTGCCGCACCGCCGGCTACCCGGGCAGCAGCCTCCTCGCCTACGGCGTGGGCGCCTACGACTCCACCGGCGCGATCGCCGCGTTCTCCTCGCGCGGGCCGGGTCGCGACGGCAGCACCCGCCCGGACATCGCCGCGCCCGGCGTGAACATCCCGTCCGCCTACCCGGGCGGCGTGTACGCGCTGATGGACGGCACCTCGATGGCCGCCCCGCACGTCGCCGGCACGATCGCGCTGCTGTGGTCGGCCGTCCCGAACCTGCGCCGCGACGTCGAGACCACCCGGAAGCTGCTGGACGCCAGCGCCACGGACGCGGCGGACCTCACGTGCGGCGGCACGCCTGCGGACAATCCGGTGTTCGGGGAGGGCAGGCTCAACGCGTTCGACCTCATCGCGAGCGCGCCGAGCGTCGGACCCGACGGGGTCGTCGCGACGGTGACCGGCGCGGGCGCCCCGCTCGAAGGGGTGAAGGTGGCGCTGCGCGGTGAGCGGGTGACCCGCGGCGGCCGCACCGACGCCGCCGGCCGGGTCGAACTCGGGCGCGTGCCGGCCGGCGACTACACGGTCGTGGCGAGCCTCTTCGGCCGGGTCACCGCCCGGCAGAACGTCACCGTGGGGCGCGACGGCGCGGCCACCCTCGCCTTCGACCTGACCGCGACGGCGCCCTGGCAGCAGGTGCGCGGCGTGGTGCGCGACCCCGCCGGCCGGCCGGTCGCCGGCGCCACCGTCGCCGCCGTCGAACATCCGGAGGTCAGCGCCGTCACCGACGCGCAGGGGGCGTTCGCGATCTGGCTGCCGGAGGCGGAGCACGCGCTGCGCGTGTCGTACGGGCGCTGGCTCGCCGACCGCGTGGTGGACGTGACCGTCGACGGGCCGGAGAACGTCGAGGTCGCACTTCTCGCCAAGACGAACCCGTACGGCTACACGGCTTCGGTCGAGCCGGCCGACTGGATCGGCGGCGGCATCGAGCTCTCCTCGACCGCCGAACCGGTCGCGCTGCCGTTCCCGGTGAGCTTCTACGCCGGCACGTACCGGTCGGTGACCGTGCACACCGACGGCTACCTCACCTTCGGGCCGTCCGCCGACACCGATCCGGCCGTCTACGCCTTCCGCGACGAGCTGAAACTCGACGCCAAGTCGTCCGTACGCACCCGTACGGTCGGCTCCGGCACCGACCGCCGGTTCGTGGTCACGTGGAGCCGTGTGCTGGTCAAGGCGTCCGGGGCCCGGGTCGACATCCAGGCGATCCTCGGGGAGAACGGCCGGATCACCCTGCAGTACAAGGGATTGGGCACCGGTGCCGGTGCGGGCGGGAGCGCGCTCGTGGGGATCGGCGGCGGTGCGGCGTTCGGGCCGCTGACGTACTCGGCCGACGAGCCGGTGCTCTCCGACGACGTCGCGGTCTCGTTCGCCATCCCCGGCACCGGGCTGCTGCGCGGCACCGTGCTCGACGCGAACGACCGGCAGCCGGTGGGCGGGGCGATCGTGGCGTTCTCCTCCGGTGGGCCCACGTCGTCGGTCGTGGCCGACGGGACGGGCTTCTTCCAGGTGCGGCTTGCCGCCGGGGCGGCGCAGTTGGTCGCCGGCCACCGGGGCTACGGCACCCTGTCCCGAACGCTCGACGTGCCGGCCGGTGCGCTGCGCGAGGAGAAGCTCCCGCTGCTCGCCGGCACGCTCAAGGTCGCCGGCTCCGACGTCACGATGACCGTTCCGGCCGGGAAGACGCGCACCCGCACCGTGGGTCTCAACAACCGGGGCGGCATGCCGACCGCCTGGACCGCACAGGAGATCAACGCACCGGTGCCGCCGGCCACCGAGCCCGGCAAGGTGTTGCAGACGATGCCGGTGCCGGCCATCGAGCGCGCGGGCGGCGTCGCCTACCGCAACGGCGAACTGTGGATCCCGGACTCGTTCGTGTGGCGGCGCATCGGCCGGTACACGCTCGACGGGAAGCTCATCGGCATCGGGCAGACCGGGTTCGAGGCGAAGCTCGGCGACCTGGCGTACGTGCCGGGGCGGGACCTGATGTGCGGGGTGAACCAGACCATCGAGTTCCGGTTCCCGATCCAGTGCTTCAATCCGGAGACGCTGGAACTCGTGTCCACGCTCGACGGCGACTGGGGCGGCGACTTCAACTTCGGGCTGGCGTACCGGGCGGCGGACGACACGTTCTACCTCGCGGACTCCTCGCAGCAGACAATCCTTCGCATCGCGGGCCTGTCCCACCCCGAACCGGGGGCGGTCCTCTCCTCCTGCAAACCGGCCGGCGTGCAGGAGGTGCGCGGCCTGGCCTACAACGCCGACAAGCACCTCCTGTGGGCCAACAACCAGGACGTCGACCCCGACAAGGAACGCATCTGGGCGCTGGACCCGGACACCTGCGCGGTGCAGGGCTCGGTGGCCGACCCGGACCCCGCGGACCGCAGCGCCGCCGGCATGGACCTCGACCCGTCCGGGAACATCTGGCTCGCCGGCCGCCGCACCGCACTGGAAACCGGCAGCGTGTACCGCATCGACGGCGCCACGCCCGCCTACAGCGACGTCCCCTGGCTGACCCTCGGCCGGAACGCCGGCACGGTACCCGCCGACGGCCACGCCGACCTGACCCTGACGGTCGACACCACTGGCCTCGCACCGGGCACGTACACCGCGGTGGTGATGGTCGGCAACGACACGCCACGCACGCCGGCCACCCCGATCACGATCACGGTGGTGGTGGGTTCGCGCATGACCTGATGGAACGGCGTCCGTCCGGGCCCCGCCACCCGGACGGCCGCATCGGGCCGGGGCGGGGCGAGGCGGTCTGGGGAGGCCGCCCCGCCCCGGCCGTACACCAGGGGGTGGTGGGGAAGCGGGCGGGGCGGTCTGGGGAGACGCCCCGCCCGACCATCCACTGTGGACACGGCTGCGGCGGGAATCTCATGCACCGCCCGACCACGGCGCAGCCCGACTGCGCAACAGCTCGAACAGGCTGGCGAAGCTGTCGTCACCGTGGCCGTCGGCGACGCGCCGGTCAAGCAGCGCGCGCAGCGGGGCGTGCACCTCCGCGTCGACGCCCTGGCTCCGGCTGACTCCGACGATGTTGGCCACCGCGATCCGGTTCATTCCGACCGGCGAGAAACTCTCCGCGTAGGCGCCCGAGTCGATCTCGGTCGCCAGGTCGGTCATGAACGCGGCGATTCCCTCGAGCCATTGCGTGACGAGCGGGACGAAGCGTGCCGCCGGGACGCCGACGGTGTCGAGCAGGGCGGCGCCGTGCAGGAATCCGGTGAGGGCGGCGTAGCCGCTGCCGAGCAACGCCGTGTCCCACAGTTCGGCGGCGGCGGGGTCGGGGCCCAGGTAGTGGCCGGCGGCCAAGCGGTCCAACACGTGCCGGTGCGATTCGAAGCCTTCCCGGCTGCCGCTGTAGAGGAAGAATGCTTCGGGTGTGGCCACGGTCTGCGGCACGGCCATCATCGCACCGTCGACGTACCGTGCGCCCCGCTCTTCCCACCGTGCTGCCATGGCCCGTGCCTGGTCCGGGGTGCCGGTCGTGAGGTTGACGACGGTGCGGCCGGGAAGCGCCTGCGCGGTGCGCGTGAGGAGTTCGGCGACGCCGTCGTAATCCAGCAGCGTGACGAGTACCAACGGGCTGGCGAGTACGGCGGCCGTGGCGGATTCGGCCTCGGCGGCGCCGCGGGCCACAAGGTCGGCGGAGCGGCCGGGGGTACGGTTCCACACGGTCGTCCGGTACCCGGCGGACAGCAGAGCGCCGGCAAGGGCCGTGCCCATCCGGCCGAGGCCGAGAATCGTGACGGCTGAACGGTCATCGCCGGAGCGGGAAGGTTCGGTCATGGCCGTGAACGTAGAGTTTCACGTGGACGTCAGAGTCAATCAGCAGTGTTGGGGGTCACATGCGAATCGGTGAACTCGCCCGCCGTACCGGCACGACCGAACGGGCCCTGCGCTACTACGAGGAGCAGGATCTCCTGCGCCCGGCGCGGCGGCCCAGCGGCTACCGGGAGTACGTGGAGACCGATGTGCGTACCGTGCGCAACATCCGGACCCTGCTGGCCGCCGGGCTCAACACCGTCACGATCGGCGAGGTGTTGCCGTGCATGGTGACGGACGGCGAGGCGCTCGTCCCCGCCTGCCCCGAGCTGTCGACCGTCCTGCTCCAGGACCGCGAGCGGCTGACCGAGGCCATCGACGACCTTCAGGCCGCCCGCCGCGTGTTGGACGCCATCATCGCCGGCGCGGGCAGTCCGGCCGCCCGCCGCGTCGACGCCTGCCAGCCGGCCTGAGCAGTTGTCCACCTAGAGCCAGTCGTTCTTCGCCACGTACCAGCCCAGCTGCATGCGCGTGGCGCTGCCGGTGACGTCCATCAGCTGGCGCAGGCGGCGCTGCACGGTCCGCAGCGACATCCCCAACTGCGACGCGACCGCCTTGTCCGGCAGGCCGGTCATCAGCAGCGACAGGACGCGCCGGTCCATCGGCGTCGGCACCGCCCAGCGGTCCAGGTCCTCGACGGCGTCGCCGGCGGGCGCCAGGCGCAGCGGGCTGGCCCGCTCCCACACCTGGGTGAAGAGTGCGACGAGCACCTCGACCCAGGCGTCACCCTGCACCTGCAGCGCCCACGGCTCGCCGCCCGCGCCGGGCCGGGGGAACGACAGCAGCGCCGAGCGGCGGTCGGAGACGGCGAGTTTGCAGGGTACGTCGAGCGCGGCGCGGGCCTGCTCGCCGAGGGCGACGAGGCGGCCGATCTTCGTAGCGGCGTCGGGCTGTTCCAGCGCGCGCCGGTCGTAGACGATGCGGTACACGACGCCGCGGGAGAGCAGTTCGTGCTGGATCGGGTTGTCGTACTGCTTCGCGGCGTACGGCGGCCGGTCGAAGCCGAGCATCTCGGTGCGGGTCGAACGCTGGAACCGTTCGAACGCCCGCAGGATCGCCGGGCCGCCGACCACCGCCTGCAGGCCCGGCTCGCTGATGCGGATGCTGGTGTGCTGTTCGGCCCAGCGGCGCAGTTCGACGCGGGCCTCCTGCAACGTGTGCATGCGGTGCAGGATCAGCGAGTCGATGGCGAGGTCGGGCGGAGCCGCCCGGGCGAACCCGTCGTCGAGGGTGATCAGTCCGTGGTCCTGCAGGGTTTCGGCGGCGTTCGTCACGTCCGCCGGTGTGACGGCCAGCCTGCGCGCCAGAGCGTCCACTGAGGACGGTTCGTCGAGCAGCGAACGGTAGAGCCGTTCCTGCAGGTCGGTCAGTCCGAGCCGGTCGAGCATCCGGGAACTGTAGGCCGCGCGGCGGAGAAACGCCACGTGGACCCGTGTCGTCGGGTGATCGCACTACCTCGGCGCGCATCCCCGTCCGACGTGGACCACACTGTCCACATCGGACAGACCCTCGGTACGGTGGGTGATGAGCAGCACGGTCCGCCCGCGCGTGGCCCTCAACAGGTCCGCGGTCAGTTCGGCCGCCGTCCGTTCGTCGAGGTGTTCCGTCGGCTCGTCCAAGATCATGATGGGGAACGGCATCAGCAGCGCACGGGCCAGTGCGAGCCGCCGCTGTTCGCCGCCGGACAGCAGCACGCCGTGCTCGCCGACCGGGGTGCCGAGGCCCTGCGGGAGCGCACGCGCCCAGTCGAGCAGCCGCGCGGCGCGTAGCGCCTCCTCCAACTCGGCCGTGGTGGCGTCGGCGCGCGCGACGCGCAGGTTGCGTTCGACCGTGGTGTCGAAGAGATAGGCGTCCTCGCCGAGATATCCGATCACCTGGCGCACGTCATCGCCGCGCAGGTCGCGCAGGTCCACGCCGTCGAGGGTGATCCGGCCGGCGGTCGGGTCGAGGAAGCGCACGAGCAGCGCAGCCACGGTGCTCTTGCCGGCTCCGCTCGGCCCGACGAGCGCGATCCGCTGCCCGGGTTCGAGCGTCAGGTCGAACCCGCGCAGCACCGGCCGGTCGGCGGACCAGCCGGCGTGCACCCCCGCCAGCCGCAGGGTGTGCGGACCGGTCGGCAGCGGCGCGGGGTCGGCGGGTTCGGTCGCGGGCAGTGGTGCGGCAAAGACGGCGGCGATGCGGCGCAACGCCTCCCGTGCCCCGGCGAGGCGCTGCGCGGCGGCGGGCACACCGGAGACCGCCTCGAACACGGCAGGCGGCGTGAGCACGACGACGGCGAGTAGTTCGCCGTCGAGCCGCCCGGCACGCACGGCCACCGCGCCGGCGACCAGCCCGACGAGCATGCCGATCCCGGAACTCAGCACGGTCACCGCCGCGCCGACGCCGGTGGCCGCGGCCGAGCGGCGTTCGGCGGCGCGCAGCCGCGCGTCGGTGTCCGCCACCGCCGCCAGCCGGGCCCCGGCCGCGCCGTGGGCGATCAGGTCGGGCAGGCCGTGCAGCAGGTCCACGACGCCGGTGGAAAGTTCGGCGCGCAGCGGCGCCAGCAGGCCGTCGGCGCGCCGCGCGACCAGCCCCTGGAGCAGCGGCACCCCGACGCACACGACGAGCAGCCCCACGGCCAGCGCGACCCCGGCGGCCGGCAGCATCGAGCCCACCAGCAGCACCGAACCGGCACCGACGACGGCGGCGATCGTCACCGGCAGCAGCACCCGCACCAGGACGTCCACGACGGCGTCGACATCGGCGACGAGGCGCTGCACCAGATCCGCCCGCCGGAACGCCGCCAGCCCGGCCGGCGCGCGCTCGGCCAGCGCCCTGAACACCCGCACCCGCAGCTCGGTCAGTGTGCGCAGCGCCGCGTCGTGCCCGACGAGTCGTTCCAGGTAGCGCAGTACGCCCCGGGAGATCCCGAACGCCCGCACGGCCACGATCGCCACCATCAGGTGCAGCACCGGCGGGTGCAGCGCGGCGCGCGAGATGAGCCACGCGGATGTGGCGATGAGCCCGATCGCGGCACCCGCCGCGCCCACCCCCGCGACGACGGCGAGCACGAGCATCGGCCCGGCCGGCCGCGCGGCGGTCAGGAGCACACCGGCCCACCCGCCG
Source organism: Virgisporangium aliadipatigenens (assembly GCF_016863615.1). GTDB lineage: Bacteria > Actinomycetota > Actinomycetes > Mycobacteriales > Micromonosporaceae > Virgisporangium > Virgisporangium aliadipatigenens. The sequence continues at coordinate 120,782 of NZ_BOPF01000019.1, read as the reverse complement.
GCGACACGCGTCACCCCGCTCGCGCCCGCGGTCACCCCGCTCGCGTCAACCGTCGGCGGGCTCATGTCCGTGGTCGCCCCGCTCGGGTCAGCCGTTGCCCCGCTCGCTGTCATCTCGTCGGGCGTGTGCGCCGGGCTCGCCTTGCCGGCCGGGTCGGGGGCAGTGGTCGTGGCGGCGGTGGCAGCCGCCTGCCGCGGAGCCACGGGTCGGGTCATCGGGCCGGCTCCGCGACCGCGCCGACGCGGAGTTCCCGGTCGGCAAGCGCGATCAGGTCCGGCCGGTGTGCGGCCATGATGACGGTACGCCCGACCGCGAGCCGGCGGATGCCGTCGCGCACGACGGCGGCGGTCTCGGCGTCGAGGTTCGCGGTCGGCTCGTCGAGCAGCACCAGCGGGGCGTCACGCAGGAACACCCTTGCGAGCGCGATCCGCTGGCGCTGCCCGGCCGACAGCCCCGCCCCGTCGTCGGCGAGCACCGTGTCGAAGCCGTTCGGCAGGGCGGAGACGAACTCCAGCGCACCGGCCGACGCGGCCGCGGTGCGGACCTGTCGCGGGGCGGCGTGCGGGTCGCCGAGGCGGATGTTGTCGCGGATCGTCCCGGCGAAGAGGGTGGGACGCTGGGGGAGCCACGCGACCGTCCGGCGCCAGGCAGCGGTGTCCACTTCGGACAGTGGTCGTCCGTCGACGGTCACGGCGCCATCGCTCGGCGCGGTGAAGCCGAGCAGCACGTCGAGCACCGTGGACTTGCCGCAGCCGCTCGGCCCGGTCAGCGCCACGAACTCACCGGGGAGCACCGTGGCGCTGAACGGTGGCAGGCCCGGCCGGTCCCGCCCGGCGCGTTCGACCGTGACGCAGTCGAAGCGGATTGCGCCGAAGGATGCTGGCGCGGTGCCGGAGGGTGCGGGGGGCGCGTCGAGGACCGCGAAGACGTCGTTCGCCGCCGCCAGGCCCTCCGCGCTCGCGTGGAACTGGGCCCCGACCTGCCGCAGCGGCAGGTACGCCTCGGGCGCCAGGATCAGCACGACGAGCGCGGTGTGCAACGTCAGTTCCCCCGATACCAACCGCAACCCGATGCCGACCGCGACGAGCGCGACGGAAAGGGTGGCGAGCAGCTCCAGCACCAGAGCCGACAGGAACGCGACCCGCAACGTGCGCACGGTCAGCCGCCGGTACTGCTCGCCGGCCTCGCGGATGGTCGCCTCCTGGGCCCGGGCCCGGCCGAAGACGCGCAGCGTCGGCAGGCCCGCGACCACGTCGAGGAAGTGGTGCGACAGCCGGGCCAGAGTCCGGAACTGCCGCCGGTTCGTCGCCTCGGTGTGCATGCCGACGAGCGCCATGAACAGCGGGATCAGCGGCAGCGTCAGCACGATCGTGGCGGCGGCGAGCAGGTCGGCCGGCGCGATGCGGGTGAGCACGACGGCCGGCACCGCGAGGGCGAGCACGAGCTGCGGCAGGTAACGCGCGAAGTAGCCGTCGAGCGCGTCGAGGCCGCGCACGGCGAGCGTGGCCAGTTCGCCGCTGCGACCGCTGCCGGCCGGCCCGTCCGCGACGAGCCGCGCCAGCAACGCCCGCCGCAGTTGGCTCTTGACCGCCGCGCTCGCCCGGACCGCCGCGACCTCCTGCGCCCACGCCACCGCCGCGCGGGCGACGACGACGGCGGCGAGGCCGGCGAGCACGGGACCGAGAGCGGACACCTGCGCCCCGTCCAGGAAGACGGCGGTGATGCCGGTGGCGAGCAGGCTCGCCTGGGCCACCACGAGTCCGGCGAGCGTCACGCCGAGCACGACCGACAGGATCAGGAATCCGCGGCTCGCCCCGGCGTGGCGCAACAGCCGGGGGTCGAGGGGCTTCACGCGTGCACCGGCGGGATCTGCTCGACGGTGATCCGCTTGCGGAACACCCAGTACGTCCACGCCTGGTAGCACAGCACGAGCGGGGTGAAGACGATCGCGACCCAGGTCATGATCGTGAGGGTGTAGGGCGTCGAGGCCGCGTTGGTCACCGTCAGCCCTTCGCCGCCGGGCAGCGTCGTCGGCATCACTTGGGGGAACAGGGTGACGAACAGCGCCGCCGTGGCGAGCACGATCGTCAGGGCGGTGCCGACGAAGGCGAGCCCCTCGCGTTCGCGCAGGATCGCGGCGACGGCCGCGAGCAGGACGAGCGCCGCGAGGCCGGAGAGGATCCAGCCGCCGGTGTCGTCGTCGCGCAGCTGCGTCCAGAGCAGGAACCCGGCGGCGATCACCACGGTCGGGCCGGCCAGGCGGACGGCGAGGCGCGCGGCGTCCCGGCGGATCGGCCCGTCGGTCTTCAACGCCACGAAGACGGTGCCGTGCAAGAGGAACAGCGTCAACGTCGTGGCACCGCCGAGCAGCGCATAGGGGTTGAGGAGGTCGAAGAAGCCGCCGACGTACTCGTGCCGCGCGTCGAGCCGGACTCCGCGCAGGATGTTGCCGAACGCCACACCCCACAGCAGGGCCGGCACGAGGCTCCCGCCGATGATGCACGCGTCCCAGCGCCGTCTCCACTGTGGACTGTCCACCTTGCCGCGGTACTCGAAGGCGACGCCGCGCAGGATCAGCGCCACCAGGATGAGCAGCAGCGGCAGGTAGAAGCCGGAGAAGAGGGTGGCGTACCACTCGGGGAACGCCGCGAAGGTGGCACCGCCGGCCACCAGCACCCACACCTCGTTGCCGTCCCAGACCGGGCCGATCGTGTTGATGAGCACGCGCCGGCGGGTCTCGTCGCGGCCGAGCAGGGGCAGCAGCATGCCCACCCCGAAGTCGAACCCCTCGAGCACGAAGTACCCGGCCCACAGCACCCCGATGAGGGCGAACCAGACGGTTGTCAGTTCCATCGCAAAGGCTCCTCAGTACGCGAACGCGAGGGGACGGTCGGCCTCGTCGTCCGACTCCGCCGGGGATTCGATCTCGGGCGCGCCCGCGCGCGAGTAGCGCAGCAGCAGCCCGAACTCCACGACGGCCAGGACCCCGTAGAGCAGCGTCAGCACGGTCAGCGACGTGGCGGCCTCGCCGGGGGAGACGCTCGGCGACACCCCGTCCGCGGTCCTGAACACCCCGAACACCGACCACGGCTGGCGGCCCATCTCCGTGAAGATCCAGCCGAAGGAGTTGGCCAGCAGCGGCAACGACACGGCCCACGTCGCCGCGATCCACAGCCATCGTCCACTGTGGACCCGTCCGCGTCGGGTCCGCCACAGCGCCAGCGCGGCGATCAGCGCGGCCAACGCCCCGAACCCGATCATCAGCCGGAACGACCAGTACGTGACGGGAACGTAGGGCACGTAGTCACCCTCGCCGTACCGCGCCGCGTACTGCGCCTGGATGTCGTTGATGCCCTCGACCTCGCCGGACGGCGACCCGGTCGCCATGAACGACAACAGCGACGGGATGCGCACGCTCGCGACCTCCTCGCGCCCGTCCAGCGAGCCGATCGTGAAGATGGAGAAGCTCGCCGGTTTGTCCGTCTCGTAGAGCGCCTCCGCGGCGGCCATCTTCATCGGCTGCTGTTCGGTCATGATGCGCGCCTGCAGGTCACCGGTGACGAAGACGCCGATCGCCGCCACGATGACGACCCAGGCGCCGAGGCGCAGCCCCGGGCGGAACACCTCCGGCTGCCGGCCGCGCCGCAGGTGCCACGCGCTCACGGCCAGCATCAGCGCGCCGGCCGTCAGGAAACACGCGGTGACGGTGTGCGGGAACGTGACCAGCGTGGTGGAATTCGTCAGGACGGCCCAGAAGTCGGTCAGTTCGGCGCGGCCGGTGTCGGCGTTGAAGCGGTACCCGACCGGGTGCTGCATCCAGGAATTCGCCGCGAGGATGAAGTACGCCGACAGCAGGGTGCCGATCGAGGCGAGCCAGATCGCCGCGAGGTGCAGCCTCTTGGGCAGCCGGTCCCACCCGAAGATCCACAATCCGAGGAACGTCGACTCGAGGAAGAACGCCAGCAGCCCCTCGATCGCCAGCGGCGCGCCGAAGATGTCGCCGACGAAGCGCGAGTAGGCGGACCAGTTCATCCCGAACTGGAACTCCTGCACGATGCCCGTCACTACGCCCATGGCGAAGTTGATCAGGAACAGCTTCCCCCAGAACTTCGTCGCCCGCAGGTACTCGACCTTCCCGGTCCGCACCCACGCGGTCTGCAGGCCGGCGACGAGCGCCGACAGTCCGATGGTGATCGGCACGAAAATGAAGTGGTACACGGTGGTGATGCCGAACTGCCACCGCGCCAGGTCCAAGGCATCCACCCGATCAGGATCAACAACGACCGCGGCCGTCCCCAGAGTCACCCGCACCGAGGGCGCGGGACCAAGGTCCCGTCCGCCACGGACCGCCGTGCTGTCGACCGCGACCTCCGAAGGGGCTGCCGCGGCCTGTCACTGATGTGATCCGGTTGGCGACCCGGTCAGCTGACGACGAGCCCCGCCGCGGCGAACTGTTCGCGCACGCGGGCGATCAGCTCGGAACGGGGAGGCGCCACGTCCTCGAGTGGAAACGGTATTCCGAGGCGTTCGTACTTGGCGGCGCCCATCCGGTGGAACGGCAACACGTCCACGCGTTCCACTGTGGACAGTCCGGCGGCGAAGCGGGCGAGCCCGGCGACGTTCTCCGGCGCGTCGGTGAGCCCCGGCACGAGGACGAACCGGATCCACATCGGCACACCCAGGCCGGCGACGCGTTCGGCGAAGGCGAGCGTGGGTTCGAGTTCGACGCCGGTGACCCGTTTGTAGGTGACGGGATTCCAGGACTTGATGTCCAGCAGCACCAGATCCGTGTGCGAGAGAAGAGCGTCGCTCGCCCGCGCGCCGAGGAAGCCGGAGGTGTCCAGGGCGGTGTGCAGGCCGGCCTCCTTCGCGCCGGTCAGCAGCGCCCCGGCGAACTCCGGCTGGCGCAGCGGTTCGCCGCCGCTGAGCGTGAGCCCGCCGCCCCGGGTCGTGAACGGGCCGTAGCGGGCGGCGCGGTCGATGACCTGACCGGCGTTGGTGGCATCGCCGTCGCGGATGTGCCACGTGTCCGGGTTCTGGCAGTAGAGGCAGCGCAACGGGCACCCGGCGAGGAACGCCACGAACCTGGTGCCCGGCCCGTCGACGCCGGTGGAGAGGTCCCAGGAGTGCAGCACTCCCGGGACCTCGCGCCACGTGCGTGCGGTCATGACTTGTCGTGGAACGTGCGGTTGATGACGTCGCGCTGCTGTTCCGGGGTGAGGCGCACGAAGTTGACGGCGTAGCCGGAGACGCGCACGGTCAGCTGGGGGTACTTCTCCGGATGGGCCATCGCGTCGAGCAGGGTCTCCCGGTCGAGCACGTTGACGTTCATGTGGAAGCCGCCGGCGGTGGTGTAGCCGTCGAGCACGCCGACCAGGTTGGTGATCCGCTCGTCCCGGGTGCGGCCGAGGCCGTCCGGGGTGATGGTGCTCGTCAGCGAGATGCCGTCGCGCGCGCTCTCGAACGGCAGCTTCGCCACCGACACGGCGCTGGCGACGAGCCCGTGGCGGTCGCGGCCGTTCATCGGGTTGGCGCCCGGGGCGAACGGCTCGCCGGCCCGCCGGCCGTCGGGCGTGTTGCCGGTGTGCCGGCCGTAGACGACGTTCGACGTGATGGTCAGCACCGACTGGGTGTGGATGGCGTCCCGGTAGGTGGGGCGGCTGCGCACCTTGTCCATGAACGCCTGCACCAGCCACACCGCGATGTCGTCCGCGCGGTCGTCGTCGTTGCCGTACGTCGGGAACTCCCCGTCGACCACGTAGTCGACGACGAGGCCGCTGGCCGCGTCGCGCACCGGCGTGACCGTCGCGTAGCGGATGGCCGAGAGGCTGTCGACCGCGACGGAGAGGCCGGCGATGCCGCACGCCAGGAAGCGGCGCACGGGGTAGTCGTGCAGCGCCATCTCGAGGCGTTCGTAGTCGTACCTGTCGTGCATGTAGTGGATGGTGTTGAGGGCGTCGACATACGTCGCGGCGAGCCAGTCGAGCGTGCGGTCGTAGGCGGCCAGCACCGCGTCGTATTCGAGCACGTCACCGGTCAACGGTGCGCTCGGCGGGGCCACCTGTGCGCCGCTCACCTCGTCGCGCCCGCCGTTGACCGCGTACAGCAGCGCCTTGGCCGCGTTCACCCGGGCGCCGAAGAACTGCATGTCCCGCCCGACGCGCATGCCCGAGACGCAGCAGGCGATCGCCGCGTCGTCGCCGAGGTAGGGGCGCAGCAGTTCGTCGTTCTCGTACTGGATGGCGCTGGTGTCCAGCGACACCTGGGCGCAGAACCGCTTGAAGCCGGCCGGCAGCGAGGGCGACCACAGCACGGTCAGGTTCGGCTCCGGAGCCGGCCCCAGGTTGTAGAGCGTCTGCAGATAGCGGAACGACGTGCGGGTCACCAGCGTGCGGCCGTCGTCCGACATGCCGCCCAGCGACTCGGTGACCCACGTGGGATCGCCGGAGAAGAGCTGGTCGTACTCGGGCGTGCGCAGGAACCGGATGATGCGCAGCTTGATGACGAGGTCGTCGATGAGCTCCTGCGCGCGTTCCTCGGTGAGGCGCCCCTCGGCGATGTCCCGTTCGAGGTAGCAGTCGAGGAACGTCGCCGTGCGGCCGAGCGACATGGCCGCGCCGTTCTGCTCCTTGGTCGCCGCGAGGTAGGCGAAGTACAGCCACTGCACCGCCTCGTGCGCGGTGCGCGCCGGCCCGGAGATGTCGAACCCGTACGAGGCGGCCATCTGCTTCAGTTCGCCCAATGCGCGGATCTGCTCGGACAGCTCCTCGCGGTCACGGATCACGTCGGCGATGGCCGGGCGCTCGTCCAGCCCCGACTTCTCCAGCCGCTTCGCCTCGACGAGGAAGTCCACGCCGTACAGCGCCACCCGCCGGTAGTCGCCGATGATGCGACCCCGGCCGTAGGCGTCCGGCAGGCCGGTGACGATGCCGGCCTTGCGCGCGGCCAGGATCTGCGGCGTGTAGGCGTCGAACACGCCGGCGTTGTGCGTCTTGCGGTACTCGGTGAAGACGCGCCGCAGCGTCGGGTCCAGTTCGTAGCCGTAGGCGGCCAGCGACGACTCGACCATGCGCAGCCCGCCGAACGGCATGATGGCCCGCTTCAGCGGCGCGTCGGTCTGCAGGCCGACGATGAGCTCGTTGTCCCGGTCGATGTAGCCGGGCGCGTGCGCGGTGATGGCCGCCGGGGTCGTGGCGTCCACGTCGTACACACCGCGTTCGCGCTCGACGGGGAACATCGCCGTGAGGGCGTTCCACAGCGCGCTCGTGCGGCCGGTCGGCCCGGCCAGGAAAGCCGCGTCGCCGCTGTACGGGCGCACGTTGGCGCGCACGAAGTCGGCCACGTCGACGCGGTCCCGCCAGCGGCCGCCCTGGAACCCGCGCCAGGCGGTGGGTGCGACGGTGGTCACGGTCTCGGTCATCGGTCAGCCCTTCTATCCACAGTGGAGGGTCAGTGCGCGATCAGCACGGGGCTGTCGGAGTGGTGCAGCAGCTGCGTCGCGACCGAGCCCAGCAGGGCACCGACGGTCGCGTTGTGGCCGCGCGAGCCGACCACGACCAGGGCGCCGCTGTGCGAGATGTCGACCAGCATGCGGGCGGCGCTGCCCCGGCCCACCAACGCCTCCACCGGCACGCTCGGGTACTTCTCCCGCCACGACGCCAGCGCGGTGTCCAGGTCCTCGGCTGCCGCCTGGCGGATCGCCTCGGCCTCGCCCGGGATCGGCGCGTACGTGATGGTCCACGCCGGCACCGGCACCCGGTAGGCGTGCACCGCCACGACACCCGTGCCGCGCGCGGCAGCCTCCGCGAAGGCGACGCCCAGGACGGCGTCGGCGCGCTCGAGCGTGTCCACGCCGGCGATGACCGGACGGCCGGCCGGTTCGGCGTTGCCGCGCACCACGACGACCGGCACCTGTGCGTTCAGCGCCACGTGCTGGCTCACCGAGCCGAGCAGCAGGCTGCCGAAGCCGCCGTGGCCGCGGTTGCCGACGACCAGCAGGCGCGCGCCGCGCGAGGCGTCCAGGAGCACGTGCCCGGGCGTTCCCGCGATCGCGGCGCCGGTGGCCGTTGCGGTGCGGACCTCCGCCACGGCCTCGGCGACGATCTCCTCGGAGAGCTCGCGGACGACCTGCTCCAGCCGTTCCGCCCCACCGAACCGGGCCGCCCGGACGTCCGTCTCGTACGCCGCGACGATGCGCAGCGCCGCGTCGTGACGGGCGGCCTCGGCGGCCGCGAAGCGCAGTGCGGCGCGGCTCTGGGTGGAACCGTCCACCCCGACGACGATCTCGTTGCGCTCCATGGCGTCCTCCCTCGGGACTCGCGCTCTTCGCCTCCAGCCTGATCCGGCGGCGTCGATCCCCGCAGGGCCGACCGCCATCGGGCGGGGGGACTTTGGACCCGAACCCGATCAGGCCCTCCAACCGCCGTCGGAGGTGACGACCGCGCCGTTCCTCGCGCACGCTCACGCCCAGGGCACATCGGCCCTACGGAGGCGGCGGACCAAGGTCCGGGCGCGCGGGGACCAGCAGCACTGACGCCGTGGGCGGACGCGCCGTTAGCGTCACGGCGGAAGCATCGAAAGCCTTCGAGGAGGTCGTCATGAGCGGCTTTGCCGTTACCGACGTCATGTCCACCAATGTCGTGTCGGTGACCGCGGACACGCCGTTCCGGACCGTGGTCGACGCCATGGACGCCGCGTCGGTCAGCGCCGTTCCGGTGGTGGACCGGGACAACCGGGTGCTCGGCATCGTGTCCGAGACGGACCTGATGTACAAGCTGGAGTTCGCCGTCGAGCGGCCCCGGCTGTGGGAACGCCTGACGCACCGCCAGGAGGCGGCGAAGGCGGCCGGTGTGGTGGCCGGGGACCTGATGAGCGCACCGGCGGTGTCGGTGTCGTCGAGCAGTTCCGTCAAGGCCGCCGTGCACCTGATGGAGTCGACCGGTGTGCACCGGCTGCCCGTCGTCAACGACCTGGGCCGGCTCGTCGGCATGGTGACCCGGCGCGACCTGCTGCGGGTGTTCCTGCGGCCGGAGGGAGACATCGCCCGCGACGTCACGGCCGACGCGCTGCCGGCCGGGGCGGGCGACGACGTCACGGCCGAGGTGCACGACGGCGTCGTGGCGCTCGACGGCGAGGTGCGGCTGCGCTCCACGGCGAACGACGTCGCCGAGGCGGCCGGCAGCGTCGAGGGCGTCGTCGCGGTGGAGAACCGCATCGCGTGGCGCCACGACGACGGCCCGCTGGCAAGTGTCGGCCTCGGCTGAGTCGGCTCGACCGGCCGGCGTCGACGAGCGCGGGTGGCGGTGTCGGAGGCCGCGTCGCGACCCGGGCCCGGTCCGGCGAACGGACTTCGCAGGCACGTGACGGTGCGGCCCGGGCAGCGGCCCATCGACGAGTGTGTAACGATCGACCGATGTCGGGGGAACCGGAAGACCCGCACCGCGGGCGCGTCCTGGGCTGGTCGATCATTCTGCTGTTCAGCACGCTCGCGGTGCTGTTCGTGCTGTGTCTGGGCCAGAAGTACCTGGACTGACGGCCGCGGCCCGTCCACGACGTCCACCACGCCGGCGAACGCGCGCGTGAGGCTCACCGCGATCCGGGCCGTGGAGCGGCGGTCGACGGTGCCGGTGAGGGTGACGACGCCGTCGTCGACCGTGACGGCGATGTCGGTCGGTTCGAGCAGCAGGCTCCGTTCCACGATCTCCTATCGGACATTGCCTGCCTCCGAATACGGCCGCCGGCCGACCGGAACGGTCGACCGGCGGTTGCGCGCTCGGGATCAACCGGTCTTGCCGATCGGAATCTCCCGTTTGCTCGCCGTCGGCGCGGTCAACGGCACGGTCACCGTCAGGATCCCTTTGTCGTAGGCCGCGGCGATCTTCTCCTCGTCGGCGTTCGCGGGGAGCCGGATCGTTCGCTGGAAGACGCCGTAACGGAACTCGGAACGGGTCGACGTCCTCTCCTCCTCACGGCGCTCCGCGTGGATCACCAGCATGCCGTCCGTCACCGTGAGCGTGACGTCCTTCTCCGGGTCGAGGCCGGGCAGTTCGGCGCGAACCGTGTACTCCTCGTCGGTCAGGGTGTCTTCCACCCGCATCATCGAGGAGAGCCGGAACGGGAACTCGGGTTCGAACAGTCCGCCGACGTCGGCGAAGAGACGGGGCAGCAGCGGAGCCATCGATAACACCTCCATTCGCCTGTTGTCTCCATTGCATCCGCGGTACCGGCCGGCGGACAGGGCGGAAGGCCCGTGCGTGGCTAGGCCGCTCGACCCTGGACGAGCACCCGTTCGCCCAGCTCCGGCACGACGGCGCACCAGCCGAGGTCGTGCCGGATCCGGGCGGTGAGCGCTGCGGCGGCGGCCGGTTCGCCGTGCACCACGTAGCAGGTGTGCGGCGGTGCCGGCATCCCGCGCAGCCACGCGAGGAGACCCTCGGCGTCGGCGTGCGCGGACAGGTCGTCCAGGCCGGCCACCTCGGCCCGCACCGGCACGTACTCGCCGAAGATCTTGATGGCGGCGGCGCCGTCGAGCATGGCGCGGCCCCGCGTGCCGGGTACCTGGAAGCCGGGTAGCAGGATCAGGTTCCGGGCGTTCGGCGCGAGGTGTACGAGGTGGTGCAGGACGCGACCACCGGTGGCCATCCCGGAGGCGGAGACGAGGATCGACGGCGTGGTCAGCCGGTCCAGTGCCGCGGACTCCTGCGGGCTGTGGGCCAACCGCAGTTCCCCCGGGTCGAACGGGTCGTGCGCGCGGCCGCGCACCTCGTCCCGGATCTGCAGGTCGCCGGCGCGCACGGCGGCGCGGTACACCTCCAGGGCGGCCTGTGCCATCGGGCTGTCCACGTACACCGGCACCGTCGGCAGCGCGCCGGAGCGCATCAGGTCGCGCAGCGCCATCAGCAGCACGGCCGTGCGGTCGACCGCGAACGCCGGCACGAGCACCGTGCCGCCGCGGGCGAGCGCGCGCTCCACATGTTCAGCGAGGTGGTGCAGCGTGCGTGGCGGGTGCCGGCGATCGCCGTAGGTCGACTCCACGACGACGGCGTCGGCGGCCGGTGGCGGCTGCGGCGGGCACAGCAGCGGATGGTCGTCGCGGCCGAGGTCGCCGCTGAAGACGACGGTCCGCCCGCCGGACTCCAGTTCCACAGTGGACGATCCGAGGATGTGGCCGGCCGGGCGCAGTCGGACCCGGGCGTCCGCCCCGATCGGCGTCATCCGGTCGAACGGCACCGGCCGGAACAGGTCGATCGCCTTCTCCGCGTCGGCGGTGTCGAACAGCGGCAGCGCCGGGGTGTGTCGGCTCGACCCGCGCCGGGTGGCGTGGGCGGCGTCCTCCTCCTGCAGGTGTGCCGCGTCGCGCAGCACGATCGCGGCGACCTCGGCGGTGCGCGGCGAACACAGCACCGGACCGTGGTAGCCGTGGCGCACGAGGCGCGGCAGCCAGCCGCAGTGATCGAGGTGGGCGTGGCTCAGCACGACCGCGTCGATGCCCTCCACCCGCAGCGGGAACGGCGACCAGTTGCGCCGGCGCAGTTCCCGCGCGCCCTGGTACATCCCGCAGTCGACGAGCACGGTCCGGCCGGACGGCGCGGTGACGGCGAAGCGGCTGCCGGTGACGGTGCGCGCGGCGCCCAGAAAACTCACGGCGGTGTTCATGACGACCTCCGAGACGATGCCCCCGGGTCGTGCGCGCCGGGGCGCACCCCCAGGGCGGTCAACTCCAGCATCCGTTCGATGTCGCGGGCGGCCAGCTGCCCGACCAGCACCTCGCCGTCGACGACCGGCAGCGGACCGAGCCGCGACAGCACGGACGGGACGGCCATCGACAGCGGCAGGTCGGGAGCGAACGCGCCGTGCACGGGCCGGCTGGCCGCGCCGATCGACATCGTGCGCCGGTCCCACGCGGAGAACCGTCCGCAGGACTCCAGGTCGACCGTGCCGACCGGATGGCCGCCGGCGTCCACGACGAAGAAGGTCCGGTGCCGCGAGCGCGCCGCGACGGCGTCGACGAACTCGGCGATGCTCACGTCGTCGGCGACTGTGGGTGGACACGGATCCATCGCCGCGCGCACCGGCAGCGGGCCGAGCAGACGGTCGACCCGCGCCGCACGCTCCTCCGCCCGTGCCGCCCCGGCCACGAACCAGCCCACCAGGATGAGCCACAGCCCGGACAGGTCGCCGAGAACCATGACGATCAGGCCGGAGACCACGAGCGCACCGCCGACGAAGCTCCCGGCGCGGGCGGCGGCCACCACCGCGCGGGCCCGGTCGCCGCGCCAGCGCCACAGTGCCGCGCGCAGCACCCGTCCACCGTCCAACGGCGCGGCCGGAATCATGTTGAACACGGCCAGCAACAGATTGATGGTCGCCAGCCAGGCGAGTGCGGTGACCGGGACCGGCGACACGAGCGACCGAACGGCGAGCGCCGCGGCGAAGCAGACGCCGCCGATACCGGCGCTGGTCAACGGTCCGACGGCCGCGACCCGCAGGTCGGCGGTCGGCGTCGGCGGGTCGCCGTCGAGTTCGGCCACTCCGCCGAGCAGCCACAGGGTCACCCGCCGCACGGGGATCCCGTAGTGACGTGCCACCAGCGCGTGGGCCAACTCGTGGGCCAGCAGCGAGGCGAGGAACAGCGCGGCGGTGCCCAGCGCGACGCCCCAGTAGAGCCACGCGGGCCGGCCGGGCGCACCGGTGGGCAACGCCACCATCGCCAGACCCTGCGCCAGCAGGAACATGATGACCAGCACGGACCAGTGCAACCCGATCGGAATCCCGGCGACACGGCCCATGCGCACCGTCTGCTTCATCGTGTCCTCCCCGGTCGCGTGACACCTCGACCGTCGCCCCGGCCGGCCCGCGCCATGAGGGCCGAACGTCCCGGCCGACCCGGCTGCCCGGCCTGAGCCACATTCGCCTGGATCCGGGACGAGAGGGTCCGGGCCGTCGCGGCACCGGAAGCCGCCGGTCTGGCTCGGCGCCGCCGGGTGGTGGCGGCGGGCCAGGACGAACAGCCGTACGGTGACCGGGTCGGGTGGCCCTTGCCGGTGCGTGCGGGCCGGTGGAGGCTCGAGTCATGCGGGCCGGGGCATCCGTCGCGGGTCCGACCGCCGGCGGGTCGGCGCGGATTCGGCTGTACCGCGGCGGTGTCTCGGCCCGCGACGGCGGCACACTGGCCGACGCTGTGCACGCGGCCCGTGAACCGGGCGCCACGGCGTGGCTGGACGTCGTCGATGCCGGCACCGACGACATCGAGGCGCTCGACCCCGCGCCGGACCTGCACGACCTGGCGTTGGTCGACGCCCTCGAAGGGCCGGACCGGCCGAGCCTGCGCCGCTACGGCACACACCTGTTCGTCACCGCGTATCCGATCGCCGCGCGGCTCGGCCGCCCCCGAGTCTCGCCGGTCGCGGCCATCATTGCGGTGCCGACCGCCATCACCGGTTTCTACGGGCAGAACGTGCCCTTCCCGGGTTCCGGTCAGCCGGCCGGCGTGGTGGCGTCGATCGGTCTGATGGTGGCGTCCTCCCTCGCGCTGTACACGGTTCTCCGGCGCCGGGACCGGCTCTGAACGCACGGGACCTTCGGCCCTGCCGCCGGTTCGGGCGATGACGAGACTCGGGCGTGACATCCATCGAAGGAGGGCATGATGACCAACGGCGACACGCTCGGCCGCCTCGGCCTCGGGCCGGGGAAGAAGGCCCGGCTGCACCGGATCCTGTACAAGCACGGGATCGCCAATGGCACGGCGCTGTTCCTGCCGTACGACCAGGGCCTCGAACACGGCCCGCGGGACTTCTTCGCCAACCCGGCCGCGGGCGACCCGCGGTACATCCTCAAATTGGCCGTCGAGGGTGGTTTCAACGGCATCGCCGTGCAGATCGGTCTCGCCGAGAAGTTCTTCTGGGACTTCGCCGGGGAGGTGCCGTTGCTGCTGAAGCTCAACGGCAAGACCGACATCCCACCCGACGACGCGGCGCTGTCGCCGCTGCACGCCTCGGTGGCCGAGGCGGTGCGACTAGGGGCGGACGCGGTGGGATACACCATGTACGTCGGAACCCGGGCGCAGGAACAGGACTTCGCCCAGTACCGGCAGGTCCGCGAGGACGCCCACCGCTACGGGATGCCGCTGGTGGTGTGGGCCTACCCGCGCGGCGACGCGATCGAGGCCAAGGGCGGCAAGAACTCGTTCTACGCCGTCGACTACGCGGCCCGCACGGCGAGCGAACTCGGCGCCGACGTGGTGAAGGTGAACTTCCCGCGTCCGGACAAGCGCACCGGCGTGAAGCCCGAGTACGACGCCGAGTTCAGCAGCCAGCGGGCGGTGGACTCGGTGGTCCGCTCGGCCAACCGGACCCTGGTGTTGATTTCCGGCGGCGAGAAGGCCGGTGACGGGGCGATGATCGAGAAGGCGCGCGAGTCGATGGAGGCCGGTGCCACCGGGCTGATCTTCGGCCGCAACGTGTGGCAGCGCCCGCACGACGAGTCGATGCGCTTCGTCACGAAACTGCGCGAGGTGCTCGTGAAGTATCCACGGTAGATAGTCCATTGTGGACAATGTGACGGCGTGCCCGGCTTCGGTGCCGGGCACGCCGCCGTTCGGAAGGGCGACTCAGCCGGTGCGTCGGCCCGTCGTACCGGCGAGGACGCTCACACCGAGCGCGGCCAGACCGACCTGGAGCAGGAGTTCGATCCAGTCGACGCCCGCCGTGTCGGCGACGCCGAGGGCCGCCGCGAGCAGTGTGCCGAGCAGCGCGGCGACGACGCCGATGACGAGCGTGAGCCACAACGCCAGGTGCTGCCGGCCGGGTACGACGAGGCGGCCGAGCGCACCGATGATGAGCCCGATCACCAATGCCGAGATGATGCCGGTGATCTCCATGGTTCACCTCCTTCCGTACCGTCAGCGGTGGGTCCTGGTCAGGCGCAGGAAGTGGGTGGCGCAGGAGATGCACGGGTCGTGGTTGCGGACCACCCGTTCGCATGCGGCGGCGAGGTCGTCGTCGGGCATGTCGAGGTTCTCCTGGACGAACGCGCGCAGGTCGGCCTCGATCGTCGCCTGGTTCTGCGCCGTCGGCGGCACGATGCGCGCCGTGCGCACCGACCCGTCGGCGGCCAGTTCGTAGCGGTGGAACAGGACGCCCCGGGGAGCCTCGGTGGCGCCGTAGCCGATGCCGGCGCGCGGCGCCACGTCGATCGCCGGCGGTCGCGGCGGCTCGTAGGCGTCGATGATGCGCAGGGCCTCGTCGATCGCGTAGACGAGTTCCACGGCGCGCACGACGATGCTGCGGAACGGGTTGTCGCACCGCGCACCGAGCCCCGCGGCGTCGGCGGCCTCGCGGGCCAGCGGGGACAACACGCCGCGGTTGAGGGCGTAGCGGGCCAGCGGGCCGGTCAGGTACGCGCCGCCGCCCACCAGCCGGGCGTGCAGTGCGGTGGAGTGCGGCACCTGCTCCTCGACGACGTGCTCCTCGAACGCGCGCACCGGGAAGGCCACGGCGGAGGAGGTGCGCGGCGAGCCGCGGTCCAGCGGATAGCGGCGGTCGGTCAGCGCCAGCAGTTCCGGCGTGGCCGCGACATCCGGGAAGTCGAACGTGGACACCCACTCCACGCAGGCGAGCGCGGCGTCGCGCGCCGGACGCAGGGTCTGCTCGGCGAGCGTGCGCAACTCGGCCGCGGACGGCGCCCGGTGGAACCCGCCCAGGCGCACGTTGAACGGATGGATCGCCCGCCCGCCGACCAGTTCCAGCACCGCGTTGCCGGCCTGTTTGAGGGCCAGCCCGCGCTCCACCTCCGGCCGGTGCCGGCGGGCCAGCTCGACGACGTTCGCGCAGCCGAGGAAGTCCGGTGCGTGCAACAGGTGGATGTGCAGGGCGTGGCTGGCGATCCATTCCCCGCAGTAGAGTAGCCGGCGCAGTTCGGCCACCCGGTCGTCGACCTCCACGCCACAGGCGTCCTCGATCGCGGCGCACGCGCTCATCTGGTACGCCACCGGGCAGATGCCGCAGATACGGGCGGTGATGTCGGGCGGTTCCGTGTACCGGCGACCGCGTAGCAGCGCCTCGAAGTAGCGCGGCGGTTCGTAGATGTCCAGCCGCAGTTCGGTGACCGTGTCGCCGGTCAGTTCCACGTGCAGGGCGCCCTCACCCTCGACCCGGGTCAGCGCGGGCACCTTCAGCAGGCGGCGCGAACGGTGGGTCATGACCGCGCCCCCTCTTCGGCAGCGGCGCGGAACTGCGCCGTCGTGGCGGTGTAGGTGCGGAACACCCGACCGATGTCGGCCGGTGACATGCCCTGGTGGCGCAGCAGCGCGACGAGGGCGCGGGTGTTCGGTCGCTCGACCGGACCGAAACAACCGAAGCAGCCGCGCCCGTAGGCCGGGCACAGCGCGCCGCAGCCGGCCCGCGTCACCGGCCCCAGGCAGGGCACGCCGGCGACGACCGGCAGGCACGGCGTGCCGCGCGCCTTGCACTGCGCGCAGACGCTGTGCACGGGCAGGTCCGGCTTGCGGCCGGCGAGCAGCGCGCCGAGTACCTCCACGAGTTGACCGCGGTCGATCGGGCAGCCGTGCAGTTCGAGGTCCACCGGCACGTGGGCCGAGATCGGCGTGGCCGTCGCCAGGCTCCGCACGTACTCGGGATGCGGGTAGACCTGCGCGCGGAACTCGTCGACGTCGGCGAGGTCGCGCAGCGCCTGGATACCGCCGGCCGTGGCGCAGGCGCCGATCGCCACGAGCAGCGTCGACCGCGCGCGGATGTCCCGGATGCGGGCGGCGTCCTCCTCGGTGGTGATCGAACCCTCGACCAGCGACACGTCGTAAGGCCCCGGTTCGATCATGCTGCTGGCCTCGGGGAACGCGGCGATGTGCAGCCGCGCCGCCAGGGTGAGGAGCGCGTCGCCGCAGTCGAGCAGGGTGAGCTGGCAGCCGTCGCAGGAGGCGAACTTCCAGACGGCGAGCGAGGGGCGCGCGGGCTCGGTGGCCATCACAACTCCCGGACGGCGAGAAGGTTCTCCGCGGCGGTCGCCGGGACGACCGGCCCGTCGCGACAGACGAACAGCGGCCCGAGCTGGCAGTGTCCACAGTGGCCGGTACCGCACTGCATGTTGCGTTCCAGCGACAGTTCGACGCGGGACGTGGGCATACCGATCGTGGCGAGGCTCCGCACGACCGGACGCATCATCACCTCCGGCCCGCACACGTATCCGGCGCACCGGCCGGGCTGCGGCCTCAGCCCCGTCAACAACGCGGTGACCAGCCCGGTGGCGCCGTTCCACCCCGGCAGCGGCCGGTCCACCGTGACCCGCACGTCCAGACCGTCGGCGCGCCAGCGCCGGTACTCGGCGCGGTACAGAAGGTCGTCCGGGGTCCGGGCGCCGATGAGGACCGCCACGCTGCGGTAGCGGACGCGGTGGTCGCGCAGGTGACGCACCAGGGGGTGCAGCGGCGCCAGGCCCAGGCCACCGGCGACGACCACGACGTCCGCGTCGCGGGGGGCCGGCAGCGTCCACGGCCGCCCGAACGGGCCACGCACGCCGAGGAACCCACCGGGCGGGCAGTCGTGCACGGCGCGGGAGACCGCTCCGACGGCGCGGACGGTGTGCATCAGGCCGCCGGCGCCGCACCGCCCACTCACCGACACCGGGATCTCACCGATCCCGAAGGCGTAGAGCATCGCGAACTGACCCGGCAGGAACGCCGGCAGCGGCGCGTCGACCGGCCGGAGCGTGAGCGTCGAGGTGTCGGGCGTCTCGGCGCGGTTGACGACGACGCGGTAGCGGTGCGGGGCCGGGTCGGTGTTCATGACCGGTCCCGCTGCGCGAGCGCGTGCAGTTCCGCGGTGATGTCGATGCCGACCGGGCACCACACCACGCAGCGGCCGCAGCCGACACAGCCGGAGCCGCCGAACTGGTCGTGCCAGGTGGCGAACTTGTGGCTGATCCACTGCCGGTACCGGGCGCCCGTCGACGAGCGGACCGGACCCCCGTGCACGTAGCTGAAGTCGGGGTCGAAGCAGGAGTCCGCCCGCTGCCACCGTTCGGCGTGTTCGCCTGTCAGGTCGGTGACGTCGGTGACCCGCGCGCAGAAGCAGGTGGGGCAGACCATCGTGCAGTTGGCGCAGGCAAGGCAGCGCTCGGCGATCGCCGACCAGTAGGTGTCGTCGGTGCGGTGGCGGGTCAGCAGGTCGCGCAGGTCGACCTCGGGCAGCCGGCGACCCATCCGCGCGGCCGCCTCGTCGACCGCCTTGCGCGCGGTCGTCACCTCCACGTCGCTCGCCTCCGGCGCCGCCAGCCGGGCGAGCAGGTCGGTGCCGCGGTCGGTCGCGGCGCGGGCGAGGTAGCCGCCGTCGGGGCGTTCGACGAGCCCGATGTCGAACCCCGACCGCGCGGCCGGGCCGCCGCCGGCACTGACGCAGAAGCAGGCCTCCCCGGGCTCGGTGCAGTCCACGGCGATGACCAGGCTGGCTGCCCGGCGCCGGGCGTACCGTTCGCCGTCGCCGAGAACACCGTCCAGGATGCCGAGTGCGCGCAGGTCGCACGGGCGCACACCGAGCAGGGCGGTGGGACGCGGCGGCTCCTCGGCGGCGTCGACGCGGAAGCCCTCGTCGTCGCGCGTGCCCCGCCACAGCCGTTCGGGCGACGGTTGCAGGAACTCCTTCCACGCCTGCGGGCCGGCGGTGTGGGTGAACGCCTGCCGGGCCGGGCCGGGGCGCAGCCGGTAGTGCCCGGGCGCCGTCTCCACGCGCACGCCGTACGGCAGGTGGGCCGGCCGGTCGAGTTCGGCCAGCACGATCGCGCCGGCCGAGACGGTCGGGCCGACGATGCGGTACCCGTCCGCGTGCAGGGCGGCGAAGAGGCCGTCGAGATCGGGAAGTTGGAACATGCCGGATCCTCCCTTCGGTGCCACGGTCCGCCGCGCCGGTGATGCATGTCAGGGGCGTCGGTCCCGGACCGACCGGGGCCGATCGGCCCTACGGCTCAGCAGATGCGCGGAAGCTGCTCGCCGAGCGGCAGGTCGACGATGCGGTGCGAGCCGACCAGGGTTCGGGCGGTGACCCTGCCCGGCGGGCCGGCGGTCGCCTCGCCGATGACCGTGGCGTCGGCGCCCTCGGGCCTGGCGCGCATCGCCGCGAGCACCCGTTGCGCCGCCCGGGGGTGCACGAGCGCCACGAGGCAGCCCTCGTTCGCCACCTCGAACGGGTCGAGGCCGAGCAGGTCACAGGCGGATGCGACCGCCGCCGGCACCGGAACGGCCGGCTCGTCGCACTCGATGCCGATGCGGCCGGCCGCCGCCAGTTCGTTGAGCGCGGCGGCCAGCCCGCCCCGCGTCGGGTCGCGCAGCGCGTGCACGTCCTCGCCGCCGGCGTCGAGCATCGCCGCGACGAGGCGGTGCAGCGGGCGGCTGTCGGAGGCCACGTCGGAGGCCAACCCCAGGCCCTCGCGGGCGGTGAGGATGGCCGTGCCGTGGGCGCCGATCGGCCCGGACAGCAGCACCACGTCGCCGCGCCGGCCTCGGGTGGCGGAGACCCGCGCGGCGGGGTGCAGCCGGCCCAACCCGGTGGTGGTGACGAATAGCCCGTCGGCGCAGCCCCGGTTCACCACCTTGGTGTCACCGGTGACCACCGGCACGCCGACGGCACGGGCGGCGGCCGCCACCGAGGCCGTCACGGCGCGCAGTTCGGCGGTCGGCAGGCCCTCCTCGATCACGTAGGCCAGGCAGAGCGCCACCGGTGCGGCACCGCGCATCGCCAGGTCGTTCACGGTGCCGTGCACGGCCAGCGAGCCGATGTCACCACCGGGGAAGAAGCGCGGCGTGACCACGAAGCCGTCGGTGGACAGCACCGCGCGCGCCGCGCCGAACGGCACCACGGCGGCGTCCTCTACCGGTGCCGCGAGGTGCGGAGTGATCAC
Source organism: Virgisporangium aliadipatigenens (assembly GCF_016863615.1). GTDB lineage: Bacteria > Actinomycetota > Actinomycetes > Mycobacteriales > Micromonosporaceae > Virgisporangium > Virgisporangium aliadipatigenens. The sequence continues at coordinate 100,877 of NZ_BOPF01000019.1, read as the reverse complement.
GTCGTTCAGCAGCTCGGCCATGAGCTGGCCGCCGGCGCCGTGTCCGAGCAGGATCCGTTCCTGGTCCACGGACGGCCGGGTGCAGTCGGTGCATGCCTGGGGGTTCATCGTCGTTCCTCCACTGTGGACGGAGCGGTGCGGCCGGCCGCGTGGAACGCCGCGCAGGTGCCCTCGCTGGAGACCATCGGCGCGCCGAGTGGGTGGCGTGGGGTGCAACCGCGGCCGTACTCGGGGCACTCGGTCGGCAGGCGGGTACCGCGCAGCACGTCGCCGGCGATGCACGCCGGATGTTCGGCGGCGGCCAGGTGCGTGACCCCGAAGCGGCGTTCGGCGTCGAAGCGGGCGTACGCCTCGGTGAGCACGAGGCCGCTGTCGGGGATGGCGCCGATGCCGCGCCACGTTCGCGGCCCGACCGTGAACACCTCCCGCACGGCGGCCTGCGCGGCGGTGTTGCCGGTGCGCCGGACTGCGCGGCGGTACTGGTTCTCGACCTCGGCGCGGCCCTCCTCCAGCTGGCGCACCGCCATCGTGATCCCCTCCAGCAGGTCCAGCGGCTCGAACCCGGTGACGACGATCGGCAGTCGGTAGCGCGCGGCGATCGGCTCGTACTCGGTCCAGCCCATCACCGCGCAGACGTGCCCGGCGGCCAGTACGGCGTCGATGCCGGTGTCCGGCGCGTCGAGGATCGTGGTCAACGCCGGTGGCACCAGCGCGTGGCTGACCAGCACCGAGAAGTTCCGCAACCCGGCCAGGGCGGCGTGGCGCACCGCGGCGGCGTTGGCCGGTGCCGTCGTCTCGAACCCGACCGCGAAGAACACCACCTGCCGGTCGGGTTCGGCGACGGCGATGCGCACCGCGTCGAGCGGCGAGTACACCGCCCGCACGTCACCGCCCCGCGCGCGTACCTCCAGCAGGCTGCCCCCGCTGCCGGGCACCCGGAGCATGTCGCCGTAGCTGGTGAAGATGACGTCCGGGCGTTCGGCGATCGCCACCGCACGGTCCACTGTGGACAGCGGCGTGACGCAGACCGGGCAGCCGGGGCCGTGCACCATCCGGATACCGGCCGGCAGCATCTCGTCGATGCCCTGCCGCACGATCGTGTGGGTCTGGCCGCCGCACACCTCCATCAACCGCCACGGGCGGGTGGCGAGCGCACGCAGCTCCGCCAGGAGCCGCCGGGCCAGCACGGGGTCGCGGTACTCGTCGAGGTATCTCACGGCCCGGCCTCCAGTTCCCGCGCGAGAACGTCGGGCATCGCCCGCAGGACGGCCAGGGTGCGCGCGGCCTCGTCGGCGTCGACGACGCTGATCGCGAACCCGACGTGCACGATCACGTAGTCGCCGGGTGTCGCGTCGGGCGTGTAGGCGAGGCAGACGCGACGGCGTACGCCGTCGAAGTCGACAGTGCCGGTGCGCAGCAGGGGATCGCCGCCGTCGGTGCACAGGTCGACGATCCGGCCCGGGATGCCGAGGCACATGGGTCACTCCTTCGCGCTCAGGGCCGCCGCGACGGCCGCCTGTCCGTAGCTGATCCCGCCGTCGTTGCTGGGGACCGACGCTCCGATGTGGACGGTGAACCCGGCGCGGGGCAGCCGGTCCAGCAGGTCGGTGGTGAGACGCCGGTTGGCGAAGACCCCGCCGCCGAGGCACACCGTGCGGACCCCGGTCGCGCGGGCGGCCTCGGTCAGCAGCGCCTCGGTCACCTCGGCGACGGTGGTGTGGAACGCCGCCGCCACCTCGCCCGCGGCCCCGCCGTGCGCGAGCACCGCCCGCAGCGTCGGCGCGGGGTCGTAGACCAGCAGCCCGTCCCGGTTCGCCAGCCGCCAGGGCAGCGCGGGCACCGGGCCGTACGGCGCGGCGGCCGTCTCCAGCAGGACCGCCGCCTCGCCCTCGTAGGTGGCCGTCGCGCAGAGACCGAGCAGGGCCGAGACGGTGTCGAACAGGCGGCCCGCGCTCGATGCGAGCGGCGCGTTGACCCGGCGCGCCACCAGCTCGCGTACCGTCGCCGCCGTGCGCGGGTCGACGGTGTGCCACAGGACGGCGGCGTCGCGCGGGTCCGGCCGGGCGCCGCCGAGTTCCTCCGCGCCGTACAGGTGGCCGAGCGCCGTTCGGGCGGGGTGGCGGACGGCTGACTCGCCGCCGGGCAAGGGCGCGCGGGCGAAGCGGGCCAGGCGGCGGTAGCCGGTGAGCGTGGCGAGGAGGATCTCGCCGCCCCACAGCGTTCCGTCGTCGCCGAGGCCGAGCCCGTCGTAGGCCACGCCGAGCACCGGCCCGGTGATGCCGTGCTCGGCGGCCACCGCGGCGACGTGGGCGTGATGGTGCTGAACCGCGATCCGCCTGCCTTCGTGGGAACGGGCGAAGCGGGTCGACAGGTATCCGGGGTGCAGGTCGTGCGCCACGACGTGCGGGGTGACGGCGTGCCAGCGGCACAGTCGTTCCACCGTGTCGGTGAACGCCTGGTACGCGGCCGCGTCGGACAGGTCGCCGGTGTGCGGGCCGGGCACGGCACGGGTGCCGACGGCCAGCGTGACGGTGTGCTTGAGCTGGGCGCCGACGGCAAGCACCGGTTCCCGCGCCGGAACGGGAAGCGGTACCGGTGCGGGCGCCAACCCGCGGGCGCGCCGCAACACGGTCGTGCGGTCGCCGAGGAGCCGCACCACCGAGTCGTCGTAACGGGACCGGATCGGCCGGTCGTGCCCCAGGATGCCGGCGGCGAACGTGCCGAGCGCCGCCCTCGCCACGGCGTCGTCGACGACGATCGGCGCACCCGAGACGTTGCCGCTCGTGACGACCAGCGGCCGGTCCAGCGCGGCGAGCAGCAGATGGTGCAGCGGACTGTAGGGCAGGAAGAGCCCGATCTCCGCGGAACCGCCGCATACCCCGGCGGCCAGCGGCGTGCCGGGGCGTCGGACGGCGAGCACGATCGGCGCGGCGGGTCCGGACAGTACCCGTTCCTGCGCGGGGGAGAGCGCGGCGAGCCGGCGCGCGGCGGCGAGATCCGGCACCATCACCGCGAACGGCTTGCGCGGCCGGTGCTTTGCCGCGCGCAGGTGGGCGACGGCGTGCGCATCGGCGGCGTCGCACAGCAGTTGGTAGCCGCCGATTCCCTTGACCGCGACCACGCTGCCGGCCTCGAGCGCGGCCACCGCGGCCGCGAACGCCTCGGCGCCCTCCACCCCGCCGGGCCACCAGCACAGCCGGGGACCGCAGTCCGGGCAGGCCACCGGTTCGGCGTGGAACCGGCGATCGGCCGGTGCGGCGTACTCGGCCGCGCACGCGGCGCAGAGCGGGAACGTCGACATCGCCGTGCGGACCCGGTCGTAGGGCAGGTCGTCGATGATCGTGGCGCGCGGGCCACAGGCCGTGCAGTTCACGAAGGGGTACCGGTAGCGCCGGTCGGTCGGATCGGCGAGTTCGGCGCGGCAGTCCGGGCAGGTCGCAAGGTCCGGCGGCACCTCCCGGACGCCCACGGCGCTCGTGGTGGACCCGCCGATGCGGAACCCGCCCACCGGCACGGCACCGACCGGCAGATCCCGTGCGCGGACGTCGCCGACACGGGCCGCCGACGGGGCCTCGGCCGCCAGCCGCCGAAGAAACGACGCCACGCCGGCACCGTCTCCGCGCAACCGGATGACGACGGTGCCGCCCGCGTTGCGCACGTCGCCGGCGAGCCCGTGCGCGGTGGCGAGCCGGTGCACGAACGGCCGGAAACCGACCCCCTGGACGGTTCCCCGCACCTCGATCTCCACGCTGCGGTCCGCGGCCACGGTGCCACCGTGCACGCTGCCGTCGGGCGTGCACAGTGCCCGCAGGACCGGTGGCGAGGGACCTTCGTCCCGCGGCGGTGCGACGCCCGGGTGCGGTCGGCGGCGCGAACACAAGGGCCGAATGCCCCTGATCACCACGCCCCCCGGGGAGGCAGCATGACCGTGCGCCCGCCGGACTGGACGGACCTCCGGTGGCGGAATTGGAGACGACGGTCCACGCACCGTAGACCCACCATCGCCAAGATGGGCAGCCGCCACCGTGACCGATCGCCGGCGGGCGCCCCGGCAGTCGGGCGGGGGAGGCGCCATGACGGGGCTCAGAGCGCCCGGGCAACGGTACGAACTGCAAGAGATCGTCGGCTCCGGCGGTACCGCGCAGGTGTGGCGGGCGTGGGACCGGGTGTTGCAGCGCGACATCGCGGTCAAGCACATCACCGCCGCGCCGTGCGTGGCCGCCGACGATCTGGCCGGCATCCGTCGGTACGCCGAACACGAGGCACGGGCGGCCGCGCGGGTGAACCACCCCGGGGTGGCGCGCCTGTACGATCTCGTCGACCTCGGCGGCTTTCCGGCCATCGTCGGCGAGTACGTGCCGGCGCGTTCGTTACGGGAACTGGTGGACAACGCCGGCCTGCTGCCTCCCGGCTACGTGGCCGCCGTCGGTGCCGAACTCGCGGCGGCGTTGGCCGCGGTACACCGGGCCGGCGTGCTGCACCGCGACGTCAAACCCTCGAACGTCCTCGTCGCGTCCGGACGCCGGGTGGTGCTGACCGACTTCGGCATCGCCCACATCGGTCCCGGCGACGACGGGGGCGAGGTGCTCGGCACACCCGCCTACGCCCCACCGGAACGCCTGCTCCGCGGCGTCTCCCTCGCCGCCGGCGACGTCTGGTCGCTCGGTGCGACGCTGTACACCGCGGTCGAGGGCCGGCCACCGCACCTGCGCCGTTCGGTGCACGCGACGCTGATCGCGGTGGCCGGGGGCGTGCCCGATCCGCCGCACCGGGCCGGTCCGCTGTGGCCGTTGATCCGGCGCATGCTCCAACCCGATCCGGTGTGCCGCCCCGGGATCGAACGGGTCCGCGGGCAGTTGTGTCGGCTGGCGGCGGCGGGCGGAGCGGACCGCAGCGCCGCCGGCCCCCGGCGAACCGGGGACCGGCGGCCGTCGCGCCCGGATCACCCGGCCATCAGCACCGTCAGGTCGAGCAACCGGTTGGTGTAGCCCCACTCGTTGTCGTACCAGCCGAAGACCTTCACCAGGTCGCCGTCGGCCTGGGTCAGGTTCGCGTCGAACACGCACGAGGCCGCGTCGCCGACGATGTCGCGGGAGACCAGCGGAGCCTCGGTGTAGCGCAGGATCCCGGCGAGGGGACCCTCCGCACCGGCGGCCGCGAACGCGTGGTTGACCTCGGCGGCCGTCACCGGCACGGCGAGCTTCGCGGTCAGGTCGGTCAGCGAACCGTTCTCCACCGGCACGCGCACGGCGACGCCGCCCAGCCGGCCGGCCAGTTCCGGCAGCACCAGGCCGACGGCCTTCGCGGCGCCGGTGCTGGTCGGGATCATGTTCACGCCGGCCGCCCGGGCGCGGCGCGGATCCTTGTGCGGGGTGTCGAGCACGACCTGGTCGTTGGTGTAGGCGTGCACGGTGGTGAGGAAGCCGTGTTCCAGCCCGAACGCCTCGTGCAGCACCTTCACCATGGGAGCCACGCAGTTCGTGGTGCAGGAGGCGGCCGAGACGACCTCGTTCGCCGGGTCCAGCGCGCCGGTGTTGACGCCGAGCACGATCGTGGCGTCGACGTTCTTGCCGGGGGCGGAGATGAGCACCCGGCGGGCGCCGGCCTTCAGGTGCAGGGCGGCGTCGTCGCGCGTGCGGAACCGGCCGGTGGACTCGATCACGAGGTCGACGCCGAGCGTCGCCCAGGGGAGGGCGGCCGGGTCGCGTTCGCCGAAAAGGGTGATGTCGTGGCCCGCCACGGTGAGTGTCTGCCCCTCGACCGACACTGGGGCGCGCAGCGGCCCGAACGTCGAGTCGTGCGCGAGCAGGTGCGCGAGCGTCGCCGCCGGCCACAGGTCGTTGACCGCGACGATCTCCACGCCTCCGTCGTCGAACAGGCCCCGCTCCAGCGCGGCCCGCACGTAGTTCCGGCCGATCCGGCCGAAACCGTTGATCGCCACCCGGTACGTCATCACGTCCTCCTGTCATCGCTTCCTCCCCGACCATTCCGGGTCGTGCCGGGAGCGGGCAGGGCCGAACCGATCGGGGCCGGGAGGACGTTGGTCCCGCCCGCCCGCGGACTGTCGGCAACCCGCGTGCGGACACGGACTTTCGGCCCGGGTCGCACGGGTCCTTCCGGCACACGCTGATGGGTGAACGGTCGTACCGCGTGGTCGGCCGTCAGGAACGAGGAGGTGTGACATGTCGGAGTTCCCCACGCAGCCCATGCCGCCTCCGGAGGAGTTGGGCCCGCCGATTCCGCCGGAACGGGTGGAACGGCATCGCCACCTGCGGCGCGTGGCGTTGTTGTCCGCACTGGTCGCCGTCGTGATCCTGTTGCCGCTGGGGCTGTTCGTCCTGCTCCGCGGTGACTCCACCCCGCCGGAGCCGGGCGTCGCACCGTCGGTGGGCGCCTCGGAGTCGGCGTCGCCCGGCGCGACCGGTGGCAGCGGTGGTGCCACGCCGTCGACCCGCCCGGGGACAGGCGCCCCGGACGGGCGCATCTCGAGAGAGGAACTGATGCGTTCCACGATCCAGGTGCCGCCGTGGCCGCAGGACAACCTGACCGGGCTTTCCGGCTGGGTCAAGTTCCCCGGCTCGACCCTGACCGTCCCCCCGGACGATCGGTTCGACTTCCCGCGGTACATGTTCTTCGGCGACCCCGTCTACGGCGACGTCGACCGTGACGGCGCGCGCGAGACGGTGGTGCCGTTGTACTGCGTGGTCCAGGGCGGCAGCGGACAACTGCTGGCGCTGGACCGGGACCGCTCGGGTCGCATCGTGACCCTCGGCACGGTCGTCGCCACCACCGGCGAGATCCGGGTCTTCGACACGGTGTCGGTCACCGCCGACCATGTGGTGCGGGTCAAGGTGGGCGACTTCCAGCGCTGCTGCGGCGACGAGACACCGCAGCTGTGGCAGACCCGCGGCTACGCCTGGAACGGGCAGCGCTTCCGCCAGGTGAGCGGCCCCACCGCGTTCCCGGTGAACCCGTCGGTGACCGAGACCGGTCTCACCGCCGGTGACCTGGTCTTCGGTGCGCCGATCAGCGGCGTGCGCCGAGGCGTCCTGACCGTGACGGTCTCGTACCGGCGTGGTGCGCGGCCGGACCACCTCGTGGTGACGGTGAACGTCCCGGCCGGGGTGGAGGCCGACGGCGCCGCCGAGCCACAGGTCAAGAACGGTGAGGTCGTTCTGGAGGTCCCGCCACCGGCGCTCGGCGGCACCAACTCGGTCAGCTTCGCGTTCCGGCGGCCGGCCACCCAGAGCGGCGGCGAGGCGGGTGCGCGCGTGGGCGGTGTCCGGGCCGACGGCACCGGCCTGAGCGAGTCCGACCCGTTCAACAACGGTGCGTCGGTGACCGTGCGCGAGACCGGCTGAACGCGCGTCCCGGCCCACGGCCCCGCGGGCCGGGACGTTGGACCCGTGCGGCGACCTCGGGGTGGCGGGACGGTGCCTGCGTACACCCGCCACCCCGAGGAGTGATCATGGACGAGTTGAGCGTGTTGGACGCCACGTTCCTGGACGCCGAGGACGAGGACGCACACCTGTCGATGGCCATCGCCTCGGTCGCGGTGATCGACGGACCCGCGCCGGCACACGCCGAGTTCCAGGCGGCGATCGCCGGGCGCCTGCCGCTGATCCCGCGCTACCGGCAGGTGGTGCGGCGGGTGCCGTTCGATCTGGGGCCACCGGTGTGGGTCGATGTCGAGGGCGTCGATCTCGACTTCCATGTCCGGCGCACCGCCCTTCCGGCCGGCGCCACCGAGGAGGACCTGTGCCGCGTGGTGGCCCGGATCATGTCGCACCGGCTCGACCGTTCGCGGCCGCTGTGGGAGTACTGGGTGATCGAAGGGCTGCCGGAGGGGCGGTGGGCACTGCTGTCGAAGGTGCACCACTGCATGGTCGACGGGGTCTCGGGCAACGAGTTGTACCGGCTGCTGTTCGACGCGACACCGGAGCCGCGCGACGCCGTCGCCGACGCCCAGCGGCCGTGCCCGGCCCCTACCACCTTCCGGTTGACCGCCGACGCGCTCGTGCGGCTGGCGCGCATGCCCGCCGACCAGGTGCGCCTCGTCGGGCGCGCGCTGCGGGCACCGGGCGTGCTGGCCCGCCGCGCCGGGGAGACCGCCCTGGGGCTCGGCACGCTGGCGGCCGGGATGTGGCCGGGCACGCCCACGTCGCTCGGCGGGCCGGTCGGCACGAGCCGGCGCTGGGCGGTCAGCCGGGTTCCGCTCGCCGACGTGGTGGCGGTCGCGAAGGCGCACGGCGTCACCGTCAACGACGTGGTGCTCGCCGCGGTGACCGGCGCCTTCCGCCGGCTCATGCTCGCGCGGGGCGAGGCGCCGGTGCCGGGCAGCATCCGCACCCTGGTACCGGTGAACGTCCGCGCCGGGAGCGAGGCCGGCATCCTCGACAACCGGATCTCCGTGCTGCTGCCGAGCCTGCCGGTGGAGTTCGTGGATCCGTTGAACCGCCTGCACTCCGTGCACCAACGGGTCATGCGGCTCAAGCGCGGCAAGGAGAGCGAGGCGCACGCGTCGATGACGGCGCTGGCGCGCTACGAGCCGTTCGCCCCGATCGCGATGGGGGTGCGGATGGTGCTGCGGCTGCGTCAGCGCTCCGTCGTCACGGTCGTCACGAACGTGCCCGGGCCGCGCCAGCGGCTCTACGCGCTCGGCCGGCCGGTCCGGGAGATCCTCCCCTACGTGCCGATCGGCAACGGGTTGCGTACCGGCGTGTCCGTGTTCACCTTCGGTGGCCAGGCCGTCTTCGGCATCACCACCGACTTCGACTCGGTGCCCGAGATCGGACTTTTCACCGCGGCGCTCGCCGACGAGGTCAGGGCACTCGTCGACACCGTCCCGAAGCCGCCCAGGAAGCGGGCCACGGCTCAGGAACGTCCCGGGCCCGGCGTCTCGGTGAGCCGTCGGCGGGCGAGTGCGTAGGCGGCCGCTTCGATGCGGTCGAGGCGGTGTGCGCGCATCACGTTCAGGCCCATCGCCCGTAACGTCGCCCGGTCCGGCTCGACGGTCCCCAGCCGCAGACCGGGCCGGCGCAGCGTCCACAGTTCCTGGCGCAGGAGATGACGGAACCACAGCCTGATGGGCAGGTCGGCGTTGGTCGGGGAATGGACCCCGCCGTCGACGTACTCGACACCGCCGATCTCGATCGGGGTGAAGTAGCCGGGGACGGCGCAGGAGGCGGCGACGACCGCCGACACGTCGGGTGACGGCCCGCCGGGTCGGCCGAAGACGACCCGCCGGTGCCGCTTCCACGGTGCGGCGCCGGCGGGCGTGCCGGCAGGGTCGTTCGGCCCTGTGCCGGGCCGGCGCCGATTCAGGCGGTCGGCGACGTGCCGGTCGCGGCCTTCCCCACCGCCGTGCGCTGCTCGACCTTCGGCCGGGTCACCAGGACCGGGCAGGGCGCATGGTCCACGAGGTGGCGGCAGGTGCCGCCGAGCAACAGCCCGCGCAGCCCTCCGATACCGTGCGAGCCGACCACCAGCAGGCCCGCACCGGTCCTCTTGGCGAGCCGTTCCAGGTACTCGGGAGCCGACTGGTCGTACCCGAGGTGGGTCGTCCACCTGACGCCCGGGAACCCCTGTGCGATGCCGGGCAGAGCCGTCGCGTCGGCGTCCCACTCGGCGGCGCGTCGGCCGAGACCCGGCGTCCGCACCCATGCGGCGACCAGGTCGGCACCGCGCAGCCGGGCCTCCTCGAAGCCGGCCCGGGCCGCCACGTACGCGCTGTTCGAGCCGTCGATGCCCACGATCACCGGTGCGTCCGGGGCCGAGGGCTCGCCGCGCACCACCACGACCGGGCAGTAGGCGTCAATGATCGCGGCCACTCCGACGGAACCCATCACGAGTTCGTTGAAACCGCTGAGGCCGCGGTGGCCCACGTACAGGACGTCGGCATGTCGCGAGGCCTCGACCAGCACGCCCGGGGCGGCTCCGTTGACGACCCGGCCGTCGAGGACGAGTTCGGGATGCCGCTGCACGGCGGCGCACTCGGCCGCGTCGACGATGACCCAGGCGCGCCGCCGGGGGTCGAGGTACTCGGTCGAGGTGTCCGGTACCAGCGGTGGGTGGATCAGCGGCCAGGTGAACGCGTGGATCACCTGGAGTTCGGCGCCACGTCGTGCGGCCGCGTCGGCCGCGAGTTCGACGGCGCGCGACGCGTGGCGGGAGCCGTCGACGCCGACGACGATCAGGCCCGTCATCGTGCACCTCCTCAGGCTGCGCCGGTGGTTGCCGGAACGGTTTCGCGGCAACGGCTTCGCGGGAACGGCGGAGCCTCGCCTCACCGGCTTCCTCCAGCACACTCCGCTACGGTCTCGATGCACAGGGCTCGCCGGCCGTTCGACGACGGGACGTTCGGCCCTGACCGTGGCCGGTAACGCGCGCCACGGCGCAAAGCCCCGCACCGTCAACGGGCGATGAGCACCGGGCAGTCTGCGTGGTGGATCAGATGCAGGCCGACGGAGCCGAGCAGAAGGCCGGCGAACCCGCCGTGACCCCGCGAACCGACCACGACGAGCTGCGCGTTGCCGGTCGCGTCGTCGAGCACCTCGGCGGCATAGCCCGGCAGGACGAACATGTCCACGCCGACGTCGGGGAACTTCTCGGACCAGGCGGCCGCGGCGAGGCCCAGTTCCTTAAGGTGCGCGGCACGGGTGGTCGTGACGTCGCGGAGCAGCGACGGCGCGACGTCCCGCGGCCACGGCGGCGACCCGGGGCGGAACGCCCGGACGATCGACAGCCTGGCGCCGCGCGCGGCGGCCGCCTCGAACGCCACGCCGAGCGCTGTCCTCGACGCGGCCGAGCCGTCCACGCCGACCACGACCGGCCCCGTGGCGTCGGTGCCCACGGTGTCGTCGCGGCCCCGCACCACCGCCACGGAGGTCGTGCTGTGCAGGGCGACCTGCTGGGCGGTGGAACCCAGCAGCGTCGCGGTGAGGCCGGCGGCGTCGTGCCGGCTGCCGACCACGAGGAGGTCGCCCGGGTCGGCCGCGCCGATCAGCGCCGAGGCCGGACCGCTGCGTTCCACGGCGGCGGTGACCGGAAGGTCGGGCGTGTAGGCGTGGATGTCGTTCACCGCCGCGGCGAGTACCTCCTCGGCGAGCGGCTCCAGTGCCCGCGCGGCGCGGCGCAGGGCGAGGTCGGTGTCCGGCCACTCGGACAGGTAGGCGTGGATGATGCGGAGCCCGACGCCGCGTCGGGTCGCCTCGTCGGCGGCCCAGTACAACGCGGCCCGGTGCGTCTTGTCGCCATCGATCCCGACGATGACCTCGTTGCGTCCCATTGCTGTCTCCTCGGTCGGATCGGGAGTCCGGGCCGAGCGTCGCGCGGGACGGCGGTCGGGCGTAGGGCCGTCACGACCGTGTCGGCCGGGCCGAACGGCCCTGAGCGCGCGGCGGCGCGGGGGGCGACAGTGGACCTGTACGGCGCCCACGAGGAGGTGCGTCATGGCAGCCGTCGACCAGCAATCGGACCTGACGGGCAGTGGCCTGCCGCTGCGCGTCCGACCGCTGTGCGACGGCGACCTGACGGCGTTGCGCCGGCTGCACGAGCGGGTCCGGGACAGCCCGGAGTTCCTGCGCGTGTTCGGCGCCGCCGCCGTCTCGTTCGACGTGCTGCTGTCCGTCCTGCGTCCGCCGGGTCGTGACCACGTCGCGCTCGTCGCCGAGCACGACGGTGCCATCGTCGCGGTCGCGGTGCGGGCGCAGTGCCCGGACCGGGCGCACACGCATGTCCTCGTCGACGACCGGTACCACGGCGCGGGCATCGCCACCCTGCTGGACCGCAGGATCGTCGACCTCGCCCCGCGGCGGTGAGGCCGGCTGTCCTCAACGGGCGATCAGGACGGGGCACGCGGCATGGTGCAGGAGTTGGAGGCCGACGGAGCCGAGCAGGGTGCCGACGACGGCGCTGTGACCGTGCGAGCCGACGACCACGACGCCGGCACCGGCCGAGAGTTCCATGAGGATCCGGGCCGGACCCGCCTGGCTGACCGTACTGAGGATCGCGACCTCGGGGAACTTCTCCCGCCACGGCGCCAGCGTTTCCCGCAGGCCCTCGCACTCGTGACGGCGGACGACGGGCGGGTCGTACGGCAACGGGGTGATGGCGGCCGGGATCGGTGGCACCGGGAAGCCGTACGCGCGCACCGCGTGCAGCGCCACCCCGCGCGCCGCCGCCTCCTCGAACGCCGCGTCCAGCACGAGGCTGCTGCCCGCGGAGCGGTCCACCCCGACGACGACCTTCCGGCCGACGGTGTTCGGGCCGCCGCGCACGACCAGGACCGGAACCGTGGCGTGCGTCGCGACCCGTTGGCTCACCGAGCCGAGCAGGAGATCGCGGAACCCGCCGCCGCCGCGGCTGCCCACGACGAGCATCCGGGCGCCGCGCGCGGCCCGCAGCAGCACGTGCGTCGGGTCGCCCTCGACGGCCTGCCCGGCAACGGACACGCCCGGCGCGATGATGCGGATCTCCCGGAGGGCGTCGGAGACCACACCGGTGTAGTGCTGGCGCACTTCCCGTGCGGTGCGCGGATCCCGACCGTAGGCGGTGATCACGCGCAGCCGGGAGCGGTGCCGTTCGGCCTCCGCCGCGGCGAGGCGCAGCGCGCTCAGGCTCGGCACGGAACCGTCCACCCCGACGACGATCTCGGTCTCGGCCATGACGTCCTCCCGGGGTTGCGCAGGAGCGGTGATGGTTCAGGGTGTCGCGGATGCGGTCGTCGGCCTCAGGGCCGGTCGGCACCTGTCCCGGGGACCTTCGGCCCCGCACCCGCGCTGCCGGCGGATGGACGCTACGGATGTCGACATGTGTCGACGTCTCATGACGAATGGAGGCGGCCATGAGTACCCCACTCGCGTGGACGGTCGTCGTGCTGAGTGTGCTGCTGCTGACGGCGATGGCGAGCCTGCGGCTGGTGCAGCAGTACCAGCGCGGCATCGTGTTCCGGTTCGGCCGGGTGCTGGAGAAGGTGCGGCAGCCCGGACTCCGGGTGATCATCCCGATCGTCGACCGGATGGCGAAGGTGACCATGCAGACGGTCGTGATGCCGGTGCCGGCACAGGGGGCGATCACCAGGGACAACGTGACCCTGACGGTCGACGCCGTCGTCTACTTCCGCGTCGTCGACCCGATCAAGGCGCTGGTGAACGTGCGCGACTACGGGCGCGCCGTCCTCCAGGTGGCACAGACGTCGCTGCGTTCGGTCATCGGCCGGGCCGACCTGGACACCCTGCTCAGCGACCGGGAGCGGATCAACACCGAGCTCAAGGCCGCGATCGACGCACCCACCGAGAAGCCGTGGGGCGTTCTGATCGAACGGGTCGAGGTGAAGGACGTCGCGCTGCCGGACTCGATGAAGCGTTCGATGTCCCGGCAGGCCGAGGCGGAACGGGAACGTCGCGCCCGCGTCATCGCCGCCGACGGCGAGTACCAGGCGTCACGCCGGCTGGCCGACGCCTCCCGCGCGATGGCGGCCACTCCGGGGGCGTTCCAGCTGCGGCTGTTGCAGACCGTGGTGGACGTCGCGGCGGAGAAGAACAGCACGCTCGTCATGCCGTTCCCGGTGGAACTGCTGCGCTTCTTCGCGCAGTTGACCGAGGCGAAGGCGGCCGAGCAGGCGCCGACGGTGCCCGATGACCTGCGCGCGTTGAGCTGAGCGGAGGGGGTGGACAGCCATGGTGCAGATTCCGGTCCTGTGCGACGACGCGGCGCCGCCCGTCGTGTCCACACTGGTCGACGTGCGCGCCGCCGACCACGGCACGTTCGACCGGCTCGTGTTCGAGTTCGACGGCCCGCCGCCGTTCGACAACGAGGTGCGCTTCGTGTCGCAGGTGGTCGCCGACGGCTCCGGCGCGCCGGAGCCGACCGCCGGTGATGCGTTCCTGCGGGTGACGTTCTACCCGGCGACGGGTCACGGCGACGGGCTCGTCGGTACCTTCGGGCCGGAGCGGCGCACGTTCTCGCTGCCGAACCTCATCCAGGTCAACGCCGCCGGCGACTACGAGGCGGTGCTGACGTTCGTGGTCGGGCTGGCGCAGGCGACGGCGTTCCGGGTCACCACGTTGCTGGTGCCGAGCCGGATCGTCATCGACGTCGACCGGCCGGCGCGCACGGTGCCGGTGCAGGTGTACTTCGTCGACGACGCCGCGCAGCAGCGGTCCCGGTCGGTGAGCCGGCCGGTGATCCCGCCGGCCACCTCGCGGGGCGCGTTGCAGCGGCTGTTCGCCGGCCCGACGGAGGACGAACGCAAAGCCGGGCTGCGCTTCGTCGACTCGCACGCCGGTGGCTTCGCCGGCGTGACGATCGAGGACGGCGTCGCCCGGGTGATCCTGACCGACGGGTGCGCCTGCGACGGCTCGACCGTCTCGATCGCGAACGAGATCATGCCGACGCTCAAGCAGTTCCCCTCGGTGCGGTTCGTGAAGATCTTCGACCCGTGCGGTCGCACCGAGCAACCGGTCGGGCAGAGCGACTCCGTCCCGATCTCCCTGGAGCCGTAGCACTCCGGTCACCCCGCCGGCCGGCGGCCTTCCGCCCGGTCGGCGGGGCTCCCTTCCGATGCGACCGGGGCGGGCGTCGGCGAAGAACGATACGGCGGTCCCGCTCTCCGGCACGGCGAGCGCCCTGGCCGTCGACGCGCACGGCGTGGTCGTCGGGACGAGTTCCGCTTCGGGCGGTTACGAGTTCACGACGACGACCGACGGACCAATCGGTCCAGCCGGATCGCGGCGTAGCCGAGCCCGGACAGGACACCCACGACCAACAGGTCGGGAAGCGCGACCGGCACCGTGCCGAGCAGGTCGTTGAGCACCGGCGCGTACAGACCCGCGAGCTGCAACGCCAGGGCGCCGGCGACGGCGACCGGGAGCATCGGGTTGGTGCGGCTGCCCGGACGGGCCCGGGAGCCGAGCGCGACGGCGAGCTGCGTGGCACCCAGGGTGAAGAACGCCATGCTCTGCCACGGCCGCCCGGTCGCCTCCGCCCACACGGCCACGCCGAGGGTGAGCGCGGCGATGACGGCGCCCACCCGCAGCACCCGTTGCCACAGCCCGGCGCCCAGCACGGACTCGGCGGGCGGGCGGGGCGGGTTCCGCATCACGTCCGGCGGGGCGGGTTCGCCGCCCATCGCCACGCCCGGCAGCCCGTGGGTGAGCAGGTTGACCCAGAGGATCTGCGCCGGCAGCAGCACCAGCGGCAGCCCCAGGAACGGCCCGGCGAGCATGACGGCGATCTCGGCGGCGCCGCCCGACAGGGCGTAGAGCAGGAACCGGCGGATGTTGGCGTAGACCCGCCGGCCCTCCTCCGCGGCGGCGACCAGCGTCCCGAGGTCGTCGTCGGCGAGCACGAGATCGGCGGCCTGGCGGGCGACCTCGGTGCCCCGCTTGCCCATCGCGACACCGATGTCGGCGCGGCGCAGCGCGGGCCCGTCGTTCACACCGTCGCCGGTCATCGCGACGATGTCGCCCGCCCGCTGCCGGGCCGAGATGATGTCGAGCTTCTGCTCCGGGGTGGCGCGGGCGAACACCCGCGCGCGCCGCATGCCGTCCTCCCCGGCCGCGACCAGGCGGCGGCAGTCGACGACCTCGCCGTCGGCGGGGATGACGCCGGCGTCGACCGCGACGGCCCGGGCGGTCGCCGGATGGTCGCCGGTGATGAGGACCGGGGTGATGCCGGCGTCCCGGCAGGCCGCGATCGTGCCGGCGGCCGCCGGGCGGGCCGGGTCCTGGATGCCGATCAGGCCGACCAGCCGCAGTTCCGCGTCCCAGTCCTGCGAACGGGCGTCGGTGTCGTGGTCGGCGGCGGTGACGGCCAGGACGCGGTATCCGTGGGTGGCGAGCTCGTCTGCCTTCGCGGTCGCGAGTTCGATCAGGTCCGTGGGCTCGTAGAGGAGGCGCGGGTGCAGCAGGACCTCCGGGGCGCCCTTGCAGATCACCCGGACGCCGCCATCCGGTCTCCGGTGGACGGTGGTCATTCTCTTACTGACGCTGTCGAACGGGCGTTCGTCGATGCGGGGCAGCGACGCCCTGACCTCTCCCGGCGCCAGCCCCAGCTTGGGGGCGGCCGCGACGAGCGCCGCCTCGGTGGGGTCGCCGAGGGCCGTCCACGCCGCCTCGGGAGTATCTGGCGCCCGCAGCTCCGCGTCGCTGCACAACAGTGCGGCGCGGAGCAGCCCGGCGAGGTCCGGCGCGCCGTCGCAGTTGACCGGCCGGCCGGCCCGGCGGACCGTGCCGTGCGGCGCGTATCCGTTGCCGTCGACCACGCCCTCGCCGACGGGTGTCCACAGTAGACGGACGGCCATGCTTCCCTCGGTCAGCGTGCCCGTCTTGTCGGTGGCGAGCACCGTCACCGATCCGAGCGTCTCCACCGCAGGAAGCCGCCGCACGAGGGCGCGTCGGGCGGCCATCCGGCGCGCGCCCAGCGCCAGCGCCAGCGTCACCACGGCCGGCAGCGACTCCGGAACGGCCGCCACCACGAGGCTGATCGCCGTGACGGCCATCAGTTCCACGGACTCGCCGCGCAGCAGCCCCAGGACGAGCACGACCGTGCACAGCACCACGGCGACGACGGCCAGTGCCCGGCCGACGCCCATCAACCGGCGCTGCAGGGGTGTGCGTTGCGACCGGGTCGACATCAGCGCCGCGATACGCCCCATGGCGCTCGCCGCACCGGTCGCGACCACCTCGGCGACACCGCGGCCGCGCACGACGACGGTGCCGGCGGAAACCGTGTCGCCGGCATCCTTGTCGACCGGCACCGACTCCCCGGTGAGCGCGGCCTCGTCGACCAGCAGCGCGGCCCCCGCGGCGACGGTGGCGTCGGCCGCGACGATGTCGCCCTCGGCCAGGACCAGGACGTCTCCCACGACTACCTCGGCCGCCGGTACGAGCCGCTGCCCGCCGTCGCGCAGGACGCGTGCCTCCGGTGCGGTCAGCCCGGCGAGGGCGGCGATGGCGCGGTCCGCCTTGATCTCCTGGGCGACGCCGACCGAGGTGTTGACGACGATCACGAGGGCGATGACCGCCGCGTCCGTCCAGTCGCCGGTGGCGACGGTCAGCGCGATGGCGACCAACAGGACCAGGATGAGCGGGTCGCGCAGTTGTGCCGATACGCGGCGCCACGCAGGAACGTGCGGCGCGGCGGGCAGCGCGTTGGGCCCGTCGACTTCGAGGCGGCTTTGCGCCTGCGCCTCGGAGAGGCCTCGGTCTGCCGTGTGAGTCCGGAGATCGCTCGCCATCGCTGACCCTTCCGCAGGCTTGTCCAGCCGAGAGTGCTCCGCCGACGGCGGCGCGGGCAGAGGCGTGCGGTCCCGCGCGGCCGGGTCCTTGTGCCCTGACCGTCCTCCGGATCCGGCGACACGCTGGCGCAATGACAACTGATGCGAGGAATCTGGTCGATTGCCGGGTGCTGCGCGAACTCGCCGAGCTGACCGATCCGGCCGGTGTGCTGTCGGTGTACGCGACGGCCGATCCGGGCACCGGTTCCGCCGTCCCCGCCTGGCAGGTCCGCATCGTCAACGAACTCGTCGCACTCGAACGGCGGCTGGCCAGGGAGGGTGATGCCGACCGGGCCGCGCTGCTCGCCGAACGACTGTCCGATGTGGAGGGTGAACTGAAGGCGCTGATCGACACCACGCGCACCGGCCGCGGACGGGCCCTGTTCGTGCCGCTGAACGGCGGCCCGGTGCGACGGCTCGCGACCCAGGCACTTCTCGGGGAGTTCGTCGAACTCGGGCCGGCGGCACACCTGCGACCGCTCGTCGCGGCGCTCAGCGCGTTCCCGCCCGCCGGCGTGGTGACCGTCGACGGCCGCGGTGTCCGCCTGATCGACGTGCGGCTCGATCACGCCACCGACGTCGAACTCGTGGTGTACACCCCGCGCGCGGTCGAACACCTCGACGCCTCACACACGTCCACGACATCGCACGGCGTCGCCGCTCACGACGTCGCCGCGCAGCACGCCGCGGACCACCTCGGCCGCTTCCTGCACGGCGCGGCGGACACGGTCGCCGGCCGCGCGACGGAACTGGGCTGGGAGCGGCTCGTCGTCTGCGGGGAACCCGTGAAGGTCAGGGAGCTGACGGCCCGGCTCCCGCTGGAGGTGGCCGCGCACACGGTGTCGGTGCCCCGTCAACTGGCCGGGCTCTCGGCGGCGGAGGTGTACGCGGCGGTCGCATCCCACCTGCGTGCCGGCCGCCGCGGCGTCGTCCGCTCCCTCGTCGAGAACGCGGTGAGCGCCGCGCACGCCGGGGGCGCCGGCGCCCTGGGCCTCGCCGACGTGCTCACCGCGCTGGCCCAGGGGCAGGTGCGGCACCTGCTGCTGGCCGCCGATCGGGAGTGGCGCGGGCGCAGCGGTCCGGACGGGGCGCTGTATCCGGAGTTCGTTGCGGTGCCGGGTGTGCCGGAGGCGGCGTTGCGCCCCGATGCCCATCTCGGCGAACGGATGATAGTCGCGGCGCTCCGGCAGGGCGCGGCCGTCACGCTGCTCGACGCCGCCGACGCCGGCCCGCTGGCGGAGGCGGACGGGGCGGCCGCCGTTCTGCGCTGGTAGGCCGCTCGACCCGGGCACAGGGGACGGAGGACCCCTGCCGCCGCCGCGCCGCGGGCGGAGCGTCACAGGAGTGGAGGGGAGGTACGTGATGAGCACTGAACTGCCGGCCGACCGGGACGACCTGCGCCAGCAGGCGGTCACCCGGCTCCGCAAGCGCCGGGACCTGCACCAGCACTTCTTCGTGTACACGGTGATGAACTCGGTGCTGGTCGTGATCTGGCTGGTGACGATGCCGGGCGGGTTCTTCTGGCCGATGTTCCCGTTGGCACTGTGGGGGATGGGCCTGGTTTTCCACGCCTACGACGTCTACGCCGCGCCCGGGCCGAGCGAGGAGCGGATCGAACGGGAGATGAACCGGCTTTCGCGCAAGTAGCCGCACGACCGAGCGTGGCGCCCGATGACGGGCGCCACGCTCCGGTTCCAGGGTCACAACCGCACGACCGGGCCGATCTGGGCGTCGAAGCCGTACCGCCGCCGGATCTCCTCCGAGTCGTCGTACTTCCACGTGAGCCCGTCGACGACGTCCACCACACCGGCGAACGCGCGCGTGAGGCTCACCGCGATCCGGGCCGTGGAGCGGCGGTCGACGGTGCCGGTGAGGGTGACGACGCCGTCGTCCACCGTGACGGCGATGTCGGTCGGTTCGAGCAGCAGGCTGCGTTCCACGATCTCCTGGCGGATCTCCGCGCGGAGGTCGTCGTCGGTGCGCCGGTACGGGGTGAGCAGGTCGTGCCGGGCGACGATGCCGACGAGCCGGTCCCCGCCGTCGACGACCGGCAGGTGGGTCACCCGGCGGCGGTCCATGATCCGGGCGGCCGCGGCCAGTGTGGTGCCGGCGGTGACGGTGATCGCCGGGGTGGTCATGAGGTCGCCGGCGATGTCACCGGCGGCCTTGATGCGGGCCTCGCGGTGCCGGCCGAACAGGCGCATCCCGGGGCCGTCGACGGGCAGGTCGAGCTTGTGCACCAGGTCCGTCTGGGAGACCACCCCGACGACCCGTCCGCCGTTGACGACCGGCAGTGCGCCGATCCGGTGGGTCGCCAGCAGTTCCACCAGTTCCTTGAACGGGGTGTCCAGCCGCGCCGTCACCACGTCGCGGGTCATCACGGTCTCCACCGTGGGCGTGCTCATCGTCCTACCTCCTCGTTCCGGTCGTTCCGGTCGTGGTCACCGCGGCGGCCAGGACCTCGCCCCAGCGGCGGGCCCGGTCGAGTTCGCCCTCCGGCAGCGGTCCCTGCATCCCCTCGACGTGGAAGTCGCCGAACGGCACCGCGACGCGTGCGCCGAGGCGGCCCAGCCGGCGCTGCAACGACTTCGCCGCCGAGCCGGACATGAAGCTGTCCATCCGGGTGCCGAACGCGGCGACCTGCCGACCCTCCAATGTGGAGCGTTGACGGTCGAGCCACTCCCGGACACCGATGCCGGTCGAGACGATCGCGCCGTCCGCCTTCTGCGCCGCGTCGCGCCGGGTCGCCGGCCGGCTCATCGAGAACGCGTGTGTCGGCCCGCCGATCACCACCAGTTCGGCGTCGAACGTCGCGGGCGCGGCGCCCACCTCGGTCACGTCGACCGGCATCCCGGTCGCCAGTCCTTCGGCCACCGCGTTCGCGATCGCGCGGGTGTTGCCGAACATCGACTCGTACACCACCAGGGCACGCATCTGTGTCCCCTCCTTCGGCTCACGTCGAGGCCAGCGTGCTCCGCCGCGCACGGCACCCCAAGGGCCGAACGACCCGCCGCCCGCAAGACCTCCGGCTCCGGTTCACCAGGCCGGCCGATCCGTCGGGCCGGAGATCGGGAACGGCCGCACGATGAGGCTCCGGCCGGCGCGCCGCGCCTCCTCGGCGGAACGGCGCAGCAGCGCCAGCGCCGCGAGCGGGATCGGCACGGCGGCCGAGAGGTCCACGACGACGGCACCGGTGTGCCGCAGTGCGAACGCCGTCTCGATGCCGTCGGAGAGCGTGGTGCACCGCTGCGGGTCGAGCGCGCCGCGCACGGTCAGCACCGTCGTGGTGCCCTCGACGGCGCACGCGACGGTCAGCGCGGACGGGTCACCGTTCATGTCGACCGGTGGTGCGGCCGGGCGGTGCGCCATCAGCCCGTTCCCGGGCAACGTCGCCGGGAACCCAGGACCGCGCCCGCGACGAGCAGCGCGACCACGGCCACGACCTGACCGCCGAGGATCACCTTGTTGACGTCCAGGGCCGGGCGCCAGCACACCTTCCCGTGCGTGACGACCAGGGCGCCGAGCGGTCGCGCCGTGATCCGGGCCGCGCTCGCCGGCCGCTCGCCGCCACCGTCGGCGGTCTCCCCGCCGGACCAGACCGAGACCCGCGCCACCGGCACCATCGTCACGTCGTCCCGGACCACCGCCGGGCCGAACACCGCCCCGCCGCCGGCATCGCCGACCATCTTCCGCGCGACGTCCACCCACGCCTCGTCGAGAACCGTCGGTTCGCTCATCGTCCTCACCCTCCTCACGTGAACAGGCTGCGGGGACGCGGGATGCGGGCAACGGGGAGAAGGTCCCGGGACGACCGGACCTGCGACCCCGGCCGTCCCGGGGTCCCGTCGGGCGGTGCCGTTCGGCCCTGGTGCGCCGTGCCGGCGGCCGGCAGGCTCGCTACCCACCGGCGCCGCGCCGGTACGGCGGAGAGGACGGTGAGCACAGATGACACCCGAGACGGTTCCCACGAAGGTCGACGACGGGCGTGCCGCGCTGGACACGTTGACGCAGGCGACATTGGTGTCGTTGCGGGCCCCGTCGATCCTCAACTCGCAGCCGTGGCGGTGGCGGGTCCGCAACGACGACGTCGAACTGCGGGTCGACCCGGCCCGTCGCCTGCACCGGGTGGACCCGGCCGGCCGGCTGGAGACGCTGAGCTGCGGTATCGCTCTGCACCACGCGTTGACCGGACTCGCCGCGTCGGGATTCGCCGGCCACGTCACGCGGCTACCCGCGGGCGAAGCGCCGGAGCTGGTGGCGCGGTTGCGGCTCGGTCCCGTCATGACGCCGGAGCGGACCGCGTACGAGGCCGTGTACCGGCGGCGCACGGACCGGCGGCCGTTCGCCGACGCACCGCCGGCACCGGACGACCTCGACGCGCTATGCGCCGCCGCCCGGCGGCACGGCGTCGTGCTGACCTTCGTGACGGCCGCGCAAGTGGAGTCGTTCGCGCAGATCGTGGCGCTGGCCGCGGCGGCCGAGCGGGAGATTCCCGCCTACGCGCGCGACGTAACCGAGTGGAGTGACCGCGCGCGCTCCAGCGGCGACGGCGTGGCCCTGAACGACGTGCCCGCCCCCGGCCGGCACCGGGTACCGCCGCGCGACTTCGCGCAGGGCCGCGCACCGGGACTCGCGGCGGGCGACGGCACCGACGGCGGCACGGTGTACGCGGTACTGGCCACGAGCGGCGACGAGCGCGCCGACTGGTTGGCCGCCGGCGAGGCACTGTCGGACGTGTGGCTGACGCTGACCGCCCGGGGCCTCGCGGCCTCGCCGATCAGCGAGGTGGTCGAGGTGCCGCAGGCGCGGGCCGCGTTGCGCCGGCTGCTCGCCTGGACGGGCGTTCCGGCGATCGCGATGCGGATCGGTCGTCCGGGGACGTCCGAACCTCCGCCGCGCAGCGCCCGCCGTAGCGGTAGCGATGTGGTGGGACTTCCCGGCGAGGCATGACTCCGGACTGTCCATTATGGACAGTCGGGAACGGCCCGTCCGGCGCGGGTATTCCGGCCCTGCCGGACCGCCGGCAGGCCGCGCACCATCGGGAGGGCGGATGTGCCGTTCCCGCGCTCCACAGTGGACATCCGACGCCGTGAGGAGGCGATCGCCATGCGAGTACGTGACATCATGAGCCGGCCGGTGCACACGGTCGGACCGGACGACCCCATCGAGACGGTGGCGGAGGTGCTGACCACCCACGCCATCACCGCCGCGCCGGTGGTCGACGCCGACGGTGACCTGATCGGCATCGTCAGCGAGGGGGACCTGCTGCGCCGGCGGGTGCCGGCGGATCCGACCGCCCACCTGTGGCCGGTGCCGGATCCGGCGAGCCGTCCCCGTACGGCGGCCGATGTGATGACCCGCGCGGTCGCCACGGCTTGGCCGGCCGAGGACATCTCGGACGTGGCGCAGGTCATGTTGGACTGCAACGTCCGCAGCCTGCCCGTGATCGAGGGCGGCCAGATCGTCGGCATAGTCAGCCGGCGCGACGTCGTGCGCGCCGCGGTGCGCACGGACGAGGTGCTGCGCGCCGAACTCCAGCACCGGCTCGACGAGTACGCGGGTGAGCACCTGCGCTGGAACGTCTCCGTCGTCGACGGGGCGTGCACGGTGACCGGGGTGTTCGACGACGACGTGGAGAAGACGGTCGTGTCGGTGATGGCCCGCACCATCGCCGGCATCGGCACCGTGCGGATGGTCGACGCGGCCGCGGCCGCATGAGCGCTACGGGAACGTGGCCCGGGACGGCGTCCCGGGCCACGTCAGTGCGGTGCTTCAGGCGGCTGCCGCGACGGACACCGGCACCACGACGACCGGGCAGGTGGCGAGCCGGATGCACTCCTCGGCCACCGAACCGAGCACCGCGTGGTGCAACCGGCCGTAGCCGTGGCTGCCGAGCACGAGCAGCCGCGCCCCACGGGCGGCGTCGGTCAGCGCCTCGGCGGGGGTGCCCTGCACGAGCACCTGGGTGACCGGCAGTTGGCTGCCGAGTTCGGCGCGAACGGTCGCGATGTCCCGGGCCTGGCCCTCTTCGGCGACGTGGCGCTGCTCCTGCGGGCCGTTGACGGCGGGGGCCATCTCCTGCACACCGGCCCAGTGCCAGGCCGTGACGACGTCCAGCTGCTGACCGGTGCGGGCGGCCTCCTCCATCGCCCAGCGCAGGGCGCGGCGGCCGCCGTCGGAGCCGTCCACCCCGACGATGATCTTGTCTGTCATGTTTCTCGACCTCCTGTGGACGTACGAGCGATGAGAACCGGGCAGTCGGCGTGGTGGAGCAGCTTCTGCCCGACGGATCCGAGGAGCAGGCCGGCGAAACCGCCGTGCCCGCGGGAGCCCACGACGACGAGCCGGGCCTCCCGGGACAGCCGGACCAGCAGTCCGGCGGCGTCCTCCGGCGCCGCGACGATCTCGACCGGCACGTCGGGGAACTTCTCTTGCCACGGTGCGAGCTGCTCCTCGGTCACAGCCCGCACGGCCGCCCGCAGCCGCTGCGGGTCGTAGACGAGTGGTTCGATCTCGCTGTTCCACGGCGGTGCGGGCACCGGGTAGGCGTGCGCGACGGTGAGACCGCAGCCGAGCAGGTTCGCCTCCTCCAGCGCCGTGCCGATCGCCACGTCGGCGCCGGGGGAGCCGTCGGTGCCCACGACCACCGGTCCGGTGTCGGGGTCGGCCCGGCCGCGGACGACCGCCACCGGCACCCGCGCGTGAACGGCCAGGTGCAGGCCGGTCGCGCCGAGCAACTTGCCGGTGAACCCGCGCTGCCCGTGGTCGCCGACGACAAGCAGCTCGGCGCGTTGGGCCACCGCGGACAGCATCGAAACGGTGCTGCCGTGCAGCGCCGCGAACAGCACCGCGGCGGGGTCGCCGCAGACCGCCTCGCCGGTGACGACGAGTCCTGGCCGCGCGGAACGTGCCCACGACACCATCTCGGTGACGACAGTCTCCGCCCGGCTCAGGGCGGCGTCGCCGAGTTCGGTGCCGGTGATGAACTTCTCGAACGGCCACGGCGCCCGGTAGGCGCACACGAGCCGCAGCAGCGCACCGCGGCGGGCCGCCTCGGCGGTCGCCCACCGCCACGTCACCCAGTTCGCCGGCGAGCCGTCGATGCCGACGACCACGGCTCCGCTGTCCATCGCAACCTCCCTCGGGTGAACCTCCGGCCGATGAGCCGGGTCAGCGCGCGATCAGCACGGGGCAGTCGGCGTGGTGGATGAGATGCCCGCCGACGGAGCCGAGCAGCAGCCCGGCGAAGCCGCCGTGCCCGCGCGAGCCGACGACGACGAGCTGCGCGCCCGTGGACACGTCGTCGAGCACCTTGGCCGCGTCGCCCGGCAGCACCAGCCGGTCCACGCCGACATCCGGGAACTTCTCCGACCATGTGGAGACGGCGCGGCCGAGTTCGTCGTAGAGGGCCGCGTGCGCGGTCTCGGCGTTGAGCACCTCCGGCGGCGGAACGTCCTTCGGCCACGCCGGCGTCCCGGGCCGGAACGCCCGCACCACCGACAGTCGGGCGCCACGCGCGGCGGCCGCCTCGAAGGCCACCCCGAGCGCGGTGAACGAACCGGGCGATCCGTCGACGCCGACCGCCACCGGGCCGGTCTTCGTCTCGCTGCGGCCGCGCACGACCACGACCGGTCCCGTGCTGTGCAACGCGACCTGCTGCGCCGTGGAGCCCAGCAGCGTGGCGGTGAGCCCGGAGACGTGGTGCCGGCTGCCCACGACGGTGAGCACGGCCGTCCTGCCGGCGTCGATCAGGGCGCCGGCGGCGCCGTCGCGCACGAACGTTCCGGTCACGGTGAGGCCGCTGGTGTGCCGGCGCGCGTCGTACAGGGCGGAGTCGATGAGCGACTTCGCCTCGCCGGCGAGCACGCGTTCGGTCTCGGCCGTGGCGTACTCCGCGTCCGGCCACTCGATGCGGTATGCGTGGATCACGTGGAGGCCGACGCCCCGCCGCGCCGCCTCCTCGGCGGCCCAGTACAGCGCCGCCCGGTGAGATTCGTGTCGGTCGATGCCGACGATGACCTCTGTGCGCTCCATCGCGGTCTCCTCACATCGGATCGGTTGTCCCGAATATGAGGGTGCCGGTGCGGGATCGACGGGTGCAGAGGCGATGAGACCGACGGCCCGGGCCGAAAGGCCTGGAGGTCTCAGTCCGTGACGATGTCGATGAGTTGGTCGGCCGCCAGCCGAGGGGTCAGCGGCCCCGGTGTCGCGGTGTCGGCGGTGCCCAGCCGGATCACCGCGTGCGGGTGGCCGACGTCGGCGAGCATGCGGCGCAGCAGCTGCCGGGTGTGCGCGATCTCCACCGGTGCGCTCAGCGGCAGCAGGTTCAGGCCGCGGTCCACCGCCTCCAACCAGGCTGCGCTGAGCGCCTCGCCGGCGCGCAGCCAGTCGACCGGGGCGTCGCCGTCGCCGTAGAGGACCGCGTAGACGGCCTGGGTGTCGTGCCCGGCGTCGACCGGCAGCGTCCCGGTGACGCCGAAGTCGCGGCCGGGCACCGTGGTCTGCGGCGGCGCGGCGGGGATCGCGGCGTCCGGGATGCCGGTGCCGTCGGGGCGCTCGCCGCCGACCCAGCGGCCCAGTTCGGCCTGCTGGCGCTCGTCGGTGGCCTC
This sequence comes from Virgisporangium aliadipatigenens, assembly GCF_016863615.1. GTDB lineage: Bacteria > Actinomycetota > Actinomycetes > Mycobacteriales > Micromonosporaceae > Virgisporangium > Virgisporangium aliadipatigenens. The sequence goes on along the minus strand of NZ_BOPF01000019.1, from coordinate 74,990 downwards.
GGCCCGGGCCGCCCGGTCGACGGTGGCGGCCAGTTCGAGGACCTGCTCGGCGCGCAGCACGTGCGCCTGCTCGCCCTCCGCCCGCACCGCCGCCGTGACGGCCGCCAGCGCGTCGGGGTCGACCGGGGTGGTCGAGGTGGGTCGGCGGTCGGTGTGGCGGCGCAGGCCGGCCTCGACCAGCCGGCGGGCGTGCGCGTCGGGCTCCGCCGCCGGCGCCGTCCGGATCACCGCGAGCGGCTCGGCGGTCCGGCGTTCGACCGTGGGGGACAGGCCCTGCGCGGCCAGCGACACCCGGGCGTGGAACAGCGCCGCACCGCAGCTGAGCAGCATCAGGTGCCCCTCCGGGTCCAGTTCGTGCAGCCGGCGTTCGGGCACGGTGTGCAGCTCCAGGGCGCCGTTGCGGACCACCCAGCGCCAGGGCTGTGTGTTGTGGATGGACGGGGCCCGGCCGGCCGTCTCAGCGGCCGTCGCGAGCGCCTCCGTCAGCGGGTTCGTCTCCAAGTCGGACCTCCGGTGGTGTCGTGGTCTCCGCCGCCAGTCGAGCCAGGGCGGCCTCCAACAGCATGACCCGTTCCTCCAGGCGGAGGAGCCGGAGCGCGATATCGGACGTCGCCGTCGTGGACTGGAACAGTTGCCGTCCCATCGTGGCCTCCTAGCGGTGTGTCGCGCGAGCCCCGGTCGTGCGGCCCGCGTGCCGTCGATGCAGCAGGACAAAATGGACGAGTCCGGCCAGGTGCTCGGCCGACGTGACCGAGGTGTCCGTCTCCCGGTTGGGGCTGTGTCGCCGCCGGGCCTTGTCGAGGACGTCACCGACCGCCTCGGCCAGGGCTTCCGGATTTGCCGGGGGAACGGGAACCAGGTGGCCCGGGGCACGCCCCGAGGTCTCCCGCGCGAAGGGGTGTGCCGTCGTCACCACCGGGAGGCCGGCGGCCAGCGCGTCGACGAGCGGCGCGGAGGAGGTGATCCCGGGATCCAGGTCCGGCAGCACCGCGACGGACGCGGCGTGCAGCAGCAGGGCCGTCTCGGGGGGCGCGAGGGCGGCGTCGAGCAGGTGCAGTCGCTCGTCGATGCCCCGGGCCGCCGCCGCCCGGCGCAGCACCGCGCGATAACGGGCACCCGGCAGGGGGGCGTTGAGGTCGTCGTCGGCCCCGGCGACCACGTACCGGATCCCGGGGAACCGGCGCACCAGCAGCGGCAGGGTGGCCACGGCCACGTCGACGCCGCGCCCCGGATGCACCGGCCCGGTCGTCACCAGCAACGGCCCTGGCGCCCGGTCGGCGAGCAGGTACGCGAGTTCCGGGCGCACGTCCACGTCCGACGACGGCGGTCGGGTCAGTTCCGGCGGCACGCCGTAGGGGATGACGGCGATCCGCTCGGGCGGCGCCATCCGCGCGGCGAGCACGAGCTTCTCGGCCGCTTCCGACAGCACGACGACGCCGGCCGCCTCCCGGCACAGGGCGGCGATCGTGTCGGCCTGGTCGGGCCGGACGGACCACCGCAGTTCGTGCGGCGCGATCAGGTACGGAACGCCGGCCCGGGTCAGCTCGGCGGTCAGGCCGAGCAGGTGTCGCGCGTGCGGGCCGGGCTCATGCACGACCAGGACGGCGTCTGCGCCGATCCGGATCAGCTTCTGGGCGGCTCGGCGGTACCCGCTGAGGTCGGCGGCGGGGATGACGCCCGCCACGTCCGGCCGGTGATCGGCCACCGGCGTGCTGTCGACCGACCACAGCGAGACGGTGATCTGCGGTGCCGCGACCGCCAGGGCCCGCACCAGTTCCTGCGTGTAGGCGGACACGGCGCACTGCCGCGGCGGGTACGGCGACACGATCGCCAGCCGCACCCGCAGCCCCGCCGTCGTGGCGGCCATCATCACGGCCTCCTCACCTGCTGTCGCCGTCGGTGCCGCCGGGGGCCAGTGCGGCCCGCGCCGCCTCCAGCCGCGCCACCGGCACCCGGTACGGCGAGCAGGAGACGTAGTCGAGTCCGGCGGCGTGGAAGAAGTGCACCGAGTCGGGGTCGCCGCCGTGCTCGCCGCAGACGCCGATGGTCAGGTCGGGGCGGGCGGCGCGGCCCTCGTTCACGGCCGTGGTGATGAGCCGGCCGATGCCGGTGCGGTCGATGGACTCGAACGGCGACACGCCGAACACGCCCAGTTCGAGGTAGCGGGAGAAGAACGCGCCCTCGACGTCGTCGCGGGAGAAGCCCCACCCGAGTTGGGTGAGATCGTTGGTGCCGAACGAGAAGAACTCGGCCGCCCCGGCGATCTCACCCGCGGTCATCGCGGCCCGCGGCACCTCGATCATCGTGCCGACGCGCACGTTCGGCACACCCTCCACCGTGGACAGCACCCGTTCGATCTCGGCACGGGTGATCTCAAGCTCCTGCACGGCCCCGACGAGCGGCACCATGATCTCGGGGTGCGGGTCGCCGCCGTTCGCCCGGACCGCCGCGGCCGCCTCGGCGACGGCGCGCACCTGCATGGCCACGAGGCCCGGCAGCACCAGGCCGAGGCGCACGCCGCGCAGGCCCAGCATCGGGTTCGACTCGTGCATGCGGCGCACCGCCGCGAGGAGTTCGGCGTCGCGGCCGGGCTGCTCGCCGCGCTCCTGCGCCCGGGCCACCGTGACGGCCAGTTCCTCCAGGGAGGGCAGGAACTCGTGCAGCGGCGGGTCGATCAGCCGGATCGTCACCGGCCGGCCGTCCATCGCCCACAGGATGTGCGCGAAGTCCTCGCGTTGCAGGGGAAGAAGTTCGTCCAGCGCGGCGTCGCGTTCGGCGTCGGTGGTGGCGAGGATGAGGCGTTCGACCAGCGCGCGGCGCTCCCCGAGGAACATGTGCTCGGTGCGGCACAGCCCGATCCCCTCGGCGCCGAAGCGCTGTGCGCGAACCGCGTCGACCGGCGTGTCGGCGTTGGCGTGCACCTCCAGCCGCCGCACCGAATCGGCGTGCGCCAGCAACCGGTGCACGGCGTCGACGACGCGGTCGTGGCCGGGCTGCAGTTCGCCCTCGAAGTAGCGCACGACCGGCGAGGGGCGCACCGGCACCGCGCCGAGGTACACCCGTCCGGAGGTGCCGTCGACGGAGATGACGTCCCCCTCGCGGACCACGGTGTCGCCGACGGTGAACGCGTGCTCGCCGACGTCGATCGCCTCGGCGCCGCAGACGCAGGTGCGCCCCATGCCGCGGGCGACGACGGCGGCGTGCGAGGTCTTGCCGCCGCGGCCGGTCAGGATGCCGGCCGCCGCGACCATGCCGGGCAGGTCGTCGGGATTGGTCTCGCGGCGCACCAGGATCACCGGTTCGGTCGCGGCGGCGGCCGTCGCGGCGTCGAACACCGCCTTGCCGACGGCCGCGCCGGGGGAGGCCGGCACGCCCGTGGCGATCGGGGCCGGCGCGGCGGCGGTGTCGAACGCGGGGAACATCAGCGTCGCCAACTGCTTGCCGGTGACCCGCCGCAGCGCCTCGTCCAGGTCGATGACGCCCTCGTCGACGAGCTGCGCGGCGATCACGAACGCGGCGGCCGGCGTGCGCTTGCCGACGCGGGTCTGCAGCATCCACAGCTTGCCGCGCTCGATGGTGAACTCGATGTCGCACAGGTCCCGGTAGTGACCCTCCAATGTGGACATGACGCGCATCAGCTCGTCGAAGGAGCGTCGGTCGATGGCGGCCAGATCACTCAGCGACATGGTGTTGCGGATGCCGGCCACGACGTCCTCGCCCTGGGCGTTCTCCAGGTAGTCGCCGTAGACGCCCCGCGCGCCGGTGGCCGGATCGCGGGTGAACGCCACGCCGGTGCCGGAGCCCTCGCCGAGGTTGCCGTACACCATCGCCATCACGTTCACCGCCGTGCCCAGGTCGGCGGGGATGCGCTCCTGACGGCGGTACACGGCGGCGCGTTCGGCGTTCCACGAACGGAAGACGGCGCGCACGGCGAGCAGCAACTGCTCGTGCGGCGCCTGCGGGAACTCGCGCCCGGTGTGGTCGTGGAACACCTTCTTGTAGGTCTCCACGAGGTCGCGCAGCGCGGTGGCGTCGAGCCCGGTGTCGGCGGTGACACCGTGCACGGCCTTGCATTCCTCCAGCGCCTGGGCGAACGCCTCGCCGGGCACGTCGCACACCGTCTTGCCGAACATCTGGATCAGCCGCCGGTAGGAGTCCCACGCGAAGCGCTCGTCGCCGGTGTGCGCGGCCAGCCCTTCGACGCTGGCGTCGGTGAGGCCGATGTCCAGCACCGTCTCCATCATGCCCGGCATCGAGAACTTCGCGCCCGAGCGCACCGAGACCAGCAGCGGGTCGGTCGGCGAGCCGAGTTCGCGGCCCATGTGCAGCTCGAGGCGGCGCAGGTGTTGTCCGACCTCGTCCCACAGGCCGTCCGGGTCGGCGCCGGTGCGCAGGTAGGCGCGGCACGCCTCGGTGGTGATGGTGAAGCCGGGCGGGACGGGCAGGCCGAGCCGGGTCATCTCGGCGAGGTTCGCGCCCTTGCCGCCGAGCAGATCCTTGAGGTCCTTGTTCCCGTCGGTGAAGTCGTAGACGTACTTGGTCATGATCCTTCTCCGTCCCGGTCCGAGGTGGTGCCGTAGTAGGCGGCCCGCATGATCTCCCGCATGTCGTCGAGCATCGGCATGCGCGGGTTCGCCGGCGCGCACTGGTCGAGGTAGGCGTTCATCGCCTGTTGCGGCAGCGCCGCGACGTACTGCCGTTCGTCGACGCCGATCTTCTGGAACGACGGTTCGATGCCGACCGCGTCGCGCAGCCGCTCGACCGCGCGGGCGTAGGACTCGACGCCCTCCTCGGGTGTGGCGGCGGGCAGTCCGAGCGTGCGCGCGATGTCCTGGAACCGCTCCGGAGCGGTGTAGCGCTCGTACTTCGGCCAGCCGGTGAGCTTGCCGGGAACGGTGCCGTTGTAGCGGATGACGTGCGGCAGCAGCACCGCGTTCGTGCGCCCGTGCGCCACGTGGAACGTCGCACCGAGCGTGTGCGCCATCGCGTGCACGATGCCGAGGAACGCGTTGCCGAACGCCATCCCGGCGATGGTGCCGGCGTTGTGCATCTTCTCCCGCGCGACGGGGTCGATCGCTCCACTGTGGACGGCCCGTTCCAGATTGGCGAAGATGAGCCGGATCGCGTGCAGCGCGAGCCCGTCGGTGTAGTCGTTGGCGTACACCGACACGTACGCCTCGGTGGCGTGGGTCAGCGCGTCGAATCCGCTGTCGGCGGTCACCACGGCCGGCAGGTCGGCGGCGAGCACCGGGTCCACCACGGCCACGCTGGGCGTGAGGGCGTAGTCGGCGAGCGGGTACTTCTGCCCGGTGGCGGTGTCGGTGATGACCGCGAACGGCGTCACCTCCGCGCCGGTGCCCGACGTGGTCGGCACGCACACGAGCTGCGCCAGCGCGCCCAGTGTCGGGAACGTGAACGCCCGCTTGCGGATGTCGAAGAACTTCTCCCGCATGTCGGCGAACTCGATGTCCGGGTGCTCGTACAGCAGCCACATCACCTTCGCCGCGTCCATCGGCGAGCCGCCGCCGAGGGCGATGATGGTGTCCGGCCGGAACGAACGCATCACCGCCGCGCCGCGCTGCACGGTGTCCATGCTCGGTTCGGGCTCGACGTCGTCGATCACCTGGATGGTGACCGGCTCCGCGCGTTCGCGCAGCACCCCGCTGATCCGGTCGACGTAGCCGAGCTTCGTCATGGTGTGGTCGGTGACGATGGTGATGCGGTGCACGTCCGGCATGTCGCGGAAGTAGCGGATCGCGTTCGGCTCGAAGTAGATCTTCGGGGGGACCTTGAACCACTGCATGTTGTTGACCCGCCGGCCGATGCGCTTGATGTTGAGCAGGTTGACGGCGGAGACGTTGTTCGACACGGAGTTCGCTCCATAGGTGCCGCAGCCGAGGGTCAGCGAGGGCAGGTAGGCGTTGTAGATGTCACCGATGCCGCCCTGCGACGCGGGCGCGTTGGAGATGATCCGCACCGCCTTGACGCGCAGCCCGTACTGTTCGACGGCCGCCGCGTCGGTGGCGTGGATGACGGCGCTGTGCCCGAGACCGTGGTACTCGACCATCTGTTCGGCGTAGCGGAAGCCGTCCTCGCGGGTGGGCGCACGCAGGACCGCCAGCACGGGGCAGAGCTTCTCGCGGGTGAGCGGCTCCGCGTCGCCGACCGAGCCGACCTCGACGAGCAGCATCGAGGTGTCCGGCGGCACGCTGAAGCCGGCCTGTTCGGCGATCCACACCGGGGAACGGCCGACGACGTCGTGGTTCAGCGCGACGTCCGGGCAGTCGCCGCCGCCGGTGCGCGGGAAGACGAACCGCTCCAGCTTCGCCTTCTCCTCGGGCGTGACGACCCGCGCGTGCAGCCGTTCGAAGCCGGCGATCGCGTCGTCGTAGACCCGCTCGTGCAGGATGACCGCCTGCTCCGAGGCGCAGATCATGCCGTTGTCGAACGTCTTGGACAGCACGATGTCGTGCACCGCCCGGCCGACGTCGGCGGTGGAGTCCACATAGGACGGAACGTTGCCCGGCCCGACGCCCAGCGCCGGCTTGCCCGCCGAGTACGCCGCGCGCACCATGCCGCTGCCGCCGGTGGCCAGGATGACCGACACGTCCCGGTGGTGCATGAGCGCACGGGTCGCTTCCAGCGACGGCTGCGCGATCCACTGCACGCAGTGCTCGGGCGCGCCGGCGGCGACGGCCGCGTCCCGCACGATCCGCGCCGCCTCGGCGCTGCACTCCTGCGCCGAGGGGTGGAAGGCGAACACGACGGGGTTGCGCGTCTTGAGCGCCAGCAACGCCTTGAAGATGACCGTCGACGTCGGGTTGGTGACCGGAGTGAGGGCGCACACGACCCCGACCGGGTCGGCGATCTCGACGATGCCGTCGACCTCGTCCCGGCGGATCACGCCGACGGTCTTGAGCCCGGCCATGTTGTTCGTGACGTGCTCACAGGCGAAAATGTTCTTCACCGCCTTGTCCTCGAACACTCCGCGCCCGGTCTCCGCGACGGCGAGCTGCGCCAGTGCGCCGTGCCGGTGCAGTGCGGCGACCGATGCCTTTCCGACGATCTGGTCCACCTGTTCCTGGGTGTACGTCGCGTAGTCGGCCAGGGCCTTCACCCCGTTCGCGACCAGCGAGTCGACCGTCACCTCGATCGGCGTCGGCGCGTGCGTCACTGAACTCACCTCTTCCGTGCGGATCGATGCGATGTCGACCTGATCGTCGCCCGCCCGGCGTCGGGCCGTCTGCGGCGCAAGTGCTCGCCTCCCTAGGGCCGAAGGTCCTCTCCGCGGCGGACCGGGCACCGGGACCTCCGGCCCTGTCGATGCCGTTCTCCGACGTGCTGAATGGGCACCGGAAGGAAGGTGAGGGACGATGCGGACACAGGGATTCGACGTCGAGTTCGAGATCACCGGCGTGCACTTCGTGCTGGACCGGCTGGTCGCCCGCTACGGCGACCGGTACCCCGCGGAGGCGATCCGGCAGGTGGTCGAGGAGGCGCAACGGCCGTACCTGGGCAGCCAGGTGCACGCGTTCGTCCCGCTGATGGTGGAACGCGACGCGCGCCGCGTTCTCGACGCGGGGAGGTGAGCCGCGATGACCACCGCGACGATGCCCGGGTGGCACGACCTGTTCAGCACCACGGCGGTGACGGCGTGCCTGCGCACGGCTGCCTCCGCGCCGTCGGTGCACAACAGCCAACCGTGGCGCTTCGCCGTGCACGACAGCGGATTCGCCGTGCTGCTCGACCGTTCGCGGCTGCTGCCCGCGATCGACCCGGACGGGCGCGAGGCGTGGATCAGCGTCGGCGCCGCGTTGCTGAACCTGCGCCTGGCGGTGCTGGCGCGCGGCCGCACGCCGGTGTTGCAGGGCGGGCCCGGGGTGGCCTACGTCGAGTTCGGGCCGCACGCCGTGCCGGACGCGACGGTGCGCACGCTCGTCGAGGCGATCCCGCGCCGGCACACCGCCCGGGCACCGTTCAGCGGCACACCGGTCCCGTGGCAGGTGGTCGAGGAACTGCGCGCCGCCGCGGCCGTCGAGGGTGCGCGGCTCACGCCGTTGGACCCGGTCCGCCGCGACGCCGTGCTCGCTCTCACCCGCGCCGCCGACGAACGCCAACGCGAGTCCGTTGCGTACCGGCGCGAACTGGCCGAGTGGACGGCGAACCGGCGCGGGCGCACCGACGGCGTGCCGACCGAGGCGTACGGCTGCCTCGACGCCGACGGGCGGCTGCCGGTGCGCGACTTCGGACTCGTGCGGCCGGACCGGTTCCGGCGCGCGGACGGCTACGAACCGCGGCCGCGCCTGATGCTGCTCTCCACGCCCGGTGACGACATCACCCGGTGGGTGCGGGCCGGACAGGCGCTGCAACGGGTGCTGCTGACCGCCACGGTGCGCGGCCTGTCCACGCAGCCGATGACGCAGGCCCTCGAACTGCCGGACCTGCGCGAGCTGATGGTGTCGCAGGACGGCTGGTACCCACAGGTGCTGCTGCGCATCGGCTACGGGCTGCCGGGTGCGGCCACCCCGCGGCGTTCGATCGCCACGATGCTCACGGGCTGAACAAGGCCGCGGGGACGCCGGCCGGTCCCTGCCGGGGCGCTACCACCGTCCCCGGTCGGGCCGCCGGTGCCGTGCACCGGGGTCACCGGCCGCGCCGCAGGATCGCCCGGCGGCGGTGGTACTCGTCCTCGTCGATCTCGCCGCGCGCGTAGCGTTCCGCGAGGATCCGGGAGACCTTGCCACCCGACAGGACGGCGACGAGCGCGCCGAGCACCGCGGTGAACACCGCGAGGTCGAACAGCACCACGAGCTGACTCCAACCGGCCATGCCGGAATGCATGCCGTTCACGGCCCACCTCCTCGGGCTCACCGGTGCAGGCGCACCGGCTCTCTGGTCACCGACGCGATGTCCTCGGCGGTGGTGCGCCGCAGCCGTTCGCCGAGCGCGTTCAACGCCCGGGCGACCGCCACCTCGTCGCCGATCTCCGGGATGTCGTCGTCGTCCGGGCTCAGCCGGGCCCGGCCCGTGCCGGTCAGCGGCGGTGCGTCGCCGGTGTACAGCGTCGCCTCGGCGAACGTTCGCCCCTCGTGCTCGTCGATGATGATCTCCACGGTCCAGCGTTTCGTCCCAGCCATGATCTCCTCCGGGTCACTCGGAAAGGGGCGGTTCGACCCGTGCGTCGGGTCCGGGGAACACCAGCGACTCGCGGTCGGTGTCGAGCCAGCGCACCACGTACGGCGGTGCGCCGTCCGCGCCGCGCAGTTCGATGATCATTCCGGTGCGCCGGCGGTCCCCGACGTGCGTGCCTTCCAGGATCAGACGATCACCGCGATGGGCGAGCATGGCCGGCTCCTTCCGTCCGCTGCGTGTGTTCCAATCTGGCCTCGGACTGGTCGCGGGGCAAGGCCGAACCGGCCCCCGCGCCTGGGCCTTTCGGACCGGGACCGGCGGGTGCCGCGACGGCCACCCTGGAGGGACGGGCCGCGTGTGCGTCCCGCGAGGAGGGGAGCGGGCCATGTCCGTCGAGGTCGAGCACGTCGCGCCGGCGCCGGTAGTGGTGCCCTGCGGTCCGGACGCCACCGTGGGCGTCTTCGTCGTCAGCGCCGAGCGCTTGGCGTTCCGTCCCGCAGTGGACGTACAGCGCCTGGCGCGCTACGGCGTCGCGGCCACCGCCATGGTCGCCGCCGCCGCGGTGGGCGTGGCCGCGCTGCGCCGGCCGCCGGCGATCGGCTCGGTGCGGATGGGGCACGGGGGGTGGATCAGCGTCAAGGGCGCGTCGTTGCCCGCCCTGCGTCCGGCCGCCCCGCGCCCGTGGTGGGCCCGGTTGCTTCGCGCGCGGGAACTTGTGGTGCGCTGAGCCGGCGTTCGGTGGTGTCGACGGCGTCGTCGGTGCCGCGTCGGGGTGTCGTCGCCGTGGGCCTGCGGTGCTCGGTGATGCCCACCCGCACCACGATCGCGGCGTGCCCGAGCCCGCCGAGCAGTTCCCGGAGAATCTGCCGGGACGCGGGAACCTCGACCAGATCGCTCATCGGCGAGGCGGACAGCCCCTCGACCGTGGCGGTCAGCAACACCGCGGAGAGCGCCTCGCCCGCGTCGAGCCACGCCACCGGGTCCTCGTTCTCGGTGTGGACGATCAGATAGCGGGCGAACCGGTCGGCGTCCGGCGGCGCGTCGTGGATCGTGGCCGTCTCCGGGCCGGTCGCCGCCAGGTCGCGCACCGGGACCGGGCGTGCCGCCGGCGCCGGCGCGGTGTATCCGGGAAGGCCGTCGCCCCTGGTGTCGTCCCCGCGGCGGCGCCAGGCGGCAAGTTCCGCCCGGTAGTCCGGATCGGCGAGCTCGCGGCCGGCGGCGTGGACCGCGGCGACCGCCAGCCCCACGACGTCGCGGTCCCGCACGAGCTGCACATGGGCGGTGCCGATCCGGCCCGCCGCGCACAGCCGCGCGAGGACGGCGGGCGGCACCGGCTCGTCGGCGAACGGCCGCCGATCGCTGCGCCGCACCGACATCGCCCGGAAGAGCCGGATCACGGCGGTCGGCGGCTCCTCGTGCGGACCGCAGGCGATGACCGCCAGCACGTCCGGGTCGCCGACGGGATCCGGTAGGACCGTCACCTCGGGGCGGACCCCGTCGACCGCGAGCGCCGTGCGGAAATGGTGCAGTGCGGCCCCGCAGCTGACCGTCAACAGCCGCCCGTCCGGGTCGAGCACCGGCAGTTGCCGGGACCGGTCGGCCCGCAGTTCCGCCGTGTCACCGGTGATCCGCCACCGCCACGGCTGCGTGTTGAACACCGACGGCGCGCAGAGCGCGCTGACGGCCGCGCGGGTGAGAACGTTCTTGCGGGTGCTCGTCCGCGCGTTCGTCGGCGCGATCTGGATCGAGGCAGGCATGGCGATTCTCCCGGTACGGCGGTTGACGAAACACCACTCTTGCCCGCGCACCGGCATGTCGATCAGGGCCGTTCGACCCGAATTCGGACCCCACCGGTACGTGCCCCCGGGGGTGGGACCTTCGTCCCGCCGGGTGGATCCACGCGGCACTGCCGACCGTCGGGGCGGGTGGCGAGGCTGTGAGGATCAGCGACGAGAGCCGATTCGAAGGGACAGTGAGTCTGATGGCGACGATCGCCCACGGACCGCTCCACGCATCCAACCGCTCCGACGCGGCCGCCTTGGCCGGTACCACCACGGCGACCGCCACCCGTTACCTGTTCGCCGGGCTGCGGCTCGCGCTCGGCTGGGTCTTCCTGTGGGCGTTCCTGGACAAGACGTTCGGGCTCGGTCACGAGACCGCCGAGAAGGCCGCCTGGATCAACGGCGGACACCCGACCGAGGGCTTCCTGGCACACGCCGCCAAGGGGCCGTTCCAGGGCGTCTACAACGACATCGCCGGCCAGGCGTGGGCCGACTGGCTGTTCATGATCGGCCTGCTCGGTATCGGGCTCGCCCTGATCCTCGGCATCGGCATGCGCATCGCCGCGGCCACGGGTGCGCTGCTCCTGGTTCTCATGTGGACGGCGGTGCTGCCCCCGGAGAACAACGTCTTCATGGACGACCACCTGATCTACGCCGGCCTGATCGTGGCGCTCGCGCTCGTCGGCGCCGGTGACACCGCGGGGCTCGGCCGCTGGTGGCGGAAGCTGCCGTTCGTGCGTAACAACGGCTGGCTCTGGTGAACGGATCCGGCCGGTAGGGCGGTGGGGCGACCCACCGCCCGACAGCCGCGAAGGGGGTCGAGATGGACGCGTTGACGGTCGCCGACCTGATGCATCGCCGCGCCGAGGCCGATACCGACCCGGTCCCGGCGATGGCCGTGTCGCCGCGGGACTCGGTGCGTACCGCGGTCTGTCTGATGCGCAGCGGCCACGTCGAACGGCTGCGGGTCCTGGACGACGGCGGCGGCGAGGTCGGCGTGATCACCTGGCGTGACGTGGCGGCCGCCGCCAACCGCTCCGACGCGGACATCCGCCGCGACATCACCGACGAGGTGCTGCCGGTGATGCTCGGCCGGCACGCCGACGAGGTACGGGCCGACGTGCACCACCGCGTCGTCGTCCTGCTCGGTGCGGTGGAGGAACGCGTCGTCGGAGAACGGATCGCGCACGCCGTCGAGCACGTCGACGGCGTGCTGTCGGTGGTGAACGCCATGGCCTACCGGCGCGACACCATCGCGCCCCGTTCCGCCACCGGCCACCGCGTCTGCGACCCGCCCTGGTACCCGTGAACGTCAAGGAGGTGGCGGCGATGCGTACCCAGGCGGCTCCGGCGATCCGTGGCCGTTGGCCGCGCGCGGAACCACACGTGGTCGTCGGGGTCGACGGCTGCTCGGCCGGTGGCCGGCACGCGCTGGCGTGGGCGGCCGACGAGGTCACGGCCACCGGCGGGCGGCTCACCGTCTGCCGCGTCGGCCCACCACCGCCCGGCGGCCCGGGCACAGCGGTGCTCGAACTGTTCGACCCGCCGTTCGCCCGCGCGGTGCGTGCGGTACGACAGCGGCTCGGCGGCGAACGGGTCGATCTGCGGCTCGTTCCGGGTGATCCCGCCACGCAGCTGTGCGCGGCCGCCGGCGCGGCGGATCTGCTCGTCGTCGGCGCCCCGGCGGCATCCGACGTCTCCTCGGTGGCGGCGCGGGTGGCGGTCGGGTGCACGCGTCCCGTGGTCGTCGTGCGTCCCGGCCCCGGCGCCGGCGGGATGTTCGCCGGGCAGGTGGCGGTCGCGGTGGCCGGCTCCGGCGTCGACACCCCGGCGCTGGCGTTCGGCTTCGGGTACGCGACCGTGCACCACTTTCCGCTCGTCGCGGTGCACGTGACCGCCGCGGCCGCCGGGGACTACTGGTTCGACGAACGGACGTTGGAGACGCACTTCGCCACCGAGCCGCACGCGCTGCGGGTGCTGTCCGCGGCCGTCGAGCCGTTCCTGGTGCGGTACCCGGACGTGGCGACCCGGCTCGTGGTCCTGACCGGCGACCCCCTGTGCCGTCTGGTCGACGACGTCGGAGCGGGGGCGCGGTTGACCGTCGTCGGGCGTCGGCACCGGCGGATGGCGCACCGTGCGCTCGGACGGGTCAACGGGGCGCTCGTGATGAACGGGGCCGGCCCGCTGGTGGTCGTTCCCCCGGAATAGGTCCACAGTGGACGGTCGGGACGTCCGGTCGGACCGGAAGGGACCACGGACATGACTGTCGCAACGACGGCGGTGCCGGAATCGGCACGGGCCGGACTCACCACGACACAGGCCCATCGGCTGCTGGCCACCGTCGGGACGAACGCACTCCCGGTGACCCGCGGCCCGCAGGCGTGGCGGATGTTGCTGGGCCAGTTCACCCACTTCTTCGCACTGATGTTGTGGGCGGCGACCGGCTTCGCCCTGCTCGCCGGGATGCCGCAGCTGGCGGTGGCGATCGTCGTGGTGATCCTGGTCAACGGTGGCTTCGCGTTCTGGCAGGAGTACCGGGCGGATCGCGCCGCCGACCGGCTGCGCGACCTCATGCCCGCCACCGCGACGGTGCGCCGCGACGGACGGCGCCGGACCGTCCCCGTCGCCGAACTCGTCCCGGGCGACCTGGTACTGCTGGAGTCCGGTGACCGGGTGAGCGCCGACCTGCGCACCGTGCAGGCCGTCGGCCTGGCCGTGGACGAGTCGCTGCTGACTGGTGAGAGCGTGCCCCGCCGGGCGGCGGGGGGTGAGGCGCTGTACGCCGGCACCTTCGTGGTGGAGGGTGCCGGTGAGGCGGTCGTGGCGAAAACCGGTTCCGCCACCCGGCTCGCCGCGATCGCCGCGCTGACCCGGCGCACCCCGCCGCCGCGCAGCCCGCTCGCCCGGCGCCTCGACCGGGTCGTCGGCGTCGTCGGCGCCTCGGCGCTCGTGGTCGGCGTCCTCTTCTTCGGGCTGGCGCTGCTGCTCGGCACGTCGGCGATGGAGGGCTTCGTGTTCGCGCTCGGCGTCACCGTGGCGCTGGTGCCCGAGGGACTGCTGCCGACCGTCACGCTGTCCCTGGCCCGCGGGGCGCACACGATGGCGACCCGCAAGGCCCTCGTCAAACACCTGGAAGCGGTGGAGACGCTGGGCTCGGTGACCTTCATCTGCACCGACAAGACCGGCACGCTGACCCGCAACGAGATGGTGGTGACCCGGGTGTGGACCCCGGCCGGCACCGCGCGGATCGACGGGAGCGGCTACGACCCGCGCGGCACCGTCGAGGCGACGGACGAGGTGCGCGGCGCGGTGGCCGAGATCGCCTATGCAGCGGTGCGCGCCTCCAGCGGCCGGCTCGCCCGGCGCGACGGCGGTTGGGTGCCCTCCGGCGATCCGATGGAGGTGGCGCTGCACGTGCTGGCCCGCCGCGCCGGCGTCGACGTGACGACCCGGGAACGGCGCGAGCCCACGCTCGCGCGGCACCCGTTCGACCCGCGCCTGCTGCTGTCCTCGACGCTGGTCGGGGACACCCTGTACGTGAAGGGCGCACCCGAGTCGGTCCTCGCCCGCTGCCCGGCCGGGAACGGCGACGCGGCCCTGGCCGCGCACGCGATGGCGGACGGCGGGCTGCGCGTGCTCGCCGTCGCGCGGCGGCGCGGCGTCCGTCGGTCCACAGTGGACGGGGCGCTCGCGGACCTGACCCTGCTCGGTGTCGTGGGGCTGGCCGACCCACCGCGCCCCGACGCCGCGGCGGCCGTGGCGTCCTGCCGGCGCGCCGGCATCAAACTGGCGATGGTCACCGGCGACCACCCCGGCACCGCGCGCGCCGTCGCCGAGGAGGTCGGCCTGCTCGGCCCCGACCGGCTCGTGCTCGACGGCCCCGGCCTGCCGGACGACGACGCCGCACTGGCCGGACTCCTCGACCGGGACGGCGTCGTCGTGGCGCGGGTCAAGCCCGAGGACAAGCTGCGCATCGCGAACGCGCTCCGGGCACGCGGGCACGTGGTCGCCATGACCGGCGACGGCGTCAACGACGCACCCGCGCTGCGGGCCGCGGACATCGGCGTCGCCATGGGCGCCACCGGAAGCGACGTGGCGCGCGAGGCCGCGGACCTCGTGCTGCTCGACGACCACTTCTCCACGATCGTCGCCGCCGTCGAACTGGGGCGCGCCACGTTCGCCAACATCCGCCGGTTCCTCACGTACCACCTGACGGACAACGTGGCCGAACTGGCGCCGTTCGTGGCATGGGCGCTGACCGGCGGGCGGTTCCCGCTGGCGATCGGTGTGCTGCAGGTGCTCGCGCTGGACATCGGCACAGACCTGCTGCCCGCGCTGGCCCTGGGCGCCGAGCCGCCGAACGACCGGGCGTTGAAGGGACGCGCCCGCACCGGGCAGCTGATCGACCGTGCGGTGCTGGGGCGCGCGTTCGGGGTGCTCGGGCCGGCCGAGGTGCTCGCGTCGCTCGGCGCGTTCACCGCGGTGCTCCTGCTCGGCGGCTGGAACTGGGGCGAGACGCCGCCCGCCGCGCTGGCCGCGACCGCCTCGGGGACCGCGTTCGCCGCGATCGTGCTGGGCCAGCTCGCCAACGCCTACGCCTGCCGCAGCGAGAGCCGGCCGGTGTGGCGCGTGGGCTTGCGCGGCAATCCACTGCTACCGGCCGCGATCGCGATGGAACTCGTGCTGCTGGCCGGGTTCCTCGGCGTGCCGCCGCTGGCGCGACTGCTCGGCGGCACCTGGCCGGCCGCGGCCGGCTGGCTACTCGCCGCCGCGGCGATCCCGGTGGTGCTGTTCGCCGACGCGGCGGCGAAGGCCGTTCGCGCTCGGACGAGAAAACAACCGTTTCGCGAAGGAGGTGTGTGATGACGCTTCGCCATGTCGGATGGCTCGTCGCCGGCGTCGTCGTGGCTCTGGCGGTCGGGGCGGTGATCGGTGCGGCACGTGCCGGTTGTGCCGCCGCTGACGCCGAGGACGCGGCGCGGGCCGCTGAGCCGGAGCCGTCGGCCACGGTATCGGGACCCTCGGCGGCCGGGGCCGGGACGACCGACCCTGCTGAGATCCGCTGACGGTCACGAACATGAGGTCATGAGTGCGCCCACCGACCTCGTTGCCCTGGTTCCACCGCCGGCCCCCTGCGACGCGTTGACCGCCACCGGGCGGGTCGTGCGGCTGCGACCGGTCACTCCCGCGGACGAAACGGCGCTGCGGGCACTGCACGAACGGGTCTCCGAACGCAGCCGCTTCCTGCGCTTCTTCAGCGGCGGCGCCGCGTTCGACGGGGAGATCACGCGGCTGGTCCGCCCGCCGGACGGTGACCATCTGGCCCTGCTGGCCGAGGACACCGACGCCGTCGTGGCGGTGGCGTCCTACGAGCGGGTGAGCCCCACCGAGGCCGAGTTCGCGGCGCTCGTCGACGACGCCCGCCAGGGCGACGGGATCGGCACGCTGTTGATCGAGGAACTCCTGGCGCACGCCCGGCGCACCGGGCTCACCGCACTGATCGGCGAGGTTCTGCCCACCAATGCCGCGATGCTGCGGGTCAGCGGCGATCTGGCGCCGGGCGTGCCCCGCACGTTCGACCGGGACTACGGCACGACCCGGGTGCGCCTGCCCACGACGCCGGACGCGGCGGCCCTGGACGCGGTGGCCGCGCGGGACCGCACCGCGGAACACCGCTCGCTGCTGCCGCTGTTCGCGCCGGCGGCCGTGGCCGTCGTCGGCGCCGGCCGGCGTCCCGGCAGCGTCGGCCACGAGGTGACCCGCGCACTGGTCGCCGGCGGCTACACCGGGCGCGTGTACCCGGTGAACCCGGCGGCCACCGAGATCGCCGGCATCCCGGCGGTCGCGTCGGTGGCCGGGATCGGCGAACCGGTCGACCTCGCCGTCGTCGCCGTACCGGCCGGCGCGGTGCGCGAGGTCATCACCGAGTGCGCCGCCGCCGGTGTACGGGCCGCCGTGATCCTCTCCTCGGGACTGGCCGAGAGCGGCACCGACGGCGCACGAGCGCAGGCCGACATCGTGCGCACCGCGCGGGCGCACGGGCTGCGCCTCGTCGGACCGAACTGCCTGGGTGTGATCAACACCGATCCGGCCGTGCGGCTGAGTGCCGCGTTCGCGCCGTCGGTCCCGGTCGCCGGCGGGCTGGCCGTCGCCTCGCAGTCCGGCGCGGTCGGCATCGCCATCCTCGACGCGGCGGCCCGTGGCGGGATCGGGGTGTCGAGCTTCGTCTCGCTCGG
Source organism: Virgisporangium aliadipatigenens (assembly GCF_016863615.1). GTDB lineage: Bacteria > Actinomycetota > Actinomycetes > Mycobacteriales > Micromonosporaceae > Virgisporangium > Virgisporangium aliadipatigenens. Next base: position 57,841 of record NZ_BOPF01000019.1, on the reverse strand, counting down.
CAACAAGGCCGACGTCAGCGGCAACGACCTGCTCGCGTACTGGTGCGACGACCCGGCCACCCGGTCGGTGGCGCTGTACCTGGAGTCGTTCGGGAACCCGCGCCGCTTCGCCTGGACGGCCCGTGCGATCGCCCGCCGCAAGCCGGTCCTGGCCGTCAAGAGCGGCCGCTCCGGCGGTGGCCGGCGGGCCGGCGCATCGCACACCGCCGCCGCGGCCGCCCCCGACGTGGCCGTCGACGCGCTGTTCGCCCAGGCCGGCGTCGTGCGCACGGACACCCTCGGCGAACTGCTCGACGCGGCCCGGATGCTGACCGACCAGCCGCTGCCGGCCGGGAGCCGGGTCGGGATCATCGGCAACGCCGGCGGGCTGAACGTGCTCGCCGCCGACGCCGCCGAGGCGGCCGCACTCGCGGTCCCCGAACTGTCGGCGCCGCTGCGCGACGCGTTGCGCGAAACGGCACCCGGCGCGGCCGGGTGGTCGAACCCGGTCGACCTCGGCGCCGAGGCGACGCCCGCGACTCTCGCGGCGTCGGTGTCCGCGATCGCGGCGAGCGGCGAGGTCGACGCGCTCGTCGTGGCCGTCGTGGCGACCCGCACCAACGACGTGCGCGCGATGCTCTCCGCCGTCGGGGACGCCGTCGACGCGGCGCCGCAGGTGCCGATCGCGCTGACCGTCGTCGGGCTGGACGAGGCGCCGGCGACCGTCGGCACGCGCCGCGCGCCGGTGTTCGCGATGCCGGAACACGCGCTGCGCGCACTCGGCCATGCCGCGCGCTACGCCGCCTGGCGCCGCGCACCGGTCGGCCGCCGCCCGGAACTGTCCGATGTGGACAGTCAGCGGGCCCGCCGGATCGTGGCCTCCGCCCTGGCGGCCGGCGGCGGCTGGCAGGCGGCAGACGTGGCCCGGGACCTGCTGTCCTGCTACGGGGTGCCGGTCGTGACGACCCGGCTCGCCCGCGACAGCGCGTCGGCCGTCGCCGTCGCCGAGGAGATCGGCTACCCTGCCGTGCTCAAGGCCGCCGCGCCGGAACTGGTGCACAAGAGCGACGTCGGCGGTGTGCGGCTCGACCTGCGCGACGCCCACGCGGTGCGGGAGGCGTACGACGCCGTGGCCGCGGCGCTCGGCGTGCCCGAGCCGCCGGTGGTGCTGCAACGGATGGCGCCGGCCGGCACCGAACTCGTCGTCGGCATCGTGCACGACCCGCTGTTCGGCTCGCTGGTGATGCTCGGGCTCGGCGGCGTGCACACCGACCTGCTGGCCGATCGCACGTTCCGGCTGCTGCCGGTGACCGACGTCGACGCGGCCGCGATGTGGCGGACGCTTCGCGGCGCGGCCCTGCTGACCGGCTACCGGGGTGCGCCACCGGTCGACACGGCGGCCCTGGAGGAGGTGCTGTGCCGGATCGGGCGGCTGGCCGAGGAGCTGCCCGAGGTCGCCGAACTGGACCTGAACCCGGTGCTCGCCGGCCCCGGCGGGGTGCTCGCGGTCGACGTCAAGCTGCGCCTGGCGGCCGCCCACGGCGAGCACGACCCCTACCTGCGGGCTCTGTCGGAACCCAGGTGCGAATGACCGGTCAGCGGTGCTCGCCCAGCAGCTTGGTGGCGAGCACCGCGGCCTGGGTGCGCCGTTCCAGACCCAGCTTGGCGAGCAGGCTGGAGACGTAGTTCTTCACGGTCTTCTCCGCGAGGAACATCCGTTCGCCGATCTCCCGGTTGGTCAGCCCCTCGGCGATCAGTTCGAGGATGCGCCGCTCCTGGTCGGTCAACGCCTTCAGCTCGTCGTGCTCCTGCGCGCCGTTGCGGATGCGTTCCAGCACCCGGGCGGTGACGGCCGGGTCGAGCAGCGACTGGCCGGCGGCGACCCGGCGCACTGCGTCGATGAGGTCGGCCCCGCGGATCTGCTTGAGCACGTAGCCGGCGGCGCCGGCCATGATGGCGGCGAAGAGCGCCTCGTCGTCCTCGTAGGAGGTGAGGATGAGCGCCTTGATGGTCGGGTCGACGGAGCGGATGTCGCGGCACACGTCGATGCCGCTGCCGTCGGGCAGCCGCCCGTCGAGGACGGCGACGTCGGGGCGCAGTGCCGGGATGCGCGCGGTCGCCTCGGCCACGGAACCCGACTCGCCGACCACCTCGATGTCGCCGTCGCGGGTGAGCAGCTCGCGAAGGCCGTGCCGGACCACCTCGTGGTCGTCGAGCAGGTAAACCCGGATCACACGTCGGTTGTATCAGTCCTGAGGCTGCTTCGGAATCGCCAGCGGGAAGCGTTGCTCGTCCAGGGCGGCCAGCGCCGACATCGCGTCGCGATACGCGGCCCGGTCGATGTCGTGTGTTCCCAACCGTGCGGCCAGCGCGGCCTCCCGTCGACACCTTCGCCCGGCCGTCCATCCGCCGGCCGGACCGGCGCCCCTCAGGCGACGGCTGAGCAGGACGCCGGCCGTGACGGCCGTCGCGATCAGAATCGTCGCCACGATCAGGATCAGAGTGGTCATTGCTCTCGCCTCCTCGTCGTCACCGGTTGTCGTGTCGAGCCTGTGCCATCGACCGCCGTCGAGGAAGGGCGGATCCTCCGTACGTTGAGGGGCCAACGGCGACAGCCGGTCGGGCCGAAGGTCCCGAGATGACCCCGTGTGCGGTCGCAGACGGCCGAGAGACGAACAGTCCGCACTAGTGGGTCCGTGCGACCATCCTGGCGCGGCGTACCCCGGGCACGCACTCGACGATGATCGTGATCAGGCGGTCGTCCTCCTCGTCGTCCGGCGGACCGGCGACCGTTGCCACGCCGTCGTTCACCGTGACGTGCCAGCGCCGGACGCCGCTCGCGTACGAGTCGAGCCGGTGCTGGATCTCATCGCGGACGGTCTCGTCGGTGCGCAGCACCGTGCGCATCAGGTCCCGGCGGCTGACGGTGCCGCGTAGCACGCCGTTGTCCACGACCGGGACGCAGCGCAGGTCCGACTCGACCATGATCCTGGCGACGTCGGCCGCGTCGTCGGCGCTGCGGGCCGCGGGCCCCCCGCGACGCATGATGTCGCCGACGAAACAGGGCAAGGGCTCGCCCGGCGTCTCGGGCTCGTCCCACCGGCCGGGGAACTCCGCGCTCGGCAGCCACTGGCGCAGCAGGTCCTCGGCGCTCAACATCCCGACGACGGCGCCACGGCCGTCGAGCACGGGAGCGTCCGACAGTCCGAGCCCGTTCATCCGAGCTGCGACCAGTTCGATCAGTTGGTCCTGACGTACGACGTACGGGGCATGGCTCATCAGGTCGCGTACCAGCATTCGTTCCTCCGGCCGTTCGGTTGTCGCGTCCGGGGCCGACCGTCACGTCCTCGGCGCAGCAACGCCGGCCGAGTTGTCTGCAGGCGGGCTGCGCGCGCTCGGATGAAGGGGTCGGTGGCAAAGACATTCGTCTCGCCGGTCGGGTGATGCAAGGTGGTGTGCAGATGGTGAGCCACCCGACACATTTGGGAGTCGGCCCGAACGGCTTGACTGCGACGTAACGTCACACCGGAGACTCGACGGTGTGCGGATCAAGAATCTCGCCGAGCTGGCCGGCACCACCGTGCGCACGATCCGGTATTACCACCAGATCGGCCTGCTACCGGTGCCGCCGATCCGCGACGGTTGCCGCGACTACGACCTCTCGCACGTCGCGCGCCTGGCCCGGATCCGCTGGCTGGCCCGGGCCGGGCTGCCACTCTCACGCATCGGTGCGGTGCTGTCCACGCCGGAGCACGTGCGCGACGACGCCGCCGGCCAGGACGCGATCCTCGTGGACCTGCGCGCCACGCTCGGCGCGCTCGACGATCAGATCGAGCAGCTGCGCGCGCAACGGGAGCAGGTCGAGCGGCTGGTCGCCGCGGTCGAGCGGGGCGGGGACCTGTCGCCGGTGCCCGGTGCCGTGGCCGCGTTCTACGACGACCTGGCCCGCCGGGCCACTGACGACCGGGTGCGCCGGTCCGTCCGCCGGGAGCGCGATTTCATGGAACTGGCGTACTACCGCGGCGACATGCCACCGGAAGCGGAACTCGTCTACCGCGGGTTCACCGAGACGGCCCGTTCCGAGAGCCTCGCACTCTTCGGCGAGATCGCCGAACGGGACGGCGCCACCCCGACCGACGCGGAGATCGCGCGAATGGCGGAAGCCGTCGTGGCGCGCCTGCGCCGGCAGCTCGGTGCCGACCTGAAGCAGGTGGCGCGAAGCGTGCGTCCCGACATCGCCCGGCGAGCCGCCGACCTCTACGTGAGCCTCACCGGCGACCCCGCGTCGCGGCGGGTGGCGCGCGCCGTCGGGGATGCCGTGCTGGCACTGATCGAGGAGGAGGCGGCACCGTGCCCGCAGAACACGCTGTAGCGGTGACCGGGCTGGTGAAACGATTCGGCCGCTTCCGCGCGGTCGACGGGCTCGACCTGAACGTGCGCGTCGGCGAGATCCACGGCTTCCTCGGCCCGAACGGCGCGGGCAAGTCCACGACGCTGCGGGTCCTGCTGGGGCTGTACCGCGCCACGGCCGGCCGGGTGCGCGTGCTCGGCCTCGACCCGGGCACCGGCGCGGCGGCGGTGACCCGGCGGGTCTCCTACGTTCCCGGCGAGGTGAACCTCTGGCCGAACCTCACCGGCCGGGAGGTTCTCGACGCGCTGGCCGGTCTGCGCGGCCGGCGCGACCCCGCGGCCGAACGCGGCCTCGTGGACGACTTCGCGCTCGACGTGCGCAAGGCCGTGCGCACCTACTCCAAGGGGAACCGGCAGAAGGTGCTGCTCGTCGCCGCGTTCGCCGCGCCCACCGAGCTGCTCGTGCTGGACGAGCCGACCTCCGGGCTCGACCCGCTGATGGAGGACGTGTTCCAACGGCACGTGCGCGCGGCGGCCGACGCGGGGCGGACCGTGCTGCTCTCCAGTCACCTGCTGGCCGAGGCGGAGAAGCTGTGCCACTCGGTGACGATCATCAAGGACGGCCGCCTCGTGGAGTCCGGCGGCCTCACCTACCTGCGGCACCTGTCGGCCTCGGAGGTCACCGCCCGGGTGCCCGCCGACCTCGTGCCGGCCGTGGCCGAACGGCTCGCCGCGGTCGGTGTCGCTCCGCCGCCGAGCGACGGCGGCACGCTGCGGTTCAGCGTGCGGCGCGAGCGGGTCCCGGCGGTGCTCGGGATCCTGGCCACCGTCGACGCCGCGGACATCACCTGCACGCCGGCGACCCTGGAGCAGCTGTTCATGCGGCACTACTCGGTGGTGCCGGCATGACCCTGATCGCGTTGACGCTGCGCCGGCACCGGGTGGCGCTCGGGTCGTGGTGGGTGCTGCTGGTGGCGCTGTCGGGCGTCACGGTCCCGTCCTACCGGGCGACGTACCCGACGGCCGCGCAGCGCCTGGTCGCCGCCGATCTGGCCCGCCGCAACGTCGCCGGCACGCTGTTGTACGGGCGGCTCGGCGGCGGCGGCACGTCGGCCGAGCTGTTCGCGTGGGAGGTCGGCGCCATCGTCACCGTTCTCGCGGCGGTGGCGGCCGTGCTGCTCGCCGTCGCGCTGACCCGTGCCGCCGAGGACGACGGCACGGTCGAGGTGATCCGGTCGAACGGCGTCAGCGCCCGGGCGCCGCTGTACGCCGCACTGGCGGTGCTGGCGATGTTCGCGACGGCGTGCGGTGCCGGCTGTGCCGCCGTCGTCGGGATGCACGCCGGACGGGTCGACGGGGTGACCGCCGCCGGTGCGGTGACGTTCGGCGCGACGGTCGGGCTGACGTTCCTCGTGGTGGCGGTACTCGCGGTGCTGCTCGCCCAGGTGGTGCCGGCGGCCGGGGCGGCGCGACTGCTCGGCCTCGGCGCCGTGGGGATCGCGTTCGCGGTGCGCGCGGTGGCCGACGTGCGGCACGTCGACGGGCTCAACCGGTTCAGCCCGCTGGGGCTGCGGGCCGTGGCGCGCCCGTTCGACGGGGACCGGTGGGGCATGCTCGGCGCATACCTGGCCGTGGCGTTCGCCGTCGCGGGCGCGGCGGTGTTCCTGCACGGCCGGCGGGATTTCCGCGGCGGGCTGCTGCGGCAGCGTGATCGCCGGGCGGCGCACCTGCGGATCCGTTCTACCGTCGGGCTGGCCGGCCGGCTGGCCCGTGGCGGGATCGTGGCCTGGACGCTCGCCGTCGCCGCGGTCGGGACGCTCTTCTCCGCGATGGGTTCGGGGGTGCTGGAGCAGAGCCGCGGCGGCGATGTCGGCGGGTTCCTCGGCGCGCAGCTGGGCGCCGATCCGGTCGCCGGCTACTTCGCCTACACCGCAACGGTGCTCGGCGTGCTCGTGTCGGCGTTCGCCGTCCTGTCGGTGGCCCGCACCGCTGCGGAGGAGCTGAGCGGGCGTACCGACCACGTGCTGGCGACGGGGGTGCGCCGCTGGGCGCCGCTGGCCGCGCGGGTCGTGGTGACCGCGGCCGGCGCCGCCGCCGTGCTCCTCGTCGCCGGCCTGCTCAGCGGCTTCGTCGCGGCGAGGGTGATCGACGGCGCCGACGTTGCCGCGCGGGCGTTCGGTTACGTCGTCGGGCAGTGGCCGGCGGTGCTGGTCGCCGCGGGCTGGACGGCGTTGCTGGCCGGCTGGCGGCCCCGGTTCACCTGGCTGGCCTGGGTCCCGCTGGTGTTGAGCGCCGGGCTGGCGCTGCTCGGGCAACTGCTCGGGGTGCCCGAGCGGGTGCGCGACCTCGGCACGTTCCACCATGTGCCGGACCTGCTCGGTGACCACCCGCACCTCGGCGGTCAGGCGGTGCTCCTGGCCGTCGCGGCCGGGACCACGCTGGCGGGCCTGGTCGCCGTGACCCGCCGCGACGTCACCACCGGCTGACGTATCCGCTCACGGCCGGCGGCCACCGGGCCGGTCGGCCGTGCGGGTGGGACCTCCGCCCCTGTTGACCCCCGTGTCCTCCCGATGTGCTTGGGGGGAATCGCCGCCCACGCACGAGCACGGGGAGGAAACGTGGCAACGATCGTCGCCGTCGTCAAACATCGGGGACCGGCCGAACGCCGGGTGGCTCTCGCCCCGGACGCGGTCCCACGGCTGTCCTCGTTCGGCATCGACGTGATCGTCGAAAGCGGCGCCGGGACGGGCGCGTGGTGGACCGACGACGCCTACCGCCATGCGGGCGCCGAGGTCGTGTCGCGCGCCGAGGCGCTGATAGACGCGGACGTGGTGCTCACCGTCGTGCGGCCGGACTCCGACGTAATCGACGCCCTGCGCCCCGGACAGACACTCGTGGGTCTGCTCGCGGCCACCGGTGATCCGCCACTGCCGGTCCCGCCCGGCGTGACGCTGGTGGACCTGTGCGGGCTGCCCCGCCGGCTGAGTCGGGCGCAGGAGATGGACGCGCTCACCTCGCAGGCGAACGTCGCCGGCTACAAGGCCGTTCTGGTCGCCGCCGACGCGTTCGGCGGGTTCTTCCCGATGCTCATGACGGCCGCGGGCACCACCCGCCCGGCCCGGGTCCTGGTGCTGGGCGCCGGCGTCGCCGGGTTGCAGGCGATCGGCACGGCACGGCGGCTCGGTGCGGTCGTGACGGCGTTCGACATCAGGCCCGAGACTCGGGACGAGGTGACCTCGGTCGGCGCGGCGTACCTCGACCTCGACGCGCCCCTCGACGGCGGCGGGGCCGGTGGCTACGCGCGGGCGCTCAGCACCGACGAGACACGGCGGCAGCAGGACGCGCTGGCGGCGCACGTCGCCCGGTACGACGTGGTCATCGCGACCGCGCGGGTGCCGGGACGGCGCGCGCCGCTGCTGGTCCCGGCCGGTGCGATCGACGGTATGGCGCCGGGCGCGGTGTTCGTCGACCTGGCCGCCGGACCCGACGGCGGGAACGTCGCGGGCAGCGTGCCCGACGCGACGATCGTGACGCCGCACGGGGTCACGATCATCGGTGCCCCGGAGCTGGCGGCCCGGATGCCGGTCGCCGCGTCCGAGGCCTTCTCCCGCAACCTCACGGCGCTGCTGCGGCACGTGGTCCGCGACGGCGAACTGACGCTGGACCCGGCGGACGAGATCTGCGCCGGCCTGCTCGTCACACCGACGACCACGGGAGCGAGGCGATGACATGGACGACCTGACGACGGGCACGGTGGTCATCTTCGTCCTGGGCGTGCTGCTCGGGTTCGAGGTGATCGGCAAGGTGCCGGCCACCCTGCACACGCCGCTGATGTCCGCCACGAACGCGATCCACGGCGTGGTGCTCGCCGGCGCGATCGCGATGGCGGTCACCGCCGACGACCCGCTCGGCTACGCGCTCGTCGGCGTCGCCGGCTTCTTCGCCGCCATGAACGTCACCGGCGGCTACGTCGTCACCGACCGGATGCTGGAGATGTTCCGGCCGGCCGGCGACCGCGCGCCGCGTCGCGAGGAGGCCCCGAGATGAACGCCGTCGTGCAACTCGCCTACCTCGCCGCCGCCGTGTGCTTCGTGACCGGCCTGCACCTGATGAACTCGCCGCCGACGGCCCGGTTCGGCAACCGCGTCTCGGCGGCCGGCATGGCGGTCGCCGTGGCCGCGACGCTCGTTCTCGTGGTGCGCGACGGCGGCCCGAGCGGGGCGGGCTGGCTGACGCTCGCGATCGGCGTGCTGGCCGGTTCCGTCGCGGGTGTCCACAGTGGACGGCGCACCCCGACGACGGCGATGCCGCAACTGGTGAGCCTCTTCAACGCGGTCGGCGGCGGCGCGGCCGTTCTGGTCGGCGCGCACGACCTGCTCGACTCGCCCGGCGTCGCCGTGCGGGTGCCGGCGGTGCTCGACGTCCTCATCGGCGGCGTCACGTTCAGCGGCTCGTTGATCGCGGCCGGGAAGCTGCACGGGGTGGTGCCGGGCCGGCCGATCCGGCTGCCCGGCGGTTCCGTGCCGGTGTTCCTGCTGGCGGCCGCCGGGCTGGGTGTCGGCGGGGCGGTCGCGGCGGACCGGTACACCGCCTGGGTGCTGCTGGCGCTCGCCGGGCTGGCCCTCGCGATCGGGGTACTCGGCGTGCTGCCGATCGGTGGCGCCGACATGCCGGTGGTGGTGTCGCTGCTCAACGCCTGCACCGGCACGGCCGTCGCGCTGGTCGGGTTCGTCCTCGACAACACCGTGCTGGTGGTCGCCGGCGCGCTGGTGGGTGCATCCGGCGGCATCCTCACCAAACTCATGGCCGACGCGATGAACCGTTCGATCCCCGACATCGTGCTCGGCGGCTACGGCACCGGCGACGGCACGACGCCGCAGGTCACCGGCGCGGCGGCCGTGCGCGCGATCGAGGCCGACGACGCGGCGATCCTGCTCGCCTACGCCCGCAAGGTGATGATCGTGCCCGGCTACGGCCTCGCCGCGGCGCAGGCGCAGCACGCCGCACGCGAACTTGCCGACCTGCTCGCCGGCCGCGGCATCGAGGTGGGCTACGCGATCCACCCGGTCGCCGGCCGGATGCCCGGCCACATGAACGTGCTGCTCGCCGAGGCGAACGTGCCCTACGAACAGATGCGCGACCTCGACCAGGCCAACGCCGAACTGCCCCGCGCCGACGTGGCGCTGGTCGTCGGCGCCAACGACGTCGTCAACCCGGCCGCCCGCCGGCCCGGCAACCCGGTCTCGGGCATGCCGATCCTCGACGTCGACAGGGCGGCGCACGTCATCGTCATCAAGCGTTCGATGGGCTCCGGCTACGCCGGCATCGACAACGAACTGTTCACCGATCCGCGGACCGCGATGCTCTTCGCCGACGCCAGGGCCGGCCTCGGCCGGTTGACCGCGGCCGTGAAGGTGCTCGTGGGCTGAGCGAAAGGAGCGGCGCCATGTACTCGGTGCGGATCCACGGCCGCGGCGGCCAGGGGGTGGTCACGGCGGCGGAACTGCTGTCCGTGGCGGCGCACGCCGGCGGCCGGTACGCGCAGGCCTTCCCCAGCTTCGGCTCGGAGCGCACCGGCGCGCCCGTCATGGCGTTCTGCCGCGTCGACGACCGGCCGATCCGGCTGCGCGAGCCGGTGCTCACCCCGGACGCGCTCGTCGTGCAGGACCCGACGCTGCTGCGGGCCCCCGGGGTCTTCACCGGGTTGGCGCCGGACGGGTCGGTGGTGGTAAACGCGGCGGTTGCGCGGGAACGGTTGCCGCTGCCACCCGCCGTCGCGGCACTCGACCGGGAACACCTGGTGGTGCTTCCGGCGACCGCGCTGGCGCTTTCGCACATCGGCCGTCCCGTGCCGAACGTGGCGCTGCTCGGCGCGCTGGCCGCGCTGACCGGGTTGGTGCCGTTCGAGGCGATGGCCGCCGCCATCCGGGAACGGTTCCCGGGGAAGGTGGCCGAGGGCAACGTCGCCGCGGCGCACGCGGCGTTCGACCTGGTGCGGCAGGCACTGCCGGCCGGTGCGGGGAGGGAGCGCTCCGATGACTGAACAGATCGAGGGCTCGAAGGCCGTCGCCCGGGCCGTCGCCGCGTGCCGGCCTCGCGTCGTGTGCGCCTATCCGATCTCGCCGCAGACGCACATCGTGGAGTCGCTGAGCACGCTGGTGCGCACCGGAGTGCTGCCCGGCTGCGAGTTCGTGAACGTCGAGTCGGAGTTCGCCGCCATGTCGGTTGCGATCGGCGCGTCGGCCACGGGTGCGCGCGCCTATACCGCCACCGCCAGCCAGGGGCTGCTGTTCATGGCCGAGGCGCTGTTCAACGCGGCCGGCCTGGGCCTGCCGATCGTGATGACGGTGGCCAACCGGGCGCTCGGCGCACCGATCAACATCTGGAACGACCACAGCGACGCGATGAGCCAACGCGACAGCGGCTGGATCCAGCTCTACGCCGAGTCCAATCAGGCCGCCACCGACCTGCACGTGCAGGCGTTCCGGCTGGCCGAGGAGATGTCGCTGCCGGTGATGGTGTGCATGGACGGCTTCGTGCTGACCCACGCGTGCGAACCGGTCGAGGTGCCCACCGTCGAACAGGTCGGCGGCTACCTGCCGGCGTTCGTGCCGCGGCAGCGGCTGGATCCGGACGCGCCGGTGACCATCGGGGCGATGGTGGGGCCGGAGGCGTTCACCGAGGTGCGGTACCTGGCGCACCGCACGCACCTGGATGCCCTGAGCCGCATCCCGGCGCTGGGGGAGGAGTTCGCCCGTGGGTTCGGCCGGCCCGGCATGTCGCTGCTCGCGCCGTATCAGGCGGACGCCGAGACGGTTGTCGTGGCGCTCGGCTCGATCCTCGGCACGCTCAAGGACACCGTCGACGGCCTGTGCGCCGACGGCGTGTCGGTCGGCGTGCTCGGGTTGACCGCGTACCGCCCGTTCCCCGGGGCCGCGTTGTGCGCGGCGCTGCGTGGCGCGCGGCGGGTGGTGGTGCTGGACCGGGCGCTCGCCCCCGGGGTCGGCGGCGTGGTGGCGGCCGACGTCGACACCGCGCTGCGCGGCACGCGAACGCCGCGCTACGACGTGGTCGCGGGACTCGGCGGGCGGCCGGTCACCCGCGCCTCGCTCGACGCGATGCTCCGTGCGGCGGCGCGTGACGCGCTCGACCCGGTGACCTTCCTGGACCTCGACACGGATCTGCTCGCCGGCGCGGCGGGCCACGGCTGAGGGGGCGGTCATGCCCGTCAATCGCGTGAAGTTCTACCAGACCGGCAGCTACGCGGTCGGCAACCGGCTGCTCGACCCGCGCTCGCGCGCCGTGCAGTCCGACCCGGCCCGCACGAACGCCATCACCACCGGCCACCGTGCCTGTCAGGGCTGCGGCGAGGCGCTCGGCGCCCGCTACGTGCTCGACGCGGCGATGCGCGCCACCGGCGGCAAGCTGGTGACCGTCAACGCCACCGGCTGCCTGGAGGTCTTCTCCACCCCGTTCCCCGAGTCGTCGTGGCGGGTCGCCTGGCTGCACTCGCTGTTCGGCAACGCGCCCGCGGTCGCCACCGGGGTCGCCGCCGCGCTGCGCGCTCAGGGGCGCGAGGACATCCGGGTGATCGGCCAGGGTGGCGACGGCGGCACCGTCGACATCGGCTTCGGCTGCCTGTCCGGCATGTTCGAGCGCGACGACGACGTGCTGTTCGTCTGCTACGACAACCAGGCCTACATGAACACCGGCGTGCAGCGCTCCGGCGCCACCCCGCCGGCCGCGCGCACCGCCACGACCGACGCCGTCGGGCCCGCGCCGGGCAACGCGTTCGGGCAGGGCAAGGACGCGCCGCGGATCGCGATGGCGCACGGCATCCCGTACGTCGCCACGGCCACCGTCGCCGACCCGCGCGATCTGGAGTACAAGGTGGAACGGGCGATGTCGTTCCGGGGCGCGCGGTACCTGCACGTGCTGGTGCCGTGTCCATTGGGCTGGGGCAGCGCCGCGCGCGACACGGTGCGCCTGGCCCGGCTCGCCACGCAGTGCGGCCTCTTCCCGGTGTACGAGGCCGAACGCGGCGACGTGGTGGCCGCGACCCCGATCCGCGCAGCCGTTCCGGTCACGGAGTACCTGCGGCCGCAGAGGCGCTTCGCGCACCTGTTCCGCCCGGAGTTGCGCACCGACGTCATCGGGCGGATCCAGGCCATCGCCGATGCCAACATCGCACGCTACGGGCTCCTGGAGGCGGGCCATGACTGAACATCCGTTCGCGATCACGCTGGACGTCGGGTCCAGCCTGGCCAACCGGACCGGCGCGTGGCGCACCGAACGCCCGGTGTACGTCAACCGGATGCCGCCGTGCAACGACGCCTGCCCGGCCGGGGAGAACGTGCAGGCGTGGCTGTACGAGGCGGAGGACGGCGGCTACGAACGGGCCTGGCGACAGCTCGTGCGCGACAACCCGTTCCCCGCGATCATGGGCCGGGTCTGCTACCACCCGTGCCAGGACGCCTGCAACCGCGGGCAGCTCGACGAGGCGGTCGGCATCAACGCCGTGGAGCGGTTCGTCGGCGACGAGGCGATCCGACGGGGCTGGCGCTTCGACCCGCCGCCGGCACCGACCGGCAAGCGGGTGCTGGTGGTCGGCGCCGGCCCGTGCGGGCTGTCCGCCGCGTACCACCTGGCCGTGCGCGGCCACGCGGTGACCGTTCGGGACGCGGGCGAGGCGGCCGGCGGCATGATGCGCTACGGCATCCCGGCGTACCGGCTGCCGCGCGACGTTCTCGACGCGGAGATCGGGCGCATCGTCGACCTCGGTGTGACCGTCGAGCAGAACCGGCGGGTGGACGATCCGGTGGCCGCGCTCGCCGAGTTCGACGCGGTGTTCCTCGCCGTCGGCGCCCAACTGTCCAAGCGGGCCTACGTCCCGGCCGGCGAGTCGGCCCGCATCCTCGACGCGCTCGGCGTGCTGCACGACGTCGCCGAGGGCGAACGCCCGCTGCTCGGCCGCCGGGTGGTCGTCTACGGCGGCGGCAACACGGCGCTCGACGTGGCCCGCAGCGCCAAGCGGCTGGGCGCCACCGAACCGCTGGTCGTCTACCGGCGCACCCGTGCGCAGATGCCGGCGCATCCCGAAGAGACCGACGAGGCGATCGAGGAGGGCGTGCGCATGCGGTGGCTGTCGACGATCGCGTACGCCGGATCGGGGCGGGTGGTCGTCGAGCGGATGCGCCTGGACGACAACGGCTTCCCGCAGCCCACCGGCGAGTTCGAGGAACTGCCGGCCGACGCCGTGGTGCTGGCGCTCGGCCAGGAGGTAGATCGCTCCATTGTGGACAGTGCGCCGGACATCGAGGTCGACCACGGCACGGTGCGGGTCGACGCGCACCTGATGACCGGCCGTCCGGGCGTGTTCGCCGGCGGCGACATGGTGCCGTCGCGGCGCACCGTCACCGATGCCGTCGGCCACGGCAAGCGCGCGGCGCGCGAAATCGACGCCTGGCTGGGCGGCGGCACCCCGACACCGGCTGCGCGGCCGCCGCTGGCGACGTTCGAACGACTCAACACCTGGTACTACAGCGACGCCCCGGCGACCCTGCGGCCGCGGCTCGACCTTGCCCGGCGGGCGTCCACCTTCGACGAGGTGGTCCGAGGGCTGGACGAGTCGACCGCGCTGTTCGAGGCGCGCCGCTGCCTGTCCTGCGGCAACTGCTTCGGTTGCGACAACTGCTTCGGCGTCTGCCCCGACAACGCCGTGCGCAAGCTGGACGAGGGGCACCGCGCCGGCAGTTACGCGATCGACCTGGACTACTGCAAGGGCTGCGGCATCTGCGTGGCGGAGTGCCCGGCCGGCGCCATCGAGATGGTCCCGGAGGAGGAATCATGACGCTGCGGCAGCTCGCGGCGCCACCGACCAGCACCGGCACCGGGGCCGTCCTGTCCTGCCGTGGCCTGCGCAAGAGCTACGACGGGCGGCTCGCGGTCGACGGCGTGTCGTTCGACATCGGAAAGGGCGAGACGTACGGCCTCCTCGGGCCGAACGGCGCCGGCAAGACCACGGTCATCTCCATGGTCGTCGGGATCCTGCCGCCGGACGCCGGGGACATCAGGGTCGCCGGCCTGCCGATGACGCTGCGGGCGCTCGCCGCCAAGTCGCGCATCGGCTACGTCCCGCAGGAGATCGCGGTGTACCCCGACCTGACCGGCCGGGAGAACCTGCGCCTGTTCGCCCGCCTCTACGGACTGCGCGCCGCGGCCGCCCGCGCCCGGGCCGAGGAGGTGCTGGAGGTCGTGGGGCTCTCCGGGCGTGCCGGTGACCGCGCCGGCACCTACTCCGGCGGCATGCAGCGCCGCCTGAACATCGGCGCCGGCCTGCTGCACCGGCCCGACCTGCTGATCCTCGACGAACCGACGGTCGGCGTCGACCCGCAGAGCCGCAACGCGATCCTCGACGACGTCACCGCGCTCAGCGGCCGCGGCGTGGCCGTCCTCTACACCACGCATTACATGGAGGAGGCGCACCGGCTCTGCGACCGGGTCGGCATCATCGACGCCGGCCGGCTCGTCGCGCAGGGCACGCAACGGGAACTGACGGCCCTCGTCGGCCAGTGCGACCGGGTGCGCCTCGGGGCGACCGGCGATCTCGCGTCGGCCGGCGAGGCCCTGGAACGGCTCGGCTCCGTGCGCGGAATCGCCGTCGGCGCGGACGGGATCGAACTGCTCGACACCGACGCGCGGACCGCCCTGCCCGCCATCCTGGCAGCGGTCTCCGGCGCCGGCGCCACCGTCCGCTCGGTCACGCTGGAGGAACCGGACCTGGAGGCCGTGTTCCTGCACCTGACCGGCCGAAGCCTGCGGGACTGACCATGCGCGCGGTGCTGATCCTGGCCGGCAAGGACCTGCGGCTGCGGCTGCGGGACCGCTCGGCGGTGCTGATCGCCGTGGTCATCCCGTTCACCTTGGCCCTCATCTTCGCCACGGTCTTCGGCGGGAACGAGACGCCGCGGCCGTTCGCCTACGCGGTCACCGACCTCGACCGGGGGCCGGTGGCGGCGGCGTTCGTCGACGTGCTCGATCGGCTGGCCGAGCGGGACATCGTGACGGTGCGACGGGTCGCCGACCCGGCCGAGGCGGCGGAACTGGCCGACGGCGGCACGATCGACGCGGCGTTCGTGCTGCCGGCCGGCATCGGCACCGACGGCACCGCCGCCATCGAGGTGATCGGCAACGTCAACGCGCCCACCGCGGCCGACGTGGCGCGCTCGCTCGCGGCGGCGTTCGTGGACGACCTCACGAGCGTGCGCGTGGCGGCCGTGGCCGCGGCGGGTGAACCGCACGACCCGCGGCGGATCGCCGCGCTGGCGGAACGGGCTGCCCGGTTCACGCCACCGGTGAGCGTCGTGGACGTCTCCGCGCAGCGGCGCATCCTCGACACGCGCACCTGGTTCGCCGCCGCGATGGCGGTCTTCTTCCTCTTCTTCACCGTGCAGTTCGGGGTGTCGTCGCTGATCGAGGAGCGGGCCGGCGGGACGCTGGGACGGCTGCTGGCGATGCCGGTGCCACCGGGCGCGGTCCTGACGGCGAAGCTGCTCACGAGCGTGCTGTTCGGCGCGTCCAGCCTGGCGGTGCTCATCGTGGCGACCACCGCGTTCATGGGAGCGTCGTGGGGTGCCCCGCTCGCCGTGGCGGCGCTGGCCGGTGCCGCCGTGCTCGCGGCGACCGGCGTGACGGCCGTGGTGGCGAGCCTGGCCCGCACCGCCGAACAGGCCGGCAGCTGGCAGGCGGTGCTCGCGATGCTGCTCGGCATGCTGGGCGGGGTCTTCTTCCCGATCGAACGGGTCCCCGCGCTGAAGGCCCTGTCGTGGGCGACGCCGCACGGCTGGTTCCTGGGCGGGCTGGGCGAATTGGCCGGCGGCGGGTCGCTCCGAGAGGTGCTGCCCGCGGTGGCGGCCATGTGCGGCTTCGCGGCGGTCACCGGTGCGGTGGCCGTCGTGCGACTGCGGAAGGCGGTGCGGCCGTGAAGGCCCTGGCGATCGCGGCGGTCGATCTGCGCCGCACCCTGCGGGACCGCACCAACCTGGTGTTCGTCTTCGTGTTCCCGCTGCTGCTGGTCTTCGTGCTCGGCACCGCCGTCGGTGGCGTGGCCGTGCCCCGCGTCGGCGTCGCGGTGGCCGAGTCCGGACCGTTGGCCGACCGGCTCGTGGCGGCACTCGCCGCGCAGGGCGCCGGCATATCGGTGCGCCGGCATTCCGTGGGGGAACTGGCACCGGCGGTCGCGCACGGCGAACTCGACGCCGGGGTGCTCGTCCCGGCCGGTTACGACGCGGCGATCCGGGCCGGGCACGCCGTCACCGTGGAGTTCGTCGCCCGCCCCGGCACTGTCGGCACGCGGGTCGGGTCGGTCGTGCGTGCCGTCGTCGGGCACGAGGCCGGACGGCTGCGCGCCGGACTGTTCGTCGCGGCCGAACGGGGCGTACCGCTCGACGACGGGCTGCGCGGTGTCGACGGTGTCGCGGCGAGCCTGCCCCGGCTCTCGGTCTCCGCACGCACGGTCGGCACCGACCTGGACACCGGCGGGCGCTTCGACACCACGGCGAGCACGCAGCTGCTGCTGTTCCTGTTCGTCACCGCGCTGACGGCGTCCGTGGCGCTGGTGGAGACGCGCCGGCTCGGGGTGCTGCGCCGGATGCTCGCCACGCCGACGAGCACCGCCGCGATCCTGACCGGGGAGGGGCTGGGGCGGCTCACCGTCACGGTGCTCCAGGGCGGGTTCATGATGGTGGCCACCGCGCTGCTGTTCGACGTGCGGTGGGGTGATCCGTTCGCCGCCGGGGCGCTGATGCTGGCGTTCGCGTCCGTGGCCGGTGCCGCCGGGCTGCTGATGGGCAGCCTCGCCCGCACACCGCAACTCGCCTCGGCGATCGGGATCCTGCTCGGGCTCGGGCTGGCCGCGCTGGGCGGGACGATGATGCCGCTGGAGTTCTTCACCCCGTTCATGCGGACGGTTGCCCATGTGGTGAGTCCGCACGCGTGGGCGGTCGACGGGTTCACCGCGCTCGGCCGGGGCGGCGGGTTCGGCGACATCGCCGTCGACCTTGCGGTCCTGCTCGCCGTCGCCGTGGTGTTGACCGCGGTGGCGTGCCGGCGGCTGCGGCGGGAGCTCCCGGGCGGAACGAGCCGCTCGGCCCTGACGCGCGGGGCCGGCCGCTCGTAGCGTCGTCCCCGGTGAGAGGAGAACGGCGATGCGCACGTTGACGGTTCACGAGGTGTTTCGCACGATCCCCGGCGACCACTTGAGCGACCTGCGGGCCGACGTTCACCACGGCGTCGTCGTGCTGTTCGGCACGGTGCACGAACGCGTTACGGCGGAACGGATCGCCCACGCCGTCGCGCACGTCGACGGGGTCGCGTCGGTGGTGAACGCCGTGGCGTACCGGCGCGACACCGTTCCGCCCGCTGCCTCGGGGCGCGCAGTCCACCGCCACCCCGGGAACCGACGACGACGGGTCAGCGCGCGTGCGTGATCGCACTGATCCCGACCGAGCCCACGATGGCCACATAGAGCGGGTCGGCCCCACGCGAGGCCTCGTGAGCACGGCCGAGGGGACGCCGTCGACCACGAGACGCCGGGTGGTCAACCCGGGATGCCGCTCGACGGCGGCGCTGCTGATCGTGTCAACCAGTTCCCGGGCCCGTCCGCGCGGATTCGAGTGCTCCGGCACGCCGCGACCGACGCGTGGTGGGAGCCGTCGACCCCGACGACGATGAGGCCCGACACGGCGCATCTCCTCCCTGAACGGCGGCTCCGGACAACCGGTGCCGGTGGCCGCCCGGAGTGAACGGTGATCCCTGTCGGTCACCGCCGTTCGTGGACGACCGCTACCGGCACGCCCGCGTGGTGCAGCACGTGGCGGCTCACCGAGCCGAGCAGCAGGCCGCGCCACTCGCTGCGGCCGTGCGCACCGACGACCAGCAGACCTGCCCGCGTGGACTCGGCGAGCAGCGCTTTCGCCGGCCTCTCGTGCCGCAGGCACGCTCGCACCACGACGTCGGGGTACTCCTCGCGCCCGCCGGTGAGCGCCTCGGTGAGCACCCGCGCCTCTTCCTTGGCGAGCATCGCGGGGTCGTGGACGAGGGGCAGCATGTCGCCGTGTCGGCGGGACACCGGCGCCTGCCAGGCGTGTACCGCGATCAGCGGCACGCGGCGCGACGCGGCCTGCTCGAAGGCCCAGCCGACGGCGCGGTCGGACGCCGGCTTCCCGTCCACCCCGACGAGCACCGGCGCGTGCGGATCGGCGGGCCGGCGCACCACCACCACGGGAACGCGGGCGTGCGCGACGACGTGGGACGACACGGAGCCGAGCAGCAGTTCGGTGACGCTGCCGAGTCCTCGGCTGCCCACCACGACGACGGAGGCGTCGAGCGACGCGGTCACCAGCGCGGGCCCGGGAAGATCGCCGGAGACGACGGTCTCCACCGTCAGTTCGGGGGCCGCGCGGCGGGCTCGCGCCGCATGCCGTTCGGCCACGTCGCGCGCCAACTCACCGTCGGACATGCCGGGGCGGGGCGCCCGGTAGCGGTCCGGTGACACCGGAAGGTCCGGCAGCGGCCAGCCGTAGGCATGCAGCACACGCAGTGTCCGCTTGCGCCGGCGGGCCTCGTCCGTCGCCCAGTCCAGGGCGCGCTCACCGGTGACGGAGCCGTCGACCCCGACCACCACCGGTCCGCTCATCACGTGCACCTCCTGCCGGGCCCGGGCGAGCGCGCCGGCCGGTCGACCGGCTCAACGCCGGCGGCCTCGCCCGCGGGTCTCCCGCCCGCGACGCAGCTTCGTCGGCCGGACCCGGATGTAGCGCCCCCGCGCCGACCGGGGGTTCGGAACCGGTAGCACGCCGATCCGGTGGGCCGCCAGCATGTCCACTGTCTCGTTGAACGTCGTCACGCTCGCTACCGTTCGGGTAGCCATCTCTCCCGACCTCCTCGGGATTTCCCGGGCCCGGGTTCTCCGACGCCCGGTGAGTCCGCAGTGCGGCGTCGGCAGGTCGCCGACAGCTTCCACGGTCCCCGTGGGAACCGCGCCCGAGCAGGGACCAAGGACCCTGCACCGACGGCCGTCCGACCGCCCAGACTGGGCGGGAGCGACGGAGGTGAGCCCATGGACGCCATCCGCACCTGGGGCCTGACCAAGAACTACGGCCGCCGCACCGCACTGCGCGGCATCGACCTGTCCGTGCCCGCCGGACCGGTCTGCGGTTACCTCGGACCCAACGGCGCGGGCAAGACCACCACGATCCGGCTCCTGGTCGGCCTGTTGCGCCCCACGTCCGGGGCGGCAGCGGTGTTCGGTCACGACACGGTGCGCGACCGGGAACGGGCCCAGCGTCTCGTCGGCTACCTGCCGGGGGAGTTCGTCGCTTATCCGGACCTGACCGCCGGGCGGTACCTGGAGCACCTCGGCAGGCTGCGCGGCGGCGCCGACCCGTCCGCGGTCGCGCGCCTCGCCGAACGCCTGGACCTCGACCTGACGGCCCGCATCGGCACGCTGTCGCACGGGAACCGGCAGAAGGTCGGCATCGTGCAGGCGTTCGCGCACGATCCGCCGCTGCTGATCCTGGACGAGCCGACTGCCGGACTCGACCCGATCGCCCAACGGGAGTTCCTGGCGATGGTGCGGGAGGCGCGCGACCGCGGTCGGACGGTCTTTCTCTCCTCCCACGTGCTGTCCGAGGTCGAGGCGGTGGCCGACCGGGTGGCGATGCTCTCGCAGGGCCGGCTGCTGGTGACCGAGGCCGTCGACAAGCTGAAGTCGCGCGCCCAGCGGCGCATCGACCTGATCTTCGACACGGATCCGCCCGAGGAGCCCCTGCGCGCCGTGCCGGAGGTGCGCTCGTGCACCGTTGCCGGTCGCGCCGTCCACCTCATGGTGGAGGGTTCGACGGCGAGGTTGCTACAGGTCGCCGCGCCGCATCGGGTGGTCTCCGTCGTGACCCACGAGCCGGACCTGGAGGAGATCTTCGTCAACTACTACTCCCGGGAGGTGCCACAGCCATGACCGTGTTCCTCAAGAGCCTGCGGGACCAGCGTCGAGGGATCATCGGATGGAGCGTCGGCATCGCCGCGCTGGTCCTGCTGGAGTCGGCGATGTGGCCGACCGTCCGGGACATGCCCGACCTCGACGCGTTCGTGGCGAACTATCCGGAGGCGCTGCGCAAACTGTTCGACCTCGACAACTTCGCGAGCGGGGCAGGATTCATCAACGCCGAGTTGTTCAGCGCGGTGCTGCCGGTGCTGTTCATCATCTTCGCCGTCGGACGCGGCGTGCGCCTGGTGGCCGGCGAGGAGGAGGCGGGCACGCTGGACATCGTGCTGGTGACGCCGGTGACCCCGGCGCGGTTCCTGGCAGAGCAGGCGGCTGCGCTGGCCACCTCGCTGGCGGCTCTCGGCGTGGTGCTGTGGTCGACAGCCGCGCTGTGCTCCGCCGCCTTCGGCCTCGGTGTGCGGCCGCTCGACCTCGCCGGTGCCTGCCTGTCGATGGTGCTGCTCGGTGCCGAGTTCGGTGCGCTGGCGCTCGCCGTCGGGGCGTTGACCGGCCGGCGTGCGGCGGCGGTGGCGGTGCCGGCCGTCGCGGCGGTGGCGGCTTACGTGCTGTTCGTCGCGGGGCAGCTCGTCGACGCGGTCAAGGGCTGGCAGCCGTTGTCGCCGTTCCACCAGGCGCTCGAGGGCGGACCGATCGGGGCCGGGCTGCCGGGACGCTACCTGTGGCTGGTCGCGGGTGCGGCGGCCGTGATCATCGCCGCGGCGCCGGTCTTCACGCGGCGCGACATCGGAGCAGCGCGATGAGCCTCGGTCTCTACGTGTGGCTGTTCCTCCTCGGCACCGGGTTCATGTGCGCCGTCTACGGTTACGTGGAAGCGATCGAGCCGCGGCCGGAGCGAACCGTGCGCCGCCGGCCGCGGTGGCGCCGCCTGTTCAGCCGCCTCGGGCGGCGGCACGCCAGAGAGGCCCGGCTGTGCGCCGCCGTCGTGGCCGGCTCTCTCGACCGCGCCCGGTACCGATCCGCGATGGCCGACCTCGCCGCCGCCGAGTCCGCGCGAACGGCACGCCGCGAGCCGGTTGCGCCGCCGGGCCGCCCAGCCGGCTGAAGGGGCGGTGCCCGCGCCGGCGGCGCCACCACGGCCGAAGGGCCCGGCCCCGGAGGTGCCGTTCGCCCCTGCCACCCACGAGGCGGGCGTCCTGTGCTGGAGACGGTGGAAAGGAGGACACCATGGGGACCTATCCCGTGCGGGTGTCCGCGCAGCCGGACCGGCCGGGCCGGTGGCTCTGGCTGGTGAAGTGGCTGCTGCTGATACCGCACTACATCGTGCTGGCCGTGCTGTGGACCGCGTTCGTGGCGATGACCCTGATCGCCTACGTCGCGGTCCTGTTCACCGGCCGGTACCCCGGCGGGATCTTCGACTTCAACGTCGGCGTCCTGCGGTGGACCTGGCGGGTCTGGTACTACGGCTATTCGGTGCTGGGCACCGACCGGTACCCGCCGTTCACGCTCGCCGACGTCGCCGATTATCCGGCCCGGCTGAGCGTCGACGGCCCGCCGCGCCCGCCGCGGTGGCTGCCGCTGGTGGCCTGGCTGCTGGCCCTGCCGCATCTGGTCATCGTCGGGATCATCACCAGCGGTGGCTTCTCGAACGGCGACGACAACGGCTGGCGGCTTACGTACGCCGGCGGCGTGCTGGGCGTGCTGGTGCTCATCGCGGCGCTGTTCCTGCTCTTCGCCGGCCGCTATCCCGGCGGGCTGTACGACCTGGTGATCGGGCTGAACCGCTGGGTGCTGCGCACCATCGCCTACGTGACGCTGCTGACCGACCGGTACCCACCGTTCCGGCTGGATCAGGGAGCGGTGGAACCGGGACCGACGGACCCTCCGCCCGTTCCCCCGGAGAAGAAGCGCGACCCCGGCGGACGGCTCGTCGTCCACGTGACCGCAATCGTGCTCGGCGCCCTGATGCTGGCCGGCGGCGCTCTCGCCGCGACGGGTGGCGCCGCGGCCCTGGCGATGCACGCCTCGCGGGACGCGAACGGCTACGTCGAGGCGCCCGCATGGCAGGTCGCCACCTCCACGGCCGCGGTGACGGCGGGACGCATCGAGGTCGGGCCCGGTGACGTGTTCGGTCAGGAGATGAGCGGCGTGGACGCGGTCCGGATCACGGTGGCCAACCACGGCGACGCGGCGCTGTTCCTCGGGGTCGCGCCCGCGGGCGCGGTGGAACGCTGGTTGGACGGCATCGCCCACGACGAACTCAGTGCTGTCTACGGCCCCGACGACAGTCGAACGGTGCACCGCACGGCGGGCACCGTCGGCCCGGTCGTCGCGCCGACCACCGCGGGATTCTGGTACGCCTCGGTGACCGGAACCGACACGCTGCGGCTGGACTGGACCCCGGTCGCCGGCACCTGGACCGTGGTACTCGCCCGAGCGGACGGGATGACCGGCCTGTCCGCGGAGGTCGGCCCGGCGGTGCGGCTGTCGTTCCTGCAGCCGCTCGGTACGGCCCTGCTGGCCGGCGGGGTGGTCGCGATCCTCGTCGCGCTGTTGCTGATCTACCTCGGTGGTACGGGGCTCGCCGGCGGAGCCCGCCGTGACCGGCCACCGTCGGCACCGGAGGGGCCGCCCACCGCAGAACCGCCGCCACCGGCAGCGGACAGCCGGTCGGGTGAGAAGGTCGGCGCCGGCTCAGGATGAGCGCGCCGGCGCGACGCCCGACAACCGGGACGGCGACGCGGAGCGGGATGCGTCATGTCCGCTCCGCGTCGTCCACGGCATCGCATGCCACGGAGCCGTCCGGTCAGTGTTGGCGGGCGGGTAGCACGAGCAGGGTGATGGAGTTGGCCGGGTACGTGGCGGTGATCGTGCCGCCGGTCACCGGGAGGTCGGCGCCGCGCGCGATGGCGCCCAGATCGGCCGGGCCGTAGGTGAACCGCTGGGCCTTGCGGTTGGCGTGGAACCCGGCGATCGACAGGGGCGAGGTCAGGTCGGTGCCGGTCTTGTTGATGACCATGAGGGTCAGTGCCTTGTCGCGCAGCCGCTGCGCGCCGTACACCGCGAGCTGCCCCTGGTCGCTGCTGGTCGCCGAGACGCTCACGTCACCGAACCGGCCGCCCTTGCCGTCGTAGTTGCGGTACATCCGAAACGCGTAGGCGCCGGGCTGAGTGGGCTGCGGCTCTCCCCACATGGTCGCGAGGTCGAGGCCCTCGCGGCCGAAGATGCCGAGGACGTCGGCCTGGGTGAGGGCGCCGTTGATGCTGTCCAGCGCGCCCCAGTTGTACTCGGTGATGGCGGTCTTCGTCCCGGGGTAGTACTGCGCGATCCAGGACTTCATCGTGCGGATGAACTGCAGCGGCGGGGCGTTGACACCACCCGGGCCGATCCAGGACTCCTCCACGTACGTGGGGTCCCACAGCGACCGGGTCGACCGCAGCCGCAGCGCGTTGGCCTCGGCATCCTGCCCGCCGCTGATCTGCGGGTAGTAGTGCTGGTCGAAGTAGTCGAGGAAGCGCTTCCCACCGTGGGCGTCGCTGTAGTCCTTCATGTTCTTGAGGTACCACTGCGAGAGGTTGAGCCCGCCGTGCGCGGCCGCGTCGGCACCCGGCGAGCAGCCGTCCAGCCCGGAGGCGATCCACTCGCAGTAGCCCCAGCCCGACGGGCCGAGCACCGCGGCGCTCGGGTCGGCGGCCTTGATCGCCGCGGCCGTCGCCGTGCCCTTGCCGCCCAGTTCGTCGTACGTGACCGGGTCGGGGTGCACGTCGCGGTGGGTGGAACTCCACAGCACCGGCTCGTTGTCGAGTTCGTAGATCGCCACGCCGCCACGCGCCGCCGGACCGAACTGGCTCACCAGGTGCGACACCATCGCACCGTCGAAAGAGGCGTCGACCGGGATGGAAGTGTCGGTGGGGTCGGCCCCGGTCAGGTTCACACCGCCCTGCCGGCCGTTGCCGCAGTTGGGGTCCCACTGGTCGAACGAGTCCTGCTGCGGGAAGCGGGTGGCCGGGAATCCGCAGGCGAACGGGTGCTGATCCGGTGAGTCCTTGGCCACCCATCCGCTCATCGGCACCGTGACGATCTGCTTCGTACCCCGGGCCCTGTTGATCCGGACGAACGACTCGAGCGTGTTGTCGGGCCCGGCGACGATGTTCTCGAAGTACCAGTCGCTGCCCGTGTTGTAGGTGTGGTTGGTGTAGTTGTACCGGGTGGAGGCGTTGCCGCCCCACCGCGCCACCGGCATGCCGATCTCGGCGGCGAACGCCGGGTCCGCGCCGTTCAGCCCGTAGATGTCCCGACTGATCGGGTGCCGGGCAGCGGAGACGTCCACCGACAGCGTCAGGCCCGGGTCGGCGGCGGCGGGAGCCGGCTGGACGACGAGTCCTCCCGCCACGAGTGACAGCGCCATCCCGACGGCATACGCCCGTCGGGGCCGTGGTCGAGTCCTCATGACCGGCATCTCCCATCGCTCGATGCATCGACATGCTTCGACGGGAGCGTGGCGCCGTCCGTTTCGGTGCGTCAAGCGGAAGCCCGGAGGCGGGGCCGCCTGCCCCGGCGGCATCGACCGGCCGGTCGCTCCGCGTTGCCTGATCAGGCCGCGAACACCTGCCGCATCGCACCCGACCGGCGAGCGCGACGGCATCGCCCACCCGCGACGGGGCGGCCTGAAAGTTACAGGCGGTCGGCCGGGAAACGGCGGGGCTGAACTTGCCGATCCGCCGGCTCGCCCCCGTCGGCGGTGTGGCCCGCTTACTCGCGAGTGGCGGTCAGCGGCCGACCGACAGGGTTCCCAGTCCGCCGGGCGCGTCGATGTCGTAGCGGTTCCGGGCGGCGTTCCAACTGGCGGGTGTCAGGCGCGTGCCGGCGGCGATTCCCGTGCGCGTCGAGCCGTCGACGGTGGCCTTCGCCGCACCACGGCTGAGGCCGACCCGCACCGGAACGCCGTCCGGCACGTGTACCACCACGTCGCGGGCGCCGCCGGAGACCGCCACCCGGACCTCACCCTTCGGTGCCGGCAGCCACAGTTCGATACGTGCGACCCCGCCGACGAAGTTGACCCCGGCGAGATCCGCCGACCGCAGGTCCACGGACGCCGACTGCGAGCCGCCGGTCATCGTGACGAGCCACCGCACCCGCTGGTTCAGTTCCATCGTGACCTCGTCGCCGCTGTCGCTGTCGAACACGTTGGCGACCCGCAGCCGGACCTGCCCGTTCTCCTGGGAGACGCGCGGCACGGACCGCGCGCCCTCCGCCGTCGACGCGCGGTACAGGTTGTCGCCGAGGTCGGCGGCGCGCACCACCACGGTGGCGACACCGACGGCGAGTTCGAACTCCGCGTTCTTCGTCGAGCCGAGCGGACCGGTCACCGTGTGGGGAGACCTGGTGAATCCCGGTGACGCCGACGTGCGCACCTCGTTCTCCGGTGGGTCGACGAACGGCATGATCGTGACCGCGGCCAGTATCACGATCGCCACCAAAGAGCCGGTGATCAACAGCCCCATGACGGGAAGGCGTCGCGACGGTTGTTCCTCGGGAGGCGCCGGCTCTGCGTCGTCGGGCTTGCGGTACTCAGGCACGACGGTTGCCGTAGATGGCTCGGTGCCCGGCTCGGATTCCATGTTCAACCCTGCCTCACCCGTGGTCGGCGTTCCTGCTGATGGATACGCATCGGCGCCCGCCCGGGATCCACCGGACCCGTGCGCTCGCCCAAGATGTGTACTTCCGAGTGAACATCTATCTAAGTACACTTTGGCGTCAACGAGTGAACGAGGGTGCGTCAATGGTGGAAGGCAACCAGGAGCCGGCACGCCGGCTGCCCCGGGCCGAGCGTCGAGAGCAGATCCTCGCGGCGGCGACCGAGGCGTTCGCCCGCAACGGCTTCGCCGCGACCGGGCTGGACGAGATCGCTACCGAGGCCGGCATCACGCGGGTGATCCTGTACCGGCACTTCGACTCCAAGACCGACCTCTACCAGGCCGTCCTGGACCGCATGTGCACCCGGCTGGAAGCACACGTCGAGGAACCCGTCGGTGGGTTCACCGACGCCAGCGTCGACGGGCTGCTCGCCGCCGCCGCCGAATCGCCGGCCGGGTTCCGGCTGCTGTTCCAGCACGCCGTGCGCGAACCGGAGTTCAAGGAACGCATCGAGAAGTTCCGCGCCGACACCACCGCCGCCGCGCACCAGCAGATCTCCGCGTTCGTCCCGGACCCGGCACTGGCCCGGTGGGCCGCCCAACTCGCCCCGGTAGCCGCGATCGAGGCCGTCATCGCCTGGCTCGACGCCGGCCAACCCGACCCACAACGCGCCGGCGACCGCGTACGACAGGTCGTCATGGGCGTCATCACCGCAGCCGCCACCGACGTGCGGTGCACCCTTCCCGCCCCATGACCCGGAAGGACCCACCACCATGACCGGCACCGCCAAACCCAGCGCCGCCGAGGCCGCCACCGCCAAACAACGCCGCGTCTGGGACAAGGGCGCACCCAGCTACGACAAGCAGATCGCCTTCTTCGAAAAGGTCCAGTTCGGCGGCGGGCGCGAATGGCTCGGCACCCGGGCCCGCGGACGTGTCCTCGACGTCGCCGTCGGTACCGGCCGCAGCCTGCCCCACTACCCGTCAGGCGTACAGCTCACCGGCATCGACCTCAGCCCCGCCATGCTCGCCATCGCCCGCCGACGTGCCACCGACCTCAACCGCACGATCGACCTGCACGAGGGCGACGCCGAACACCTCCCGTTCGACGACGCCTCCTTCGACACCGTCGTCTGCGCCCTGTCCCTGTGCTCCATCCCGAACCCCGCCACCGCGATCGCCCAGATGCACCGCGTCCTCGTTCCCGGCGGCCGGATCCTACTGCTGGATCATGTGGCCAGCACCTGGCCGCCTGTGCGCGCCGCGCAATGGCTGCTCGAACGCATCACCATCCCCGCCGCCGGGGAACACTTCACCCGCCGCCAGCTCGCCCTCGTGGCGGCGGCCGGATTCGACATCGTCGAGACCGAACGCCTCAAGGCCGGCAGCGTCGAACGCATCCATGCCACCAAACGGGCGTAGCCGTCGGGTTCGTCGACAGACCGGTCCCGCCGACGGAACTCGTGTCGAGGGCGGCACGGAACCAGGTCACGACCGGTTACGGGGGCGATCGGTAGATCCGCGGCGAGCCGGGCGGAAGGCCGAGCTTTCCGATCATCGTGAACTCCTTTGCGCATTGGCGGCGATGTCGGCGGCGATCTCGTCCGCTATGTGGCGCGCGGCCGCGGCCACCGCCGGCGTCAGGTCGGGCCCGAAACCGGTATCGGCGGCCTCGACGGCGTAGACCGTCATGCGGTCGGGAAGGCGGCCGAGTTCCCGTGCCAGTTCGACGGTGTCGCCGAGATCCATGCCGTGGGAGTTGGCGGCGCGGGCCCGTTCGATGCTCGGACGGGGAACGGTCAGGCGGTGCACCCGACCCGGATGAGGCGGGTCGGCGCACACGGCGTCGACCAGGATGGCGAGACGCCTGCGGTCCCACATCGCGATGAGAGCCACGGCCTCGCCGTCGGTCTCCGCCAGGTCCACCCCGCAAAGGCGGCGCTCGCGCAGCAACTCGATGACGGCCGGACCGACGCCGTCGTCGCGGCGGTAGGGGTTGCCGACGCCGATCACCACGACGGGGGACATCGGTGGATGCGTGGCCATCGCCGTCTCCGATCCGCGTTCGGGCCTACGGTCCCAGGCTTCGTCATGCGGACGGCGTGCGGCAGGGGCGGCGGACCGCACGGCCGTGGGCCGATCGTCCCGCCGGCTGCCGGGACGTCCGGCCCTGCCGCACGCCGCCCGCCACGACGCACGGTGGGAACCGGCGGGATCCACGGGAGGGGAACGTCATGGACACGCGTCAGGACCTGCACCGGCCGGGTTCGCTCCGGCTGGGCGAACGGCTCGGGTACACCGCCGCCGCGACGGTCAACCTGGTGCTGCTGTATCTCATCTACGCATGGCCCGGCTGGGACGTCGTGCCGTTCCTCACCGAACGGACGCCGCACGTGCTCGGACCCGTCGCGCTGTCGCTCGTCGTCGGTGTCGCGGTCAACCTGGCGTTCAGCGTCGGGGCCGTGGCCTGGTTCACGGCCTACGGCCGGCTGCTGGGCTCGGCGGTGGCGTGGTGGTCGCTGGTGCGGATCTGGGCGGTCTTCCCGTTCACGTTCGCCGACGACGCGGTGTGGCGGGTGCCGGTGCGGCTCGTGCTCGCCGTTGCCCTCGTCGGCACCGCGATCGACGTGATCGCCCAGGCGACCCGGCTGGTGCGGGAACTCCGCGGTGGCGGGCGGCGGTCCGTTGGGCCGGGCTGACGGTCCCGGGGAGGTGGAGACGATGATCGGCTGGCTCAGCCTGTTCGCGATGGTCCTGCTGGCGCTCTGGCTGTGCGCCTACGCTGCGCCGACCCCGGGCCGGCAGAAGGCGCCGCCGTCAACGCCGGCGCCGCAGACGCCGTTGTACGCCGTCGAGGAGCGGCTCGCCCGCCGGTTGCTGGCGGGTCAGCTGTCCGCGGCGCGGTACCGCGCGGAGATGGCCGCGTTGGCCCGGGCTGACGCCGCGCGTAAGCCGTTCACCGTCCCGCCCGGGCGCTGAGCGAAGAGGCGACGAGGAGGGCGCGCCAGGCGATTCGTGATCGCAGGGACGCGGGCCGGCGACTGGCGGGGCGGGTGGCTCGACCGTGCGGCACCGTGCCGTGGTGCTGGACCTGCCGCGCGGCGGTGTTCCGCTCGCCTTCGAGATAGCTGCGGCGCTGCACGCGCCGTCGGAAGTAGTGATCGTGCGCAAGGTCGGCGTTCCCCACGGATCCGGAACGGGCTCTGGGTAAGGCCGGCACGGCCGTGGACAACGTCGGCGTCGCGCGGGCGGCCGGGGTGAGCGAGTTCGGTACGAACGTCGCTCGGGACCGGGCCGGCGCAGTCGTTGCGGAGCCCACGGGCCTCCGCTGCCATGGACCTGCGTGCCACGCGACATCTGCGGCAATTGCTGTAGCCCCGGAGCGGAGCACCGTTTGGATCGGCTTAACGACGCTTGAGCAGATCAAGGCATCACCACTGGCATCGACGGCCCGTCGACTCTGCCGCTCGCCGTGGTGATGCGGTGTCGCCGGCACAGAGCGCACGCGGGTCGCCCGTCGGGTCGTTGGCCGCTGGTCAGCCCGTGCGGACATTTCGTGGAGGCTGATGTCGGGGCCGTTATGCGCGTACGTGGGCGCGGTGCGGCAACGTCGGTACAGGCACTGCCGTCGAGGTGGGTGGTCATAGCGGTGGCAGGTCTGTGGGTGGTGGCAGGCACCGACGGGGTCTGCACACAAGTACCGGTAGGGCCTGCGCTGTGCCGGCGGCGGCATCGACGGGGCCCGCATCCGAGAAGTCGCGGGTGGAGATGTCGGGCCGTCGAGGGGTCTGCGTGTCGGCAGCCTCGCGGGCCAGTCGCGGGTCGGTCGTGGCGGCCGGGCGACCGCGCAGCTCGGTGCGGGTGATCTCGATCGCCAGGTCGTGAGCGGCGGGGGAGAGCACTTCGAGGTCGTCGCGGTCGAGAAGGTCTACCGGTATGACGAGTTGGTACTCATCGGCACGGCGGGAGCGGCCGCCGGCGCTCACGAGGCGCAGCAGGCCGGTGCGCCGCAGCACGGCGATGGCTGCCTTGACGGGGCTTGGGGTCGACCTCGAGGTCGACGGCGAGGCGGGCGATGCCGGGGCGGCGTGCGTGACAAGCGAGGGCCCAGGCACCAGGGCGTCCACAACGCCGAGAGGCTGCTCGGCGCGGACATGTCCCTCAACATGAGACGGCACGAGGAGAGGGCAGGCGTCGGGCCGCAGTTCTCATCGAATTCACATCGTGCTGTGCTGGGATGCCGTCATGGATGGACCGGTTCGGGTGCTGGTCGTCGACGACCAGCCGAACATCGTCGACATGCTCGTCACCGTGCTGGGCTTTCACGGTTTCGCGGTCAGCACCGCGGGGACGGCTGCGGAGGCGTTGCGCCGCGCCGCCGCCGATCGACCCGATCTCGTGGTGCTCGACGTGATGCTGCCCGACGGTGAGGGGTTCGATGTGTGTCGCGACCTGCGCGCCGCGGGACACGAACTCGGCATCGTGTTCCTGACCGCCCGGGACGCGCCCCGCGACACCGTCACGGGGCTCACGTACGGCGGCGACGACTACGTGACGAAGCCGTTCGCGGTCGACGAACTGCTGGCCCGCATCCGCGCGGTGCTGCGCCGGATCCGACCGGTCGGTGACGGGCCGCCCCTGCCGGGGGTGCTGCGCTTCGCTGACCTGGAACTGGACGAGGGCGCCGTCCAGGTCCGCCGTGCCGGCACGCTCGTGGCCCTGTCGCCCACCGAGTTCAAGTTGCTCCGGTACCTGATGGCCAATCCCGGGCGGGTACTGTCCCGTGCCCAGATCCTGGAAGCGGTGTGGGACTACGACTTCGGCAGCGCCTCGAACGTCGTCGACACCTACGTCGGCTACCTGCGGCGCAAGCTCGACCGGTACGGCCCGCCGCTGATCGCCACCCGGCGGGGCTTCGGGTACGCGCTGCGTGAGGCGGGATCGGACGCGTCGTGGTGAGCCGGCCGCCACTGCGCCGGTCGCTGCTGTGGTGGATGCTCGCGCTCACCGCCGTGGCGTTGGCCGTCGCAGGCACCGTGAGTGCGGTCGCGTTGCGCGCCTACCTTGTCGAGCGGACCGACGACCAGTTGCGGGTCGCCGGGGCGTTCGCGGTGCAGCGCGCGCCCGCGTTGCTCGCCGGTGACGAGCGCGGCGGCGGGTTGAAGGCGGTGCTGGCGCCGTCGGACTACGTGGTGGAGATCCGGGACGCCGACGGCACGCTGACCCGGCTGGGCGGATTGGCCGGTCTGCCCGCCGAGACGCTCCTGGACCGATGGCCCACCGGGGCGGCCGGGCCGGTCACCACCGCCGGTGGCGCCTACCGGGCGGTGACCGTCCACAGTGGAGACGCCGTGATCCTGGTGGCGTTCCCGTTGGCCCCTATGCGGCAGACCCTCACCCGCCTCATCCTCGTCGAGGTGGCGGCCGGCCTTCTCGTTCTGGTGTTGCAGGGCCTCGCCGGGCGGATGCTGCTCGCCCGGGGGTTGCGGCCGTTGAACCGGATCACCACGACCGCTGTCGCGATCGCCGCCGGCGATCCGGGTGCCGTGCTCGACCGGCGTGTTCCGGTCGAACGCGCCGTCGACGACCGCACCGAGGTCGGGCGGCTCACGCTCGCCGTCAACGGCATGCTCGGGCGCATCGAGACCGCCCTGGCCGCCCGCGCCCGCTCCGAGGAACGGCTGCGCCGCTTCATCGCCGACGCGTCGCACGAACTCCGCACGCCACTGACCACGATCCGCGGGTACCTGCAGGTGCTGCGACAGGGGATGGTCACCGACGCCGACCGGCCCGAGGTGCTGCGACGCGCCGACGCGGAGGCGACCCGGATGGCGAAGATCGTCGAGGACCTGCTGTACCTCGCGCGGCTGGACACCGAACCGGCGCTGCGCCACGAACCGGTCGACCTCGTCGTCGTGGCCCGCGACTCGCTCTCCGACGCCCTGGCTGTGCAACCCGGACGGCCGGCGACCCTCGACGCCCCGCGGACCTGCCCGGTGCCCGGTGACCCGGACGCGTTGCGGCAGGTGTTCGCGAATCTGCTCGCCAATGTGCGGATGCACACCCCGCCGCAGACCCCGGTGCGGGTCACGGTTGAGTGCGCGGCCGGCACCGCCCGGGTCACCGTCGCCGACGACGGGCCGGGTGTGCCGGCGGCCCTCGCGGGTCAGTTGTTCGACCGGTTCAGCCGCGGCGACCGGCGGGGCCCGGGCAGTGGTCTCGGGCTCGCGATCGTCGCCGAGATCGTCGCCGCGCACGAGGGCACGGTCACCGTCGACAGCCCGCCCGGTGGCGGCACCGCGGTGCGTCTCACCGTTCCGGCGCCGAACTCTTGACGAACCCACATCGTCGTCGCGTCGGGCTCGCAGCCACCGACGCTGCAATGGTCCGGTGTCGTACCGAATCCGACCGCGCCTGCCGCGGTCACGCCGGGCGCGGATCAGCGCCGCCGCGTTCCTGATCGTCATCATCGCCGCCACGGTCGCCGACCGGGTCGCCGCCACCGTCGCGTCCCGGCGGCTCGCCACGAGGCTGGCCTGCGCCGCCGGGCTGGCCCGCACGCCGGCCATCGACCTGCACGGCTTCCCGTTCCTGACCCAGGTCGCCGCGGGCAGCTACCCGCACCTCACCGTGACCGCGACCGACGTGGTGCGCGGCGAACTGCGGGTGCGCCGGGTCGACGCGGACCTGCGCGACGTCGCGGTGGGCGACGGCCGGTTCACCGTGGCCGAACTGCGGGTCGACCTGGTGGTCGGGTTCGACGGCCTACCGACCCGGCTCGGTGACCGACCGGTCAGCTACGTCGCCCGCGGCGACCGGCTGGGCATCCGCACCGAGGCCCGGTTCGCCGGACAGAGCGTGCCGGTCACGATCCTCGCCGTCCCGCGCCTGGAGGGAGCCACGCTGGCCGTCACACCGGACACCGTCGAGGTGTTCGGCGTCCAGCGCTCCGCCGGACAGGTGCTGGCCCGCATGGGGGTCGACCGGACGCCCACGCGCACGCTGCCCGACCTGCCGGAGAAGGTGGCCTACCGGTCGGTCGGCGTCGTCGACGACGGCCTGCGGATCACCGTCGGCGGGCACGACCTGAGCGGTCCCGCAACCGGCGCCGGCACGCGGAACGGCGACTGCGGAGGAGCGCGATGAGCGGGGCAGAGGCCGGCACCGTACACCGCGTGCTGGGCCGGATCGGCCGCGGCTGTGCGGCGCACCCGCGCCGGGTGCTCGGGGCATGGCTGCTACTGGTGGTCGCCGTTGTGCTCGCCGTCGTGGCCTACGGCCGTCCGGTCGACAACGAGGTCGGCCTGCCCGGAAGCGACGCCCAGACGGCCCGCGACCTGGTGCACGCGCACGGGGTCGGCGACGACGGCGCCGGCGGGCAGGTCGTCGTGCACGTCGGGACCGGCCGGCTGGACGAGTCGGCCCGCCAGGCGGCCCTGACGGAGGCGGTGGCGGCGATCGCCGCCGTCGACCACGTCGTTGTGGTCACGCCGCCGGCCACCGGCCAGGGCACGCTCAGCGCCGACGGGCGGACCGGCTACCTCACCGTGGAACTGGACGTCCCGGCCCGGGAGGTCGACCGGTCGCTCGCCGCCGAGGTCGACGCGGCGGCCACGCCGCTGCGGGCCCACGGCGTGCGGACCAGCCTCGGTGGCGCGCTGGCGGCGGCGGCCGACCGCGGCGACAGCCGGCTCAGCGAACTGATCGGGCTGGTGGCCGCGGCCGTCGTGCTCGTCCTGGCCTTCGGCGGGCTGGTTGCCGCCGGGCTGCCGATCCTGACCGCCCTGCTGACGCTGACCTGCGCGGTCGGTGCTGTCGGGCTCGCCGGCCACATCACCGGAGTGCCGGGCGTCGCGAGCACCCTGGCCACGATGATCGGGCTCGGCGTCGGCATCGACTACGCGTTGTTCGTCATCACCCGCCACCGGGAGCTGCTCGCCCGCGGCGTGCCCGTGCCGGAAGCGGTCGCCCGCAGCATGGCCGGCTCCGGCAGCGCCGTCGTGTTCGCCGGTGGCACGGTGGTGATCGCTCTCGGCGGCCTGGCCGTAGCCGGGGTACCGATCCTCACCACGCTGGCGTGGAGCACCGGCGTGGCCGTGGTGGTCGCCGTCGCCGGTGCGGTCACCCTGCTGCCGGCCCTTCTCGCGCTGCTGGGCGCCCGCGTTGACGCGCTGCGCCTCACCCGCGCACCGGCCACCGACGGCACGACAGGGTGGGCGCGGCGGGCCGACCGGGTGACCCGTCGGCCGTGGCGTTACGCGATGGCGGCCACCGCCCTGCTGGGCCTGCTCGCCGCGCCCGCGCTGAGTCTGCGGCTGGGACAGACCGACGCCGGCGACGCCGCACCGGGCAGCGCCGGCCGCACGAGCTACGACCTGCTCGCCGCCGGACTGGGGCCGGGTGTCAACGGACCGCTGACCGTCGTGGTCGTTCTCGACCCGCCGGCCACCGGAGCGGACGACCCGAGACTGGCCACGGCCCGCACGGACCTGTCGGCCCTGCCCGGCGTCGCGTCGGTCGCGCCGGCCCGGCCGTCGCCCGACGGTGCGATCGCCACGCTGCGGGTCATCCCGACGACCGGACCGGGCGACCCGGCCACCGCCGCGCTCGTCGAGACCGTCCGGGACACCCCGGTCGCCGGAACGACCGCACACGTCGGCGGCGTCGTGGCGACGAAGGCCGACCTGGCCGGACGTGTCGGCGAACGGATGTGGTACGTCATCGCGGTCGTCGTGGTGCTGTCCACGGTGCTGCTGTACCTGGCGTTCGGCGCGCCGGTCGTCGCGGTGAAGGCGGCCGTGATGAACCTGGTCTCCATCGGCGCCGCGTACGGGGCGTTGACCACCGTCTTCGCGTGGGGCTGGGGCGCCACGCTCATCGGCCTGGACGGCCCGGTGCCGGTGGAGAGCTACGTGCCGATGATGCTCTTCGCGCTGCTGTTCGGCCTGTCGATGGACTACGAGGTATTTCTCCTGACCGCGGTTCAGGAGGCGTGGCGGCGTACCGGCGACAACCGGGCCTCGGTGCGCGCCGGACTGGCCGCCACCGGGCGGGTGATCACCTCGGCGGCGTTCATCATGGTGGTCGTGTTCGCCGGCTTCCTGCTGCACAGCGACCCGGTGATCAAGATGTTCGGGCTGGGCATGGCGGTGGCGATCGCGGTCGACGCCACGGTGGTGCGCGGCTTGCTGGTGCCGGCCGTCATGGCGCTGCTCGGCCCGGCCAACTGGTGGCACCCCGGGCGTTCACCCGCGATCGTGCCGACGGCCGGCACGCCGTCGCCCGTGACGGTCACCGTGCCGCACGACCGGGAGCGGCACGCGTCGCCGCAGTGATCATGTGGACCGGGCGGGCGAAAAAGTCGTTCCCTCACATGGCCTCGACGATCCAATGACGTCCCGGGACGAGGATGCCGGTGGGGGAGACGTAGGGGTGGAGCGCGGACCCGAGCGTCGCGCGGACCGCGTCCTCGGTGAGCGCACCGGATTCGAGGACGGCTCGGACCGGGCCGCTTCCGGCGAAGAAGTCGACTGCCTCGGGAAGGTCGCGGCCGAACCTGACGGACGCCGTCACCGCCGTCGCACGGACACGTGCGAACCCTGCCTTTCCGAGAACGTCGCGGATCACGCCAGGGTCGGCGAGCGAGAACATCCCCTCGTTCGGTGTGGGCGACTCGGACCCGGAGGGGTCGAGTGCGCGGATCGGGACGCGGTACCACTCGCAGTCGTCCGCGGCCTGCGGGCAGACGAACACCAGCCGCCCGCCGGGGCGCAGGGCCAGGCGGATGTTGGCGAACGCCGCCACCGGATCGGCGAAGAACATGATGCCGAACTGACTGATCGCCACGTCGAAACGGCCGGCGGGAAAGCGGTGCACCTGCGCGTCGCCCCGCTCGAACCGGACGTTCGTCAGGCCCTCCCGCTGGGCCAGTGCGGCGGCGCGGGCGAGCATCGGCTCGGACAGGTCGAGCCCCACGGCCGCACCGTCGACGGCGAGGCGTGCCGCCGCGCGGGTGCTCCCGCCGGTGCCGCAGCCGACGTCGAGAACCCGGTGGGTCGGGGCGATGTCGGCGGCGGCGAGGAGCCGGTCGGTGAGATCGGCGTTGATGCTTTCGGCGCGTGCGGCCCAGTGGTGCCCCTCCGGCCCGTTCCATGCGGCGTCCTGCTGAACATTGGCGATCTGCATGAACTCAGCCTGGTCCGCTCCGGGCATGCGCACCACTGCCGGTTGAACATGCCCGCCATACACTCGGCGCATGTTGGACACGTGGTCCCTGCGGGTTCTCGTGGAGGTCGCGGCGCGGGGGTCGTTCTCCGCGGCCGCCGAGGCGCTGTCGATGACGCAGCCCGCGGTATCCCGCCAGATCGGCGGCCTGGAACGGCGGGTCGGGGTGCGGCTGTTCCGCCGTTCGCCGCGCGGCGTCAGCCCGACGCCGGCGGGGGAGGCTGCGCTGGCACACGCCCTGGAGGTGCTCGACGGGCTGCGGAACATGTCTGCCCGGCTGGCCGCGTTCCGTGACCTGGAGACAGGATCGCTGCGCATGTCCGCCTTCCCGAGTGCAAACACGGTGCTGGTTCCCGAGGCGATCCGGCGCTTCCGGGGCGCGCACCCGGGCGTCGAGATCACCCTCGTGCGGCACGATCCCGCGGGCCCGCTACCGGCGATCCGGGCCGGCGCGGTGGACGTCGCGCTGGTGACCGGCTGGGAGTTGTACGCCGACCCGGAGCGGGCCCGGCACCACGGCGACACCACCACCGTCGGCCTCGACGACGTGGAGCTGACGCCGCTGCTCGACGAGGAACTCCTCGTGGCGCTGCCGGCCGCGCACCGGCTCGCCTCCCGCACCCGGATCCGCCTCACCGACCTGGCAGGTGAGGCGTGGATCGAGGGCGCGTTCCCCGACTGCCTGGGGCCGCTGACCGAACTGACCGAGGCGCTCGGCGCACCGCCACGGGTCGGGTTCTTCTGCGACGACTGGAACGGCAAGCAGGCCCTCGTCTCCAGCGGCAGCGGGATCACCCTGGTGCCGCCGCTGGCCCGCACCGCGGTGCGGCGCGACATCGTCCTGCGCCCCACCGAACCGGCGCTGCCCCCGCGACGGCTCTACGCCGTCACCGCGCCGCCGCCGCACCGCGGTCCCGCCGCCGAGGCGATGCTCGGCCTGCTCGGGGAACTGATCGCCGAATATCGGCGTTAGCCGGGACGACGGGTGGTCGGATCGGATCCGGTCGGGGTCGGCGGTGCGGTAACGGTGGGACGCACGGGCCGACACCCGCACGGCACTCCCGCCGGATCAGGTGATGTCGAGGACGACCTTGCCCCGCACGAGGCGTTCGCGCAGCGACCGGATCGCGTCTGCGGCGTTGTCCCAACCGGTGCGCGCCGTGATGCCGGGATCCACCGCGCCGCCGGCGACCTTTTCCGCGAGCCAGGTGAGGTCCGCGGGCATCGGCGCGCCCTCGGGGTTGAAGAACGTGACGATCGTGCGCTCGTGCCGCCCGGCGTGACCGGCGAACGACATCGGGGGGAACGTCTCGCCGGTGCCGGGCCCGACGGACACCAGTACCCCGTGGGCGGCGAGGCGGTCGTACGCCTCGACCAGCGTCGTCCCGCCGGCCGTGTCGATGACGCCGTGCACCGGCTGCGTGACCGTCGCGGGGTTGTCCACGACCTCGTCGGCACCGAGCGAACGCAGCACCGACCCGTGCGTCGCGGGGTCCCTGACCGCGGCGATGACCTGCGCGCCGCCCAACCGGGCGAGTTGAACGGCGTAGCGCCCCACGCCGCCGGCGGCTCCCGTGATGAGCACCCGCCTGCCCAGGATCGGTCCCACTCTGCGCAACGCCCGTAGCGCGCTAGCTCCGGCGACCGCGACGGTGCTGAGGGCGCCCGGGTCCGCGCCGCGGGGTGCCGTACCGATGAGCGTGGTGCCGACCGCGCGCAGTTCGGCCCAGCCGCCGTGCGCGTCCAGCGTCACGACGGGCGTACCCACCGGCGGTCCGGAGCCGTCGGCCGCCGCGCGTTCGATGACACCGGCTGCCTCGTAACCGGGCACGGTGCCCTCCGGGGCCGCCTCGTAACCGAGGTCGCCGGGGTTGACGGACGTCGCGTGCACCCGCACGAGGGCCTGGTCCGGGGCCGGTTCGGGATCGGGCGCGATGCCCAGGCGGAGGCCGGCTGGAGCGGAACGGTCGACAAGCAGAGCGCGCACGAGGAAATCCTTCGTTCACCGGGTAAGTCGCGGTCATAGTGCCACTGAGTGGCAGTTGGCGACAAGTGGCGTTCACGTAGACTGCGACCATGACCGCCCGACCGTCCCTGCGCGAACGCCGTAAGCGACGCACCCGTGAGGCGTTGATCGACAGCGCGTTGGACCTCTTCGGCCGCCGCGGCTTCGACCACGTGACGCTCGACGAACTGTGCGAGGCCGCGGAGGTGTCCAAGCGCACCTTCTTCCGCACGTTCACGAGCAAGGAACACGCCGCGATGGCGACCTACCAGGACATGTGGGCGGCGGCGCTGGAGGCGTTGGAGGCGGCCCCGCCGGGACGGCGGCCCCTCGTCGATCTCATGCGCGACAGCCTGCTCGCCGGGCTCGACAAGATGGACTCCGACGGGTGGGCCGAGCGCCTGCGCCGCACCGTCCACCTGTCTGTCGCGACTCCGGCCATCGAGGCGCACTGCCTCTACTTCTGCCACCGCACCACCGAAGCCGCGCTGTCCATCATGCGAGACCGCCACGAGCTAGCCGCCCCAAAAGACTTTCGCGTGCTGCTGGCCATGGACATCGTCGTCGCGGCACACCAGCGCAGCATCGCCCGGTGGGCCGCCCGCACCGGCGAGGCCGATCGCGCGCTGCTGGCGGCGGACACCCTCGCGGCGTTCGGGGCGATTCCCGACAGCCTCACGGTCACCGGTGGGGCGCCCGCCCAGGAGCATTAGAGGGACGCGGCTCCGTCGCCGAGCCGCCTCGGCAGGGCCGCCGTCGTGGTCGCTGCCCGTCGCTTCCGTGCCGTTGTCCGGCTACCTGTGGACAGCCGTGATCTGGAACTGGCCAGGCGGGCACCGCCACGCTCGGGGCGGCGCCACGCGTGGACCGGATCGGGACACTGCCGGCCCCCGCGCCGAGGAGTACCGCATCGCGACGGCCTGGCGGGCCGCGCAGATCGCTCCGCACCTGCCCGCCGTACTGATCACGGCGAAGCCCGCCAACCGGTGTACCAGCGGCTCGGGTTCCGGAGTCTGGCACGGGCCACCATGTGGAAGCGCGAACCCGCGACCGACAACGTCGCGGGGTCGAACCGGCAGAGGCCCGCGGGTACGGAGGGCCACGGCCGGTGACCGGGGAAGGCCGGAATCCGTTGGACAACCCGCGCTGCATCTCTCATTCGACTGTGCTTCCGTTCGCGAGTTCCTCTCGTGGGTTTGTTGGTGAACTACAGAGCCGAATGTTGCTGAGTTTGGGAGCCAGTGGGATCTTCCCGACCTCGATGTTCGCGATTTTGGGAGCCAACCGTCGGCCGCGGCACTACGCCAGCTGGTCGAGACCTACTCGCTCACGGATAGTTACTAGAGCGGAAATGTGGCCGCGCATGGTCTGCCAGATGAGCATGTGTTCAGAGGTCAGAGGCGCTCCACGCGGTCGGCCTGCGGGCCCCGGTCGCTCTGACGCACCGTGTACCGGACCCGGTCGCCCTGCTGCAGCGGTTCCGACCCGGCGACCACGGACACGTGGACGAACAGGTCGTCGCCTCCGGCATCCGGGGTGATGAACCCGAACCCGCGGTCGCCGTCGTAACGTGCGACGACGCCCTCGCCCGCGCGTGCGGGCACGCCCCGTGACGGCGGCTCCCTCCTGGCGGGTGGCGGCCCGGCCGGTGCCGGCCGTCGCGGTGGCGGTGCGGGCTCGGCCCCTCGGACCAGCTGCACATCGCGGGCCTGCGGGCCCTTGTCGCCGCTGACGACCTCGTACGCCACCCGATCGCCCTCTGCCAGCCAGGTGAGGCCCTCGGCCAGGGACCGGGCGTGGACGAAGACGTCCCCGCCGCCGGAATCGGGAACGATAAAGCCGAAGCCCTTGTCCTCGTCGTACCAGGAGACGGTTCCGTCCGCCCCGTCGGCACCGGCGGACAGGCCGGCCCCGGGACCGAGCGGCACCACGTGCGCGGCCTGCGGGCCGCGCTCGCCCTCGACGACGACGAAGGCCACCCGCTGACCGTCGCTGAGCACACCGCCGGTCACGATGGCCGAGCTGTGCACGAAGACGTCGGGGCCGCCGCCGTCCGGCGAGGCGAACCCGTACCCCTTCGCCGGCTCGTACCAGTTGACCGTGCCGAGCACGCCCACGGCGCCGCCGGCGGCCTGCTCGGCGGTAACGCGGACGCGCAGCGCCTGCGGACCGCGGTCGTTCTCGCCGACCTCGAACTCGACGGCCTGGCCCTCACGGAGCACCTTCGGGCCGCCTTCACCCACGATCTCGGAGGCGTGCACGAACACGTCTGGCGAGCCGTCCTCAGGCGCGAGGAAGCCGAACCCCCGTTCGGCGTCGAACCAGCGGACGATCCCGTGCGGCATAGGAAAGCTCCAGGTCGTAAGAGCGGCATTGCTCTCAGTCTCGCTCACGGCGTCGTGCCTGGGACCACCGGGACCGGCCACGGTCGGTCGGCTGTCAGAAGGTCGTAGGCGGCCAGGACGCGGGTGGCGGTCGCGAACGACTCCGACGGCTCGTCGCGCCGGCCCGCCCGCCGCGCGACCGCTCGACGTGGCCGACGATGAGATCGACTCCGTGGCCGAGCGCGTCGTTGCCTGGTGGACCCGCTCAGCGCCGACGGTGACCGGTCCAGACACGCCGACACCGTGCCCGGCATGCGGCGCTGACCCGGACCAGTCCACCGAACCCCAGCACACACTGCTCAGCGTCTGCTACTGCTGTCATCCCCGTTCCTACGACTACAAGCGCCAGGACGAGACGTGCCCCTGCCTCGTCGGCGCAACGTGACCAGCCCTCGAAAACCAACGTCGCATTGACAGCGGCAGATGTGCGCACTTGTTCAACGCTCGTCTTCGCTTGCATCGGGTGGCAGTGCGAAAACGTCTCCGAGCAGGCAGTCGTGCAGAGGCGCGGGCGACAGCGGCCATGGTTCGTTCGGGACGACCTGTGCCCGCCATCCGGCGACCTCCAGTCCGTCGCCTGCATATTCTGCGAGCCGGTTGTCGGAGGTCTCGCCGAGCAGTCCTGCGTGTTCGAGGATGACGAACAGCGCATCCGCGGCGCACGTCACCATCGCATCGGCTGTCTCGGCGCTGGTACCGGGGTTGAGGTCGCGATAGATACGGCGGGCTGCGGCCAGGAGCCGATCGGCGTCGGTGACCGAGAAGTCCCGCCGCAGCCGTAGCGACAGGCTCATACCGTCAACCAGCGGATCGTCACCGACCAGGCCGTCATCGTCAGCCATGCCGATACGGTACCGGCGCGACACTTCGCGCTGCGCCGCGGA
Source organism: Virgisporangium aliadipatigenens (assembly GCF_016863615.1). Lineage (GTDB taxonomy): Bacteria > Actinomycetota > Actinomycetes > Mycobacteriales > Micromonosporaceae > Virgisporangium > Virgisporangium aliadipatigenens. Next base: position 16,379 of record NZ_BOPF01000019.1, on the reverse strand, counting down.
GCCGGTCTGCCGCACCCGGTTCGCGGCATGAGAGTGCACGGCGGGGTCGCCGAGCTGTCCACGATCACCGTCGTCTCGGCGCACCGCGTTCCCACCAGTCGTGCGGTGGCCGCTCACAGATGAGCGTCGCAGCCATCTCCACTGGGCCGAGATTGCAGTACTTCCACAGCTCCTTCGCCGATCGGGAGTACTGGAACAAAATCTGATCGACGTCGAAGGCGTCGAGCTCACCTTCGCGGTAGCGATCGACGGCTTCTGCCACGCGGGCGAGTAGGTCTTCCAACTCGGCTTGGTGGTACTCCGCGACCACCGAGCGCGCCGTCCGTCGCTCCGCCTTCTCAGACATGAGCACGACACTACGCAGGTATGCGGATACGCAGCCGCCCTGCCGGATCGCGACAGAGGCGTGTACCTTCAGGCGGCGGTGAAGCCGATCGATGCTACGTCGGAAGGCTGTCGGATTGACACCCTTCCGGTGGCCAGTCACCTCGGCAGCATCGAGAATAGCCCATGTCGCAAAGGAGCGACATGCCCGGCGCACTGTCCTCTCCGGCCGGGCTAGCGCCGAGCGCAGGAAATTCACGTGGCAATTTTCGTGACAATGTCCACCTGCTGCGCAAGCTTAGGAAACGTCATATCAAAAGGTGGGAATAAATTGACAGAGGGGAATTTAATTCCATTTATTGGAATGCCAGATGATATTGCACGTCTGGGCATTCAGCGACTCATGAAATCAGATGTTCGTGCGCGAGCTCATGGACGCCAGTCCGAAAGATGGGCACGCATCGAGACGGTGATTAGCGCGGTGACGGCGGTTGCTGCGTCACTCGCCGCGGTTGGCTACCTGAAAGCGGGCTGGCTTGGCATAGTGCTGTCTATAGCCGTAGCCGCACTGGTGCCGCTACAGCAAGCCTTGGGCGCCGCCAGTAGGTCCCGAGACCACGGGCGTGCGGCTGCCACTCTAAGCGCTCTTGCAGAGTCCTACGAACGCTACCTGCAACTTGACGTCGGACCGCCAGCTTGGCGAGGAGAAGGCCAAAACCTTCCAGCTATCAGGAGTTATCTCGACAAGCTCGATGCCGAGCTCTCAGTGGTCGTTTCGGAAGCGCGTCCGGTGAAACTGACCGACTCCGATCGCGCGGCGGCTCGAGCGCGCGCAGCTCACCTTATCGAGTATCTCTCAATGAGCAACGTGACCTCACCGCCTGACGCAACATGGGCAATATAGCCGCACCGTCACTACTTGCAAGCGACCAGATGCTTCCTTTGACGATCACTGTCCTTGAGAAGGGCACGACAACGTGCCCACTCATCAGCGGGCCGTTCGGGTTGCTGCGTTCCGGCGTAGCGCGGAGTACGAGTTCGTTCGGGGCCCCGCCGCTGACGGCTGGGTTGACGATGGCAGCCATACATCACCATGCGTCACTCCCGGCGATGAACACCAGTACGCTCGCCGCGGCAGATTCGCGCACCTGATCTTGTGGCTCGTACGCGTTCTGATTCGCCGCGGTTAGGGCCCCGCCGAGCTGAGCAAGATTCATGACCTCGCCGTGGTTGAGGTCCTCAGGGTCAATGCTCGACGCCTGGGCAGCGCACCTGTCGAGCCGCTTCGTTGGCGCATCGTCGCGGCCGAGTCTCCGTGATCCACGAGCTGGAACCTAGCGTTGCCAGACCTGGTGGATCGCCGCGTACACCTCGGCACCGGAGGCCGGTGGCATCAGCATGAGCAGGTCCGCGACGACTGGCCAGGGCAGGTTCCGCAGCATCGTCGCGGCGGTCATCGGCAGCATCATGGTCAGCCGCACGGCCGCCGCCGGTGGCGGCATCGCGGCGACGAGCCCGGCGGCCACCTGCGGCGGGAGGCCCGCCAGGCGTAGCCCCGCCGCGTTCTGTGCCATCGTCGCCAACCGGTCGGCGGCGGCCTGCGGCGGCATTGCGCGCAGCAACGGGTTGCCCACCCGCACCGGGATGAGCCCGAGCCGGTCGGCGGCCGCCCGGATCGGCATGGTGAGGAGCAGCGCCACCGCCATGGCCGGCGCCAGCGCGGACAACCGCACCGCCACCCGATCCGCCGCCATCGACGCCAGCACGTCGGCGCCGATCTCCGGCGGCATGGCGGCGAGCAGTACGGCTACCCGCGCCGGCGGCACGTCACCGAGGATCTCGGCGGCGGCCGACACGGTGAGGTCGCCGAGCCGCGCGACGGCGTCGTCGACCGTTCCCGCGAGAATCGCGTTGGACACCTGCGTGACACCGACGTCGTACCGCGGCGGATGCACCTGCAACGGCGCCTGCCCAACGGGCCCCGGCGAGCCCGGCTCCCGCCACGGCTCGACGTAGGGTGCCGGCGCGCATTTGCGTCTCGCCGGATGGCGGCGCGTACACCGCGTCGGTATGTGGCGCACCCGCAGCGGCTAACCGCTCCGCCTGACCAGATTGCATCGGCCGGCGCGCCGATCGGGCGCCGCCGAGCCATTCTCGGCTGCCCACTCGCTGCGGGCGCGGTTGTCAGCGGAGCCTGCGCGCGACAACCGAGCAGCCCGGGCATTCGGCACCGCGGCGGCGCGGCCCCGCTCGCGGAACACGCCGGTGACGTTCCCGCCAGCCGCCGTAGGGCATATCGTCGCTGCCCAACGAAACCAACTCGGTGACGCCGTCAATGCGGACCACCACGTCGGTGCGGTCGTAGAAGTGCGCGATCCCGTCGAGATGAATTCGAATTACGGTCTGGTCGAGCCAGCGGTCCCACCGCTGCCCAAGCGGCCAAGCACGTCGAGAACCGCGACGCCACTAAGTTCAACAACGAGACCCCAGAGGCCGATCCCGAGCCAGTCCGAAAGGTTTCCAGCGAAAGGCCTCTGGTCGAGGTACTGGGTCTTGAGCCCAACGAGACTGACTACCAGAACGGATGCCAGTGCCGCAATTGTTCTCGCCTGCCGGAAAAGGAGCGACACCCGTCCGGGATCTTGCCGTAGTCCGGGAGTCACGATTCCCACAATGCCGGCTCTCGGACCGAAGTCGCGAGCTTCTGGCGAATCTGCGAGTGGAGATGGGCTCTCGTCGGCTTCGGTGTCAGTTTCGGGTACGTCAAGTAGTGACCCGGCAGGCGGCAAATCGCCCTGTTGGATATCGAAGAGCTGGGCGCGCAACCTACGATCTCCGGGGCTTCGCAGAAACCGGGATATGATGCCGGTAACCACGCCGAACGAGTTCGCATTCTCACGACATTGCGCAACCATATCCTCTTCTTGTTCCGGCCAATCAAGTACCTGCGACTTCTGGACCGCCCGGAACTCTGCCTCTAGCACGCCCTCGATTAGTCTGGCGTCTGTTGACGATAGCTTGCGCGCCCCGCGAAGTATCCCAGCTTGCTGATCAAGCTGGTCGAGTAAAATGCGGAAATGCCACGACATTGTGGCCAGCGCGACCTTATCTTTGTCGAATTCCTCGAATGATTTCTCCACCTGGGCGTAGTCCGAGCGAGATATCTGGTCCTCAAGATCGTCTATTCGCATCCTCGCCCGGACTGGAAGGGTGGCACCATCGTCGCGGTAGCTAAGTGCTCGCTTCAACGTTCCGAGGCGCCGGACCAGCACAGCCTGCGGCGTCAGTCGTTCGGTGATGTATTTGACCAGGAGTCCCAGCATGGCGCCAAGGAGCAAGAGCGTCAGGGCGAGCGCCGCGCCGCGGCCGTCCCGATCCTTTAGCCAGATTGTCAACGGCGCGTCCGTCGAAATGCCGGGTCCTCGGACTTGAACGAGGCCACGAAAAACTCCCGCCCTCACCTTCTCAGGAGCCCAGGGGTCTGCGGTTATTGCGATGCTTAAACGTGTTTCGGTTAGACGGTTGACCCCTACTGTTATCTGTCCCTCGGGAAACTCACCCGGCCCGCCATCGTGCCGCAAGTCACCTGCGAGTCGAACACTGAGCTCGGCTGGTTGACCGGCTGGCGGCGGAGGTTGTGCGGCCTGCACATCCACTGTGAATGATCTGGTAATCGAATCCCTGTTCAATTCGAATGAAAGCACAATACCTTCTTTTGGCAAAGTAGGCGCGACCTCCTTTTCGAATATCCCTTTGGTGTATGTCAAGACGATGAGAGCCACAACGGCATAGGCGAGGATTACAAGTGCTGAAAATCCAACGAGACTAGATCGGCGACGCAAAGACTCCCGGAGGGACCGTTGCAGCTGAAGATCTTGATATGCCATAACGCCTCCGGATCTTAAAAAGGATCAACAGTGAAGTGCTAAGCGATGGATCGTGTCTCAATTCAGTCGAAGTCTCGATACGCTGTCGATATGGACGACCGCGAGCCACTGCGGCCGGGGTCCCAAACGAATCGCCGCGGCGTAGGTTGGCCTCCAGATCATGCCATGTTCGGGCCTGGGGGCGATCCCTTTTCTCGCGAGCTTAGCCGCGACGTAGCCCGATCGCGCCGACCCTACCGTCGCGAGTGGCGCCACGCCGATGACCACCGCGGGCGGGATGATCAGACGTGCAATTTGGGCAGTTCACGATGCTCTACGGCGAAGGCGCCGGTTGCCGACCGCGACAAGCGGCGACTGGGCAGCGCGCACCGACGGCGGAAGATGTGCGCACTGGTCTTGCCTCGGTGCGCCGCGCTGCATGAATGCGATCGGCATTAATTGATCGGTCGCGTGGCCATGCCGCCTCGATTTCGATTGGCCAGTCTGCTTGATGCGGCCCTGCGCGGCCGGGTCAGAACTGCAGCCAGGCGGCTAAAACCTTGGCCGCTAGTAGGAGCCTTGTGCGTTGCAGACACGCCAACCGTTCGCCTGGAGGAGATTGAACTGCCAGGGCATGATCTCCGTGACGGCATCGACCGTGATCTTGGCCGACCCACCGGACGGCACCTATGTCGGAGGGTAGGGCGCTCAGCTACACGCAAGGGTGTTCCCGGCGGTAAGCCCGCCGAAGAGATGGCTACCGCCGCCCGGCGGGCCCTGCAAAGCCTGTTCTCCGAATACCGCTTCGGCCCCACCGCATACCCCACAATTTCGCGGCACACTGTCGGATGGCATTCAGCGATCTGTTACCGATAGGCCGGGTCTTCAGCGAAGCAGCCACCAGGTGGTCATGACCCACGCCGGGCCTGTCCAGGCAATCGCCCGACGGTATCCGCACGAGCCGACGGGTCACGACGGTCACCAGAACAAGATACGGAAGGTTCCTCCACGGAGAATGTATCGTGCGTACAGTCCGCACAACAGCGCCACTCCGACAGCGACCAATGCCCCGCCGACTCGCCCTTCCTTGATAGAATATGCGCACACCAACAACGCGCCCACGGTCGCAACCGTCCAAAATCCACCAAATACTACCCGGCCGATGATATCGCCGACGCTAGGCATTCCTCGTGGAGGGGCGGCCGGGGTTGGGTAATGAGGCCCTTCGGGTGGAACAGGGTACGTGGCCTGACCGCACAGCGGACATGCCGTCGCTGCGACTGGTCCTCCCGCGTTGTCGCAGTGATCGTTGAGGCAGGTCAACTCGCCAGGCCGTGCGGCGCGATCATCAATGGACACGGGTTCCTCACTTAATTGATGTTGAGCGCTCGACAGATCACCAAGTTGAAATTGGTTGGGTAGAGGACTTAGTTTCCGCGGAGCCCGACGATGAGCATGAGTAAATTCCGCTGGGCTGCGGTTCGCAGACGGCTTGGCGAAATCTGCCGTTGAGGCCACGCGGCCGACCCGGCGGAACAGTGCAATGCACACTTGCGATTGAAGACAGGGCCGCGCCGTGATTGCGCCGATCCGGTCTTCGCGGATCCCTTTCCACATGCTCCGGAAGACTAAGGCACTGAGCGGCGCGACTGTGAGTGTGACCGGCCCGGACGACCTCGCATATCGAGCAAGTGACTCACGGTCAGGATGTCCGGCGCAGGTCGCGGACCAGCGATGCTATGGACGTTGCCTTGATGGCCACGCCGAACGACTATGTGGACTGCCGCATTCCGTCAGCGGAGTGCCAGATTGACCAGACGACCGAAGCCGTAAGTGAACGGCTCCTTAGTCGATGGACACGACTGTTGCCGCAACGTTGCATCGACAAGTTCACGGTTTATGAAAGATAGTTCTTCAACACCATTTCGGCGAGCGCCTTGCTGTCGTGAGAATCGCGGCCCAGCTGATAGCAGGCTCCGTCGACCTCCGCGGCGACAATGAAGTGGCCCGGCGTCTTCTGGCACGGCGCGACCCAGGCCCGCGTGGCTCGGTCCAGATTGATCCACGTTTCGCCGTCGGCAGCTCTGATCCATGACATCGTCGGCCTCGCTCTGCTCGGGTTTCACTTTCATTCCAGATGCAAATTGGTCGTCTGTCCATTTGGTGGGCGCCACTTCGGGTCGAGTGTCGAGCGGTACATCGGACCCGAAGATGAATCCGTCATGATTGAGGTATCCAGTTTTTCACGGCAACGTTGGAGGGAGTTCCGCCTTTCGGTCGAACGAGTGCACGTTGTGGCCGGGTAACGATGGAGCGATCAGCGAAGTGCGTCCCATCATCGGCTGAGCCCGCGGTCGAGCAAGGGCCGATGGACGTTCGTGCGGGTAGCGGGACGCCCGCGCGGCTCAATTGGCCGGATCAGGTGGGAGCAGTCGCGGGCAGCGGCACGGTCCATACGCTGAACGTCGCTCAGCACGCCGAACCGCGCGCTCTGATCGCCGACCCGTGGACCCAACCGCGGTACAGCGGTTCTGCGCCGGCGACACGTTCTCTAGCGTCGACTCCATCGCAGGTCCGATCATCCAATCGGGCATCCGCACATCGGCAGAAGAGCGATCGACCCTCGTTCGCGGACGCGGTACAGGTGCACAGACATTGATGGTGCAGGCGTTCAAGGAGCTCTCCCTGCTTCGGCCCATGGTCACAAAGTGGCGCTCGTTCTTACGAACATTCACGCGGCGGCGGTGGGCGAGGTGGCTCCCGAGGTGACGAACCTCCGGCTCTCGTTCTCACGAACGAAACCACTCTCGAGAAGGTCCTTGGCGGCTGTGCAGCGACGATGGGGGAGAACCATCCCACAACTGTTGCGATCGCTCACAAACTGAGCAGGTGGCAGGCGGATCGTAGTTCGGGTGCGCCTGCCCGTGCCTGTCTGGACGGATCGGGCGGGCGCTACCGCGCTGAGTAGCACCGGCAGGTAGCGTTCCGACCGGCGAAGGGTGGCAATGGCGTCCAGGAAATCGATACGGCTCACCATTACAGCCGACAGCGATAACGGTTTCGACAAGTGGAGGTCGACCGCACAGCGGTGGTGCCGGGAAGTCTGGCAGAACCTGTGTACGCCGCTTCGCCTCGCGTTACAGACCCACCCGCTTCCCGGCGACGACATCAGCGAACTCGTCGCCGCGGGCCGGATCCGCGAGGCGTACCCACCGCTCGGATCCCCGTTCGTGACCATCGCTGTCGAGGACGACGAAAGGCATTTCGCCGCGCGGACCCTGACCGAGAGGAATCTGGCCGCTATTGCAGATGATCTGCGCTGGGCATCCGGGGTGGCTATCACCGGCGGCATCCTCGAACCCAGCTTTCTCGGCCGAGACCCGGGTTGGCCCCGTCTGTATCTGACGGCCTCCCGCGATTACGGAGCCGACCAGTTCACCCTGGGACTGCTCGCGTCATCGGACTTTCTGGTCCCGGACGCTGATGGCGAGGCCCGACTCCTGTCGGTGGCGCGCCTTTTCGCCGACGGCTGCAACCCCACCTACGGCGAGGCAGGACCCAACCACTCCGCCGGACCGACCGGCTCCACCCTCGAAGCGAAGATCGGCGTGAACGCCGAACACAGCCCCACAACCGGCAGAACACTTCTACGCGGCTACTCATGGCTGACCCTGCTGCCACAAGAGATAGGCGACCGACTCGGCGGCGTCCAAGCGCTGCGGGACACAGGCGCTTTCCACGATGTGTCGCCGCTCGCCGCCGGCGGGTACTGGCTACAGGCCACGGAACACCTCCGACACTATGACAACGACTCGGCACGCCGCGTACGCGATGCCCTGAGCAACGCCATGCCCGCCTTATACAGGCATGCCCTCGTCGGACGCACCCTGGAAATCTGACGTTGCCTCCGGTCGGCGAGGTCATCCACCCCGACACGTGGCTGACGGCAGGACAAGGATGACGGCCCGGCGTTCCGGATGCTTATCTAGTTGGACGAACGTGGCACTAGCCTGGACGCCCATGACGCGCTGCTACGGCCGCAGTACGCGCAGACGTGGAACGAGGTGTTCGCTCCGCTGCGTGAGCTGCTCGACGCCGATCCGCCGGCCAGCGTCGACTTGCTGGAGGTGAACGGAGCGGGGTACGTGCTGGTTCAGTGAGACTGCCCACCAGCACAGTTGATCGAGATCATCGATACTGTCACCGCGCCGGTTCTTGCCGTCGAGGCGTTCTGGGACGGCGACACGCGGGGATGGTTCATCTTTCTAGTGGCCGTTGTGCGCCGGCCGGGTAGGCACAACGATCGTTTCGATGAGGTTCCGTTGACCGTGCTGCGCTCGGGCGGCGACATCCGTCTGTTCAACGGACAGGTGCCGCCCTGGCCGGAGGCACAGCAGGCATTCGAGCAGGGCCGGGCGGTCGCGCAGCAGCTCGGCGTGCCGTTCCACTTCGCTAGCCCACAGGAGCCGAACGAGGATCTGCCTCGTTGGTGGGACGCACAACCCAACTGAGTGAACAGCTGCCGCGGCTTCCATCGGAAATGTGCTCCGACCAGAACCGTTCATGCGGCACGAGCGTGCGTCGGGCCGCCCGAGCGTGCGTCACGCCATGTGACGGCCCACCGTCGGCCCCGTCGCGCGGTCGGCGGCAGATCCGGACACGCGTCGAGTGCCCCGACTGGCAGACTGGCGCGATGTCCTTGCGGTGTTACCTGAGCGCCTTTCGACCGCCGGTTGACGCGTCCGTGCTCGCCGATATTTCGCTGTGGCTGGATGACCGGCTGTTCTGGCCGGCGTTCCTGCTCTCGGTCGGTGGTTCCGACACCGCAGCCGTTGCCTTCGACGTCGATCCGGCGGATGTCGAGGAGTACGCAGAGCAGCTCCACCACCCCGACAGTTGGCCCTTCATCTCGCTGCCGCTCGGGGGTGGCCACGGCTTGCACATACTGTTTCGCAACTTCGAGGATGATGCAGGATGGGACTACCTGCTCCAACCTGCCGGCTCCGATACGGTCACCACGCTCGCCGCGCTGGAGGGCTGCTTCCAGGGGCCGGGCCTCTCCTGGCCGGAGCTTCTCGTCGCAGCCGGTCAACCGGACCCCGCACGGAGCTGGTCGGAACGCCTCCTCCTGCTGCTGCCCGCGTTGGGTGATGCCGATCTGCCGCACGACGCGGACGAACCGATCATCTCGGCCTTCGCTGCCGTCGGTGGCCTGTCCCAGCAACGGTACAAAGTCGCCCACGAACTCCTGACCGCGAGTCGTCGTTTCTGGGGCGATCCAACCTGGACCGAGTACGCCGATCGTCGTGTCCGCCTGGGCCGACACAGCCCGCGAGGCCCAGCGGCGCCACCGGATCGCCTCGCCCTCATAGCCGAAGCCCTCGGCTCCGGAAGCTGATCGCGCCCGGCTGGTTTATTTCAGCGGCAGCACCCTCGCCCACGACGGGTCCGGCAACCATTGACGCATGCCGAAGAGTTTTGAGGGCATGCGTCATCTTGCCCTTGTCATCCTCGCCGCACTGCTGGCCGCCTGCACGTCCCCCACCCAGCCGCCGACCGGCCCGGAAACGCCCTCTCCGATCCCCATCACCGCCAACCCGAGCGCCCTGCCGATCGGCGACACCGTCCCGACATCGATGGTCATCGGCGGGCAGGAGTTGGTGCTGTACTTCTGGGGCAGGCCCGACAGGCCAAATCTGGATCATGCTTGGCGCGACACCACCACCGGCGCCATCGACCTGCAGATCGATGGCCTGTGTTCCGCCGCCGCGGAGCCAGACGATCTACCCAGGAACTTCTTCCGCGTCCGGCAGTGCACGTTCACCCACACCCCGCTCATCGAGTACGGCGCCGTGTGGGCCGCACCCGCCCGTATCACGAGCCGCGACGCCGGCAAGACGACCAACGCCCACTACACCCGATGGAGCAACAATCGCGACGTCACCATCTTCTGGCTGAAGCGCCAGGGCAAGCCGATACCGCAGAGTGCCCCCTACGGCGACGGCGGCTGGGGAAGTACCCCACTGCCCGAAGACCGGTATCCGCTGCTGACCGCCTACGACGCCGAGGACAGGACGATCGCCACCGCCCGCCTACGTCCACCGGCAACCGAGCAAAAGGGCTAATGACCCTGCACCGCCGACCCCGGTCGCCCCTCCACACGGTTACCTATGCGTCGCCGGCGACCTGATCGACCTGGAATAGCGCTGGACTGTGCTGTGGCGACCTGACCGTGACGTAACTACGAGCGCATGCCTGGTCGCGATGCTTGCCGCTGAGTTCGTTCGACACCTCGCCGCCAGGGCGGACGGTCGGCTCGTGCAGCGACCGAAGAAGGAACACGCCCTGGTTCTGTGGTGGTCCTCGCAGCGTGCGCTCGTGCAGCACGCCGCGTTGTCCGGCTTGATGGCAGCATTCGATGGCTGTTGGTCGGCGACGTTCGCCTACGATGCCGGCGTGGGGGAGTTCGTGGACGTGACGTTGGCCCGTGTGCCGTCCGGGTTCGATTTCTCGGGTCCGTTGCAGATGTTGTTCGAGTGGGTCGAGAAGCAGGGCTATGTAAGGCCGGGGCACGACGGCGATCTGTACGGCTCGCTCAGCGCTGACGCCTGGGTCGGCACCTCGGTCGAGCTTCGCGGCTTCACCGCCGGTCAGACCGTCTCGTATACACGCTCCTGGTTCGGGGATGCGGCAAACGACCATGCCACGCGTTTGTGGCCTTTCGTGCGGACCGGCGGCGACGGTTCGATGGCCGCGCTGTGGCTGGACGGCGACCGGCGGACCCGAGTCGTTCATCTCGGGTCGGGCAGCGGCTCGTTGCTGACGTGTGTGCTTGCCGAGAACGGGCTGGACTTTCTACGGCTGCTGGCAATCGGTTATCGCGAGATCTGCTGGGGTGAGGAGTTCGCCGCGCCACCGCGGCCGTGGGGCGACAGCGGTAAGATCGTCAACGGCCCCTACCGCGATTGGCTGTGCGGAACGTTCGGCGTGACTGTCCCGGAAACCGCCTCGGAGATCGTGCGTGAACCCGCAGAGGCGGGCGGCCCCGCGACTGGTGACGCCTTCTGTCGCTGGGTCGAAGATCACCTGGATCCGCCTCCTGTCCGGTGATCGCCCGTGATCCCGTTATAGCCGCAATCCGGGCCGGGTTGCAGTCGCTGGCGCACGTACCCCTGCCGTTGGAGCGGAACTGCACCTGGGGAGACACAACGATCGACAGGAGATCTGTAGCGGTCAGGCCGCGCACTCTTCTCCGCTTCGAGCGTGCGTCGGGCCACCCCGGCGTGCATCACGCCGCGTGACGGCTCACCGCCGGCCGTCGCGCGCGGTCGGCGGCATGTGCGGACGTGCCGTCATGGGGGCGTCAACAAGGTGATGAGTTCGGGCACCTCCTGATACCAGCACGGTTCGGTGGTATGGACGCGGATCCGCGAGAAGCTGACGTATGTGCCGTGCGGCGGTTTCATCTCCAACGTCCAGGTGCCGAGGACGCATTGATAGCGGATCTCCCAGCCGTCCTCTCTTTCGAACAGCCGGGATCCGTTTCCTCCCGTGCTGGACGTGGACAGGGTGTTGATGAAGCCCGCTTCGGTCAGCCAGGCCGCGGTACGCACGACGTCGTCGGTCTCGGTGAACTCGCCGGTACCGTTTTCCTCCAACGCGCTGAGGGCGAACCGCCCGTCGTCGTCGGGGCGACCTACGATGACCTCGATCGCGTCGTCCTCCCCATCACGCTCTGTAACGCGCGATCAGCGGCATGAGCGGATGGCGTGGCCGCTTGGGTGGGCGGTTGGCGGTGCGACGATCCTGGATTCCGTCTTCGGCGCGAGCGGAAGATCCGCGGCTCCGTCGTCGATGACATTCGGTAGCCCACGGGTCGAACGCGAACGCCCGAACGGCGGCAGAAAGAGCATGTGTGATCTTGGATTAGTCCCAGTAGTTGAACAGACCCTCGCCAGCGTTTGAGGCTGCCTGTAGCGCATGTCGTGCTGGCTGATCCGTGGCCACTTCGCCGCGTCGATCGGCCCGACCAATTCCGTGGCGGTCAGCAGGCGGAACCCCGGTGCCGTTCTCAAAACCGCGATCAGGTCGGGCACGTCGACGAAAGTCAGCGGACCCGCTTCACGTGCGGGCGTGAACTCGATGACGCGCGGAACGGCGAGCGCCAGAAGTGGCGCGTCGCGGGCGCAGACCACCGCGACGTTTCGATGTGAATAGGTGATGATCGCCTGGTGGAAGTTCGGCGTTGGATGGTCGCTGATCCGGAACTCGGTCAGCTCGCCGCCGGTTTGTCGCGCGGCCTCATAGCAGGCGCGGCGAAACGCCTTCAAGTCGGTCACGACGACCAACCCTACGTGCCCGGCCTACCGAGCGAAGCCATGCGGCGTCGGCAGAAGCGTCCGTCAGGGGCAGTTGTCCGGCCGGCAACGTTGCGTCCGGAGGCTCCCGACCCGTGGGCGAGCGCTTCGCGGCAGATCCGGATGGTGATGCAACCGGTGCTACCGCGGGCCTACAGCCGATCGGCGTTGCCGGCTGGCTCGCAGCACGCTGATGATTTCGCCGGTACGACCACCGCCCTCGCGAAGTCGTGCTTTCACATCGCCGTCGAACCCGTTGAGAGCGAACTGAACAGTCCTTTCGCCGGGTGGCAGAGTCACACCGCAGTACAGTTCGCACCCGGTCTTGGTCTCCACGATCCCCCCGTCCGCGGTCACCCCCCATGAGTGCTGCCGCCATAAGCCACCGGATAGGGCATAACCCGTGCCGACCGCGGCGATCTCGCCGTCGATCCACAGCTTGGCGACATTGGCGTGGCAGTCTCCACCCAGGTCCGCGACGTTGATGGGTAGGGCAAGCAGAGTCCCGTCTGCGACAAGCAGGTCGAGGTCGGGCTCGGGAACTCCGGGCGGCACGACCAACTCGCCACCATGCGCCAGTAGCCGCTGGCACCACGCGGACCATTGCTGCCGGAATCCCTCGTCCACGTCCCATCCGGCCACGCGCTCCTCGTAGAGCCGCATGAGACGATCACGATCAGCCAACACCCGCCGACCGTAACCGATATGGTCCAGGCCAGCAGACGTCAGCGCGCGACCAGCGGCAGAACCGGATGTCTGTAAGACCGGGTGTCGTGCATAGTCATGCATACTGCGCCGGCCAATTGCGGCGATCGTGACACGTCGGTTAGCGGTCGCGGCGGAACGGTCGCCGTGTCGGGTAACAGACTGTTATCCAGTCTCCTGAGGGGATTGCTGGCGCCACACTGGCAGCGAACAAGCTATGACACCGAGATAGCGGTGTGGTCGTGTCGGTGAGGTGGGGAGGGCGTCCTGGTGGAGATCGAGTTGGCCGACGCGGTGGCCGCGGTGCGGGAGGAGTTGCTCGATGCCGCCCGTCGCGGTTCCGGGCAGGAGGTCGCTTTCACGGTGGGGCCGATCGAGTTGGAGTTCGCCGTGGAGTTGCGCGCTGACGCCAAGGCCAAGGCCGGGTTCAAGGCGTGGGTGGTGTCGGGTGATGTGGAGGGCGGTATGTCACGGGGCCGGACTCACCGGGTGTGCGTGACGCTGACGCCGAAGAAGCCCGACGGTGGCGACTTGCTGATCTCCGCCGGCCAGGACCGGTCGGTGTCCCCGCCTGACCTGTCAGGTCATGTCGGGCGCTGACCACACCACTGCGGCGGCGGTGCTGGGGCCGGCCGACCGCGTAGTCGCGGTGGCCTCCGCCTCGCAGCGTGGTTCCGGGTACGTCGTTGCCGGCCGGTTGGTGCTCACCAGCGCGCACGTTGTTCCTCCGGTCGGGGCGGCAGTAGGCGTGCGGACCGTCACCGGCCGGGAGGAGTTCACCGCGGTGGTGGTGTGGCGGGGTACGCCGGGTGGCCGCGACGATGCCGCGCTGCTGCGCGTGGATGATCCGGCCTGGCCGTCGCTGCGGGGGCGAGCGGTGCGGTGGGGTCGGGTGGTGACCCACCGGGCCGGTATTTCGTGTCGGGCGTGGGGGTTCCCGGAGTGGGTTCAGCGCCTGGGACACAGCGACGAGACGGGGCAGCCGTCGGGGACGCTGAACGCGGGTAACCGCTATGTCGGTGACCGGTATGTGCTCGACGTCGACGGCCATCCGCCGGCGGTGGGTGAGGACGGTGCGTCGCCGTGGGCCGGGTTGTCCGGCGCGGCGATGTTTTGCGGAGAGGAGCTGCTCACCGGGGTGGTCGCCACCGATGTGGCCTCGGGTCAACACGCTCACCTGGACGCGGTCCCGGTGTACCTGCTGCACCGGGATCCGCTGTTTCGGCAGGTGTTGGCCGAGCGCGGCGGCGGTGACATGGTGTTGGAGGCGGTGGAGTTGCAGCCGCTGGCCGCGGTCGAGCCGTCGCTGAGCGACAGCCCTGCGGCGCTGCTGCGGGCCGGACAGCAGGTGGTCCGCTTCCACGGCCGCGAACAGCTGATGGAGGACCTGCTCGCCTGGTGTGCCGGCAGCGGCCCGCCGGTGTGGCTGCTGCACGCCCCGGGTGGGCAGGGCAAAACGCGCACCGCCCACGAGTTGGCACGCCGGCTGGCCGAACAGCGGTGGGCGACGCTGTGGCTGCACCCCGACGCGACCGGGTCCGCGCTGCGGGTCCTGGCGCAGGTGGCGGTGCCGCTGCTGGTCGTGGTCGACTACGCCGAGACGCGCACCGGCCAGCTCGCCGAGGTGCTGCGCGTCTGCGCGGAGCACCCCGGTGACGTGCCGGTGCGGCTGCTGCTGCTGGCCCGGATCGCCGGTGACTGGTGGACCAGCCTGCCCGCCGCCGACCCCGCCGTGGAACGACTCCTTGACGGCGCCCACACTCTGCGCCTTGACCAGTTGGACACCGACCCGGGCGGCCGCGTCGACGCCTACCGTGACGCCGTGACCGACCTGGTGCGCGCGTTGGCTGCCATACCCGCCTACCGCCACCACGACTGGCGCACCGTCGCCGAACGACTCGCCGGCGGCGCACCGCCCACGGCCGTCGCCGAGCAGACAGTGTCGGCGTTGAGCCTGCACACCGGTGCGCTGGCCGACCTGCTCGACGCGGTCGATCCACCCGACCCGGCGACGAGCACCTCGGGGGTGGAGGAGCGGCTGCTGGTCCACGAGCGTCGCTACTGGCGCAGCACCGCCACCGCGAACCATCTGCTGCCCGCCGTGTCCGAGAGCACCCTGGAAGATGCTCTGGCCGTGGCGATGCTGTTCGGCGCGCACGACGACACCAGCGCCGACACCGTCCTGGCGCACCTTCCCGCCCTGGACGGGCAGACCCGCGACCGGCGTAACACCATTCGGCAGTGGATCGGTCGGCTTTACCCATCCGGGGACCACCGCCCATGGGGCAGCCTGCAACCGGACCGCCTCGCCGAACAATTCGTCGGCACCCGCCTGCTCTGCAACCCGAATTTGGTCGACCCACTCGTGCCGCACGCCAGCGCGGCCCAGGTCGTGCAGCTGCTGACCGTCTACGCCCGCGCCGCCGCCCGCCCCGCCTTCACCGACCGGCTCCCCGCCGCCCTGACCAACCTGTGCACCCGCCACTCGCACGCGCTCGCCATACCCGCCATCGACATCGCCACCCAGGTCGAGCAGCCCGCCCCGCTCATCACCGCGTTGCGCCGCTTGACCACCGACCCCCACACCAGCCTCGACGAGCTGTCCGCCATGGCATATCGCCTACCGCAGGCCAGCCACAACCTCGCCGAATGGGCGACCGAGATCACCGAACGCCTCGTCGACGAACACCGCCACCTCACCGCGACACGCCGATCCCAACGCCGATGGTGGCAACACCTCCCCGGTCTACGCCCCGACACCAGCACCAACGACGCCGCCCTCGCCGCGTCGCTGAACAACCTCTCCGTGCGGTTGGCGGGTCTGGGGCGGCGGGAGCCGGCGTTGGCCGCAATCGAGGAAGCCGTCAGCGTCTACCGGCGGCTGGCCGCAGCCCGCCCCGACGCGGTCGAACCCGACCTCGCCGCGTCGCTGAACAACCTCTCTGCCTCGTTGGCGGACTTGGGGCGGCGGGAGCCGGCGTTGGCCGCGATCGAGGAATCCGTCACCATCCGGCGGCGGCTGGCCGCAGCCCGCCCCGACGCGGTCGAACCCGACCTCGCCGCGTCGCTGAACACGCTCTCCATGGGGTTGGCGGACTTGGGGCGGCGGGAGCCGGCGTTGGCCGCG
>NZ_BOPF01000018.1 GCF_016863615.1 Virgisporangium aliadipatigenens | reverse complement strand
GGGCCGGCGAGCGGGAAGCCGCCCGCGAGTGCTACCTGCGTGCCGCCCGCATGACGGACAACCTGCCCGAACAGCGCTACCTCACCCGACGGGCCGCCCGACTACCCGGGCCGTGACCCGTCGCCCGCCGGGCACCTCGACGCCAGCACACCGATCACCATGGCCAGAGCGACCGCCTGCGTCAGGGCGACGGCCGCGATCAGGCCCGCCACCGACCGGTCGTAGAGGAACCCGGCCGCGACTCCCCCGACGAGCGCGCCGGCACCCTGCACCGCGGCGAAGACGCCGTACGCGGTGGCCCGGCGCTCCCGCGGCACCAGATCGGCGACCAGCGCCTTGACCGTCGAGTCCTGCAACCCCACGGCCGCGCCCCACACCAGCACCCCCGCCACCGCCGCCGGCAGCACGTCGCCGAACAGCAGCGGCGCGCCGTCGCGACCACCTCCGTACGGACGAGATGGAACCCGATCAGCCCGAACGTCACCAGCCCCGCCGTGCACGACGCCATCACCGCCGCGAACCAGTGGAACCGACGCGGCAGCGCACCCCGACCGGCGACCGGCCCGGCCGACGGCATCGCGCCGGAAGCCGGCGGCAGACCCCGCGCCCGGCGCCGGATCCCGACCAGGAGCAGCACCGCCGCGACCGCCGGAACCGTCAGCACGGCCAGCCCCGGCCAGAGCGCACCCGCCGCCGCGACGACGGCAGCGACCAGCAACGGCCCGGCGAACGCGCCGATCTGGTCCAACGCCTTGTGCACGCCGAGCCCACGCCCCATACCGACCCGGCCGGCGGTATCGGCCAGCAGCGCCGACTTGGCCGGACTGCGGATCGCCTTCCCGAACCGCTCGGCGAGGATCAGCACCGCCGCGACAACCAGTCCGGCCCCGCCCAGCACCGGCGTGACGGCCAGCAGCGGCACGCACACCGCCGTGAGCCCTCGTAGACCATGTCCGCGGCGAGGCTCACCACGCCGAACCCGACGACCACCCGCCACGCCCGCCCGGCACCGTCGTCGGCCCCCGCCCGCCGTGCACGCGGGGCGTCGGCGCGAACCGTACCGGCGGCGTCCTCGCCCCCGGCGCTCATCAACCTCGACGCATGAGGCGGCCGACGGCGGCCATCATCTCGGTCGCCATTTCCTCGCCCTTGCCCTCGTCGGCACCGTGGCGCATGCAATGCCGGGCGTGGTCGTCCAGCAGCCCGAGCGCGACCTTGTCCAACGCCGCCTGGATCGCGCTGATCTGCGTCAGCACGTCGATGCAGTACCGATCGTCGTCGACCATCTTCTCCACCCCGCGCACCTGGCCCTCGATGCGCTTGAGGCGGCTCTGCAGCTGGTCCTTCGTGGCGCTGTAGCCGCGGGTCGGTGTGGTCACCGGTCCAATCTACCGAACCCCCCAGGGGTATGGCCACCCTCACTTGATACCCCAGGGGGGTACCGGTATGGTGAATCGGACCCGGCCGGTCGACGAGGCCGGCCACGAACTCGCAGCGAGGTAGTCATGCGCACACCGCTCAAGCTCGGCGCCTACGCGCTCGGGCTGGCGGCCGTCTTCACCGCGGCGGTCGGGGTCGGCAACCTGGCCGGCCCCACCGGGTCCGCACCGGCCGCTCACACCGACGACGGCCACGGTGCACGACCCGATGCCGCCGGTCACGACGAACAGCCGCAGAGCGGCACCCCGAAACCGCCCGGCGGCCTGCAGGTCGCTCAGGACGGCTACCGCCTGGTCCCGCTCACTCCCGCGCTGAGCACCGGCACGGCCCAACCGTTGCGGTTCCACATCCTCGGGCCGGACAACGTACCGGTCACCCGCTACACCACCAGCCACGACAAGGACCTGCACCTCATCGTCGTGCGCCGCGACCTGGCCGGGTACCAGCACCTGCACCCCCAGCTCGACGCGAACGGCATCTGGTCGGTGCCGGTGTCGATCGCCGACGCCGGGCAGTACCGGATCTTCGCCGACTTCATACCCGCCGGTCGCGCCGACGGACTCACGCTCGGCGCCGACATCCCGGTCGCCGGCGACTACCGGCCCCGGGCGCTACCGGAGGCGCAACGGACCACGACCGTGGACGGCTACACCGTCACCCTCACCGGCGACCTGACCCCCGGGACCGCGTCGAGGCTCACTCTGGCGGTCTCCCTCAACGGTGCGCCGGTGACCGACCTCCAGCCGTACCTCGGCGCGTACGGGCACCTGGTGGCCCTGCGCGAGGGAGACCTGGCGTATCTGCACGTCCACCCCGACGGCGCGCCGGGTGACGGGCGCACCGCGGCAGGCCCGCAGGTCACCTTCCACGCCGAGGTCCCGACCGCCGGCAGCTACCGGCTCTTCCTGGACTTCCAGCACAACGGCACCGTACGCACCGCCGAGTTCACCGCCGTCGCCGGCAGCGCGCCCGTTCCGGCCGGCCCCGCGTCGCCGGCGCCCACGCCCGCGCCGTCCGGCACGGGGCACGGCGATCCCGGCCACTCGCACAGTTAGGGACACGTCATGGCACCCGGCACCCGGCCGCTGATCGCCGCACCGCACCGGATCGAACTGGCCATCGGCGGCATGACGTGCGCCTCCTGCGCGTCGCGGATCGAGAAGAAGCTCAACCGCATGGACGGCGTCAGCGCCACCGTCAACTACGCCACGGAGAAGGCGACCGTCACGTTCTCCGGCGACGTCAGCCCGCAGGACCTGGTGGCGACCGTCGAGCGGACCGGCTACACAGCCGTTCTGCCGCCGCCGCCCGGCACCGGCGACGCGGAGCGGTCCGACGGCGCGACGATCGACGAACTGCACGGGCTCCGCACCCGCCTGTGGGTGTCCCTGGTGTTGACCGTGCCGGTGATCGCGCTGGCCATGGTTCCCGCGTGGCAGTTCGACTTCTGGCAGTGGGCCTCGCTGGCGCTCGCCGGGCCGGTCGTCGTCTACGGCGGCGCGCCGTTCCATCGGGCCGCCTGGACAAACCTGCGCCACGGTGCTGCCACCATGGACACCCTCGTGTCGATGGGCACGCTGGCGGCGTTCGGGTGGTCGCTGTGGGCGCTGTTCCTCGGCTCGGCCGGCACTCCGGGCATGACCCATCCGTTCGAGTTCACCATCGAACGCAGCGACGGCGCCGACAACATCTACCTCGAGGCCGCCGCCGGCGTCACGCTGTTCATCCTCGCCGGCCGGTACTTCGAGGCCCGCTCCAAGCGCCGCGCCGGTGCGGCCCTGCGCGCCCTGCTGGAACTCGGCGCGAAAGAGGTCGCGGTCCTGCGCAACGGGGTGGAGACCCGGATCCCGGTCGAGCAGCTCAGCGTCGGGGACCGCTTCGTCGTTCGACCGGGGGAAAAGATCGCCACCGACGGCGTCGTGGTCGAGGGCACCTCCGCCGTCGACGAAGCCATGCTCACCGGCGAGTCCGTGCCCGTCGAGGTCGGGCCCGACAGCCCGGTCGTCGGGGCCACCGTCAACGCCGGTGGTCGTCTCGTCGTGCGCGCCACCCGCGTCGGCGCCGACACCCGACTCGCCCAGACGGCAAAGCTGGTCGAACAGGCGCAGACCGGCAAAGCCGCTGTCCAGCGCCTCGCCGACCGCATCTCCGGCGTCTTCGTGCCGATCGTCATCGCCCTTGCGGTGGCGACGCTCGGTTACTGGATCGGTACCGGCGACGGGCTGACCGCCGCGTTCACCGCCGCTGTCGCCGTTCTCATCATCGCCTGCCCCTGCGCCCTCGGCCTGGCCACCCCGACCGCGCTGCTGGTCGGCACCGGCCGCGGCGCTCAACTGGGCATCCTCATCAAGGGCCCGGAGGCACTCGAGTCGACCAAGCGCGTCGACACCGTCGTCCTCGACAAGACCGGCACCGTCACCACCGGCCGGATGACCCTGCTCGACGTCACCGCGGCCGGCGACGAGGACGCCGATGAGGTTCTCCGCATCGCCGGAGCTGTCGAAGCCGCCTCGGAACACCCCGTCGCCCGGGCCGTCGCGGCCGCGGCGGCGGACCGATTCGGCGCCCTGCCGCCGGTGAACGGGTTCAGCAGCACCGAAGGGCTCGGTGTCCGCGGCGACGTGGACGGCCGCAACGTCGTCGTGGGACGGGCCAAGCTGATGCTCGACACCGGACTGCGGATTCCGCAGGAGCTTCGCGACGCCCAGGCCGCGGCGGAACGCGCCGGTCGGACGGCGATCCTCGCCGGATGGGACGGGCAGGGCCGCGGGCTGCTCACCGTGGCGGACGCGGTCAAGCCGACCAGCCGGCAGGCGGTCGCCGCGCTGAAAGCGCTCGGGCTGACCCCGGTCCTGCTCACCGGCGACAACGGCACCGTCGCCCGGGCCGTCGCCGACGAGGTCGGGATCAGCGACGTCGTCGCCGATGTGCTGCCCGCCGACAAGGTCGACGTCGTCAAGCGCCTCCAGGCCGAGGGTAGGGTCGTCGCGATGGTCGGCGACGGCGTCAATGACGCCGCCGCGCTGGCGCAGGCCGATCTCGGTCTCGCCATGGGCACCGGCACAGACGTCGCGATCGAGGCCTCCGACCTGACGCTGGTCCGTGGCGACCTGCTCGCCGCCGTCGACGCGATCCGCCTGTCCCGCCGCACCCTGCGCATCATCAAGAGCAATCTCTTCTGGGCGTTCGCCTACAACGTCGCCGCGCTCCCGCTCGCCGCGGCCGGCTTACTGAATCCGATGCTGGCCGGCGCGGCGATGGCGTTCTCGTCGGTCTTCGTCGTGTCCAACAGCCTGCGACTGCGCGGCTTCCGCTCGCAGCGGGGCACGGCATGACCGACGCGCCACCGCCGGACGTGCCCGCGGTGCTGGTCTGCCGCGGCTGCTGCTGCGGCACCGTCGCCAAGCACCCCGACACCGACCACGAGGCGCACCTCGCGCGACTGCACCGAGCGCAGGAGGCAGGCGAACTGACGGTGCGGGTCACCGACTGTCTCAACAACTGCGACAACAGCAACACCGTCGTCGTCCGCCCGTCCACGGCCGGCCGCCGCCTCGGCGGACGGGTCACCTGGTTCGGCGAGGTCCTGGATACCGGCCTGGTCGAGGAACTCGTCTCGTGGACCGCTGCCGGCGGGCCCGGCGCGGCGCGGCTACCGGCACGGTTGGCCGACCGTCGACAGGAGGCCCCGTCCGACAGGACCGTC
The DNA here is from genome assembly GCF_016863615.1 of Virgisporangium aliadipatigenens. Taxonomy (GTDB): domain Bacteria; phylum Actinomycetota; class Actinomycetes; order Mycobacteriales; family Micromonosporaceae; genus Virgisporangium; species Virgisporangium aliadipatigenens. The sequence continues at coordinate 238,956 of NZ_BOPF01000018.1, read as the reverse complement.
GCACCGGGCGAGTAGCGCGACGTCGATCGGCATGATCATGAGTCGCCGGCCGGCGGGGCCAGAGTCTCACCGCCGGCCCCGTCGACCGTTCGGACGGGCTCGTGATCGGACGTTCGTTCGGCTTGGTACCCTCGTTCGGTGGAGCTCCGCCGGATTCTCAGGCGAGAGCACCAGTGGACCCCGGCAGCCGCATGCCTCGCGATCGTTGCGCTGCTGCTGTGCATCTCGCATGTTCAGGTGTCGGGACCGGTCGATGGCACCGGTGCGGCTTCGATCGCGACAGGCTGGTTCGTCGATCACGACCGCTCGCACCATCACCACGATCACGCAACGGCCGAGTGCTCCTCCGGACCCGCGATCGACCATCGCACCGCTGTGCACGTCGATGTGCAGGACTCCGCCTCGGTCGTCGACGCCCTCACCGTGGATATCAGGCGGGAAACGGTCGCGGAGCCGCCGAACGCCTACGGCCGGCCGTTATCCGGGCGCCAGAGATTGATCGTCATGTGCGTGGCGCGGAACTGATCGACGGCGAGTACCGATCGCCGTCGTTTCAGTCGCTCTCCGCCATGAGAGGTATGCATGCGTTCTACCACTGCCGCACGCCCGTTGCCCGGCCCGGCGCAGTTGCTCGGGTATCCGACCGGCGTGCATCAGTCGCCGACCGACCTGGTGGGCAATACCCCCACCCTCTGGGTCGGCGCTCCGTTCAACGATCCCGATGTCGGCTTCTGGGCCAAACTCGAAGGGTTCAATCCGGGCGGCATCAAGGACCGTCCCGCGCTGCACATGGTCGCCCGCGCACGACAGCGGGGCGATCTCCTGCCCGGAGCGCGGATCGTCGAGTCCACCAGCGGCACCCTCGGCCTCGGCCTGTCGTTGGCAGCCAGGAACTTCGGTCATCCGTTGACACTGGTCACCGATCCGGGCATGGAGCCGATCGTGCATCGGCTGCTCACCGCCTCGGGCGCCGACGTCGACGTCGTCACGCAGCCGCATCCGACCGGCGGCTGGCAACAGGCGCGTCGTGACCGGGTGCAAACCGTCCTGAACGGCGATCCGACCGCCTGGTGTCCCGACCAGTACCACAATCCCGACAACGTCGCGGCCTACGAGGGCTTGGGATTGGAACTGGTGGCCCAGTTGGGCCGCGTCGACGTACTGGTGTGCAGCGTCGGTACCGGCGGGCACTCGGCCGGAATCTTCGCACCGATCAGGGAGTACTTTCCGCACGCCCGCCTCGTCGGCGTGGACACCGTCGGATCCACGATCTTCGGCCAGCCCGCACGTTCCCGCCTGATGCGGGGCCTGGGCAGCAGCATCTATCCGCGCAACGTGCGCTACGACTGGTTCAGTGAGGTGCACTGGGTCGGTGCGGCCGAATCGGTGTGGGCGTGCCGGCAACTCGCGGCGCACGGCTACGTCTCCGGCGGCTGGAGCGTCGGTGCGGTCACTGTCGTGAGTTCCTGGCTGGCGCGGACCCTACCTCCGGGCACCCGGATCGCCACGGTTTTCCCTGACGGACCGCAGCGCTACTGGAACACCGTCTTCGACGACGACTTCTGCGGCCGCCATGGGCTGCTCGACGGCGACCCGCCCACCGAACCGGACGAGATCGACGATCCGGTCCGTGAGGTCCGTCGATGGACCCGCTGCACACGGGTCATCGACCCGACCGGGGACAACGCCTGATGGGTCAGCGGTGGGTTCAGTTTCGTTCCTTCGGGCGTCCCGCGAAGCTGCTGATGATCAATCAGTTCGGCATCAACCTCGGCTTCTACATGTTGATGCCGTACCTGGCGAACCACCTGTCCGCGAAGCTGCTCCTCGCGAGCTGGCTGGTCGGTCTCATCCTGGGGGTACGCAACTTCAGCCAGCAGGGCATGTTCGCGGTCGGCGGGAGCCTCGCCGACCGGTGGGGATACAAGCCGATGATTCTGGCGGGGTGCGGGCTGCGCACCGTCGGCTTCGTACTCCTCGGCCTCGTCGACTCGGTGCCCGCGTTGATCGCCGGAGCGGCGGCCACCGGAGTGGCCGGGGCGTTGTTCAACCCCGCCGTGCGGGCGTATCTGGCGGCCGACGCCGGGCCGAGACGGGTGGAGGCGTTCGCCGCGTTCAACGTCTTCTATCAGGCCGGCATCCTGCTCGGTCCGGTGGTCGGACTGGCGCTGACGACGGTCGACTTTCGCCTGACCTGCCTCAGTGCCGCGGCGGTCTTCGCGGTGTTGACCGTGGTGCAGTGGCGGGCCCTACCTCCCCGGCGCACGGTCGGGGCCGGCGACGGCGGCGTGGTGGCCGACGTGACCCGGTCGTGGCGGCAGGTGCTGTCCAACAGATCGTTCATGCTGTTCACGGCGGCCATGGCCGGCTCGTACGTGCTGTCGTTCCAGGTGTACCTGGCGCTGCCGCTGGCCATCCGCCGGGGAAGCGCTGACCCGGCCGAGGAGTCGGCGGCAGTCGCGGTGATGTTCGCGGCGTCCGGGCTGCTGTCCGTGCTCGCACAGATGAAGGTCACCGCATGGTGCCGGCAGCGGTGGACACCGCCGCAGTCCCTGGTCCGGGGTCTGGCACTGCTCGCGGCCGCGTTCGCCGTTCCTGCGACAGCCGGGTCGTGGCCACCGGGTCTCGTCGCGAGCGCGGTGACGGCCGGCCTGTTGATCGCCGTGGCAACCATGATCGCGTATCCCTTCGAGATGGACACGATCGTGGCGTTGTCCGGCGGGCACCGGGTAGCCACTCACTACGGCGTGTACCAGACGGTGTGCGGAGCGGCCATCGCGATCGGGAACCTGGTCGCCGGGGCGGCTTTCGACGCGGGTCGCGGCGGGGCCGCGGCAGCGGTGTCGTGGCTCGGTTTCGTCGTGGTGGGTGTGGCGTGCGCCGTGGCCGTACGGCAGCTGTCGCGGCGGGGCCTGCTGGAGGCGCGCACCGTCGAAGAGCCGGCCTTGGCGGCGGGAAGCCGGTAGAGCGGTGGGTCGGTCCGGCGTGGGCTTCCCCTTTGCGGGGCATCGGCCCTCGCCGGACCGCCCCGCCCGCCGTCCAGGGATCGGTCATGTGGTCTCTACCGGTGCGGTGTGCCGGCTCTGGAGGCGCCGGCCGTAGCCGGTCAGTCCGCGGGGCTTGTACACCGACAGGACCAGCGCGACGACGAGCAGTCCGATCGCCCCGGCGGCATGGAGAACCGGCGACGCGGTGCGCAACCCGGCCGGGCCGGTGTCCGGGTCGGCGGCCGATGCGGCGAGCGTGCCGAGCGTTCGCATGTACAGCAGCAGGATCGCCGTGGCGAGCACGTTCATCAGCAGCTTGAACACCACCCAGTAGTGCCGCGCCAGTCCCCATGTGCCGGCGAGGGACTGCACGAGACCGGTGAGCAGGCTCGCCACGCTGAACGGCACCAGCGTCGACCACCCGACGGGTTCGAGGATCAGGTAGGCGCCGCGCACCAGCGTCGCGTCGGTGGCGAGCAGCCCGAGCAGACCCACGGCAAGGGATGCGACGACGGCGCCGAGCCACCCGACCGACACCCCGACGTGCAGAACGAGCAGCAGCTTCCGCGTCCGCGGGCGCATCACCACGGCGGTGCGCCCGCGGCCGGCGCGGGGGCGCCCGTGCCGTGGCTCGCATGCCGGCCCGGCCCGTGCCCGGCCAGAAGCGCCACGACGATCAGCACCACCAGCACCGCGCCGACGATCGCGAACGCCTTCACCCAGCGGGGCGTGCCGCCACCCGGCGACGATCCGGTCATGACCCGCTCCTCCCGTTCGACCGTCCACCACTTTGCAAGACAGAGTGTATTTATGCAAGACATACTGTCACAGCAGAGGCGATGTGTATGGTGGACGCGTGCCCAGGCTGTGGAACGCGACGATCGACGAGCACCGGCGCACGGTGCACGCCGCGATCCTCGACACGGTGGCGGCGCTGGTCGGCGAGCACGGGCTGGCCGGGGTGACGATGTCGCAGATCGCCGCCGAGGTCGGGATCGGCCGGGCCACCCTGTACAAGTACTTTCCCGACGTGGAGGCGATCGTCCTCGCCTGGCACGAACGGCAGGTCAGCGAGCACCTCGCCCAGCTCACGGAGGCGGCCGCCGCGGCCGCCGAACCCGCCGAGCGGCTGCGGAGGGTGCTCCGCACGCTGGCCGACCTGTCCGGCGGCAGGCACCAGCACGGAACGGCCGTTCACGGCGCCGATCCGGCCGTTTCGCTGCATCGTGCCGAACACCTGCACAAGGCCCGCCACCGGCTGCACGCCCTGCTGACGGAGGTCATCGAGGCGGCCGCCGGGGCGGGTCATGTCCGCACCGACGTGCGTGCCGCCGACCTCGCCACCTTCGCCTCGCACGCCATGGGCGCCGCCGCGGACCTGCCGGGCACCCCGGCGGCCCGGGCCCGACTCGTTGAGCTCACTCTGTCCGCCCTGCACCGCCCCGCGGACAGCTGACCGCCGCGAGGTAGCGGTCCCGTCGGGACGGCCGCGGCCCGGCCGGTGTCGACCGGCCGGGCCTACCCCTGGGGCGCCGCTACTGCGGGCTCAGCCGCACGCGGCGCAGGAGTTGGGCGTTCGCGGCGACAACGATCGTCGAGGCCGACATCAGCACCGCCCCGACGGCCGGGCTCAGGGTGACTCCGGCCCAGGCCAGGACGCCGGCCGCGAGCGGGATCGCCACGACGTTGTAGCCGGCGGCCCACGCCAGGTTCTGGATCATCTTGCGGTAGGAGGCGCGGGACAACCGGATGACGCCGGTGACCCCGCGCGGGTCGGACGAGGCGAGGACGACGCCCGCCGACTCGATCGCCACGTCGGTACCGGCGCCGATGGCGAGTCCGACATCGGCCCGGGCAAGCGCCGGCGCGTCGTTCACGCCGTCCCCCACCATCGCCACGACGAGGCCGCGGGCCTGCAGGTCGGCGACGGTCCTGTCCTTGTCCGCCGGCAGGACCTCGGCGAAGACCTCGTCGACGCCGGGCCGGAACCCCAGGTCCGCGGCGACGGCCTCGGCCACCGGACGGGCGTCACCGGTGATCATGACGATCTTGCCCACGCCCTGGTCCCGGAGCTGCGCGACGGCCTCCCGGGCCTCCGGGCGGATCTGGTCCTCCAGCGCGAACGCACCCAGCACCTGCGGGCGCGCGTCGTCGGAGAGCCGGAGCAGGTGCAGGACCGCCGCACCGCGCCGGGACCACTCCCGCGCCTTCGGGGTCAGTTCGTCCGGCACCGTCACGCCACGCTCGCGCAGCAGCGCCGGCCCACCGACCGCGTACGTCACACCGTCCACGACCGCCTGGACGCCGCGGCCGGTCAGGGAGCGGAAGTCGTGCGCGGTGGCGACCGGCCCGCGGTCACGGGCGGCCGCGACGATCGCCTTGGCCAACGGATGCTCGCTGTCGGCCTCCACCGCGCCGCCGATGCGCAGCAGGTCCTCCTCGGTGTGCCCGGCGACCGCCGCGACGCCGTTGACGGTGTGCTCGCCCTTGGTCAGGGTGCCGGTCTTGTCGAACAGCACGGCGTCGACGGTTCGCATCCGTTCCAGCGCCAGCCGGTCCTTGACCAGGATCCCCGCCTTTGCCGACACCGCCGTCGACAGCGCGATCACCAGCGGGATGGCCAGCCCGAGCGCGTGCGGGCAGGCGATCACCAGAACCGTCACCGTCCGCACGACCGACTGGTCGAGGTCGCCCAGCGCCCACCAGGTCACGAACGTCACGAGCGCGGCGGCCGTGGCGATGTAGAACAGCATCGCGGCGAACCGGTCCGCGAGCACCTGCGCGCGGCCGCTCGACGCCTGCGCCTGCGCGACGAGGCGCCCGATGCCGGCCAGCGCGGTGTCCTCACCGACGGCCTCCACCCGCACCCGCAGCGCGGAGTCCGTCGCCACGGTGCCGGCCACCACCCGGTCCCCCACCCCGCGCGACACCGGCCGCGACTCGCCGGTGATCATCGACTCGTCGAGTTCCGCGGCGCCGTCCACGATGCGGCCGTCGGCCGGAACCCGGCCACCGGAGCGCACCAGCACCACGTCACCGACCCGCAGATCACCGACGTGGACGTGTTCCACGCCGTCCGCGGTGACGCGTTCGGCCTCGTCCGGCAGGAGCGCCGCCAGTGCGGCGAGCGCGCCCTGCGCCTGCCCGATGGCCTTCATCTCCTGCCAGTGACCGAGCAGCATGATCGTGACCAGGGCGGCGAGCTCCCACCAGAAGTCCAGGTCGAAGAGGCCGACGCTGGTGGCCGCCGACGCGACGTAGGCGACGGTGATCGCCATCGAGATCAGCAGCATCATGCCCGGCGCCCGGTCCCGGACCTCGCGCACGCCGCCGACGAGGAACGGCCAGCCGCCGTAGAAGAACACGACCGACCCGAGGACCGGACCGACCCAGGACATCCCCGGGAAATCGAGGGTGTAGCCGAACCAGTCCATGACCATGTGACTGGTCGCCACGATCGGCACCGTGAGGGCGAGACTCCACCAGAACTTGCGCCGGAACTGCTCCGGATCGTGACCGGCGTGTTTGTCGTGCCCGCCGTGGGCACCGTGCGAGCCATCGACGTGATGCGAGTGATGTTCGGCGACCGTATGCGGGTGCTGTGGCGCCATGGGGACCACCTCCAGAGCCCTCACCATACCCCCTGGGGGTATCCCCCGGCCAGTGTGCGCGAGGTCCGGTCTCAACCGGCTCGGACAACACCGCGGACGGATCCGTATCCTCCCGGGGGTGGACCGTAGCGAGGTGTCGATGCTGACCGCCGTGCTGAGCGCGGCCGAGGACGCACCACCGGTGGACGCCGTCGAGGCGGTCACCCGGGAACTCGGTGCCGCCCTGCACGCCCGGACGGTGTCGTTCCTGATCGCCGATCTGAGCGGGCGGGCGCTGGTCCGGCTGGCGTACGTACCGCTCGGCGACGCCGGCCCCGACGACCGGTCCGCCCGCCGCAGCGGCGACGAGGTGGCCACCGTGGTGCCGTTCGACGGTGGGCCGCCCGAGCAGGCGCTGCGCGGGCAGACCCCGCAGGTCCTCGCCGGCGACGGGGAATGGACGGTGTGGGCGCCGGTCACCGAACGCGGCGAGGCGATCGGACTGCTGGAGCTGACCCTGCCGGAGGAGCCGGACCCGCGCGCCCTGGACGAGATCGCCCGCACCGCGCACCTGCTGGCGTTCGTGGTGATCGCCAACCGGCGGCACACCGACCTGTTCGAGTGGGGGCAGCGCACCACGCCGTTCAACCTGTCGGCGGAGATCCAGCGCCGGCTGCTGCCCGCGGCGTTCACCTGCGAGGCCGGCGCGTTCACCCTGTCGGGCTGGCTGGAACCGGCGGCCAGCATCGGCGGGGACACCTTCGACTACTCGCTGGCCCGCGACCTCCTGCACTTCAGCGTCACCGACGCGATGGGCCACGGCGTGGCCAGCGCCCTGACCGCCACGCTCGGCGTGGGCAGCCTGCGCAACAGCCGCCGCCGCGGACAGAGCCTGACCGAACAGGCCCTCGCCGCCAACGCCGCGCTCACCGAGTACGCCGGGACCGCCAATACGTTCATCACCGCGATACTCGGCCGGATCGACCTGACCACCGGTGCGTGTGAAATGGTCAACGCCGGGCACCTGCTGCCGCTGCTCGTGCGGGACGGTGCGACGGAGCCGTTGGGACTTCCGCGCAACTTCCCGATCGGGATGCTGCCCGACTCGACGTTCCACGGCGGGACGGTGACGCTGCGGCCCGGCGACCGGCTGGTGGTCGTCACGGACGGGATGCGCGAACGCCGCGCGGCCGCCCTCGACCTCGACGCCGAACTACGACGCGCCGCCGGCCTGCACCCCCGGGAGGCGACCCGCGCCCTGGCCGACGCGGTCCTGCGGGTCGCCGGCCCCGTCCTGGACGACGACGCCACCCTGCTGATCATCGACTGGTACGGCGGGCACGGGCAGCCGCGGCACAGCACCTCCGGCGCCGACGAGGCACGCGCCAGCCCGCCCCTGGCCGACTGAGCGACTCCGCTCAACGCTCCCGGGCGGCGGCCAGATCATCCTCGGCCGCCTCGACGCTGTCGTAGAGGCCCACCAGACGATCCACCGAGGTCAGCTCCAGAACGCGGAACACCAGCGGCTGCACCCCCACCAGACACAGCTGCCCGGCCCGTTCCCGCAACCGCTTGTGGAACGACACGATCGTGCCCAGCGCGGTGGAGTCGATGAGCCGCACCTCGGCGAGGTCCAGCACGACGTGGCGAACGCCGTCCCGCAGCTCCCGCTCCAACGACGCCCGAAGCTCCGGTTCGGTCGCCAGGTCCACCACGCCGGACAACCGGATGACGGTGCAGCCACGACCCGGCCGCGTCGTCAACGACAGCTCCACACCGCACCTCCGCACTCCCGCACACCGGTCGCCGGCGTTGCCCGCCACACCGCCGGTATGAACGCTCACGTGCCCGCTTGTTGTTCATCACAAACGCCGAAGACGGCCGCGACCGGCACAATTCAACACGCGAAGGGCCACCAGGCCCGACGTTCCGGCGCGCCGCGCGACCCGGGTCTGTGCCTGCAACGTCCCATGTCGTTTTGCGTGCTCCGGCTAGGGTAGGCGCCGGCGGTGACCCTCGACGTGCCATTGCCGGACCGCGACCCGCAGTCGGGAGTCCCGCTGATGCGGCTGACCCTGACGGCGGTCCTGCCCCGACGGCCCTCGTCGGTGCGCGAAGCGCGACGCCTGCTCGACGGCCTGCTGAGCCTGGTCACCGCCGACACGAAGGTCCGCGGCGACGTGTCGGTCCTCGTCACGGAGGCGTGCTCCAACGCCGTCCGGCACGGCGACGCCGACACCATCGACCTTCACGTCGCGGTGGAGGACGGCAGGTGCGTGCTGGAGGTCGGCAACTGCGGCCACGTCCCCGACGGCGTCACACTACCGGCGCAACGCCCCGAGCCGACCCAACTGAGCGGCCGCGGCCTGCCCTTGATCACCGCGCTGGCGGAGCGTGCGGAATTCGTTCCGACGGCGCCCGACCATGTGCTGCTTCGCATGACCGTGCCGTTGCCCCGGCGGTAACGCGCGTCTGCCCCGCCTTCCCGCGGGACGGGCGCGTCGCGGTAGTGCCGCACACTCGGCGGCTCCGTCAGGTACTCCGCACACCCTCGCTCCACAGTGGACACCGCCCGTGGTGGCGCCGCGCTCGCCGATGCCGCATCGTGAAGGAGGAGCACCTCGGCCCGACGTGGCACCCTTCGTCGGCCTGGCCGACCACTCGCCGCGGTCCGGGGCCGACATCGCGACCGGGGCTACGCCTCCCGCCTGGTGCGCGCCGTCGCCGCCGGGATCCGCGCCCGGGCCGAGACGCCGTTCTACGAACAGCTCGGATTCGCGCTGCGGCGACGGATGCCGTTCCTCGGTGCGATCACTCCGGCAACGACGCGCTGAGCCGGTCCGTCCACTGAGGACAGTCGGCCGGCGACCACGATGGCCCTTCCGACGCGGGCACCGAAACGCCGTGCCGCGGGTGCCGTGGCCGGCCGGGTTCGCCGGCGAGTATTGATCGCCGGCGGGGTGTCGTGGTGGGGTGGCCTCGTGGCTGACGATCCGCGCCGTGCCGCGGCGCTCCGTGCCGCGTTCACCCGTGCCGGCGGGGCCGTCCGGACGCGTGCCTCGGACGCGGTGCTGGCGTTCGGGGCGCGGTTCGGCGGCCTGCCGCGGCTCGGCGTCGAGGTGGCGCTGGCCATCGTGTTACTGGTCCCGATGGTGGCCATACGGATCGCCGAGGCGGACCGGTTGGGCGATCGGTTCCTGGCGAGCCTGGTTCTGAGCGTGCTGATCGCGGGCAGCCTGATCGCGCGGCGCCGGGCACCGCTGGCGTCGTATCTCGTCGGTTCGGCCGGGTTGATCGTCGAGTCGCTGTGGATCGGTCCGGGCCAGGTCACCTCGTACGTGAACCTCATCGGCCTGTACTCGCTGGGCCTCTACGCCAGCCGCCGCAAGGCTCTCGTCGGGCCGGTGGTCCTGCTGCCCGGTGTGCTGGCCTACTTCTCGACCGAGACCGGGGCCTCCGAGACCGCGCCGGTCGGGGTCCTGTTCGTGTGGCTGCTGGCGTGGGCGGTCGGGTACAGCTTCGCCCGGCGGCGGGAGCAGATGGAGGCGCACCGCCGGCTGATGCGCCGGGAAGCCATCATCAACGAACGCGTCCGCATCGCCCGCGAACTGCACGACGTCATCGGACACACCGTCAACGCCATGCTGGTCCAGGCCGGCGCCGGCCGCATGGTGCTCGACACCGATCCGGAACGCGCCCGGGAGATGCTCGCCGGCGTCGAACGCACCGGCCGCAGCGCCCTCGTCGAACTCGACCGGGTCCTCGGAGTCCTGCGTTCCGACGACGATCCCGAGCCCGGCCTGGACGACCTCGACGCGGTCGTGGGGCCACTGGTGGACGCCGGGATGACCGTACGCGTCGACATCGAACCCGCGGCGCGCGGACTGCCGCGCACCCTGGAGCTGTCGGCGTACCGGATCGTCCAGGAGGCCCTCACCAACGCCGTCAAGCACGGCCGGGCGCGCAGCGCCGACGTGGTCATCCGGGTCCGCGACGGTGCGCTCGTCGTGACGGTGCACGACGACGGGCGTGGGCCAGCGCCGGGCTATCGCCCCAATCGCGGGCTGCTGGGCATCACCGAGCGGGTCGGGGTCTTCGGCGGGACGGTGGAGCACGGTCGCGACCCGGGCGCCGGCTTCACGCTGCGGGCCACCCTCCCGATGTCCGTGTCGGGAGATCCCGACCGGGCCGTCGAGGCCGAGGCGACGGCATGACCGTACGGGTGCTGCTGGCCGACGACGACGCGTTGCTGCGGACCGGCGTCGCGGTGGTACTGGGCAGCGCGCCGGACATCGAGGTCGTCGGCCAGGCGGCGGACGGGCTCTCGGCCGTCGAACTGAGCCGTTCGCTCGCGCCGGACGTCGCGCTGATGGACGTGCGAATGCCCGGGGTCGACGGCATCGAGGCGACGGGGCGGATCGTCGCGGCCGGGCTGGCGACGAAGGTGTTGGTGCTGACCACTTTTCCCAACGACGACTTCGTGTGGCGGGCCCTGCGCGCCGGGGCGAGCGGGTTCCTGCTCAAGCGCGCCTCGCCGGAGCGGCTCATCGACGCGGTACGTACCGTGGCCGGCGGCGACACCCTGCTGGATCCGTCGGTCACCCGATCGCTGGTGGAGCATTTCGTCCGCGGGGGCGCGCCCGACACCGGCTCACCCGAGCGGTCCCGGCTGGAACGGTTGACCTCGCGGGAGATCCAGGTGCTGCGGCTGATCGCCGAGGGACTCTCCAACGAGCAGATCGCCGACCTGCTCGTCATCGCCGAGTCGACCGCGAAGACGCACGTGAAGCGGATCCTGCAGAAGATCGACGCGCGGGACCGGGCGCAGGCGGTGGTGCTGGCGTACCGCGCCGGCCTGATGGCACCCTGACCGCTCCCCTGGGCCCGCTACCCCAGCTGGGGTACGCGTCGAGTCCTCTGTGGAGGGACGTTCCGCGCCTCCCGCGTCCATAGCGTCGTGCCCAGCTTCCAGGGAGGGAACGGGCATGAAAGCGTTGCTGGGCATGGTGTGGCGGGCGGTCCGCCCGGTGGGTGCGTTCCAGCGGTCGGTCTGGTGGGCCGGCACGCTGTTGGTCTTCTCCGGTGCGGCGCACCTGGTGGTGGCCGCCGTGGACGGTGGGTCGTGGTGGGGACCGGTGTCCTGGCGCAAGCCGGTCGCGTTCGGGTTCTCGATGGGTCTGCTGTTCTGGTCGTTGGTCTGGATCCTGCGGCAGGCACCGCAGCGGTGGTGGGTGCGGGTGCCGGCCGGGATCGTGGCGTTCTGCGGAACGGTCGAGGTCGGGCTCATCACGATGCAGCGTTGGCGCGGTGTCGCCTCGCACTTCAACGACACGACGCCGGTCGACGCGGGGATCTGGAGCGCGATCGGCACGCTGATCCTGCCGTTGACGCTCGGGGTCGCGTGGCTGACCGTCGCCGTGCTGGCGCGGTTCCCCGGAAGTATCGCGTCTCGGATCGCGGCCGTGACCGGCCTCGCGGCCGTGCTCGCGGCGGGCGCGATCGGCAAGGACATGGCGGCGATCGGCGAGGCCGCGTTCGACGCCACCGGCCAAGTGCCCGCCGACATTCTCTTCGGCGCGGCCGGCAGCGCCAAGCTGGCGCACGCCGTTGGCCTGCACGGCATACAGATCCTGGCGTTACTGGCGATCGGGCTGGACGCGGGACGGCTGCGGCCGCGCCAGGGCGGGCTGGCCATGCTCGCGGCGGCGCTCGGTTTCGCGGCGGTCTTCGGCGCCGTGGCGGCGACCGCGTACGCCGGCCGGGCCCCCTACGCGCCCACCGTGGCGATGTCGCTGCTGCTCGTCGGCGGCGCGATCGCCGTGGCCACCGTGGCGGTCACGGCGTTCGCCCTCCTGCCCGGCCGCCGAACCGGCACCGCCGAGGCGTCCGCGCCGGCACCCCTGCGCGCATCGGTGCGCATCGGCACCGGGTGGGCCGGGCGATGACCGCCACCCTTCCGCAGACCGCCGCGGCGGTCGCCCTGCGCGACGTCCGTAAGGCGTACGGCACACGGTCGGCGGTCGTGAACGCACTCGACGGGGTGACGCTGGAGTTCGGCCGGGGCCGGTTCACCGCCGTGATGGGTCCGTCCGGATCGGGCAAGTCGACGCTGCTGCACTGCGCGGCGGGGCTCGACCGGCCGTCCTCCGGGGAGATCGAACTCGCCGGCACGGCGCTCGGCAAGCTCAGCGAGACCCAACTGACGAAGCTGCGGCGGGACCGGATCGGCTTCGTGTTCCAGTCGTTCAACCTGCTGCCGTCGTTGACCGCCGAGCTGAACGTGGCGCTGCCCCTGCGCCTGGCCGGGAAGCGGCCGCAGCGGCGGGAGATCCGGGCGGTGCTGGAGTCGGTCGGGCTGGCCGACCGGGCCCGGCACCGGCCCGCGGAGCTGTCCGGCGGGCAGCAGCAACGGGTGGCGATCGCCCGGGCGCTGGTCACCCGTCCGGCCGTGCTGTTCGCCGACGAACCGACCGGCGCGCTGGACTCGACGACCGGGCGGGAGGTGCTCGTCCTGCTGCGGCGGATGGTCGACAGCGGCGGTCAGACGATCATCATGGTGACCCACGACCCGTACGTGACCTCCTATGCCGACCGGGTGGTGTTCCTCGCCGACGGCCGGGTGGCCGGCGAACTCGACGATCCGACGCCCCGCGCCGTGGCCGAGCGGATGGCGCATCTGGAGAGCAGCGGAGGTGTGTGGTGATCGCGGTCGCCTGGCAGACGATGCGGGCCCACCTGTCGGGCCTGGTCGGCACGTTCATCGCGCTCGCGTTGGGCGTGACCCTGCTGACGATGATGGCGCTCACCCTCGCCAGCACGGTCGGCGCCGGCGACGGCCCCACGCGGTGGTACACCGGGGCGGACGTCGTCGTCGCGGGTGCCAACGAGGCCAGTGTCACCACCGGCTCCGGCGAGGACCGGGAAACCGCGTCGGTGCGCACGCCCGAGATCCGGCCGCTCCCGGCGGACCTGCCGGCCCGGTTGTCCACTGTGGACGCCACCGTCGTGGTGGACCACGCGGGGTACGCGGCCACCGCCGGCGCGCCCGGCGACACCGCCCACCCGTGGTCGGCGGCGGGACTGCACGCCTACACGTGGGTCGCCGGTGGGCCGCCCGAGGCACGTACCGACATCGTGCTCAGCGCGCCCACCGCGCACCGCCCCGGCGACCGGATCACCGTGTCGACCGCCCGGGGTCCGATGCCGTTCACGGTCAGCGGGGTGGTGCGCAGCCCGGCCCAGGCCGCGCTGTACACAGTGGACGGAGTTGCCGCGGAACTTGCCGGTGGCAAGGTTTCCGCGATCGCGTTGACCGCGAAGGCGGGCGGGTCGGCCGCGGCGCTGGCCGAACGGGTCCGGGCCGTCGTCGGCGGGGACGGCGGCGTCCGGGTGCTCGTCGGTGCGGGCCGGCGTGGTGCCGAGCCGTACCCGGACAGCCAGCAGCTCACCGAGACGATCGCGCTGCTGGCGGCGAGCTGTGGCATGGCCGGGTTCGTGTCCATCTTCGTGGTGGCCGGCACGTTCACGTACGCCGTCGCGGCGAGGCGCCGGGAGTTCGGCCTGCTGCGGGCCGCCGGCGCCACCCCGCGCCAGGTGCGCTGGACGGTGCTCGTCGAGGCGCTTCTGGTGGGAACGTTCGCCGCCGGGGTCGGTGCCGCGGCGGGTGCGGCGCTGGCGCCCAGGTTCGCGCGGTGGCTGGTCGACAGCGGGTTCGCGCCGCCGACGTTCACCGCGCACTTCATCTTCTGGCCGGTGGCGGCGGCTTTCGGCAGCGGGCTGCTGGTGGCGCTGACCGGCGTGTATCTCGCCGCGCGGCGGGCCGGTCTGGTCCGGCCGATCGAGGCGCTGCGCGAGGCCGCGCTGGACCGGCGTGCGATGACACCCGCCCGCTGGCTGGTCGGCCTCGGCGCGATCGCCGCGACGCTGCCGATTCTCGCCGTCTTCCCCGACGCCGGTTCGGACAACACCGTCGCGCTCGCCATCGTCGCGGCGATGTTCCTGATCACCGCCTGCGCGATGTTCGCACCGCTGTTCGTCCCGCCGCTGGTGTGGCTGCTCGCCGCGCCGTTCGGCGCGCTGCTGGGGCCGATCGGCGTACTGGCCGGACACGGCGCGCGTACCGCCGTGCGCCGGACGGCCGCCACCGCGGCGCCGATCCTCGTCACGGTCGGCATCGCGGGCTCCACGATGGCGGCGTTCGCCACCCTGGCCACGGCTACCGACAGCGCCGCCCGGGAACGGATCGCGGCGGAGGCGACGGTCGTTCCCACGGCTGCTGAAGGGATCGCCGACTCCACCGTCGCGGCCCTGCGGACGGTGCCCGGCGTCGGCGCCGCCGTGCCCGTCACCGAGACACCGGTCTACGTACGCGAGAGCGACGAACCCAAGGACTGGACCGGGCGGTACGTCCACGGCCCCGACCTCGCCGCGGTGTTCGACCTGCCGGTGGTCGCCGGCAGCCTGGCCGACCTGACCGGTACCGACACCGCCGCCGTGCCGAGCGGGACCTGGCGGCTCGGCGAGACGGCGGAACTGTGGCTCGGCGACTCGACGCCGGTACGCCTGCGGGTGGTCGCGGTCCTCCCCGAGCAGCTCGACCTCGACGAGACGGTCCTGCTGCCGTGGGCCCTGCGCGACGCGCACACGCGCTCGCTCGCCGACGCGGTGTACGTGCGGCTGGCGCCCGGCGCCGATCCCGGTCCGGTGGCGGCGGTGGCGGCCGCCGGCGGCGGGGCCCTGATCCGCACCGCGCAATACCTGTCGGCCGCGTCCGCGCGACGCGACCGCACCAACCGGCTCGGGACCATCGCCGTCATCGGCATGGCGTTGCTGTACACCGGAATCGCGATCGCCAACACCCTCGTCATGGCGACCCGGGACCGGGCCCGCGAACTGGCCCTGCTGCGGCTCGGCGGCACCACGCCGGGTCAGGTGATCCGGCTGATCGGGGTGGAGGCCGTGCTGGTGACCGGGGTCGGCGCGCTGCTGGCGACGGTGGTCACCGCGGTCACCGTTCTGGCGACGCGGAACGGGCTCAGCGGGGCGGCGCCGTCGGTGGAGGTGGACGCGCCGTGGGGCCAGCTCGGGGCGATCGTGCTCGGCTGCCTGGTGACGGCGTTGCTGGCCAGCACGATCCCGGCCGCTTTCCTGCTCCGGCACCGGCCGGCCGGTCTGGTCGCCGCGCGCGAATGATCCATCACCCGGAAACCCTCATCGACAAGGAGATCGGACGTTGATGGCATACAGCGGTTGGGGTTGCCTGCCCGCGGTCATGTTCGCCGCGGTGGTCGGCCTGTGGTTCAAGCTCGTCGACGACGGCGGGGGCGACTGGGCGCGAGCCAGCCTGATCAGCGCCTTCGTGGTGCTGGTGCTGGGCGGGGTGAACCTCCTGTTCGCCATGGGACTGAACAGGGCGGAGACCCCGCGGGGTCACGTGTGGACCGGGCGGCACGCCGCCAACGGGACGTCCCTTCAGGGCCACACGCCGGCGTTCCTCGGTCTGGCGGCGGCGCTCTTCGCGGGCTGGACGGTCCAGTGGGTGCCGTGGCCGGTCGCGGTCGTCGCGTACCTGTTGCTCACCGCGCTGTACTACGCCGTTCCGACGGGACTGCGCACGATCGAGAAGAACCGGATCGTCGCCCGCCGGCAGCGATTCGCGGCGGAGCGGGATCTGTCGATACGTAAGGAGTTGCCGTCCCTCACCACGCGGTGGACGTTGGACCCGCCGCGGGCGGCGCCGTTCGAGTCGCTCGCCGCATCGATGAACGCGCCTGCCAAGCCGACGCTGCGGGAGGCGTTCGCGGTGGTGTCGGGTGTGCACGAGGAGGACCGCTTCACGATCGCCGACGCCTACGTAGCGGTGCCGCACGCGCCCGCGAAGGCTTGGCAGCAACGGCGTATCACCATCTGCGCCGTGCATCTCGAGGTGGCCCTGCCGCACATCCGGCTATCGGTTCGACGCGACGGCGACGGCGTCGAGGTCGGGGTAGACACCGCGGTGCCGCAACTGGCTCAGGCGCTGGTGACGGCGGACGTCGTGAACGCGATGGTCGACTCGGGGCTGCTGTCGTGGGAGATCCAGGGTCGCGACGCGCTGGTCTTCCTGGAGCAGGCGGGTGACCACCAGGATCCGGACGCGGAAGCGCTCGACACGGTCGAACTGCTCGGCATCGTGACGTCCTGGCTGCCCGAGGAGCTCGCCACGTGGGGCGGCGGTTCACTTCCCGACCTGCCGTCGAGTTTCGAGCCCGCCTGACCGGGCGGATCCCCGGCGGGCGCGGGTGCCCGGTGCGGCCCCGTCGGAGGGCCGCACCGGCTTCGCGTCAGGCCAGGACGTAGGTGAGGGAGGAGCCGGACTGGTTCTGCACCCGGGGAACGCCGGCCGGCGGGTGCGGCGCCCGGTGTTCGATGCGGCCCAGGTGGCCGGTGTTCGCGCCGTAGGCTCCGACGATGTACCCGGTGGCCGGGTTCTTGTCGTCGATGACTCTCAGCGTGCCGCCCTGGATGTCTTTGTTGCCGTTGAAGTCGAACGCGCGGCGCAGGTTGTCGGTCCGGGACGCGTCGGCGACCACGATGGTGTCGTAGCGGAGCAGTTCGCTGCCGGTCATGACGAAGCCGGCGTTGTCGCTGCCGGTGACCGTGATTCCCGGCTCGCCGTCGACGTCGGTGATGTAGTGGCGCCCGTTGGTGAGGTTGACGCCGGACTTGCCGGCGTTCTCGATGGCGAGCCGGCTGATCCGAACGGTGCCGGTGGCGGTGCTGGTGAGCGCCCGGCTGTGGGAGTCCCGCACGGTGATGTGGTGCAGGCGGACCTCGTCGCCGTCGGCGAGTTCGATGCCGTAGCGGTTGGTGGGGTTCGCCGGGATGGTGACCCCGCCGCCGTGATAGACGAATCCGTTCTGGAACACCACGTTTCGCGGCGTGCGGTCGGCGTATCCGTCCCGGTCGACCAGCAGCCCGGCGACGGCGCTCCAGTTGACCCCGAAGTGGTCGACGGTCACGTCGCTCTGGCCGATGACGGTGATGCCACGCGTCCGGGAATCCGTCACCGAGGAGTTGGTGAGGAGGCCGCCGGTGTTGGCGGGGCCGCCGGTGTAGCTGACGAACGAGATGCCGTCGTCGCCGGTGTTCTTGCACCTGATGTTGTTGCCGTAGCCGTCCTGGCAGTTGGCGAAGTGCACGCCGTCGGCCATCGTGTCGGCGACGACGGCGTCATCGACGGACGGGGTGCGGCAGACCCAGAACACGAGGCCGCCACCGGTCGAGCCGCGCACGTTGAGCCGCCGCACGGTGGGGCTGATCGCGTTGTCGAAGGTGATGTTCCCCTTCGAGTGTTCCTCGCGGATCGTCGGCAGGGCCGCGTACGTGGCGTGGACCCCGATGAGCGTCGCACCGGGACTGTAGCGGGCATAGTGCAGGTACAGGCCGCCCTGGCGCGGATCGGTGAACACCAGTCGGGCGGTGGGTGTGCTGTCGGCGGCCCCGTTCTGCATCTCCAACGTGCCGGCGAAGTTCTCGATCAGCAGAGCCGAACGACCGTCGTTGGCCGCGGCGCTGTTGTCGAGGCGATAGTCCCCCGGCGGAAAGAACACCGACGCGGTGGAGTTGGTCAACGCCCGTACGAGGTTGTCGCGATTGGTGCGGGCGTCGTTGCCCGGCGCGATACCGAGCTGTGGTGCGGGTGTCGCGGCGGCGGCAGCGGCGGCTTCCGGCCGGGTGCCGGTGAGAACGCCGGCCGCGGTGCCGGCGAGGGCCAGTCGGAGGAACGCCTGCCGGCTCAGCGGTACTCGGGCAAGGCGATCGGTGGGGAGCGAAGCTGGTGTGTGCACGGTTCTCCCTTCAAAGGGCGGTCCGGATGAACCTGTCCCGTGCCGTGCCATACCCCATCGACCACTCTTCAGCCCGTACGCGGCGACAATTCGCCGATCGTCCACAAGGGACGGTCCGGGTCGGAAAGGCCGCGGTCCGTCAGAGACGACGCGCCAGCCATTCGAGAATCACATCGAACCGCGCGAGTCGATGACTCGGTAGGCCCGATCGGGACAGGCCGTGCCCCTCGCCCGGGAAGATGACGAACTCGACCGGAGTCCCCGCCCGCTTCAGAGCGGAGAACAGCCGTTGCGCCTGCTCCAACGGGCAGGTCAGGTCCTGCTCGGAGTGGATGATCAGCGTCGGGATCCTGATTCGGTCGGCGTACGTCAGTGGACTGCAGCCGGCCCATCGACTCGGATCCAGGTCATACGCTATCTCCCAGCCGTGATCGGCGGTGGCGGCGAAGCTGTCGAACGAGTAGGTGCCGCGCTCCGCGATCGCCGTCTTGAAGCGGCTGCCGTGGTGCGCGGCGAGCCACGCCGTCATCAGCCCGCCGTAGGAGCCGCCCATCACCGCGATCCGGCCCGCGTCAAGGTCGCCGTCGAGCAGCGCCTCGTCCAGGAGGGAAAGCAGGTCGGGCGCCACCGAGGCGGTACCCCAATCCCGTGCGGCGGCCTGCCCGTGTGCTCTTCCGTAACCGGACGAGCCGCGCGGGTTGCCCATCACCACGGCGTATCCGGATGCGGCGTAGACCTGGGCCTCGTCGAAGAGCTCCCATCCGAACTGCACGTGCGGTCCACCGTGAATCAGCAGGAGCACCGGGTGCGGCCCCGCGCCGGCCGGACGCACGGTCCACCCGTGTACGGGGTAGCCGTCGGGAGCCGTCGCGGTGATCTCCTCCATCGGTGCCAATCGGATGCCGCGCAGCGACGCACCGAAATCCGTCACCCTTCGCTCGTCGTTCCCCGCGGCTTTCACCACCAGTTCACCGGAACAGGTGTCGCTGCCGACGCCGGCGACCAGCATCGTCAGGTCACGACCGGCCGCGAACCCGTACACCTGCCGCCTTCCGCCGATGAGCGTCCGCGGCGTGGTTCCGTCGTACGGGGCCAGCAGCAGTTCGACCGCACCGCGGCGCTCGTTCGCGTACACGACGCCATCGGCCACCGCCGCGATCGGTTCGGTGGCCCACGGGAGCACATGGGTGTCCGCCGGGTCGGTGAGCTCCCGAGGACCGGCCGATCCGTCGGACGGAGCCAGCCAGACGCCGTACGAGCGGAACGACGGTGCTTCGTCGACGACCTCTTTCGCCACGAAGCAGACGTTCCTGCCGTCGGGCGTGAACTGCACCGTCCTGGCGCGCAGGCCGCCAGCGGTCAACGCGCGCAGGTCCGAGCCGTCGACCGCGCAGGTCCAGACGTCGACACGAAGGTCTTCGCCCGCGCGTTCGTGTCGGGCCGCGACGAAGGCCAACCGTTTCGAGTCCGGGCTGAACGTGGCGCGCCCGTGGTCGTAAGGGCCGCGTGAGATCTGTACCGGTGAGGGGAGTTCGACATGAGGGTCGACGACGAAGACATGCGCCGGCCGATCCCGGAAATATCCCAGGCCGTCTTCGCGGTACGCGAGGGAGGTGATCCGCCGCGGGCCCTCACGCTCCGGACCCACGCCCTCCACTGTCCCGTAGCGGCCGGGTTCCGGAACCCTGGCCCGGAAAGTGATCAACGACGAATCCGGACTCCAGAACGGAGCGGAAACACCGAGTGCCGTGTCGGTCAGGCATCGGGCCGCTCCCCCACCGGCGGGCATGACCCACAGCTGGGGCGCACCGCCACCGACGGCCCGGCAGAACGCCAACCATCGTCCGTCCGGCGAAAAGGCGGGCTCCGTGTCGGACGGGCCATCCGTCAGCTTCCTCGGCCCCGCGGTACCGACGCTCGGCACCGTCCAGAGCTGCGATCGGTACCCGTCCGCCCGCAGATCGATGAAGCTGAGGGCGAACACGATGTGGGAACCGTCCGGAGAGAGCGCCGGCGTGTCCGGAGATCGGATTTTCGCGAGATCGCCGGGCCGCACCGCACTACTTTAGGTGGCACTCAACCGACGGGCCAGGTGTATGCCTTCCCGCCACCGGGAGCCTGCGAACTCTCGCTGTACCGGATCCCCGTGGGTCGGCCGTCGGGGACGTCGAAGGGGATCCAGCCGCGCACGCAGGCGCCGCCGGCGAGTGAGTGCTCCTTCGGGAACGCCGGCGACGGGAAGTCGCCGGTGGCGAAGTTGTACGGGGCGAGCGGGGCCCGGCTCGCGAAGGTCAGCGCGAACGGTTTCGGGCCCACCATCTGCACGAGTGACTCGGTGCGGTTGCAGACCTGCACGTCGATCGCGGCGTACTGGTGGCCGGCGGACTTCGGGGTCGGGGCCGGGGTGGGCAGCGGTTGCCGGTAGCTGTGCACGGTCACCTCCAGGGGGCCGCTCCACTCGGCGACGGACAGCGGATTGCCGAGTTTCGGGGCGACGGCTGTGGCGGCCGGAACGGATCGGGTCGCCGACGCGCCGGCGGGGCGGGTGGTCGTGCCGGTGGCGGTGGGGGCCTCATCGTCCCCACAGCCCCCCAGCGCAACACCCGCCCCGATGGCGACTACCAGAAGGAACCTCTTCACTACTCCACGTTACTGTCAGGCTCCGGTCCGGAAGGTGACGTTCGTGTAGTCGTCGATGGGCTGGTCCCAGTTGCTGCGGAACCCGAAGCGGTCGCCGGTCGGCATCGAGCCGCCGCAGTTGGCCCGGTTCGCCGCCGCGAGGTCGGACACCGCCAGCACCACCTTGCCGTCGGCCGTGGCGGTGAGGGTGTTGCCCACGACGCTCACCACGATCCGGGAGGTGGCCGTCACCCCGGCCGGGGCGAACGCGCCGGCGAGCTGCTTGCCGCACTCGTTGTTCTCGAAGACCTTCACGAGGGAGAACCCGCGGGCGGCGATCTGCTGCCCGTTGACCGTCTCGACGTGGTTCGCCTCGCTGCGCAGCACCAGCCCGTTGAACCGGTCGGCGTAGGACGGCGTGGGGTTGGCGCGCAGCGCAACCGCGAAGTCGGCGGTGGGCGTGAACCCGACGGTCAGGTCCTGGCTGCCGACCGGCTGCGTGGTCATCTCGACATAGGTGGAGCTGCCGTCCTTCCACTTCACCTCGTCGGCGTAGGCGTTGAACGCGCCCATGGTGAAGACCTCGTCGCCGCCGATCGCCACCGTCTGCCGGCTCCACTCCTCCTCGCCCAGTTCGTTGGCGCCGCCGACGGTCACCGTGTAGACGCCCTTGGGCAGGTCGTGCATGGCCAGGGTCTTGCTGCCCGGGACCATCCACTCCTCGTTGCGGTAGCCCTCGGCGGTCACGGCCCGCATGAACACGCTCGGGTACGCCGCGTAGTCACCGGCCGCGATGTCGAGCCGGGTGAACAGGCGGCTCCACTGGTGCTCGACGACCACCTTCGGCTTGATGGTCCCCTCGTCCAGGCTCGGGAGCTTCCAGGTCTCCCAGGTCCCGTTCGTGCCGTCGGCGAAGTTCGGGACGAAGGTGATCTCGACGGCCTTCTCGGCCGGAAGTTCGGCCGGGATCGTGTAGGTGAAGCTGGTCGCCTCGGCCGGGATGTACGTCCAGGCGGACGTGGCCTTGTCGAAGTAGGCCCGCACGCTGTAGCGCGACAGCGCCTTGCCGGGCTTGCCCCAGCTCAGCAGGACCTTGCGGGGGTCGCCCGGGTCACGGGTGACCTTGAAGCTCTGGAGGGTCTTCCCGGAGACCTTGTTCTCCACCGGCGCCCACTTGCAGGAGCCGTAGTGGTTGAGCGCCGTGACCGAACCGGAGAAGTCCTTGTTCTGCAGGTGCGCCACGGAGTAGGTGATGGAGCGCGCCGTGCCGGGCACCCGCTGGAGGTAGTTGTTGCCGTAGGTCTGGTACTCGTAGATCTCGGCCGCGCCGGTGTTGGCCGGCGGGTCCCAGGTCATCGTGACCTGGTTGCCGTCCGCGCTGCGGGTCGCCTTCAGGTTGGTCACCAGGCCGGGCGCGGCGGTGTCGATCCACTCGGTCTTCGAGCTGGCGCCCTTGCCGGAGTCGTCGCGGGAGCTGACGCTGACCTTCAGGCGCTTGCAGCCGTCGATGTTGCTGATCGCGAACGACGTCGTGTCCCCCGACACGACGGAGACCTTCTCGGCGGCGTCGTCGACGACCTTCACGTTGTACCTCGTCGCGCCCTCCACCGGCGCCCACGAGACCGTGACCGACGCCCCGTCCTCGGGGTTTCGGGTGATCGTGAGCGCCGTCGGGGCCCCCGGGCCGGCCAGCGCGACGCCCGCGCCCCAGACCAGGACCGCTCCGCCCACGCCGACACCGATCAGCGGCTTCGCCGCCTTCTTCCAGTTCATCCTGTGCTCTCCCCAGCGACGGGCGGCCTCCTTGGCGGCCCGGTCGGAGGGAACGATGCCGGCCGGAGTTCAAGGCGGGTTCAACCGCGATTCCGGAGCGGCTCAGGGACGCTCAATCCTCGTAGCAGGGGTGGTCCGCAGGGCTGGGCGGCGTGTCGTCGACGCCGATCGCCCGGAGGTCGGCCATGCGGAAAGTCGACTCCGCGCGCTCACCGCATTGTCCACTGTGGACCCTCGGGCGGCCGGGGTATCCGCTCGCGTCCGCGGTCGGTAGCGCCGAGAATCAGGGAATGCTGCTCCGTCGATTCGTGCGCACCGCCGCCGCGGTGACCGCGACGGTCGCCCTCCTCGTGGTGCTGTTCCGCCAGTTCGAGGGCGACCCGGCCGACACCACCGGCCCGGTGCTGGCCGGTGCGCTGGCGGCGTGGTGGTTCGTGGCGGGCCCACCGGCCCGGGCGGCGGCGTCGTCCGGACGGATGATCGAGGTGGCCGCGTGGGCGGCCCGCGGCGCGGGGCTGGCCGGGGCCGCGGTGTACTACGCGTCGCAGGGCCTCGACCGGGCGCGCCCCGATCCGGTGCTCGCCGCGTTCGCCGTCGGGCTCATCGGGGCGCGGGTGCTCCAGACGGTCGCCCGGCGCCGCGGCACGGGCGCGACCAACCCGCTGTTTCCGGGCGGGCGGCGACGGGCACTGCTGATCGCCCGCTGGGTCGGGTACGTGCTGCTGGCCGTGTTCGCCCGGTACGTCGGCCTCCTCGCCGCCGTGGTGCTGTTCTGGGTGCCCACGCGGGTGCACGGCTGGCCGGTCGTGCCGCTGGCGGTGCTGTGGGCGGTGGTCGTCGGGATCGGGTTCGGCATGATCCAGGTGTTCAGCCTCCGGCGGAGCCGCGTCACGTACAGCCACGCGTACTCCGCCGGGCTGGGCGTCACGCACACCACCGAGGACTGGCAGGAACAGGAGCTGCTCGGGCCGCCCGTCCGCACCGGGCTCGCCCCGCTGCTCCAGGCCCGGCAGGTCGTCGGCGGGTGGCAGTCGGCCAGTTCCGGATACGGCTCGTGGGGAAGCACGAACACCACCACGTGGGCCGACGGATGGTGGCAGGTCCGGCTCGTCCAGTTCCCGCCCGCCTACGTGCCGTTCTGGATCGACCGTCCGATCCGGTCGCTGTTCGACCGCCGCAAGCGGCTCGACGACGGCGGGGAGTGACCCCGACCCGATCTTGTTGCGACCCGACAGACCTATCCGTGGGAACGACCACCGCGATCACCTGTCGGACTCAAAGCTCGACCCGGAAGCCTGCCGGTTGACGCGCGGTCGTGGCGGCCAGTTCGGCGACCGTGGCCGCCGGGGTCGGGATCAGCGGGGTGGTGGCCAGCCACGCGTAGATCTCCGGCAGGCTCAGGCCCGGCGGGACCGCTCCGACGAAGACCTCGAAGTACAGCGGCGTGTTGGGCCCGATGCGCCAGCTCTCGGCGAGGCCGCCGACGTCGACGGTGTCGAACCCGAAGTCGTCGATCAGCTCGGCGACCCGCGCTTTGGCGGCGAGGTCGTCGCCGGTGATCGGCAACGCGGTGCGGTCCGGGGCGCCGGCCGGGCGGGCCAGTTCGCGCAGCAGCCTGCCGTTGACGTCGTGGAACGCCTTCACCACGGACGAGCGGGACAGGAACCGTTGCACGAGTTCGCTGGAGGTGAGTTCGTCGGCGTCGAGTTCCGGGCGCGCCCAGCCGGTGACGGCCGGTGCGTAGTTCATGGTGTCGATCACCGTCTTGCCGGCGAGCGCCTCCCGTGGGAGCTGCTCGTAGTTGGCCAGCGGGATGGTCGCGACCACGAGATCGCCCGCCCGCGCCGCCTCGGTCGGGGTGGCGGCGCGGGCGGACGGGCCGAGTTCGGCGATCAGGTCGCCGAGGCTCTCCGGCCCGCGCGAGTTGCTGATCACCACGTGCCAGCCGGCGCCGACCGCGCTGCGGGCGATGGCGGAACCGATGGTGCCGCTGCCGATGATGCCGAGCGTTCCGGTCATGTGACTGCTCCTCCGCAGGGGTGAAAGGGCTGCGGTGGCTACGCTAGGAGCTGCCATTGATGTGAGGTCTCGACGATGTGGTGGTGGTCATAGTGCGCATCGGCGAGCTGGCGGCCCGCACCGGTGCGAGCGTGCGTTCGCTGCGCTACTACGAGGAGCAGGGCCTGCTGACGGCCGAACGGGACCCGGCGGGCCGCCGCCGCTACGCCGAGTCGGCCGTCGCGCGGGTGGCGCTGATCCGGCGCGGGTTTTCGGCCAGCCTCTCCAGCCGGGTGATCGCGGATCTGCTGCCGCTGCTCGAGGCCGAATGCCTCCCGCGCCTGCGAGCCCTGCTGGACGCCGAGCGGGAGAGGCTGGAGGCGCAGATCGACGCGATGACCCAGGCCCGGGTGCGCCTCGACGAAGTCATCGCCATCGCCACGGATCCCACCTGGACGTGCGACACCTAGACGTCCGGACCGGCCGCCGACCGCGCTGTCGGGTCCATTGTGGACGCTCCCACGGCGAGTCGAACAGCGGCCTTGTCCAACGTTGTCCAACCACGACACCGGTCACCGGCCGCTCGTTCGATGATGGGGCACCTCCGATCCCTGGCAAGGAGAACGACGCCCCATGAACGCGACAGACGATCCCCCGGCCCGGCAG
Organism: Virgisporangium aliadipatigenens; assembly: GCF_016863615.1. Lineage (GTDB taxonomy): Bacteria > Actinomycetota > Actinomycetes > Mycobacteriales > Micromonosporaceae > Virgisporangium > Virgisporangium aliadipatigenens. The sequence goes on along the minus strand of NZ_BOPF01000018.1, from coordinate 213,495 downwards.
TCGGACGGTCCGGCAGCGGAACGGAGGCCGATCGGACGCCGGGCGCTGCTGCTGGGCGGGGCCGCCGTGGCGCTCGGGGCCGGCGGGTACGCGGTGGCCCGCGCGAACCGGGCGCGCCCCGGTGACGTGCGTTGGTCCTACACGGGCATCCGCGCGGCGCCGTCGCTCACCGGGAAGGTGCTCGTCGGCACAGGCGGCGGAGTGACGGCGTTGAATCGGGCCGACGGCCGCGAGCGCTGGAACTTCAGCAACAACACGACCGACTCGATCCCCGGTGCGTGGGACCCGTCGTTCACCCCGGCCGCCGGCGACGGCACCGTCGTCGTGGCCTACCGGTCGCCGCATCTGGTCGCGTTCGATCCGGGGTCCGGCAAGGTCGTCTGGTCCTACGCGGCCACCGGCGACCAGAGTTTCGCCACTGCTCCGGTGCGCGACGGCGGGACGGTCGTCGCGGTCGCCCGCTCGGACCGCGCCGGCGCGACGGTGCTGCACGGCGTCGACACGGCTTCCGGATCCCGCCGGTGGACCCTGGCGCTCGGTGACGTGGAGACGTCGACGCCGGCGCTCGCCGCGGGCCGGGTGTGGCTGAGCCGCGCGAATTCGCGCAGCGCGCCCGGCGCCACCGCGGGTGAGGAGTGGCTCGCGGTCGACGCCGCCTCGGGCGTCGTGGCGCTGACGCTGCCCGGCGCGGTCGAATTCACGAAACCGGCCGCGCTGGCGAGCGGCGACCGGGTCTTCTTCCTGGTCGACAGGAACCTCGTCGCGATGCAGGCGCGGACCGGCACGGTCGACTGGGTGGTCAGCGCGCCGCTCGACCCGACCACCGGGCTGGCCGGTGATCAGACCGTGCTGGTGGTGCTCGGCCATGACGGTGGCCTGCGCGCGCTCGACCCGCACAACGGCCGCCGGCTCTGGGAGTTCACGGAGACCAAGGTGACCGGGGTGCCGGCCGTGTCGGACGGTTCGGTCTACGCCCCGGCCGCCGGCGGCCAACTGCTCATCCTGTCGGCGAAGAGCGGGACCCGGAGCGCCGCCTACCGGGCCGGCACGAAGGATCTGACCGGACCGCCGGTGATCACCGACGACTCGATCCTGGTGACCGACGGGGACACGCTCCGGTCGATCGTCCGCTGAGCCGGTCACCGGCCCGGAAGCTCCTCGACCAGCGCCACGGCCCGCCGCACCGGCCCGCGTCCCATCGGTCTTCTCCTCCGCTGCCCCTCGACCGTCCGACCGAGATCATGACAGCCGCGGCACGAACGCCGTCACCAGCGCGAGCGCCAACGGCGACAGCAGGCTCAGCGCGGTGATCGGCCGGCGCAGGATCGTCGCGTCGATGCGCAGATGGCTCTCGAACCGCCCACGCAGCGCCAGCCACGCCTCGCCGGGCACCCCGCACAACGGCTCGCCGAGAGCGCGGTCGACGAGCGCGAACGCCAGCGCCCGCCAGGCCAGCACCAGCGGCAGCACCGCGATGAGCAGCACCGCCGCGAAGAACGCCCCGTAGAGCAGGACGACGAGCGGCGGGAACAGCCGCGGGTCGAGGCGCCCGGAGCCGACCAGGGCGATCCGCAGCGCGGCACTGTCGAGCACCGCCATGGACACGACGACCGCGAGCGCCAGTGCGCAGCGCTCGATCGTCGACCACACGTCCAGGGTCGAACGCGTGGTCTCGGCGATCGCCGGCCCGTCGAGCATGGCCGGTTCCAGGGCGTCGGTCGGCTCGGGCGAGGTGATCGTCTCGAGGCCGCCGCGGATCTCGTGAACCCGTTCGTGGGCCAGCCACACCATCGCGACCCAGGGCGCGGCGGCGATCGCACCGCACAGGATGAGAACCCGGCTCAGGTTGGCCGCGCCGTGCAACGGCACCCGGAGGGTGGCATTCGCGTTGTTGAGCGCGAGGACGCCGAGCACGACACCCACCAGGATCGAGTAGGCCGCGGCGTGGCCGGCCCACCAGCGGCGTTCCCGGCGCCACGGCGCGTCCAGCCGCCGCAACGCCCGCACGCCCCGGCCGAACACGGCGGCCCAGACGACGAGGGAGAGCGACACGGCCGCCACCCAGCCGCGCAACGGGCCGGCGACGAACGCCCGATCGGCGGCCAGAGCGCGGGTAACGGCCGTCATCGCGCCGAACACGAGCAGGCAGACCACCACGGATCCCACCGTGGTGGCCGCCGGAGTGCGCCACCAACGCCGCGCGGCCGCCGTCACAGCTTCCGAGTATGGACGCCCCGTCGCCCAGCGGGTTCGACTCGGCTCCCGTGCTTGCGACGGAAAGCCGACTCCGCACATCCGCCGGGGGCGGTGCGACAAGGACCGCCGTGTCCTCGCCGCCACCGCCCGCCGACCCCCGTCGGGGATTCAGTTGACGACGACCTCGAACTGTTCGCCGTCGAGCACCCGGTTGCTGCGGTAGAAGGCGCCGAGATCGCCGCCGCCGCCGCTGTTCTCCGATACCGGGATCATGCAGATGTTGTATCCGCCGGTGTCGCCGACCTGTCGGATCTCGACCGCCTTGATCTGGCAGCCCTCGAAGGTGCGCCCGTAGGTGTACCCGCCGGTGTACGCGCCCTCGTACGTGGACCGGAACGGGTACTCGTCACAGCTGTAGCCGGTCGGCTTGGGGAGATCTCCCGGACACGCCCGGTTGCCGTTGTTGCGGGCGTTCTCCTCGCTGGTCATGCGGGTCAGCACGTTGCGGCGGGTGTACCCGATGGCGAGGGCCACGTGCCGGGCGAAGCTCGGCTTCTCGAAGCTGTACACGTTGTAGATCGGCCGGACGTGCGGGAAGACGCAGCCGGGCGCGACGTTGCCGTAGAACGTGTCGCAGCGGGCCTGCGAGGGACTCGCGACGAGGGCGTTGGTGCTGCCGTAGAGCCACGTGGGGTTGACGAACCAGAACGCGATGCTGGTCTTCGCGAACGCGTCACTGGGGCCGAGCGTCGCCGTGACGCTCACCGACGCCGAGGCGGTCGCGGTGAGGGTGTAGAACCACTGGTCGGGGAAGTACGGGCTGCCCGTGCAGGAGCCGGTGCACCAGGCGTCGCCCCGGATGAAGGTGCCGGCGATCTGTCCCCACGCCACCAGCATGGTGAACTTGGCCTCCTGCTGCCAGAAGTGCGACACCGGCGAGAGGTTGGTCCAGGTGAGGACCTGCAGGTCGAACCCGCCGATGATCTGCCCGGTCCGCACGATGTAGACGACGACCCCGACCGTGGTGTCCAGGCAGGCGGTGGTGCGGGTGTAGCCCCACTGGTCGCGGGGGCAGTTGCTGGGCACCGGGGTGTTGAGCCCCACGCCGGATGTTCGGGTGGCCGCCGTCTTGTAGTCCGAACAGGTGGCCGTCCCGGTCGCGGCCGAGGTCTTCGCCGCCTCGACGGTCCGCTGCCGTTCGGCCGCGCACTTTTCGGTGAGTACGGGCCCGGTTCCCGCCGCGGTGGCGGCCGCGACCGCCTCGGCGGGCACGTCGGGCAGGGCATCCGCGCCGGCGGCGGAGCCGGGCGTGGCCGGCACCAGTGCGGCGAGGAGACCGAGTAATGCCGTTGCGGACAGGACTTTTCGACGCGCGGTCGGGTTCACCGTGGACCTCCCGGAATCGAGAGTGGTCAAAGTGTGCCCAGGTTAGGGAGCCGTTCTGGACGCAATCTGGCGCCCGACTGGTGCGGCGCAGTCGGCGCGGCGGCACCACCCTTTGGGAATGACGCCCTTCGATCTGGAATCGAACTGGACGCCGCCCGAGAATGGCATCGGACGTCGTCGCGTTGGGAGGCTGCGGATTGCTCGCCATCCAGGTCCTCGGCCCCACCCGGTTGTGGCGCGACGGCACGGAGATCGGGCTCGGTCCGGCCGGTCGTCGTGCCGTGCTCGGCCTGCTCGTACTGGCCGCCGGACGGCCGGTGCCGCGTTCGCGCATCGTCGACGCGCTCTGGGGGGAGCACGCGCCGGCCAGTGCCACCAACGTGATCCAGACCCACGTGAAGCATCTGCGGCGGCTGCTCGAACCGGGCCGGCGCGCCCACGCCCCCAGCGCGATGCTGCCGTCGGTCGGGGCCGGGTACGCGTTGCGGCTGCCGGACGGCGTCGTCGACCTGGACCGGTTCCACCAACTGCTGGACGCGGCGACGCGGGCCGAACGGCACGACGATCCGCGCGGTGTCGCGGCCCGCCTCGCCGACGCGCTCGACATGTGGCACGGCCCGCCGTTCGCCGACGTGCCCGCGCTCAACGGGCATCCGACGGTGCGCTCGCTGCTCGACGAACGCCGCGCGGCGCTGGCCCGCTACGCCGACGTGATGCTGGGCCTGGAGCGCGCCGAGCGGATCCTGCCGTTGCTGCGCGAGGAGACCGCGGCGCACCCGCTGGACGAGGCGGCGCACGCGCGGCTGATCCGGGCCTACCACGCCGGCGGCCGGCGGGCGGAGGCGCTCGCGGCCTACGACGTCGCGCGCCGGCACCTGGCCGACGAGCTGGGCGTCGGTCCGGGACCGGACCTCGTGGCGGCCTACCTGAGCGTGCTCGACGAGGCGCCGGCCGCGCCGGTCGATCCGCCGCCCGCCGGCACCGCCGCCGCGCCGCCGGTCAACCAGCTCCCGGCCGAGGTCGCCGGCTTCACCGGGCGCACCGCCGAGCTGTCCACATTGGACAGTTGGAGCGCCGGGGGCGGCACGGCGGTGCGCATCGGCATCATCTGCGGCACCGCCGGGGTCGGCAAGACCGCGCTCGGCGTGCAGTGGGCGAACCGTGCCGCCGACCGGTTCCCCGACGGGCGGCTCTATGTGGACCTGCGCGGCTACGACCCGCGCCGGCCCGTCCCGGCCGGGGCCGCGCTCGGGCACCTGCTGGAGTCCCTCGGCGTCCCGGCCGCCGACGTCCCGGTCGACCTCGACCGCCGGGCCGCCCGATACCGGGCCGAAACAGCGGGCCGTCGCCTGCTGATCCTGCTGGACAACGCCGCCGCCATCGACCAGGTCCGGCCTCTCCTCCCGGGAACCGGCACCGCCACGCTCCTCATCACGAGCCGGGACAGCCTCGGCGGCCTGGTGGCCCTGCACGGTGCCCGCCGGCTCATGCTCGACCTGCTGCCCGAACCGGAGGCGCTGGCGCTGCTGCGTTCGCTCGTCGGCACGCGCGTCGACCGGGAGCCGGCGGCCGCCGCCGCGCTGGCCCGCCAGTGCGCACGCCTCCCGCTGGCCCTGCGGGTCGCGGCCGAACTGGCGGCGTTCCGGCCGAGTGAGCCGCTGTCCGGCCTGGTGCGTGAGCTCGCCGACCGGCAGCGGCGGCTGCGGTTGCTGGACCCGGGCGGCGACGTGCGGGCGGCGGTGCGGGTGGTGTTCTCCTGGTCCTACCGGCAGCTTCCGCCGCGGGCGGCCCGGCTGTTCCGCTGTCTCGGGATGCATCCCGGCCCCACGTTCGACGTCGACGCCGCCGCCGCACTGGCCGACGTGGCCCGCGACGACGCCGCACGAAACCTCGAACTGTTGGCCCGCAAGCACCTCGTGCGCGCCGCAGGCTCCGGCCGGTACGTCATGCACGACCTGCTGCGCGCGTACGCCGCCGAACTGGCCACCGACGACGATCCGGGCGCCGCGCTCGACCGGCTCTTCGACCACCTGCTCGGGACGGCCGCGGCGGCGATGGACCGGCTGCACCCGGCCGAACGGGCGCACCGCCCGGCGGTGGCGCGCGGCCCCGCGTTCGCCGACGGGGACTGCGCCCGCCGCTGGTTGGACGCCCAGTTGCCCGGCCTCGTCGCCACCGCCGCCGCCGCGCTGGAACACGGCCGACCCCGCTACCCGGCCGACCTGGCGGCCACGCTGTACCGGCACCTGGAGGGCGGCCGCTACACCGACGCCGAGGCGCTGCACGGCTACGCGCTCGAAGCGGCGCGCGGCCGCGACGACCCGGCCCGCCACGGCGTCGCGCTGACCAACGTCGGCGCCGTGCATCGCCTGCTCGGCCGCTACGAACTCGCCGAGGCGCACCTGTGCGAGGCGGTCGCGGTCCTGGAACGCTGCGGCGACCGGCTCGCCGCCGCGCGGGCCCGTTCCAACCTCGGCATCGTCCTGGAACGGCTCGGCCGCGACGAGGACGCCGCCGCGCACCAGCGCGCCGCGCTGGCCGCCTACCGCCGCGCCGGCGACCGCTACGGCGAGGCCTCCACGCTGGTCAACCTCGGCAACGCCAACACCCGTCCGGGCCACCTCGACGAGGCCCACGAACAGCTGTCGCGCGCGGCCACGCTGTTCCGCGAGACCGGCGCCGCCGTCGGCGAGGCGATGGCCCTGTCCAACCTCGGCAACGTGTGCACCAACCTCGGGCGCCACGACGAGGCGGCCGGGCACCTGGCGGCGGCCCGCGACGTGTTCCGGACGGCCGGGCACCGCTACGGCGAGGCCATCGCCCTGTCGAACCTGGGCCGGGTGCACGGGATCCGGGGCGAGCACGCGCGGGCGGTCGGCGACCTGAACGACGCGATCCGCATCCTGCGTTCGATCGGGCATCGCTACGGCGAGGCGAGTGCGCTCAACCACCTCGGCGACGTGCTGACGGCCACCGGCCACACCGCCGACGCCGTGGCCCGCTACGCCGCCGCGCTGTCGATCGCCACCGCCACCGGCGACCGCGACGAGCAGGAACGCGCGCACGCCGGCATCGCGCGGGCGCGACGGGCACCGGCCGGCGGCGTCCGCTAGACGGGCGTCCAAGCCGCGTCCAGTTCGCTTCCAGATCCGCGTGCGTTGATGGCGCTCGGCACCGGCCCGTTCCGGGTCGGGCCGCGAACGTGGAGAGGAGCCCGCATGCATCAGGTGTTACGTCGCGCGGCACACATCACCGCCGCCGCACTTCTCGTCGCCACGGTGCTGGCCGCGCCGAGCGGTGCGACGGCCGCGCCGCGAACCGACGGCCCCGGCGCCGGGGTCGACGACCGCCGCGCCACCACACCGGGCCTGAGCGCACCGCTCGTCCTGGGCAAGAAGCCGACCGCCGGCAGTTCGACGGAGACCACGATCACCTGCTACGTCTTCCCGGCCGGGCCGTACCGCAGCGGCAACTCGGTGATCTTCTCGGTCTTCCTCGACTGTGTCGGCGGGGTGCCCCGGTCGTTGGGGGCCGTCGTGGACATCGTCCGCTGGCACAACAACTACGGCTATCCCGAACCCGGCTCGTTCGCGGTCTGCGCCGACATCGAGACGACCCAGCTGCTCTGCCTGACCAAGCCGATACCCTGCTACCAGGCGGGCGCCTACTACGACGGCCTGGCGTTCCTCCAGGCCGTGGACGAACTCGGGGTCCTGCACGAGGCCCAGTACTACGTGCCCCCGAAGTGGGTGGGCTGCCTGGTCTGACGGTCGTTCGGTAACGCATTCGCGTTTGCCGTGCAGTCAAATGGCAAACGCGAATGCGAACGATAGTCTCGAATAACTGAACAGCAAAGTTGCCGGGCAATTGCCGCCGCCGTGAGCTTCAATGGAGTCAGGTGCTCAAGGACGGTGGTAGCCATGCCGGACGCTTCGGAGGTAGTGCGGGCCGATTCTTCGTGGAACGGCACCGCGCGGCCGTATCCCGACGACAACTCAATCGCGGAGTTGTTCGTTCGACAGGCGAAGCGCGCGCCGTCCGCCGTCGCCGTCGTCGATTCCGGCCGGCGGGTGTCGTACGCCGAATTGGACGGGTGGTCCGGCCGGCTCGCGGCGCGGCTCGCCGATTCCGGCGTCGAGTCGGGTGAGCCGGTGGGCCTGATCGGCGAACGGGGCCTGGAAGCCGTCGTCGGCATGCTCGGCATCCTCAGGGCCGGCGCCTGCTACGTGCCGCTGCACATCGATGATCCGGTCGGGCGGCTGCGGGCCCTCACCTCCCGGCTCGGCATGCGGCGGCTGGTCGCCACGCCTGGTGCGGAAAGCGTGCTGGACGGGCCTGCGACGTTCGCCGTGGCCGAGTCCGAGCACGGGCCCCCGGTGGATCGACCGGTGGTGCCGGTCGGTGGCGGCGGACGGGCTTACGTGATGTTCACGTCGGGTTCCACCGGGACGCCGAAAGCGGTGGCGGTGGCGCATCGCGCGGTGTGCCGGCTGGTGCTCGGTACCGACTTCGTCCGCATCGGACCCGAGGACCGGCTGACCCACACCGGGCACCTCTCATTCGACGCGGCGGTGTTCGAAATCTGGGGCGCGCTGCTCAACGGCGCGCGAATCGTGGTGGTGCCGCCGGAGGCATTGTCGGAACCGGATCGATTGGCGCGGCTGATCGACGATTCCGGCGCCACCGTCACCTGGCTGTCGGCCGGGGTATTCCATCACTGCGCGCGGCTGCGCCCGGATATGTTCGGCGGACTGCGGTACCTGATCTCCGGTGGCGACGTACTCAATCCGCAACTCGTGCGTCGGGTACTCTCCGCAAGTTCCCCCGAGAATTTTGTCAACGGATACGGCCCGACGGAAAACACGACCTTTTCCACGACGCACCGGATCGGCGACCTTCCCGCGGACACGGCGCGGATCCCGATCGGCCGCCCGGTGGCCAACTCGACCTGCCACATCCTCACCGACGACGGGACGCCGGCACCGGTCGGCGTCGAGGGCGAACTGTGGGTGGGCGGCGACGGGGTGGCGTTCGGCTACCTCGACGACCCGGACCTGACGGCGCAACGGTTCCGGCCGGACCCGTCCTGGCACCGGCCCGGGGCGCAGCGGTTTCGCACCGGTGACCTGGCGCGTTGGTTGCCCGACGGCACCATCGACTTCCTCGGCCGGCGGGACCGGATGGTCAAGTTCCGCGACTTCCGGATCGAGCTGGACGAGATCGAGGCGGCGCTGTCGGGCTGCCCCGGGGTGGCCGACGCCGCGGTGGTCGCGCTCGGCGAGCGTGGCCGGACGACCGCGATCGCCGGTTTCTACGTACCCGCGCAGGCGCACGAGTCCGTGTCGACGCATCAGGTGCACCGCAGCCTGACCGAGACGCTGCCGCAGTTCATGCTGCCCACCCGGCTGGTGCCGCTGCCGCGCTTCCCGCTCACCTCCACGGGAAAGGTCGATCGTGCGGCGCTGGCCGACACGTTGGCCGACGGCCGCGGCGAACCGCACGACGGGCACCGTCCGCTCACCGCGATCGAGTCGGGCCTGGCCCGGTTGTGGGCCGAGGCGCTCGATGTCGACGAGGTCCTTCCCGACGACAATTTCTTCGAACTGGGCGGCAACTCGTTGACCGCCGCACGGATCTTCGCTCGGCTGCACACCATGTTCGGCATCGATCCGGCCCAGGGCAGGTTCCTGACCGCGCGGCTGCTCGCCGATCCCTCCCTCCGGGCCTGCGCGGTCGCGGTGGAACAGGCGCGGGCCGGAACCCTGCGCCGCGACGGGGCCGGCGCGGACGTCGACTTCGCCCGCGAGAGCCGCCTCGACACGCCGGTCCGCGCTGCGAACCGGCCACCGGCGCCGCTCGACCCACGCCGGTCCGACGCGCGGATCCTGCTGACCGGAGCCAGCGGATTTCTCGGCAGTCACCTGCTGCGGCGGCTGCTGACCACGACCGACGCGGAGATCGTGTGCCTGGTCCGCGCCGCCGACGACGCGGCGGCCCGGCGACGGCTGAGTGCCGCGCAGGAGTTCTACCGGCTCGGCGACCTGCCGGCCGGGCGGGTGACCCCGCTGGTCGGCGACCTGGGCCGGCCGCTGCTCGGCCTGTCCGGCAGCGCGTTCGACCGCTGTGCCGACTCGGTCGATCTCGTCCTGCACTGCGGCGCCTACGTCAACTTCACCTACCCGTACAGCCAACTGGCGCCGGTGACCGTCGGCGGGGCCCGGGAACTGGTCCGGCTGGCCGCGCCGCGCGGTGTGCCGATCCACGCGGTGTCGACGCTGGCCGTCCTCGCCGGCTTCGGCGCCGCCGGCGTGCGGGAGGTCTCCGAGGACACTCCCCTGGCCCATCCGGAACAGCTGTACATGGGCTACACGGAGGCGAAGTGGGTCGCCGAGGCCGTGCTGCGGCGGGCCGCCGACGCGGGGCTGCCGGTCGCCGTGCACCGGCCGTACGAGGTCGCCGGCGACCTCACGCACGGGGCGTGGAACCTGGAGAACGCCACCTGCGCGCTGTTCCGCCTCATCGTGGACACCGGGCTGAGCCCCGCCGTGGACATGCCGCTGGACCTGGTGCCGGTCGACGTGCTCGCCGCGCAGATCGTGCACATCGCGCTGACCCGCACCCGCTCCGTACACACCTACCACCTGACGAACCCGCGCCCGGCAAGCCTCGACGACATGGTGGACGTGCTGCGCGCGCACGGCTATCCGGTGCGGCGGGTGCCGTTCGAGGAGTGGGTCGCCGAGGCCGTGCGACATGTCTGCGACCACCCGGGGCATCCGTTCACGCCGTTCGTGCCGCTGTGGGTCGATCGCAGTCCGCGCAGCGGCCTGGTGGTCAAGGAGATGTACCTGGCCGAGCACTTCCCGCGGTTCGGTCGCGAACACGCGCGCGACGCGGTGGCGGGCCTCGACGCGGCGATGCCCGCGGTCGACGCCGACCTGCTCGGGCGCTACGTCGCGTTCTTCCAACGGGCGGGGTACTTCCCGCCGCCGCCGCGATGACCGCCGGCGAGGGCCTCCCGCTGGTCGGGGTGGTCCTGGACTTCGGCGCGGCGACCCCGATGAGCGTTCTCGCCGCCGCTCGCGGCCTGGCCCGCATCGTGTTCCTCGGCGACCGCGGCAGCGCCTACGTGCGTGCTGTCGTCGCCGACCTCGACGGGCTCGCCGACGTCTGGGACATCACCGATCTGTCGAACGAGGACATCGCCGCCGATCCGCGCATGGGCACCCTCGCCGGGATCACCACGTTCAGCGAACGGCAGCTGGTGCGCACCGCGGCGTTGGCCCACCGGCACGGGCTGACCTTCCTCAGCCCGGCTGCGGCGGCCGCCGCGACCGACAAGTTCCTGCAGCGGCGGTTGCTTTCCGAGGCGGGTCTGGAACACCTCCGGTGCCGGCTGCTGCGCGATCCCGAACAGCTCGACGCGGCGCTGGCCGACGTCGGACTGCCGGCCGTGCTCAAGCCCCGCCGGGGCGCGGCGAGCGCCCGCACCTGCCGCGTCGACTCCGCCGCCGAGGCGCACCGCCGGCTGCGGGACTTCGTCGCCGCCGCGCCACCGGACGAGGAGTACGTGGTCGAACAGTTCCTCACCGGCGACTCCGCCGTCGCCGGCGAGCGGTGGGGCGACTACGTGTCCGTCGAGTCGGTCACCTCGCACGGCCGCACCCGCCACATCGACATCACCGGGAAGTTCCCGCTCGCCCCGCCGCTGCGCGAGACGGGCTACGTCGTCCCGGCCACGTTGGACCCACCCGTCCGCCGGTCCGTGCTGCGACTGGTCGAGGCGGCGATCCGAGCGTTGGGCATCGCGCACGGCGCGACCCACGTCGAGGTCAAACTCACCCCGTCCGGACCGCAGATCATCGAGGTGAACGGTCGCCTCGGCGGCTACGTCGCCGACCTCGTCCGCCGCGCCCGCGGCTACGACCTGCTGCGCGCCGCGCTGCTGGCCGCGCTCGGCCGACCCGCGGATCCGCCACCGGAACTCTGGCGCCGACACGCCTTCCAGTACTTCCTGACTCCCCCGATGAACGCCACCGTCCTGCGCCGCTTCGACGGCGCCGACGACCTGATCCGGGAACGCGGCATCCAGCTGGTCGAGACCGTCAAACGCCCCGGGGACCCGCTCGACTGGCGCGACGGGACCCTCGCCTACATCGGCATCGTGCACGGCTCCGGCACCGACCACGCCGACGTGTTACGCCTCGTCGAGCGCATCCGCCACACGCTCCTTATCGAGTACCATACCGCCGCCGATCATGATTAATGCTCATAAAACGGCCGCTCGGTGGTAGCGTCAGGGTGTCTTTGCACGGGTCGTCGGCACGACGGGGGTCGCCATGTCAGCGATCGGCACGCAGCCGCCTGCCCCGGCCTCGCGGGCATCGTCCGCTGAGTCGCCGTTCGCGATCAGGCTGCCGGCCGCGCTCACGCCCGAGCTGCGGCCCACCGCGGTCACCGCCGCCTCCGCGGCCGCGCTGGCGGCGGCCGTTCTGCTCGGCCGGCTGCCGAGGATCGTCACCGTCACCGGCTTCCTGGGTCTGCTGACCGGTTTCGGGTTCGCCACCGCCCGGCTCACCTCCCGCCTGCGACGGGACCGGGACGCCGCGCTCCGGGAGGCCGCCGCGAGCCACAACCAGCTGCAGAAGCTCGTCGACAACACCTCCGCGCAGGTGTACATGAAACGCGTCGACAACGGCCGGTACCTGTTGGTCAACCGCGAATGGGAACGGGTGTTCAAGGTGAGCCGGGAGCAGGTGGTCCAGCTGACCGACCACGGCGTGTTCCCGCCCGCCCTCGCCGACGAACTGCGCGCCAACGACCTCGGGGTGGCCCGCTCGGGAAAGACGATCCAGTACGAGGAGTCCGCCGAGGTCGACGGCGGCTTGCGCACCTACATCTCCGTCAAGTTCCCCGTCCTGGACAGCGCCGGCGAGCCGTACGCGGTCTGCGGCATCTCGCACGACATCACCGATCGCAAGAACGCCGAGGAAGAGGTCCGACGGCTCAACGCCGACCTGGAGAACCGGGTCCGCGAACGAACCGCCGAGTTGGAGGCGTCGACCCGCGAACTCGACGCGTTCGCCTACTCCGTCTCCCACGACCTGCGCGCGCCGCTGCGTTCCCTGCACGGCTTCAGCGAAGCCCTCCTCGACGAATACGCCGAGGTGCTCGACGACGAGGGCCGCGACTACCTCAACCGGCTGCAACACAACGTGCAGCGCATGGGTCGCATGATCGACGACCTGCTGAACCTCTCCCGCGCCACCCGCGTGGAACTCGTCCGCGAACAGATCAACCTGTCGGACATCGCGAAGGAGATCCTCGCCGAACTGGCCGCCGCCGACCCCGGCCGCGCCGTAACCACCGTGGTCGCCGACGACCTGTACGCCTGCGCGGACCCGCACCTGCTCCGGCTGGCGGTGCAGAACCTGCTCGCCAACGCCTGGAAGTTCACCGCCAAAGCAACCGATCCCCGGATCGAGGTCGGCCGCCGCCACCACGACACCGGCGAGATCTTCTTCATCCGTGACAACGGCGCCGGCTTCGACATGCAGTACGCCGACAAGCTCTTCAACGCCTTCCAGCGTCTGCACGCCGCCGCCGAGTTCGAGGGAACCGGCATCGGCCTGGCCATCGTCGCCCGGGTGATCCGCCGCCACGGCGGTCACATCTTCGCCGACGCCGAACCGGACCGGGGCGCCACCTTCTCCTTCACGCTCACCAGCACCGCGGAGGCAACGCCATGAATCCCGACTCCACGATCCTGCTGGTCGACGACAGCCCCGACGACGTGCGGCTGACCCTGCGTGCACTGAAGAAGAACAACATCACCAACGGCATCCAGATCGCGGCCGACGGCGAGGAAGCGCTGCGCTTCCTGCACCCGGGCGCCGACGAACAGGCCAACCCACTGCCCGCCCTCGTGCTCCTCGACATCAACCTGCCCAAGATCAACGGTCTGGACGTCCTGCGCACCATCCGCCAGCACGAGCGCACCCGCTACCTGCCGGTGGTCGTCCTCACGACCTCCAACGAGGAACGCGACATCGTCGACACCTACAACCTCGGCGCCAACAGCTTCGTGCGCAAACCCGTCGTCTTCGCCGACTTCCTCGAAGCGGTTCGCATGCTCGGCGTCTACTGGCTGCTGGTCAACCAACCGGTCAACGGCCGCCCCGGAATCTGATCCCATGCCACCGATCCGACTACTGCTGGTCGAGGACAGCGACGACGACGCCGTCCTCGTCGTCAAGCGACTGCGCCGTGCCGGCATCGACGTCGACTACGACCGGGTCGAGACCGCCGCCGCGATGGCCGAGGCGCTCGACGCGCGCGCGCCCGACATCGTCATCTCCGACAACGGCATGCCGGCGTTCAGCGCCGCGGCGGCGCTCTCCCTGGTCCGCGACCGCGACCTCGACATCCCCTTCATCGTCGTCTCCGGACAGATCGGCGAGGAGGCGGCGGCGGCACTGATGCGCGCCGGCGCGCACGACTTCGTTCTCAAGGGCAGCCTCGCCCGGCTCCCGCCGGCGGTCGACCGCGAACTCGGCGAGGCACGCGTCCGCGGCGAACGCCGCCGCGCGGAGGCCGCGTTGCACACCGCGGAGGAACGGTTCCGCCTGGTCGCGGGAAACCTCCGCGACGTCGTCTTCAAGTACCGCATCGAGCCGGAACCGGCCCTGGACTACGTCAGCCCCGCGATCGTCGACCTCACCGGCCACGGCCCCGCGGCCCTCTACCACGACCCCGAACTGATCTTCGCCGCCGTCGACCCGCAGGACCGCGAACAGGTGCGCCGCGCGTGGCACATGCCACCGAACCGGCCACCGACCACCCGCTGGCGCCGCCCCGACGGCAACACCGTCTGGATCGACCAGCGCCTCATTCCGATCCGCGACGACACCGGCACGGTGACCGCCGTCGAGGGGATCCTGCGCGACGTCACCGACGTGGTCCAGGCGGTCCGCGAACGCGAGGAACTCGCCCGCCAGCTGCATCAGGCCGAACGGCTCGACTCCCTCGGCCAGCTCGCCGGCGGCATCGCGCACGACTTCAACAACCTGCTCAGCGTCATCTGCTCCTACACCGACTTCGCCCAGGAGGAACTCGGCCCGGACCACCCCGTCCGCCCCGACGTCGACAGCATCGCCTCCGCCGCACGCCAGGCCGCCGCGCTCACCCGCCAGCTGCTCATCTTCAGCCGGCTGGAACCCTCCCGGCCGGAAACCCTCGACCTCAACACGATCGTCGTCGACATCGAACGCCTGCTGCGGCGCACCATCGGCGAGGACATCGAATTCGTCATCAACACCGACCCGACGATCAGCCCGGTGACGGTCGACCGCAGCCGGATCGAACAGGTCATCATGAACCTCGTCGTCAACGCCCGCGCGGCGATGCCCGACGGCGGCCGCCTCGAGATCGCCACCTGCGCCGAACGACTCACCGACCGGCCGGACCATCGCAACGACGTCATCCTCACCGTCACCGACACCGGCTGCGGCATGGACGAGGAGACCAGACAGCGCGCCTTCGAACCGTTCTTCACCACCAAGAGCAAAGGCACCGGCAGCGGACTGGGCCTGGCGACCGTCTACGGAGTCGTCACCGACGCCGGCGGCACCATCACCATCTGGTCGCAGCCCCAGCGGGGCACCCGCTTCACCATCCGTCTACCGGCCGCCGACACCACCAAGCTCTCTACCACCGCCGGGCGGCCGGCCGACGAGGTACGACGCGGTGCCGGGGAGAACGTGCTCCTCGTCGAGGACGACGCCGCGGTGCGCGAGGTGACCCGCCGGATGCTCGCCCGGGGCGGCTACACCGTCATCGAGACGGCCAGCCGCGACGAAGCCGTCCGCACGCTCGCGCAGACTCCGCACAGCATCGCCGTCATCCTGTGCGACGTCGTCATGGCCGGCATGCCCGCGCGCGAGTTCATCGACCTCGTCCGGAACGACTATCCGAGCATCCCGATCGTTCTCATGTCCGGCTACACCGGCGAGGGCCGTGGCACCTCCAACCTGCCGATCGACGTGCCGCGGCTGCACAAACCGTTCGACGAACGCGGGCTGCTCCAGCACGTCGGGCAGGCGATACACCGGTAAGCGGCGCTCTCCAAGCCGAAGCGACCGCCCGACAGGGTGAGCGAATGGCAGGCTGCGAACATGGACGTGAACGCGCTCCTGCCCGCCACCCGGACCCCGGCGGACTATCTGCGGGTGGTGGACGATCCGCGGCTGGACGCCGACGGGCTCGGCGAGTTGGCCCGCAGCCCTTACTCGTTCGTCCGGCTCGCCGTTGCGCGGCAGCCGCGCGCCGGCGCGCGGCAGCTGTCGAGTCTTCTGGACGGCGCCTACACCGACTGGGAGTTCAACGCGCTCCTGGTGCTGCTGGCCGACCACCCGCGAGCCGACCGTCAGATACTGCTCGCGGTCCTGGAGCGGGTGACCACCCTCCTGCACCACCCGGGAAAGCGCCCGTACGCCGCCGCTCTCGCGCTCGCCGGCCGTGCGGAGCTGCGCCCGGAGGAGATCCGTGGGCTCGGTCAACTCCCGGGCGCGTCCAGGAGGATGCGCCGCGGCCTGCGGGCCGTCCTCGCTGCCCGCACACCGGTCACACCACGGCGGGGTGAGCTAACCGGCTGAACGGCGCCGCCGTACCGACGCCACGACCACGACGGCCGCCCCGAGCACGACCGCGACGGATCCCCCGATGAGCGCCGCGAACGACAGCCCGGTACTCGGCGCCTCCGTCACACTGAACGCCGTCCCCGGCGCGTCGTCGATCGTGCAGGAGATGCCGTACGTTCCCGCGGCCGGCGCGTCGAACTCGCCGACCTGCGTGTAGAGGTCGACGGCGTCCTCGTCGACGTGCCACCGCACCGTGAGCCCCGGCTCGTCGACGCGCACCTGCGCCCCGCTCTCGGTGGAGACCCGGCACCGGTCGCCACCCGTCCTCCCGGCCTGCCAGATCGCGTACGCCCCGGGCTTCGTCACGCGGATGACGCCCGGTTTCGCGTAGGAACCGGGGAAGGAGACCTCGACCGGCGCCGGATCCGGACGTGGCGACAGCGGGTAGCCGAACGCCAACGCGACAAGGCCCAGCACCGTCACCACGATGCCGGCGGCGATCCAGGCCCGAGAACGCATTGACGCACCATATACGCCAAAGATCAAGACGCCGAGTGCGGCGTTCGTCTTGAAACGACTCGGACACCGCGAGCGGATCGGCGCAAGAATCGTCAAGCGGCGGCGTCGGCCGGGGGTACCGTCCATGCGTGCCGTGGGCCTCCCGTGAACTCCTCGAACTTCTCGCCGCAGTCAACTCCCGACTGAACGGCGACGTGTCGCTGCCGGCACTGGCGCTGATGGCCCACCGGTCGCGATTCGATCTGCACCGGCGGTTCCGGCGGCTGACGGGCGAGACACCGAAGGCGTACACGACCCGGGTCCGGATGGCCCGCGCCGCGGCCGAACTGATCTCCGGCAGGCGTCTCGTCGCAGCGATCGCGCTCGGTCACGGGTTCGCCAGTCACGAGGTTTTCACCAGAACCTTCACCCGCCATTTCGGGCACAGCCCGCTGCGCTACCGCACCCGGGGACTGCACGTCGCCGGCCGCCGGGTCGCCGCCACGCATGCCTCCGCGGTGGCTTCGACAGCGCCGTGCATCGCCCTCTACCGCATCAGCACCATCGAGAGGAACTCCACAGTGCCGCTCCACATCGCGGTTCGCGACCTGCCCGCGATCCACGCGCTCGTCATCCGCCGCCGCATCACCCGCGACGAGATCGCGCAGACGCTCGCCGAGTGCCTGCCCGCCGTGTTCGGCTACGCCCAGCGGCACGGACTCGCTATCGCCGGGCCGCCGTTCGCCCGCTATCCGGAGGTGGGAATGGGTTCGCTCGTCATCGAGGGCGGCGTCACCATCGCCGGCCCCGCCCCGACCGTACTCGACGACGGGATCGAGGCCCTCCACATCGAGGCGGGCCGCGCGGCCGTCGCCGTCCACCGGGGACCGTACGACGGGCTGCCCGAGTCGTACCAACAGATCGAAAAGTGGATGCGCGACCAGGGACTGACCGCGGCGGGCGCGCCGTGGGAGACCTACCTCACCGATCCGGGGGAACGCCCGGACCCGGCAACCTGGGAAACCGAGATCGTGCAGCCGGTGCGGTGAGGCGGCACACCGGCTGCCGTCGCGGATCATCCGAAGTCGAAGGTGGCGACGACAGGTGCGTGGTCGGACTCCGGGTACTTGCGGTCGTCGGCGAAGGCCGCCGATTCGTCGTGCAGGATCTCGTTGTGGATCTCTGAACCGCGGTAGTGCGCCAGCAGGTTGCGACTGATCAGCATGTGGTCGAGCATCTGGCCGCGGCCCTGGTGGTAGAGGGTGTAGCGGGCGGGTTCGGGGATCGTGTGCTCGATCGGGACGAGGACCCGTTGCCCGAGGGCGGGGTTGCCGGTGTCCTCGACCTGGCCCCGGATGGCCAGCACGGGGATCTCGTCCGGGGTGGCGTTGAAGTCGCCGGCGACGATGACGCGCGCGTTCGGGTCGGCGTCGAGGATCCGGTCGACGATGAGGCGGACCTCGACGGCTTGCGCCATGCGTTTCATGGAGGAGATGAACGATCCCTCGGCCCACCCGCCGGCGGTCCGCCACGTGAAGTTGTCGATCTTCTGGCCGGGGATGTCGGTCGGGATCTTCGATTTGAGGTGCACGTTGATGATGTGCAGCGGCCCGTCGGGCAACGTGAGTCGCACGTGCAGGACGGGCCGTTCGACGCCGATGCTGATCGGCGCCGTGTCGACCGGGTTGGCGGTCAGGCGCCGGTAGACCGGTTCGGCGACCAGGTCGTTGTGGATCTGCTCCACGTCGGCGACCGGGAACAGGGTGGCGACGACGAGGTTGCGTTCGTTGAAGACGGCGTCGTGGTCGGGCTTGGTCGAGACCAGCGTCGCCTTCTCCAGGTTCGTGCCGGCGAGCAGTTCGGTCAGGGCGTGCAGGCCGCGGGGCTGGCCGGGCCGTTCCTGGCCGTGAATCTCCTGGAAGCACACGATGTCCGCGCGCAGCCGCACGATCTGCGGCCGCAGCACGGCCAGTCGTTCGGCCAGGGTCGGCGGGGCCGGCGCCGGCGGGGTCTCGTCGAGGTTTTCCACGTTGAACGTCGCGACACGCACAGTTCCCATCCCGACCACACCCTTCGCCACGCCGACGGGCTTGTCCCGCCGGCAGCGGTACACAGAGTGAACGCCCCGCGACGACGGACCGCCATCACAAGGCTGACACTGCGTGACCGCCTGTTCGCCGGACAGGATCCGTCGCGTCGGTGTACAAGCGGGGCCGACGGTCAGCCGTGGGCGCTGGGGCCGAGCGGCGTCCCGGCGTTCGGCGTCGGATTCGGGTCCGGCTCCTTCAGCTCGATGAAGATGCTGTGTGACGCGCTGTACCCGATGTTCTCGCCGATGTGTTCCTGCGCGCCGACCCAGCGGGCCTCGCCGGCGGCCAGGTCGACGTCGACCTGGCGTTCGCCGGCCGTGACGCGTCGGCGGAACGCGCTCAGCGTCACCATCACGCTGTCCGGATGCCGGTGCGGGTGGGTCCGATCGCCGGGGTGGTCGCGGTATTCGAGCACCCGCACCCGCGCGTTCTCGAAGATCACTTTGTAGAGGGTCGGATCCGTGACGGTCGGGTCGTCGTGGCTCATCGCGCGCTCCTCATGCCCGCAGCTTCATGGGACTGCAGTCCCATATGGGACGACGGTACCATGAGCGGGTGGCGATGCCCTACGAGTCGACCGGACGGACGGCACAGAAGTCACGCACCCGACTCGCGCTCGTCGCGGCCACCCGGGACCTGCTCGCCGCCGGGCTCACCCCGAAGGTGGAGGACGCCGCCGAACGGGCCGGCATCTCCCGCACCACCGCCTACCGGTACTTCCCCAACCAGCGCAGCCTGCTGATGGCAGCCCACCCGACCATCTCGCCGGAGACCCTGCTGCCCGACGACGCCCCCACCGACCTCCGCGAACGCCTCGACGCGTTCATGACCGCGTTCACCGAGTACAACTTCACCTGGGAGCCGCAGCTGCGAACGTCCCTGCGGCTGTCGCTCGAACCGGCAGCGGACCGGCCGGCGCTGCGCCAGGGGCGGGCGATCGGCTGGATCGCCGAAGCCCTGGCGCCGCTGCGCGAGAGCGCGCCCGACGTCGACGCCCACCGCCTGGCGATCGCGATCCGTTCCGCGACCGGTATCGAGACGCTCATCTGGCTGGTGGACATCGCCGGCTACACCCGGGAGCAGGCCGCCGCGACGGTTCGGGCCACCGCCCACGCACTGCTGGACGCCGCACTCGGCGGGACCCGCCCCTGAAGCCCCGGCGGAACGTTCAGACCGCTGTCGGCCACTCGTCGCGTCGCCAGGCCCGCTCGGGTACCGCGAAGTGCGCCGCCCCCGCGCCCGCCAGGTAGGCCGCCACCGAGGTCGGCACCACGTCCGGATAGTCCGCGTTGCGAACGTCGCGCAGCGAGGCCGTCCCGTCGAACATGGCGACCTGGTACTGGAGCGCCAGATACTCGAACATGCTGGACGCCGCGAACTGCCGGCGGGCGATCTCCGCGCGCAGGTCCCGCAGGGTGCCCTTGCGCACGAGGTTCCACCGCCGCCCGGACGCCGCCTCGACCTCGTCGCGCAGGTCCAACATGGACAGTCGCTGGCCGACCACGTGCACGTCGCGTCC
Organism: Virgisporangium aliadipatigenens; assembly: GCF_016863615.1. Taxonomy (GTDB): domain Bacteria; phylum Actinomycetota; class Actinomycetes; order Mycobacteriales; family Micromonosporaceae; genus Virgisporangium; species Virgisporangium aliadipatigenens. Next base: position 193,168 of record NZ_BOPF01000018.1, on the reverse strand, counting down.
CGCGGTCGTCGGGTCGAGCGCGATCGCGGCCGTGTACGCGGCGGTGTCCGGGATCGTGGTGATGTCGATCGGGACGGTGCCCTCACCCCACACCGAGAAGGTGCCGGCCACGGGGTCGAGCACCTCGTGCACGTCGCCGAGGAAATACTCCGGGAACGCGCCGACCGCCACCGACGTGCGCGCGACGGTCGACGCGGCGAATTCGTCGGCGAACGTGCGGCGCAGGTCGGACAGCACGTTCACGCCGTAGCCGTACCCGTAGAGGTTGATCGAGAAGTCCGACGGAATCATCCGGTGCACTCCGGCGCGCTCCGCGGCCCGCAGCAGGTCCCGTTGCCCGTCGATGATGATCTCCGGACCGCCCTGGACCGCGGAGACCACGACCTCGACGCCGTCGACGTGCGGCCGGAGCGCGTCGACACCGTCGGTCAGGTCACCGATGCGCGGCACCAGGCGGGGATGCGTCGGCAGCTTGTGCACCGAGGACTTCCGCACCAGCGCCCGGACATCGGCGCCCCGATCCAGCAGGTTCCGCACGATCAGGCTGCCCAGGCTGCCGGTGGAACCCGCTACCAGAACTGTCGTCATTGTCTGTTCCTCGTCGGTCTCAGGCGCCTGCGGGCAGGCGCGTGTGCCGGGGGATGCTGCCGAATCTCCCCGAGTGGAAGTCGCGGAAGGCCTGTTCGATCTCGGCCCGGGTGTTCATCACGAACGGGCCGGCGGCGACGACGGATTCGCCGATCGGCCGCCCCGCGAACAGCAGCACCGTGGTCCGTTCGTCCGCGTCGCCGGTGGCCAATGCCAGCGTGCTCGGCTCGCCCTGGCCGGACACCGGATCGGACCAGGCGGTCCGGCCGGCGCTCAGGGTGCGGCCCGCGACGCGCACGCTGCCCGCGATGACGTACGCGAAGGCGCGTTCGGCACCGTCGATCACCTGCCGGTACTCGGTTCGGGGGTCGAGGGTGATCACCACGCCGAGGACCGGCCAGTGGTTGACCGCGGGGCCGCGTGCCGCCCCTGTCTCGCCCGAGATCACCTGAACGAGCACGCCCGGTTCGGTGTGCACGGCGTGCTTGCCGGCCCGCAGGTCCTGATAGCCGGTGGCGACGAACTTGAGACGCGACGGCAGGTTCAGCCACAGCTGGATGACGCGGGCGTGCTCGGCGCGGGCGGCGACCTCGCGGTGGATGACGCCCCGTCCGGCGGTCATCCACTGCACGTCTCCCGGCCCGAGCACACCGGCGTTGCCCAGGCTGTCGCCGTGCTCCAGGGCGCCGTCCAGGATCAGGGTCACCGTCTCCAGTCCCCGGTGCGGATGCCAGTCGAACCCCGGCTGGTTGACCAGTTCCTCCCCCATCAGCAGGAACGGGTCGGTCCAGGCGTCGTCGCCGGGCGCGATGATCAGTGTGCTGCGCGCCGACATGGGCGTCGGGCCCAGTTCCACCGGATCGACGACGCGGCTCACGCGGCGGGCGACCGGCGGGGTCTGTGCGGTCATGATGCTCTGCCTCTCCTCAGTCGGGAGAAGCGTCACGCCGACCGGCCGAGGTTGCCAAAGCCCACCAAAGCTACTTACTTTTGAGAAGTGACCGAAGCCGTGAGTACCGCCGTCGACGAGGACGACTGCCACCGCATCCTGCGTGCCATCGCCATCATCGGCATCCGCTGGACCGGGCCGATCCTGCTCGCCGGTGCCCGCGGCGCCCGCCGGTTCAAGGAGTACCGGGCTCTCGTCCCCGGCATCTCGGACCCGCAGTTGACGCTGCGGCTCAAACAGCTCCAGGAACGCGGGCTCATCGCGCGCACCGTCGTTCCCAGCACACCGGTCCGGATCACCTACGCCCTCACGCCCGACGGCGAGGAGCTGATCGCCGCCCTCCAGCCGTTGGCGGACTGGAGCGGCCGGAACCTCCGGCACCGCAACGCCTGAGCCGCGTCCGATCCGGTGTGCGTGTCACGCCGGTTTCAGGCGACGAGCAGACGGAGGCCGAGTCCGGCCGCGTCGAGGGCGAGAACGTCCCGGTTGCGCCCGCATGACCGCCGACGGCTCCACCGCCGTGACGTCCCGGTCGGGTGGTTCGTAGGAGCCGGTGCCCGCACCGACGTTCAACACCATGGCCGTCACCATGGCGGCGGCGCGGTCACGCTGCTCCCGCAACAGGACCGATCGATGCCGAACGTTGACCGCGCCGCGGCCGAAGCGATCGCGCGCCTTCGTAGCCTTCAGCAACATGGGCGGTGCACGAAGTGACGGTGGGCACCTCGGGGCCGCGTTCAAGGTGGTCGCCATCGTGCTCGCGACCGCCGCGGTCGCCGCGCTCGCCGCGTGCGGCTGGTTCGCCTACTCGTTGAACCGCGCGAGTTCACCACCGGACGCGGCGGAGGTCGCCCGTTCGGCCGCTGTCGCGCGTGCGGCTCGGCCGGCGGGTGTCGCCGTCGACAGTGCGGTGACGGATGCGGTGAATCTGGCTCCGTGGCTCATCCCCGTCACGGCGGGCCTGAAGGACACCTGCGGCAGCAGCGCGGGCTTCGGAGTGTTCGCCCCGTATGCGCCGGTGACGTGTGTGCGGTCCGCCATGCGGATCCTCGCCGTCGACGGTGCGGCCGACGACCGCGCGACCGAATGGGACACGGCGCTGCGCGGCCATCCCCCGCGTAGCGATGAGGAACCGTTCGCCACCGCACAGCCGTTGGACCGACACTACGAGAAGAGCGGCGGCGTAGGACTGGATGTCATCTGGGTGGATCCCGCGATGGTCGCCCTCAAAGCCGCCGCCCTGGCGGGAGCGCCCTCGTTCGACGTCGAATCCGTTCGCGCGGAGACCCCGATCGACGAGGCGGCCGTCGAGGCGGCGCGGGCCCGGTATCCGCTCTTCGCTCTGGTCGTCGCGGACCTGACCTACTTCGACGCCGGCGCGACGCCGAGCCCGACACCGCACCGGCCGGGCGGGTGCAACCGCACCGACAGCGAGAACTGCCCGGGCGGCTAATCCCGGGATGCGCGCACGACCTGCCACTGTGCCCAGGCGAGTTCGGGTTCGAGGTCCGCATAGCCGCGGCCGCGTTCGAGGCTCTTCGCGTCGGCGTGCGTCATCATCATGCAGCTGCCCTCGCCGGTGAGTCGCTCCACCTCGTCGCGGCGAAGTGCCCGGCCGGCCTTCTCCTCGGCGGCGGCCAGCACGGCGACCAGCGCCGGAACGAACACCGGCCGGAGGTCGCCACGCGAGTCCGCCGCACCGCCTTCGGCGCCCAGACGCCAGACCCCGAAAGGGTTGTGGCAGACGCTGTCCGACGGGTATCCGTCGTCCGGCCATCGCTCCAGGCGGCGGCGCGGGGTCTCCCGGTCGGGCGTGAAGGAATCGCCGCTGACCAACACGGGATCCTCCGCCAACTGATACACGTTGAGCGAGCCGAGGAGCCGGTTCGCCTCGAGCGGCGACGCCTCGACCTGAGCGTCCGGCAACCCGAACGCGTGCATGCCGCACGACCGCAACCCGTCGCGATCCTGTAGCACCACGACCGCACAGCGGTAGAGCATCCGCGGGTCATCGCCCTGGAGAGCCCGGATCCACTCCTCGACGGGCCAGCCGAGCTTCGACTGCTCGAGCCGCACGCCCAACGCCCCGGCGTCGCCCAGCGCGGCGATCAGTGTCGCCACGTCCGCCGCCGCGGCACCGAGATACACCGGCAGGTCCAGCACCAGGGCGCTACCGGCCCCGGCAACGGCGTGCTGCTCCGCGGGCGACATGGTGCCGTAACCGAAAGCCTGGCCGAACGAGCCGTCGTTCTCGACCCACTCCACCAGCGCGTCGAAGCCGAGGCTGTCCGCGGTGAGCACCCGGCCGTCCAGCGTCAGGCCGGCGCGTGCGAGCGAGCCCTGCCACTGAGCTGTCGTCGCCGCAGTTCCCGGGACGAACAGGCGCACCCCGTACACACGATCCTCGGCCATGCCACGGAGGGTAGTAGCACGCCGGCCGGGAATCACCCCGCGCGAGGGACCTGCTTGCGAACGCGTCGTGCCGGTGATCGGATGCACCATGCGGTTCGACATCGAGACCAAGGCGTCCCCGGAGCAGGTGCACCGCGCCCTGACGGACTTCAGCCAGGAACGGCTTCGCACCTGGAACCGCTCCCTCGATCCGAAGACGTACGAGGTCCGTGAACAGGGACCCACCTGGGCCGTCGCGCGGGAAAGCTCACGCCGATCGCCGTTCTGGGTCGTCGCGCGCTACGACTGGTCCGACCCGTCGGTCGTTCGCTGGACGGTCGTCGACAGCAGCTACGGCGGGGGCGGCACCGGCGTCGTGCGGATCACGCCACGGGACGGCGGGGGCAGCCGGGTCCACGCCGAATGGGCCAACACCGAACCGCGACGGCAGAAGGCCCTGCTGTTCCTGTTGCACGCCCTCCCGAACCGGCTGTTCGCGCGGATGTGGGCCGCCGCACTGGACCGGTACGCGACGAGCCAGGGCGCGTGACCGGACGGGCCGACGGGCGAAAATCGGTGTGCGGCCAGGTACAGGGCCGCGCCACCGGCCACGTGCGGTGCCACGAACGGATCGGGCACGCAGTTGGACCAGGACGGGCTGGCGTCGTCGGTGCCGGTCGCGCCGACGGCAGTGGACCCGCGCCGACGTTTCCGATTCTCGGCGACGCACCCCTCGGAACCGACCCTTCGACAGGTGTACTGAGGTATGTCGCGAGACCAGGGCCCGCAGGTGTCGTTCGAGGCGTACGTGCACGCCCGCAACGCCGCCCTGTCGCGCATCGCCTACCTCCTGACCGGCGACCACCATCTCGCCGAGGACCTGGTGCAACAGACCCTCATGCGGGTGGTCGGCCGATGGAAACGGGTGGCGGCGGCCGGCGACCCGGACGCGTACGTCCGGCGGGTGCTCTACCACCAGCACATCGACTGGTGGAAGCGCCGCCGCGGCACCGTCGAGGTTCCGCAGGACGGGGAAGCCACGTCGGCGCCCGATCCCAGCGACGCCGTCGTGCACACCGTGGCGGTGCGGCGGGCGCTGGCCAGGCTCGCCCCGCGCCAGCGAGCCGTACTGGTGCTGCGCTATTTCGAGGATCTGACCGAGGCGCAGACGGCGGAGATCCTCGGCATCTCCGTGGGGACCGTGAAGAGCCAGGCACGTGACGGGCTGGCGCGGCTGCGGACGTTCACCGGTGATCTGACGCAGGAGGTGGCGCCGTGAGCGCGGACGGACGTTCCATCGCAACGGTGTTGGCGGCGGTCGCCGACGAGGCGCGTCCGGCCCGGCTGCCGGCGGACCTGTGGTCGCGCGGGATGCGCCGCCGGCGGCGGCGACAGGTGACCGCCGCACTGGCCGCCCTCGCGCTCGCGCTTCCGTTGCTTCTCGTGTCCCGACCGGGACCCGAGACGCCCGCCGACGGCAGGCCCGCGGTCCCGTCCCGGATCGACTCGCCATTTCCTTTCGTGGGAACGGCGACAAGCTCGCCCCCCGGCGGCGCGTCCGTCATCGTGACCGGCCCGGGCGGCTTCGGCGCGAGCGGGCTCTTCGGCGGCGGCTACGAGGACCGCGCGATCGTGGTCGGCACCAACGGCTCCTACCGGACGGTGCGGCACCTCAACGGGTTCGACGCCGGCGAGTCGGTGCTCCTGTCCCCGGACGGCCGGCGCGTCGCCGGTGACTGGGGCATGGAAAGCAGCTGGCAGGAGGGACTCGGCGCGGCGGCCACCACGGTGCTGGACCTGACGACCGGCCACCTGCGCAGGTACGGGGCGGGCGCACCGGTGGCGTGGTTCCCGGACGGCACCCGGCTGCTCACCTCCGCAGGGACCCTGCGGGTCCTGCACCTCGACACCGGCGCCGTGGACGACCTCGGTCTGCGCCACGAGACGGCGAACGTCGCCCTGGCACCGGACGGCCGCCACGCCGTCGTCCAGGACGGGTCGTCGTTGACCGTCCTCGACCTCACCACCGGACAGACCCGCACAATGGCCACCCTCGACGAACGCCACACCCTCGCCGGCCCCGGCGCCTGGGACGGCCACGGACGCGTCGCCGTCTGGGAGTGCACCCCGGCGTGCTCCGGCGTACCGCAGGTCGCGCTGACGCTCACCTACATCGACGCGGACACCGGCGCGCCGGCCACCGGACCCGCCCTGCGGCTGGCGGGTGTGGCCGGCGCCCGGCTGCTCGGCTGGCAACGCGACGGCGACGCCGTGGCGGTGCGGTTCCGCGACAGCGGCACCTCCTTCACGCCGCCGACGGGCCGGCGCGCCGACGTGACCGCACCCCCCGGCGGGCAGCCGGAGGTGGTGGCGCTGCGCCCCGACGGACCCGGCACGGTGCTCGTGCGCGTGCCCGCCGGCGCCGACCGGGTGGAGGTGGCGCGCGGGTTCCTCGACCGCTTCGGCGCCGCCCCCGCCTCCCTTCGGGAACGCCTGCTCGACTGGCTCGCTTCGCACACCGGCGCGCTCGTGCTCCTCATGGCGGCGGGTGCGGCGCTGTACGCGGTGCGCCGCTACCGCCGGAGGAACGCGTGAGGCCGCTCAGCCGCAGACCGCGCCGTTGAGCGTGAACAGCGCCGGCGGCGGCTTGGCGAGCCCGAGCGCGGTGGTGGCGTTGAACCCGAACAGCACCGTCGCTCCCGGTTGGATGCGCCGGTTGTAGGACTCGTTCGTCACCGTCACCGTCGCGCCCTCCTGGGTCGCCTTGCCCAGCCACGCCTCGCGCAGCACCGGATCGGTGGCCCAGGCGAACCGGAGGGTCCAGCCGTCGATCGGGGTGCCTCCGGTGTTGGTGATCTCGACCTGGCCGGTGAAGCCGGAGCCGTCCGCCCAGCGCCCGTAGTCGATGTAGCGCACGGTGCAGGCGGCCGCGGCCGGCGCCGCAGTTCCCTGGTCGTCGAGGAACGACGCCATCCACGCCAGCGCGGAGTTCCAGTTGACGGCCACCTCGTTGGTCGCATAGGACTCGATGTGGTCGACGTAGCAGAACATCGGCTTGCAGCCGCGCAGGAGCTGCGCCGCGTAGGGGTCGTCGAGCCCCGCGTTGGCGCCGCCGGCGATCGAGCCGGCCGGCGGGTGCGGCAGCCGCGCGTCGGCCTGGTTGGCGAAGATCCTGCTGTGCTGGTTCCGCGACGCGTGCTCGCCCCATCCGGTCACGTAGGACTGGTTGAGGGCGTTGCGGCCGAAGATGTAGTCCACCGCCTGCACGGCGCCGTCGCGGAACTCGGCCCGGCCGCTCAGGTCGAACGCGGTCGCCAGCACCACCGCGTTGTTGAGGATGTTGCTGTTGCCGCCCCAGAAGTAGGCCCCCGCGTCGCCGGGCATCGGCAGTCCGTACGCCTGCCCGCGCAGCGTGCTCAGGTACCGGCCGGCCGCGTCGAGCACGGACTGCCGGATCCGGTCACGTTCCACAGTGGACAGTCCACTGGGGACGGTGGCGAGGTCGAGCCGGCCGAGCGCGGCGGTGGAACCCCACCCGAAGCCGGTCCGGTCGAAGACGTCGGCGGTGTGGTGCCGGGAGGCGTTCACGTCGCCGAGGTAGCCGGCCTCCCCGGTGGTGAGGTACAGCTCCGCGGCGGCCCAGTAGAACTCGTCGCTGACGTCGCCGTCGGCGTAGGAGCCGCCGCCGTTGCCGTCGTTGGGGTCGGCGTACACCGCCGGGTGCGCCTTGGCCGCCGCATAGGCCGTGCGGGCGGCGTTCAGGCAGCGGCGGGCGTACGCGGTGTCGTACGGGGCGAACAGGCGGGCGCACTGCGCCGTCGTCGCGGCCAGGTTCAGTGTCGCCGCGGTCGAGGGCGGGTGCAGTTCGCGCACCTGCGGGTCGTCCTGGGGCTGCATCGGGATGCCGGTCCACGCCTGGTCGTGCACCTTGTGATGGGCCATGCCGGCGAGCGGCTGACCGGCGGGTACCTGCATGCGCATCAGGAAGTCCAGTTCCCACCGCGCCTCGTCGAGCACGTCCGGGACGCGGTTGCCCCGTTCCGGCACCCGCAGCGACCCGTCGCCCAGGGCCGCGCCGAACCGGGCGGTCGACGCGGTCTTCGTGCGTTCGTACGTGCTCAGCAGCTGCGCGGTGGCGATGCCGCCGTTGACGACGTACTTGCCGTGGTCGCCGGCGTCGTACCAGCCGCCGCGCACGTCCAGCCGGTAGCCGCAGACGCCGGGCTGGCACGGCACGTCGGTGTCGCCACGGTTCGGCGCGACGCCCAGGTGTCCGGCGGGCCGGGCGTACTGCGCGCCGACCAGTCCGCCGTCGATCGCGACGCCGCTGCGCTGGATGTAGAAGAACTGCAGCGCGTCGGAGCGCAGCTGCCGGTACAGCTCCCCGGAGATGTCGAACGGGTGGCTGGTCTCGCCGTCGGCGACGAGCGTGTAGCCGGTGCCGGTGCGGGTGAAGCCGCCGAAGTCGACGGTGTGCACGTTCTGCCCGGAGGCGGCGTCCACCCCGCGCGGCGTGGACGTACCCGACGCGACGACCGCTCCGGCGGAGTTCCGCAGCTGCCACGGCAACGCCTCGGTGCGGGCGGTGACGACGGTCGCGGCCTTGGGCCCGGCGGGCAGGTATCCGACCTGGTTGACGCGCACCCGCGGTCCGGTGTCGGGGACGTACGGCTCCTCGGCCTGGCCACCGGTGAGCGACACGTCGTCGAGGCAGAACGTGAGGTCGGTGGCGCCGCCGCCGAGCTGGAACGCGACCTGCCCCTTGGCGGTGTCCCCGGCGCCGGTGAACGTGTAGGAGTAGCTCCGCCACGCGGTGTCGAGCGTCAGCGTCTGGGAAAGGCTTGTGGTGTAAGGATCCTCGCCGAGTTGCACCGCGGCGCGGACCGACGCCGCCGTGCTCCCCCTGGCGCGGAAGCTCAGCGTGTACGTGGCGCCGGCGACCAGCGGCACGTCGTTCTGGCCGACGCCGGCGTCCCACGGGTTGGCCAGGCCGCCCGGCACGGTGGCGCACAGCGCGCCGTCGGTCACCCCGGTGGTCGTGGTGCCGTAGGAGTACCACCCCTGCGTGCCCTCGTCGAATCCGCCGTTGTCGATCTGCTCCGGCCCCTCGCCGGGGTCCTCGCCCGGCTCGCTGGTCAGCGACACGTCGTCGAGGCAGAACGTGTACGCGACGGCCGCGCCGCCGAGCTGGAAGGTGAGCGTGCCGTTGGCCGAGTCGACGCTGCCGGTGAACTCGTAGGTGCGGGTGCCCGGCTCGGCGGTCAGGGCCACGTCGCGGCTGGCGACGGTGGTCCACGGCTCCTCGTTGAGCTGCACGTTGGCCTTCACCGTCACCGGACTGCTGGCCAGCGCGGTGAACCGCAGCGTGTACCGGGCGCCGTCGACCAGCGGCACGGCGTTGTGTCCGACGCTGACGTCCCAGGGGTTCGCCGCACCGGCCGGGACCTCGGCACAGAGCCTGCCGTCCCGAACGGACAGCGTGGTGCCGCTCGCCCACCACGGGTCCGTCCCGTCGGTGAAGGTGCCGTTCGCGATGTGCTCGGTCGGTGCCGCCCACGCGGCGGAGCCGGCGAACGGCAGGGCGGCGAGCGGCAGCAGGGCGGCGATCACGGCCGCCACGCGCCGGCGCCATGTGACAGATCCGGTCACGGCGGTCCTTCCCCTGGCAGGATGCCACGCCGATCGGCGGACAGCCGGATGCTGGCAAGGCCGGCGCCGCACCGTCAATCCACCGCGACCGATGACGCGCGCAGTCCCTGCCGACCGGCGTCGGGACGGTGAAAGCGGCTGAAAACGATCATCGTGCGCCGTACGATCCCGCGCATGCCCGATCTCGCCGCGCGTTTCGGCCGGCTCGCCGCGGAGTACGACGCGCGAAAGGCGGCGGCCACCGCGCTCGTCGCGCGCCGGGACTGGTACACCTGGCCCGGTCTCGACCTGCGCCCCCTGCATTTCGAACGGGACCTGCTCAGGCCCGGCCGCCGGCTGGGGGCGCGTCCGCCGGTGGACCGGGACGTGCTGCGCATCGGGTTCGACGCCGAGGGTCGCTTCGTGATGGTCGAGGAGTACAGCGGCTTCCTGCGCGGCAGGCTGTACTACGAGACGTTCCTGCGCTACGGCGAGGACGTCGTCGAGGCTGCGCACTTCGACCGTTCCGGCCCGATCTATCTGCACGAGTACGCCTACGAGGGCGGTCTGATGCGCACGGCCGCCGCCGTCGCGCGGGCCGGTTCGGGCCGGGAGTCGTACACGTACGACGGCGATCGGATCAGTCGGGTCGAGGTCGAACACGACGGCCTGCCGCGTTCCGTGCTGAGCGCCGAACACGACGATCGCGGGCTGGTTCGTCTCGTCGAGTCCGCGGGCCGGGGCCGATGGGTGCGCTACGAACGGCCGGCGGACGGCTTCGACCTCGACGCGGCCTGCCGGCACCTGGAGGGCCGGTTCGTGGAGTCGGCCCTGGCCGCCGTGGCGCAGCTGCCGGCCGACGGCCCCGTCGCGGGTGTCGCACTCGCCTACCGCCAGGCGAGGGAACTGTCGTTCGAGGTCGTCATCGTCGGAGCGGACGAACAGGCCGCGCTGCGCGCGGTCGACGCCACGGCCGCGTGGGCTCCGGCGGAGTTCGACAACGCGACGGACCTCGACCTCGACGAACCGGAGCCGCTGCGCACGGTGCGGCAGGAACTCACCCTCCTCGACGGGAACGACTACGACGCCTGCGCCGGATCGGAGGCCGGGCGGCGCCTGCTGTGCGCCGTCGCCGCCCGGCTCAACGCTCACAACTGGTCGCACGCGCTGCCGGTCACCGACGACTTCGTGGTGTACGCGGTCGACCTGGAGGTGGTCGACCTGGAGCGCAACCTCGCCGAGTGCCTGCCGCCGGACCGGCTCGCCCGCTTGCGGGAACGCGGCCTGCTCTGAGCCCGAGACCGGTTCGAAAATTTCCCTGACGACCCGCGACCGACCACAGTGGACGGTCGCCGGGCGGCACCGGCGTCAGCCCGGGTGCGACGCCTCGATGACGGTCGCCGTCGCCACCGCGGGCCGGCCCTCGTGCATGGTGATGGTCATGCCCGGGCGCAGGTGCCGCCACAGCATCGGGGACAGCGGGCTCAACCGGACCGACCCGGTCGACCCCGGCGGCAGCTCCGGTGCCGACTCCACCCAGACGCGTGCCACCAGCAGGTCGGGATCGCCCGCGGGCGTGCGGCCGCCGAGATGCCACAACGGCCGCAGAACGCCCCGGCCCGGCACCGGCACCCGCCGCCCTCCGTCGGCCGGCGCGTGCAGCCGCAACTCCGCGCGGAAAACTCCGTGGACGCTCTCCCCGCGACCCCAGTGGCACCACGCGGCGACATCGGTGCGCCACATGCATTCGGCGGTGTTGATCAAAGCCGGCCTCGTTGACGACCTCGACCGGCACCATGGCCGCGGCTCGGGCGAGCATGCCTGCTACATCCACCCCGAGATTGTTCCAGCGCTCGGCGCCCGCCCGGCGCGTGGCCGCTCAGCTCGCGGCTTCCCGGTCGCCGGTGCCGAACAGGGACTCGAGGCCGTCCAGGCCGGTCACCTCGACGACCGGCCGGGACTCCGACGACCGCCATTGCGCGGCGGAGAGCCGGAACATGTTCACCTCCAGCACCGAGCCGAAGAGGGCCGCGCGGCGTATCCCGTTGGGCTCGTAGCTGTACTTCGACGTGACGGTCAGCGATGCCGCGTTGTCGGCCACTGCACCGGACTGCGCGAACTCCGCTCCCAGCCCTTCGAACGCCAGGTGCAGCACCGCGGCGCGCATCGCCGTGCCCACACCCGCTCCGCGCCGATCGGGCCGCACCACGGATCCGGTGACCACCTCGCGCAGCAGTGCGAACTGGTCGCCCCTGAGCCGCTGCTGCCCGATCGGCCGGCCGTCCTCGAAGGCGAACAGGTCGAGCGCCCACGACTCCGGCTGCCACTCCGCCCGCGTCCGCCAGTGGTCCTGCATGAACCGGCGGGTGCGTTCCGCCGGGGTGTCCTTGGGATTCGCCATCGCCGGCACCGAGATGTTGTACTCGTCGGCCACGGTCAGGGCGAACTCGCCGAGTTCCCGGTCGTCCGGCAGGCGCAGCTCCCACTTGCCGACGGTGATACGCAGGTCAGCCAGTGGCCACGGTGACGGCATTCTTCCCCCTCGAACTGGTGCGGCCGCCCATACTGCTCGACCCCGCGCCCCGGTCGCCAGCACTGAAGCGGCCGCGCGAACGAGTTCTGGCGGGCCTACTAGGGAATTCGTTCTACCGGGCGGCCCGCTGGTACAGCCACTTCAGGATGGCCCGGTTCGTCTCGTCCGGCTGCTCCTGCTGGATCCAGTGCCCGCAGTCCAGGCTGACCACCTCCACGCCGGGCACGTACTCGGTCAGCCGTTCGGCCCGCACGACGGTGTCCCGGTCGCCGTAGATCATGAGTGCGGGCTGCCGGACGATCGGGTCCACGTCGGCCAGCAGGTGCCAGTTGCGGTCGAGGTTCCGGTACCAGTTGATGCTGCCCGTGAAGCCGGTCGACTCGAACGCGGAGACGAAGACGGCCAGTTCGCTGTCGCTCATGACGGGCTCGCCGAGGGGTTTCTCCGCCCTGGCGAGATCGATCATCGCCATGCCCGGCCGGGGCGGTGTCGGGGGCACGTTCCGGCGGAACAGGTTGCGCAGGAACCGGGCCGGGTGCGCGTCGAGCACGGCGTCCGCCACGCCCGGCCGCCGGTTGAAGTGGACGAAGTAGAAGTCGGCGCCGAGCGCGGCCTCCATGAACTCGATCCAGGGCATCGTTCCGCGCTCCTGGTAGGGCAGGCTGAGCGCCACCACGCCGTTGACCCGGTCGGGGTGCAGCAGGGTCAGCCCCCAGACGACGAATGCGCCCCAGTCGTGGCCGACGAAGGTGGCATCCGCGTAGCCGTAATGATCGAGGAGTGCGACGAGGTCGCCCGACAGGTGCGCGATGTCGTAGTCCGTCACGTCGGCGGGACGTGACGAGTTTCCGTAGCCCCGCTGGTTCGGGGCGATGACGTGGTAGCCCGCCGCGACGAGGGCCGGCACCTGATACCGCCAGGAGAACGCGTGCTCGGGCCAGCCGTGGCAGAGCACGATCGGCTTTCCGGCGTTCTCCCGGCCGGCCTCGAAGACCTCGAGTCGCACACCGTTGACGGAAACCAGGGTGGGCGCGGGAAAGTCGGTCGGACTGAACGGTGCGTTCGATGCGGTCATGCCGCCATCGTGCCGACCGAACAGGTCACCCCCTGACCGCTTGGCGGCGGCCCCGCGACGCGAATCTCGACCGGACCTTTATGGTCACCGCCATGGTGGAACCCGCTGAGCGCCCGTTCGACGCCGTGCTGTTCGACTGCGACGGGGTGCTCGTCGACTCCGAACGCATCACGAACACCGTGCTGCGCACGATGCTGCACGAACTCGGCTGGCAGGTCTCCGAGGCCGACTGCTTCCGGCTCTTCGTCGGCCGTGCGCTGCGCGACGAGACCGCTCTGATCACCACCAACACCGGCTTCGCCGTGACCGACGAGTGGCTCGAGAACTTCCGCGTTCGCCGCAACGAGGCCCTGACCCTCGGCCTGCTGCCGATCCCCGGCGCGATCGGCGCCGTCCGGGAGATCGACCGCCGGTACCGCGGCAAGCTCGCCTGCGCCAGCGGCGCCGACCGGCACAAGGTCGAACTGCAGCTCGCCAAGATCGGCCTGGACGCCGTTTTCGCCGGCAAGATCTTCAGCGGGATGGAGACACCGCTCAGCAAGCCCGCCCCGGACGTCTACCTGGCCGCGGCGGCCGCCCTCGGCGTCGATCCGACCCGCGCCGCCGTCATCGAGGACACCGCGACCGGCGTCCGCGCCGGAGCGGCCGCCGGCGCCACGGTCTTCGGCTACTGCCCTCCGGACAGCCCGTCCCACAACCCCCCGCAGGTGCTGCTGGACGCCGGGGCCACCCACACCTTCACCGACATGGCCGACCTGCCCGCCCTCCTGGCCGCCGTGCCCACGGCCCACTCGCGGCCCTGAGCCCGAGGTCCGCGCCGCTTGACATTGTTTGTATTACCAACCACTATGGAGGTAGTTGGTAATACAAACCTTTCCACGGTGCTCCCAGGGAGGACATCATGCGGACGATCGTGATCGGAGGCGGGATCGCCGGAGCCGCCGCCGCGCTCGCACTGCGGCAGGACGGCCACGAGGTGACCGTCTACGAGGCTTACGAGGACCCGGCCGGGGACGTCGGCGGCCACCTCAGCCTCGCGGTCAACGGCCTGCGCGGGCTGGAGAAGCTCGGTTGCCTACGCGAGGTCCAGGCGGCCGGATACGACATCGCGCGGATGCGTTTCCACACCGGGAGCGGACGCCGGCTGGGCGACGTGCCCCGCCTGCGCCGCGACGCCGATCCCCTGCGCAGCGTCACCATCATGCGCGGCCGGCTCGTGGCCACCCTGCGGCGGGCGGCCCTCGACGCCGGCGCGCGGGTCGTCACCGGCGAACGCCTGGTCGGCATGCGCGAGACACCCGACGGGGTGACGGCCGAATTCGACTCCGGCCGGCACGACACCGCCGATCTGCTCGTGGGCGCCGACGGCATCCACTCCACGGTGCGCGGACTGCTGGACCCGTCCGCGCCGCGCGCCCGGTACGCGGGGCTCTACGGGGTCGCCGGCATCGCCACGCTGGAGGATCCGGAGGTCGGCGTCTGGAACCTCACCTTCGGCCGCAACGGCGTCTTCGTCCACAGCACCGTCGACGAACGGACCGCGTGGTGGGCGGCCCAGATCGCCGATCCGGTCGCGCCGCAGCTGCGCGGCGTCGACGAGGCGCAGTGGCGGCGGCGCCTGCCCGGGCTGTTCCCGGAGGCCGTGCCGTCGGCCGTGCTCGCCGGCACGACGAAGGTTCTCGCGGCCGCCTACATGCACGTCTGCGACCCGGTCCGCACGTGGCACAGCGGACGCGTCGTCCTGATCGGCGACGCCGCCCACCCGGTCGGCGTCGGGCAGGGCGCCTCGATGTCCGTCGAGGGGGCGCTGGTGCTCGCCGCGGCGCTGCGGAGCGCGCCGACGGTTCGCGCGGCGCTGGAGGCCTATGACGCCGAACGCCGTCCGCGCATCGCGAAGCTCCTCAAGCAGGCCGACGGCGCGCGCGACGGCAAGAAGCCCGGCGCCGTGAAGCGACACCTGGACGCGGTGAAGATGCGCCTGGTCCTGCCGTTCTACGAACGGGCTCAGGGCTACCTGTACGACTACGAACCGACCGTGTCCGGCGCACGCACCGGGGTGTGACGCCGCTCAGCCGTCGGGCAGCGCAGCGGTCAGCGTCACGTGCGTTCCCACGGCTGAGGGCGTGACGGTGACCTCGTCGCACAGCCGCCGGGCCAGCCACAGTCCGCGCCCGTGGATCTGGTCGGCGGGCGGCAACGCCGCCGGCACGACGACGGCGGCCAGCCCGCCCTGATCGCGAACGTCGACCACGATCCGGTCGCCCCGATCGGTGATGGTGACGTCGGCGGCTCCCCCGCCGTACTGCACCGCGTTGATGACGATCTCGTTGACCGCGACGGTGAACAGGTCGGCGCGCTCGCGTCCCATGCCGGCCGCGCACGCCGCCGCGATGAGGCGGCGACGCAGCTCCCCGATGTCGGCGACAGTGACCCGGGTCGTCTCGCGGGCAGGCTCTCGCCCTCCTCGCGCCGGGTCGGCCGCTCCTGCGTCCACGGCCGGATAGTACCCGTGCCCGCTGCGCGCAATCGCTTCCCGCCGGCAGCGAACGGCCGGTCCGGCGCCTAGGATGCCCGAAGGCAACAATGGTCCCCACCCGTTCAGGGAGGCGTCGTGTCACTCGGACTGTCGCTGCGACACGGCGGCGACACGATCACCGTCTGCGTGAGCGGCGACATCGACCTGCGCACCGCCGCCCAACTGGAGGACGCGTTCGCCGGGCAGACCGGCGGCTCGGCGGCCACCGTCGTGGTCGACCTCACCGAGGTGGAATTCGTCGACTCGGCCGGCATCAACGCGCTGCTGAAGGGGCAGCGCGGCGCGCAGTCACACGGCCAGGCGTTCCGGATCAGCGGCACGCGGCCGCTCGTGCGGCAGGTGCTGGAGATGACCGGCGTCTGGGACCTCCTCAGCGGACACGAGCGGTGACGACGGTTCGGTAGGACCCCGACGATGACGGACGACGTGCTGCACACCGACGCCGGTACGCACCTGCGCCGGCTGCAGGCCATCACCGACGCCGCGCTGTCCCACCTGGGTGTCGAGGACCTGCTCGCCGAACTGCTGGAGCGCACCTGCGACCTGCTGCGCGCCGACACCGCCGCCGTCCTGCTGCTCGACTCCAGCGGCACCGAGCTGGTGGTGACCGCCGCGAAGGGGCTCGAGGAGGAGGTCCGTCAGGGCATTCGGGTACCGGTCGGGCAGGGCTTCGCCGGGACGGTCGCCGCCCGCGCCGAGCCCGTCGCGGTCGAACGTCTCCATCCGACCGATGTCGTCAGTCCCGTGCTGCGCGCCAAGGGACTCGCCTCGATGCTCGGCGTGCCGATGATCAGCACCGGTCGACTCGTGGGCGTGCTGCACGTCGGCACCCGGACGACCCGCCGGTTCGGCCCGGAGGACATCGAACTCCTGCGACTGGTCGCCGACCGGGCCGGCCTCGCCGCCCAGGCACGCACGTCGCGCCTCGACCGCGCCACCGCCGTCGCCCTGCAGCGCAGCCTGCTCCCGGACCGGCTGCCGTCCGTCGCCGGGCTGGACATCGCCGCCCGCTACGTACCCGGTGCCGAGGTCGGCGTCGGCGGCGACTGGTACGACCTGTTCGCCCTGCCGTCCGGGCACGTCGGCATCGCCATCGGCGACGTCGCCGGCAGCGGCCTGCACGCCGCCGTCGTGATGGGGCGCATCCGCAGCGCCCTGCGCGCCTACGCCCTGGAGACCCTCGACCCGGGCGATGTGCTCACCCGCCTCGACCGCAAGGTCCGCCTGTTCGAACCCGACGCGATGGCCACCGCCGTCTACGCGGTCCTCGATCCGGCCCGCGCGGTGCTGAACGTCTCCAGCGCCGGGCACCTCCCGCCGCTCCTGGTTCACCCGGACCGCCCCGCCGCCCCGCTGGCGATCCGGCCGGACCTGCCGCTCGGCGTCGACCCCGCCCGGCCGCGCCGCGTGGTCACCACCGGCATCACCGCCGGCACCGGGCTGTTCCTCTACACCGACGGCCTCGTCGAACGCCGCGCCCGCCTGCTGTCGGTCGGCATCGAGGCACTGCTCGCCGCGCTGCGCCCGGTGCCCTCGGACGAGATGTGCGCCTCCGCGATGGCGGCGCTCCTGCACGGGCACACGGCCACCGACGACGTCGCCGTGCTCGCCGTGCGCACCATCGGGTAGCGCCGCGACGCCCGCGGCTAATGCGCCAGGGCGACGGCCGGCTCGGGCGGTTCGACGGGCAGGCGGTGCGGCCGGACCACCACGAAGCAGACCACGGTGGCCGCCAGCATCCCGCCGAACACCACGACGGCCATCGCCAGCGCGCCCACACCCAGCATCCCCACCACCGGCGCCGCCGCCGCGCCCACGCCGAACTGCACCGCGCCGAGCAGCGCCGCCGCGGTGCCGGCCGCCTCGCCGTGGCGGGACAGCGCGAGCGCGGGGGCGTTCGGCATGGCCAGGCCGACGGTCGTGAGCACGAGCCACAGCGGCACCAGGACGCCGGCCAGCCCGCCGAATCCGGTGGCGGCCGTCGCCAGCAGCACCAGCCCGAACCCGAGGCCGGCCAGGAGCGAGCGCCCCAGGATCCGCTGCGGCGTCCACCGGCGCAGCAGCCGCACATTGAACTGCGTGGCCCCGATCAGCCCGACCGCGCCACCGGCGAAGACCAGCGCGAACTGCTGTTCGCTCAGCCCGTACTCGTCCTGGAAGACGTAGGAGGAGCCGCTCACGTAGGCGAACAGCGCCGCCATCGCCAGCCCCGCCACGAGCACGAGGCCCACGTACACCCGGTCGGTGAACAGCCGGCCGTAGTCGCGGGCGGTCCCCCGCACACCCTCGTTGCGGCGGGCGGCCCGCGGCAGCGTCTCCGGCAGGACCAGCGCGGCGGCCACCATGATCGCGACGCCGGCGCCGGCCAGCACCACGAACACTCCCCGCCAGGACGTCCGGCCCAGGACCAGGCCGCCGACCGTGGGCGCCAGGATCGGGGCCACCCCGATGACGAGAACGAGGCGGGAGAAGAGGCGGGCGGCGGCGTTCCCGTCGAAGAGGTCGCGCACCATCGCCATGGCGATCACCGCGGCCGCGGCGGCGCCCAGCCCCTGCAGCACGCGCAGCGTGCCGAGCACCGTCAGGTTCGGCGCGAACACGCACAGGACCGAGGCGAGCACGTGCACCGCGATCCCGGCCAGGAGCGGCAGCCGCCGGCCGACGGCGTCGGAGAGCGGGCCGATCAGCAGCTGCCCGAACGCCAGGCCGGCGAGCGTTCCGGTGAGGGTCAGCTGCACGGCGGCGGCGCTCGCGTGCAGGTCGGCGGTGATCGTGGGCAGCGACGGCAGGTACATGTCGATCGTCAGCGGCCCCAGGGCGGCGAGAAAGCCGAGGACCAGAACGATGCGGAACCGGCGTCCGATCGGGAGCAGTTCTCCGGGTGAGATGTTCCGGGCAGGGTCGGTCGCGGTGTGAGTGTCGGCCACCCCTTCGACAAGTCGCCGGCGCATCGGGTTCTTCCGCCCGCGCCGCGCGGGTAAGGGTGATCACACGCGGGAGGGCCGCCTGATCACTGGGAAATCCACTAGCTATGTCGGCGTCGGGTAGCGGGTCACGTCGATTGTGGCTAGCCTCCTCGACGCCGAGGATCCGTTGGGCGATTTCACGGGACGGGTCCCGCAAAAAATCGGATTGCCAATGATTCCGCTGAGATTAGGCTCCGATTTTCTCGGATCAGCGCAAAAAATCGATGGAGGACAATTGTGAGCACCATGACCGCGACCGGGCAGAAGAGCTGGCTCGTCACCACCCTGCTCTGCTTCTTCCTGGGCATGCTCGGCGTGCACCGCTTCTACGTCGGCAAGATCGGCACCGGGATCCTGCAGATCGTGACGTTCGGCGGGCTCGGGATCTGGGTCCTGATCGACTTCATCATGATTCTGGTCGGCAGCTTCAAGGACAAGCAGGGCCTGGCGCTGGCCCGCTAGTTCCACCCGCAGCGCGGGGCCGACCGGACGATCCGGCCGGCCCCGCGTCGTGTCCGGGGCCGGTGTTCGCCCCGGACGCCGCTTCAGATGCTGCCGAAGACCTGGGTCCAGTACGGGGTGCCGTCGGCCTTGCGGGCCAGGCCGACGCCGACGGCCTTGGCCTTGCAGTTGAGGATGTTGGCGCGGTGGCCGGGGCTGTCGAGCCAGCCCTTGGTGACGGTTTCGGCGGTGCGGTAGCCCCAGGCGATGTTCTCGCCGATGGCGCCGGTGTAGCCGGCCCGCTTGGCGCGGGTGACGAAGTTCGCGCCGTCGGTCTTGGAGGTGTGCGAGAAGTAGTTGAGCTTGACCATGTCGGCGCTGTGCGCGCGGGCGGCGAGGGTGAGTTTGGCGTCGGTGCGCAGGGCGGCGCAGCCGTTCTTGAGACGGGCGTCGTTGGTCAGCTTGATGACGGTCGCTTCGAGGGTCGTGTCGGGTACCGGGGTGGTGGCGGCCTGGGCCGTGCCGGCGGCGAGGGCGAGCCCGCCGAAGAGGGCGGCGGACAGCGTGGCGATGGCACCGATACGACGAACGAGTGAAGTCATGCCCGACACGTCGGACGCACCCGCCGGCCATCGAGGAGTAGCACCCGTTGGCACCGCGACGGAACCGACCCGCTACCGAGGCTCGCACACGCGCGCGGCCGGCCCCGAAACCGAACGGCACCCGTCCGGACACGCGCTCCTACATCGCCGCGTCGTGCGCCACGATCGCGGCCTGCACGCGATTGGTGCAGCCGAGCGCCGTCAGGATGCGGCTCACGTGCGCCTTGGCCGTTCCCTCGCTGATGTGCAGCGACCTGGCGATCTCCGCGTTGGACGCGCCGTCGGCGACGAGGGCGAGAACGTCGCGTTCCCGCCCGGTCAGCGCGTCGAGGCGGCGGCGGGCGTCGTCCCCGCGGGTCTGTTCCCGACCGACGTACCGCTCGATGACGTGCCGGGTGATCCGGGGCGACAGGATCGCCTCGCCCGCCGCGGCGACCCGGACGGCGCCGATGAGATCGTCCGGCGGGGTGTCCTTGAGCAGGAACCCCGCCGCCCCACCGCGCAGCGCCCGGGCCACGTACTCCTCCTCGCCGAACGTCGTCAGCATCACGACCCGGGTCCGCGGCACCAGCGTGGCCAGCTGCGCGGCGGCGGCGAGCCCGTCGAGGGCGGGCATCCGGATGTCCAGCAGCGCGACATCGGCCCGGTGCCGGCGGGCCAGGTCGACGGCCTCGACGCCGTTGCCGGCCTCGGCGACGATCTCGATGTCGTCGGCCGTCTCGAGCACCATGCGGATACCCGCGCGGATCAGTGCCTCGTCGTCGGCCACCAGGACCCGGATCATCGATCGCACCCTTCGCTCACGTGATCAGCCAGGCTACTTCTTCGGCACCGGGATCTCGTCCTTGTGCACGAGCCTGCCGTCCTTGAAGCAGAACCGGTAGACCGACTCCGCCGACCGTGCCAGCGCGTAGTCGCAGCTGGTGCCCTCCGGGGCGGCCGGCTCGGTGCCCTTCACCGACTCCCGGGCCAGGTCCTGGTCGCCGTTGATGAGGTCGCGCACGTGCTCGCGGCTGTCACCGGCCTGCACCTTCTGGTACGTCTCGGCGGTGATCGAATCGTCCATGACGTTGACGATGTAGTAGATGCCGTAGCCGATCCCGCCGCAGGCGAGCAGGACCAGCACCGCGATGACGATCATCGACGTCTTGACTGTCTTCGACATGGCTTGCGCACTCCTCGGATAGGTTCCGTCGGAGTTACGAGCCTGCGCCGCGGCACCGGTCGCGGGCATCTGCCGGTCCGCCACGTCGTCGTGGTCGAAAGAGAGATCCGTCCGGTCCGATCGACCCACGGCCGGATCCAGCGGCAGCGACGCGCGGACCACGAAGTCACCGGTGCCGCCGTCGGTCCCGGCGGTGAGGGTGCCGCCGGCCAGCCGGGCCCGTTCGCGCAGGCCGGTCAGGCCGAGGCCGGTGCCGGCGGTCGGGGCGCCCGGGCCGCGTCGGGCGTTGCGTATCTCCAGGTGAACGTGGCCGGAGCGGATTTCCACCGACAGTTTCGTCGGTGCGGCGGGGGCGTGGCGGTGCACGTTCGTCAGGGACTCGCGCACGATCCGGTGGACCGCGCGGCGCAGCGGCACGGCCGCCTCGGTCAGGTCGGTGCCGTGCCACGACAGGTCGACGGGCAGGCCGGCCGCGCGGGACTCGGCGACCAGTCCCACGATGTCGGCCCGGCTGCCGACCTGATCGGTGCCGTCGTCGGGTGCGCCGGCGTCGAGGCGCAGGATCCCGAGGACGGCGCGCAGTTCCGAAAGGGCCGTGCGGGAGGTGGTGCGCAGCAGGTCGGCCTGCTTGCTGATCTCCGGTGACTGGTCGCGGGTGCGCAGTTCGAGGGCGCCGGCGTGCAACGTGATGAGGCTGAGCCGGTGGCCGATCAGGTCGTGCATCTCGCCGGCGATGCGGGCCCGTTCCTGCATGCGGGCGCGCTGGTCGGCGAGGCGGTTCGCGCGTTCCAGGAGGGCGTTGCGCTCGTGCAGCGCCTCGAGGGTGCGGGCGCGTTCGCCGACGATGACACCCACGGCGAACGGCAGCAGGATCAGCACCAGCGACAGCACCCCGCCGACGACGACCGTGCCCGTCCACTCCGGCTGGCGCAGCCCGAGGAACACGTCGCGCACCGTGCTGATCGCGACGGCCGCGGCGGCGACCAGGAGCGCCCGCCGCCGGTCGTTCACCCGTCTACCGGCGGCGTAGGAGAGGAAGACCGTCGACGGCAGCCCGAGCAGCGCGGGCACGGCGGTGTCGCCCACGGTGGCGAGCGCCGCGACGAGCACGCCCCCGACGAGCGCGGCGCCCGGCCAGCGGAACCGGCACAGCAGCGCCCCGGCGACGGCCAGCCCGAGCACCGGGTCGAACGGGTGGGCGCGCACGTCGAGGAGGCTGAGCGCGAACACCGTCGCCGGCAGGCCCAGCCGCCACACCGACACCCACCGGCCCCGCTCGGCGAGCCGCAGCGCCCGCGCCACACCGGCGGCGGTGATCGGACGCTGCATCACGACGCCTCCGCGGGGCCGGAACGGGTGCTCACTGTGCTGACGACCGTAACCGCGCCCAGGCCGTCGCCGCCGGTACCACGATCCACAGCAGCAACGCCGTCACCACCGGCAGCCCGTGGTGCCGGCCGGCGTCGCCGGTGGCCAGCGCGGCGGTCGCGGTGTCCAGGTCCAGCCAGACCCCGATGTCGACCGATCGGACGACCAGCAACGGCAGCGCCCACCGCACCACGTAGAGCAGGACCAGGGCCACGGCCACGTTGCGCAGCGCCGCCCCCAGCAGGAACCCGGCCGCCGCGCGCAGCAGCGTCACGCCCAGCACCGGCAGGAACCGCCGCGGCACGGCCCCCGCCGCGTCGGCCCCCGCCCCGGCGAGCACCACGGCGAGCCAGCCCAGCGCCACGAACGCCGCCGTCGCCACGGCCGCCACCAGCAGGAACGTCGCCGACGCGGCCAGCAGCCAGCGCCCCCGCCGGGGCGCGACGCCCAGCACGAGCACGGCCCACCCGCCGGTGAACGCCGATGCCGCCCCGACCGCGCCGATCACCGGCCAGAACAGCCCGTACAGCGCCTCCGCCAGCGCGAACCGCTCGGCGACCACCCCGCCGGTGAGCCGCCCGCCGGGCAGGCCCACGCCGAGCGCGGCGGCACCGGCGCCCGCGGCGACCGACAGCACCGCGGCCACCGCCACGAACCGGTGCGCGCGCCAGATCCGCAGCTGCACGCCCGCCAGCCGGGTGAACGGCACGGGGCGCAGCCATGGCGCGGCCGGGGCCGTCATCGGGAGTTCCCGTCCGCCGTGAGCCGCCGGTAGGCGTCGGTGAGCCGCTGCCGTTCGCCGACCAGTTCGCGAACGACCAGGCCGCCGGCGGCCGCCAGTTCGCCCACCTCGTCGGTCGTCGCGGCGGTGACCCGCAGCGTGCCGTCGGCCAGGTGCTCGGCCTTGCTCCCCCGGTGCCACAGCTGCTCGACCAGCACGTCGGGGCGGTCCACCCGGATCAGCACCGTGCCGCCCGCCAGCAGCGCCCGCGTCGGTTCGTCGCGCACGACGACGCCCTGGTGCAGCACCACGATCCGGTCCGCGACCTGTTCGATCTCCGGCAGGTTGTGGCTGGAGATCAGGACGGCGTTGCCCGCCTCGGCGTGCGCGGCGATCCAGGTGCGCAGTTCGTGGGCGATGTCGGGGTCGAGCGCGTTGGTGGGCTCGTCGAGGATCAGCACCTTCGGCCGGCCGATGAGCGCGAGGGCGATGGCGAGCCGCTGCCGCATCCCCATCGAGAACGCCCCGACCCGCTTGTGCGCGGCGGCGGTGAGGCCGAACAGTTCCAGCACCTCGCGGGCGCGGGCCACGGGCAGGCCGGAGAGGCCGGCGGCGACCGTGACGGCCGTGTGCGCGCTCCACTGCGCCGGCAGGGTGGCGGCGTCGAGCGAGGCCGCGACGAGGCCGCCGAGCCGGCCGAGCCGTTCGACCGGAACACCCGCGAGGTGGACGCGGCCCGTGTCGGGCCGGACCAGGCCGACCGCCATCCGCATGAGGGTGCTCTTGCCGGCGCCGTTGTGGCCGACCATGCCGACCACGGTCCCGGGCGCCACCTCCAGGCTCACGTCCCGCAGCGCCCGGACGTCTCGATAGGTCTTGCTGACCCGGTGGAACTCCAACATGCCGCGCGACACTACGAGTCCGACGGCCCGGCCCGGATCTGCCGATCTACCAGAACGCCCGGCCGATCGTCAGCCCTTGCACCGGTGCCCCACGATGGGTCGGCCCGTCATCGATGCCCGTAGGGGGCGCCCCATGACCGGATCCATCGTCGCCGCGGAAGACTGGTCGATCTTCGACGAGAACTCCTGGCTCGGCGTGCCCGGCCTGCTGGCCCTGGCCGCCGCCGGCCTCCTCGGCAGGCTGCTGCTGCAGCTCGGGCGGCCCCGGCTGCGGCATCCCCGACTGTCGGCGTTCGCCTGGGCGTACCTCGCCGGCGGCGCCGAACGGGTGACCCGGGCCGCGCTGGCCGGACTGCGCGCGCAGGGCGGCATCGCCGTGCTCCCCGGCCACATCCTGCACGCGAGCGCACCGCAGCCCTACGCCGAACCGGTGGAGGTCGCCGTCCTGCACGCCCTGTCCGTCGGCGTGCGACCCGTGCTGCTGTCCCAGGACCCCGCCGTGATCGCCGCGATGATCCCGCACATCGAGGAACTGCGCCGCGAGCACCTCCTGCTGTCGCCGCGCCGGCGCCGGGCGGCCCGCATCGTGAGCGTCGTCGGCGGCATCGGCGGGGTGCTGGTCGGCACCTTCGTCTTCTTCGTGGGCCTGGCGATGATCTTCATCAAGGTGGGCGAGCGGCCGTTCCTCGCCCGGAGCGTGCTCACCCGCGGCCGGCGGCGCTACCCGCTGGAACGGGGCTGGGCACACCGCGGCCCGACGGTGGTGCGCACGACGGTCGCCCTGCACGGCGACGCGGCCCTGCTGGACGGCGACGTCGAACTCGCCCACGCGCTCGGCGTGCACCACCCGCCGCCGCCGTCGAACGGCCGCCGCGGCCGCGACTTCGACCTCGACGGGGGCGGCGACGGAGGCAGCGACGGGGGCGGGGGCGGATGCGGGGGCGGCGGCGGCGACTGACCGGCTTGCCGGGCGAAGGTTCCGCCGGGCGGTCCGGCCGGGGTGCGGCGGGCGCTCACGCCCGGCGGCGACCCGCCACCCGCTTGACGGCGGCGTACGTGAGGCCGGCGGCCGCCACCCACGGCGCCGCCACGATGATCAGGTCGAGCGGCTGGTGCACGAGGTCGGTGCGCCGGCGCCCCACCCGCGACGCGAAGCCGTGGTGGGTGAACTCGCTGAGCACACCGGTCTGCGTGATCGGATCGTCCGGCCGGGTGCTGACGAACGAGCGCAGCGTGCTCTCGACGGCGTCGACCCGGTCGGCGGCCAACAGGAGCAGCCAGTGCGCGGCCCGGCCCTCGCTGTAGCGCGCGTAGGCGAACCGGCGCATCACCCCGGACAGTCCCTTGGGCGGAGTGGACGTGCCGAAGACCGGCGTGAGGAACTTGTGCTCGATCGAGCGTTCCCGCGGCCAGCGCTCGGGCTGCCGCTCGGGGAAGTCCCATGCGGCGCCGTTGAGGCCGGGGTCGAACTGCTCACGGGGCACGGACGGCCGGTCCTTCGGATCCAGGTCGACGCCCCAGCCGGGGATCCGCGCGCGCAGCGCGGCGCTGGACTCGGCCAATTTCGGCTTGTCGGCGGTGTACGGCATGGCGGGTCTCCGATCCGGTCAGGCGGCGTTCGGCACGATGAGCGGCTTGATGCAGTCGTCGAGATTGGCGGAGAAGATGTGGTAGCCCTCGGCGATGTGCTCCAACGGGATCCGGTGCGTCACGATCTCGCTGGGCTTGAGGTAACCGTTGCGCACGTGCTCGAACAGGCGCGGCCACTGTCGTTTCACCGGGCACTGGTTCATCCGCAGGGTCAGCCCCTTGTTCATCGCGTCGCCGAACTTGACGGCGCTGAACATCGGCCCGTAGGCGCCCACCACCGAGACGGTGCCGCCCTTGCGCACCGAGTCGATGGCCCAGTTGAGCGCGATCGGGGAGCCGCCCTGCAGCTTGAGCTTGGCGGCGGTGACGTGCTGGAGGAAGTTCCCGTCGGCCTCCGCGCCGACCGCGTCGATGACGACGTCGGCCCCGAGATGATCGGTGAGCCGCTTCAGGTGCACGACGATGTCGTCGTACTCGACGAAGTTGTAGGTCTCCGCCTGCGCGAAGCTCGCCGCCTTGTCCAGCCGGTACTGCAGATGGTCGATGACGATGACCCGGCCGGCGCCCATGAGCCACGCGGACTTCGCCGCGAACAGGCCCACCGGCCCGGCGCCGAACACCACCACGACGTCGCCCTCGACGATGTCGCCGAGTTGGGCGCCGAAGTAGCCGGTCGCGAGGGCGTCGGTCAGCAGGACCGCGTCGTCGTCCTCCATCCACTCGGGGATGACGCTCGGCCCCACATCGGCGAACGGCACCCGCACGAACTCCGCCTGGCCGCCGTCGTAGCCGCCGCACGTGTGCGAGTAGCCGTAGATGCCGCCGACGGCGGTCGCGTTGGGATTGACGTTGTGGCAGTTGGCGTACAACCCTCGGGCGCAGAAGTAGCACGACCCGCAGAAGATGTTGAAGGGAACCATCACCCGGTCGCCCGGTGCGATGTGGCGCACCGAGTCGCCCACCTCGTCGACCACGCCGATGAACTCGTGCCCGAAGGTCATGCCGACCCGGGTGTCCGGCATCATGCCGTGGTAGAGGTGCAGGTCGGAGCCGCAGATCGCGGCGCGGGTGACCCGCACGATCGCGTCGTTCGGGTGCTCGATCGTCGGGCGGTCCTTCTCCCGCACAGCGATCCGGTAGGGCCCTCGGTAGGTCATCGCTTGCATCACGGGCCTCCTGAGACCTCGTCGTCGCGGGCGCCCCGACCCGTTCGGGTCCGAGGCCTGCGCCGGGCTACCCGGGCCGGAGCCCGACAAACACCGGCCGGACCGCCGCGCGAGCGCTGCCGGATTCATCGGCGGAACGTCGCCACGCGCACGCTGCCGAGCCAGCCGCCCAGCCGGCGGCGGAGCCGTCCACGGCGGTGTCCACCGTGCACCGCCCCGGTCGGCGGCGGATCGAACAGCGACCCCGGCCCGGACGCGGCCGCTGCGGCCCCGGTCACGAACGTGGCGCTCCACCGCGCCACGAGCGACTCGGTGACCCGCGGCGCCACCCGGTGGGCGAACAGGGCCACGTGCGAGACCACGCCGGTGGTCGCCTGCCGGCGCGGGCGGCGGGCGCACGCGAGGATCGTGGCGGCGATCCGTTCCGGGGCGTACGCCGGCGGGATGGCCCGCAGCCGGCGGCCGGAGTGGTTCGCGGCCCGGGCGAAGAACGGCGTGTCGACCGGCCCGGGCAGCACGAGGCACACCCCGATTCGGGGATGGCCCGCGACCGCCTGCCGGAGGTTCAGCGCCAGCCCCCGGATCGCGAACTTGGACATCGAGTAGAGCGGCACCAGCGGGTTCGGGAACAGCGACAGCAGCGATCCGACGAGCACGAGCACCCCCCGGTCCTGCGCGCGGAACGTGGCCAGCGCGGCCCGTGCGCACAGCGCGGAGCCGAACACGTTGGTCTCCACCAGCCGGCGCAACTCCGCTACCGACTCCGAGCCCAGCGGTCCGACGATGCCGACGGCCGCCGCCTCGACCCACACGTCGATCCGCCCGAACCGCTCCACCGCCAGCCGCGCCAGGCGTTCGACCGCCGCCGGATCGGCGATGTCGGTCGGCACGACCAGGGCCTGCGCGCCCCGCTCCCGGCACAGCCCGGCCACCTCGGCGAGCGCCTGCGCACCGCGCGCGGCGAGCACCACAGCGGCCCCCTCGGCGGCGAACGCCAGCGCCGTCGCCCGGCCGACCCCGCTGGACGCCCCGGTGACCAGCACCACGGCGTCCCCGAACCTCCGATGTCCGGCCACCCCACCTCCCGCGCACTCGTGCGGCCGGGGCCACCGCTACCCAGGGCGCGCCCGCCCACTCCGACGCCCCGGACAATTTCGGCCGTCGGCCGGTCCGCGCGCCGGAGCCGATCCCGACACCAGTGCCCGGCATCAATGGAGCGCCCCGGGGTACACCGCCCGGCAGAAGGAACGACAGCGGCCCGTCCCCCAGGAGGCCGCTGAGCACGGAGGAGATGCGACATGGCCCTCGGCCGCAGGAGTGGCAACGACCGGCGCGACGTCGACGTGGAGGCCGCGGCCACCACCCGCACCGGCGACGACCGACCCGTCGAGGGGTCGACCGTCGGCCCCGACGCGGGTCCGGACAGCCCGGCGGCGCTGCGGGGCAAGGGGCTGTTCGCGGCGCTGAAGCGCACCTTCAAGCAGTTCTCGGCGGACAACATCTCCGACTGGGCCGCCGCGCTCACGTACTACGGTGTCCTGTCGATCTTCCCCGGCCTGCTGGTCATCGTCTCGCTCCTGGGCATGTTGAGCGACAACGGCCAGCGGACCGTCCAGGACGCCGCGAAGGAGATCGCCCCGAGCGGGCAGCTCCAGAGCCTGGTCGACACCGTGCTCAACCAGGTGAAGGAGCCGGGCACGGCGGGCGTCGCCGCGATCGTCGGTATCGTCGTGGCCTTCTGGTCGGCCTCCGGGTACATCGCCGCGTTCATGCGCGCGTCGAACGCCGTCTACGACGTTCCGGAGGGGCGCCCGATCTGGAAGACCCTGCCGATCCGCGTCGGGGTCACCGCGATCGTCGGCGTGATGCTCATCGTCTCCGCCGCCATCGTCGTCCTGACCGGCGATCTGGCCCGCGTCGTCGGCGAGAAGATCGGGCTCGGCTCGGTCGTCGTCACCACCTGGAACATCGCCAAGTGGCCGGTCCTGGTCATCCTGGTGAGCCTGATGTTCGCCGTCCTGTACTGGGCGTCGCCGAACGCCCGCACCGGCGGCTTCCGCTGGGTGAGCCCGGGCGGCCTGTTCGCCGTGCTGGTGTGGATCCTGGTCTCCGCCGCGTTCGCGGTCTACCTCGCCGGCTTCGCCGACTACAACAAGACCTACGGCACGCTCGGCGGCGTCATCGCGTTCCTCGTCTGGATGTGGATCAGCAACATCGCCATCCTGCTCGGGGCCGAGCTCGACGCCGAACTCGAGCGCGGCCGCGCGATCGCCGCCGGCCACGACCCGACGGACGAGCCGTTCCTGGAACTGCGCGACGATCGCAAGATCAAGAAGGGCAGCCAGAACGGCCTGAGCGCCGGCTAACGGGCCGGCCCGGAGCCCTTCAACGGATCGGGCCGCAGGAACCGCCAGAGCAGCCGCTGCACCAGCAGCGTCAGCACGCCGGCGAGCACGATCGCGACCACGTTGATCAGCAGCTGCAGCGCGGAGCCGACCGCCTCCTCACGCACGCCGTAGCCGAGGGCCACCGTCGCGTTCGCCGCCGCCGGGATGGTCGTCACCGAGATCAGCACGCCGACCAGGGTGCCGGCCTTGGCCGACGTCAGCGACAGCATCCCGGCGACCCCGCCGAGAAAGCCGATCACCCAGGACAGCGCGTCCGGCCGCCAGATGAAGTCGGTCAACGGCCGCTCGGCCAGCAGCATCGACCGGTCGACCAGCCCGAACGCCGTCAACAGCCACACCGCGCCGACCGTCAGGAACATCGCCGCGACGAACCCCACCACGAGCGCCAGCGCGGATCGCCGGATCAGCACCGGGCGCCACCGCGCGAGCCCCACGCACAGGGCCGCGAGCGGACCGAACTCCGGCCCGACCACCATCGACCCCACGATGAGGATCGGCTGATCGAGCAGCACCCGCACCGCGGCGATGATCATGGCGATCGTCATGAACGCCAGATACGAGGCGGACAGCTGCGCCTCCTCGCCGGTCTGCTGTTCGATCTCGTGCCACACCACGGCGTCGACGCCCAGCCCCGGGGTGTTCCGCGCGGCGCGGTCGGCGGCCTCGGACAGCGCCGCGTCGACCCGTTCGACGACGATCGAGCCGTCCTGCTCCAGGCCGAGCTCCCGCAGGCGGTCGAGCACCGAGCTGGCGCCCTCGCGCACCACGTCGAACTCCACCAGGTCCCCCGCCGGCGACAGCGCCACGCCGGGCAGCACCACCACGTGGGTCACGGCGTCGTCGGCGGCGAGGATCTCGCGCACCCGTTCGCTGACGCCCTCCGGAGTGATCACCCGTACGTGCAGCATGCGACCCCTCGCGATCTCGGCTGGCAGGCAGTCTAGGCCGCGCCGCCCGGCCCCGGTCGGGGCAGGCGTTCGGCTCCCGTTTCGCAGCCGGTCGTGCAACCCGGGCCTGGTTCGCTGAGACGGTGCCACGCCCCTGGACGAACGCCCTGCGCCCGCCGACGCGCCACAACCGCTGGTGGCGGTTCCTCGTCGTCGGCGTGCTCGTCGTGTGCGCCGCCCAGCTCGCGCCTCCCGGGGTGGCCCTGGCGCTGTGGTCGCTGCCGCAGGCCCTGGGGCTCGTGGCCACCGTCGCGATGCTGTGGCGCCGGCCGGCCGGTTCGCCGCTCGGGTGGTGGCTACTGCTGTCCGCCCGCGCCGCGGGGCTGGCGGCCGTCGGCTACTGGGCCTGGCAGGGCCTGGTCAACGGCGTGCCGCCGACGTCGACCCAGATGGGGCTGAGCCTGGCCGCCCAGTACGCGCTGTTCGCGTTCGCCGGCCTGCTGCTGACCCGACGGCGGCGCGCCGGGAGCACCGCCGAGAACGGCGTCGAGGCCGGCGCGGTGGTGCTGTTCCTGTCGATGCTGGCGTGGTCGTTCGTGGTCCGGCCGTACCTCGCCGAGCCGAGCGGCCGCCAGGTCGACACCGGCGTGGCGGCCGTGTACGCGCTGATCGACCTGGCCATCCTGGCGGTGGTGCTCCGCGGGCTCGGGCGACGCGGCGGCGCCCCGCAACGCCTGCTCGGCGGTGCCGCCGCCGCCCTGCTCGCCGGTCACCTGGTCTACGCGGCGACCAGCGGCCAGGGCGCGGCCGCGTTCCTGCCCGGCGGCGTCGCGTTCCTGCTGACGCAGGTCGCCGGGGTGCTGCTGACCGCGGCGGCGCTGCATCCCCGCGCGGCCGAACTCGGACGGCTCGACACCGGCGAGACCCGGCTGATCAACCGGCCGGTCCTGATCGCCTATCTCGTCACCGCGGTGCTCAGCCCGTTGCTGCCCGTCCTCGCCGGCCTGACGCTCGACGGGGCGGACGCCGAGCTGCTCGTTCCCTCGCTGATCAGCGCCGCGCTGTGCGGCCTGCTCATGTCGCGGATCTGGCTGCTGGTGCGCATCGCCCAGCACCGCGCCCGGCGGCTGGACACGCAGGCGGACGAACTGCGCGCCGCGCTGCACCGCCAGCAGGCCCTCCAGCATCAGCTGACCCACCGCGCCACGCACGACACGCTGACCGGCCTCGCCAACCGCGATCTCTTCCTCGAACGGCTCGACGTCGCCGCGGCGTCCGGGGAGCCGCACGGCGTGGTGCTGTGCGGGCTCGACGGGTTCAAGGAGATCAACGACGCGCACGGGCACGGGCTGGGCGACCGCATCCTGACCGAGATCGCCGCCCGCCTGCGGGTCCTGGTGGACGCGACCGACACCCTCGCGCGGCTCGGCGGCGACGAGTTCGCCGTCCTGCTCACCCGCGACCCGGGGCGGGCCGGCGAACTCGCCCGGTCGGTGGGCGAGGCCGTCGCCCGGCCGGTCGTCGTCGCGGGGCACCGGCTGCACCTCACCGTGAGCATCGGCATCGTCGAGACCGAGCGGCACAGCCCGTCGCCGACCGTCACGCTGGCCAACGCGGATCTCGCGCTCACGGCCGCCAAGCAGGCCGGACGCGACCGGGCCGTCCGGTGCGACGACGCCCTGCGCTCCGCCCACCGGGAGCGCACCGAGATCGCCGACGGCCTGCGCCGGGCGTTGCACGACGGCAGCCTGTACCTGCACTACCAGCCGGTGGTGGACACCGCCACGGGCGAGATGGCCGGTGTCGAGGCGCTGATGCGCTGGGACCGCGACGGGCAGGCCGTGCCGCCCGCCACGTTCATCCCGATGGCCGAGGCGACCGGCATGATCGACGCGCTCGGCCGCCACGCCCTGCTCACGGCCTGCCGGCAGGCCCTCGACTGGCACCTGCGCTCGGGCCTGCACCTGGCCGTCAACGTCTCCGTCCACCAGCTGCGCAGTCCCGACTTCGTCGAGTCCGTGCTGAGCGCCCTGGCCGAGTCGGGGCTGCCCGCGCCCGCGCTCGTCCTCGAGATCACCGAGTCGGCGCTGATCGACACCGCCGAGTCCGCCATCGCCCAGCTCCGGACGCTGCGCGCACACGGCATCCGGATCGCGATCGACGACTTCGGCACCGGCTACTCGTCGCTCGCCTACCTGCACACCCTGCCGGTCGACATCCTCAAGATCGACCGCAGCTTCATCATGCGGCACACGGACTCGCCCCGGGCCGAGGGCACCGCGGTCACCCGGGCGATCGTCGACCTGGCCGGCAGCCTGCGGTTGGCGACGGTCGCCGAGGGGGTCGAGACGGGCGCGCAGGCCGAACTGCTGCGGCGGCTCGGCTGTTCGCTCGCGCAGGGCTACCACTTCAGCCGGCCGGTGCCGCCGGAGCGCATCGCCGAGCTGCTGGAACGTCGGGCCGCCCTCGCCGCCTGACCGAACGGCCCCGTCGCGGCTACAGTTCGCTGCCATGACCGACAGCCCGGACCCGGCGCGTGCCGCACTCGACGAGCTGATCGGACGGTTCTTCGCGGCGGTGTCCTTCGAGCCCGGCGGGCGCCCCGGGTACCACGCGATCCACGAACTGTTCGTCGACGGCGGGAGGCTCATCCGCAACAGCGGCCCCGAACCGGAGATCGCGACGGTGCGGCAGTTCGTCGAGGCGCGGCAGCCCGCCGTCGACGCGGGGCGGCTCAGTGCGTTCCGGGAGGCGGAGATCGCGCAGATCACCGAGGTCTTCGGCAACATCGCGCACCGGCTCAGCACCTACACGAAGTCCGGCGTCCTCGACGGTGTCCCGTTCACCGGTCGCGGCGTGGTCTCGACGCAGTTCGTCCGCACGCCGAGCGGCTGGAAGATGAGTTCGATGGCGTGGGACGACGAACGACCCGGGCTGTCCCTCCCCGATCGCTACCGGTGAGCCGCGGGCGGATCGGCGTCAGAAGAAGGCGGTGGCCAGCCTGATCCGCACCGGCCGCGCGGGCGCGCCGTCGACCGGGGCCGGATCCTCCGGCGTGGGCGCGATACCGGCGGCCGCGATGCGGTCAAGTACCGCCATGCCGGCCGGGTCCACGGTGCCGAAGATCGTGTAGTTGGGCCGCAGCGCCGAGTCCTTGTACACGAGAAAGAACTGGCTGCCGTTGGTGTCCGGGCCGGCGTTGGCCATCGCGAGCGTGCCGCGCTTGTAGAGCTTGCGCACGCCGGTGGGATCCGTCGGCGCCGGCGGCAGGTCGGTCGGCAGCTCGTCCTTGTAGCGGTAGCCCGGACCGCCCTCGCCGGTGCCGCTCGGGTCGCCGCACTGCAGGACGCTGAGCGTCGGGTAGGCGGTCAGCCGGTGGCATATCGTGTGGTGGTAGAAGCCGGACAGCGTCAGGTGCAGGTGGCTCTGGACGGTGCACGGCGCCAGGGAACGGTCGAGCCGCATCGGGATGCGACCGTAGTCGGTCCACAGGGAGGTGGCCACCGTGCCCCGGTCCGGCGTGCGCGGCGGGTCCGGCGGCAGCGGGACGGGGCGGGCCGCCGGCTCCTCGGGCGTCGCGGTGTACCCGCACGGGCCGCGGGTCACCGGGGGCCGCGTGCCCTCGGCCGAGGCCGGGGCGGGCACGGCGACGACGCTGACGGCGAGCGCTCCGGCGGCGAGGACCGCCGACATCCAGCCACGCATGGCACCTCCCGAGAAGTGGATCGCCGGTCAGCCTACATCGTCGACCGTCGATTCACCGTGGGCGACCGAAGGGGGCGCCCCGTCAGTCGACGGTGACGGTGACCGTGTGCCAGCCCGTGGCACCGCTCGGAAACGGCGTCGCCCGCTCCTCGGGCTGGACGGCCCCGCTGCCGTCCGCGGCGCGCACCCGCAGCGTGTGCGGGCCCGGTGTGGCGTCCCAGCGCAGCACCCACTGGCGCCACGTGTCGGGCGTCGGTCCGTCGGCGAGCCGGGCGGGCAGCCAGGGGCCGTCGTCGACGCGCACCTCCACGCCGCCGATGCCGCGCCGTTGCGCCCAGGCCACCCCGGCGACCGTCACCGGTCCGGCTCCCAGTCGGGCGAAGGGTTTGGGGGTGTCGATCCGCGAGGCCGTCTTCACGGGCGCGTCCGCGGCCCAGCCGCGTTCGACCCAGTAGGCGTCGTATCGGTCGAACGTCGTCACGCGCAGCTCGCTCACCCACTTGCACGCGCCGACGTAGCCGTACAGGCCGGGCACCAGCAGCCGCACCGGAAAACCGTTCACCAGCGGCAGGGGTTCGCCGTTCAGGCCGAGCGCCAGCATCGCGTCGCGGCCGTCGAGGATCGCCGCCAGCGGGGTGCCGGTCGTCATGCCCTCCACCGACGTGCTCACCAGCTGGTCCTGCCCGGCCCTGATGCCGGCCTCGCGCAGCAGCGGCGCCAGCGGCACGCCGAGCCACCGGCCGGAACCGACGTAGGGGCCGCCGACCTCGTTGGACACGCAGTTGAGGGTGATGTCGCGTTCGATCAGCGGGCGGCGCAGCAGGTCCTCGAAGGTGAACGTCGCCGGGCGCTCGACCGCGCCGCGCAGGCGCAGCCGCCACGTGCCGACGTCGACCTGCGGCACGCTCAGGGCGGTGTCCACGCGGTAGAAGTCCGCCACCGGCGTCACCCACGGGGCGACGCCGTCGATGCCGAGGTCGACGCCGGGTGCGCGGGGCGGGGCCGGGTCGGCCGGTGCCGGTAGGCGCACCTGAGCGCGGGAGCGGGTGCCGGCCCGCCCGGACAGTGCCCGCGCCCCGGCCGCCGTTCCGGCCGCGACCACCGCCGCACCGCCCGCCGTGGCGAGGAACTGCCGCCGGTTGAGCAGCCGCGGCCGTCCACCGTGGACATCCGTGGTGCGGGCGGCCCGCCGCAGCAGGCACAGCGCGAGCGCACCGGCGAGCACGCCGGCGAGGGTCGGCAGGATGTCCACTGTGGACGTTCCCGGGCGGGTCAGGACCGCCGCCGCGCCCAGCGCGCCGAAGGCGCCCAGGGCGACGAGGCCCCACCGCAGGGCCACCCGGCCGAGCGCGATCGCCGCCGCGGCGAGCCCGACGTACACGCTCGACAGCAGCACGAGCTTGTCCGCCGCGCCGAACGTCCGGATCGCGAACTCCTTCAACGCCCGCGGGCTGTGGTCGATGACGAAGGAACCCACAGCGAGCACCGGGCCGGACTCCGGATGTTCCAGCAAGGCGGAGAGGAACCGGGCGACGGCGAGGGAGACGCCGGCGGTGAGCAGCCCGACGGCGGCCCCGCGCAGGATCGGCGAAAGCCCCGGCCGGCGGCGAACCGGCCGGGGATCCGTGACCGTCATGCTCAGACGGGCATGAGGACGGTGTCGATGATGTACACCGTCGCGTTGGCGGTGGAGACGTTGCCGCACACCACCTTGGACCCGGTGCCGACGGTGAAGTCGGTACCCGCGCCCTTCACCTCGACGCTGCCGCCCTCGAGGGTCTTGTGCGTGCCGGTGAGCTGCGCCGGCGTGAGCTGACCCGGCACCACGTGGTACGTGAGGATCTTCTTGAGCGTGGCGTCGTTCGCGAGGACCTTGTCGAGGTCGGCCTTCGGGATCTTGGCGAACGCGTCGTTGGTCGGCGCGAACACGGTGACGCCCTGGGCGCTGTTGAGCGAGTCGACCAGGTTGGCCTTCTTGACGGCCGTGACCAGCGTGCTCAGCACCGGGTTGCCGGAGGCGGCGGTGGCCACCGGCACCTTCGCCATCGCGGCGAAGCTGCCCGGGTTCGACGCGTCGGTCGGGACCGCGGCACAGCCGGCCCCGAACTGCGCGGCCATCGCGCTCGGCGAGGCCGCGCCGGTCGTGGCGGCGGCGGTCGGTGTGCTGTCGCCGCCCGTGGCGGCGGCGTCGCCGTCGTCGGTGGACCCGCACGCGGACAGGCCGAGAACGGCGACGACTCCGATGGTCGCGATAAGGCGCCGTGACATTGGGTGCTCCCTCGGTTGGATGTCGGGGTGGTCCGTCGCGAGGGGATTCGGTGCCAGGCCAGGTGCCGGATTGGTCAAATTTCAAAGTTTTTTGCGACATCGCCCGATTTCTATGAGGGCAGCGGGTCGCCGGGGCGCACCAGGTGGTGCTGGTAGGCGAAGACCACCAGCTGGGCCCGGTCGCGGGTGTTCAGCTTGGTCATCGTGCGGTTGATGTGCGTCTTGACCGTCAACGGCGACAGGAACAGCCGTTCGGCGATGTCGTCGTTGGAGAGCCCGTGCGCGACCAGCAGCAGGATCTCCCGCTCCCGTTCGGTGACGAGGTCCAGCTGCGGCGGGTGCACCGGCGGCTGGATGTGGTGGATCAGGCGGCTGATCAGCCCGCTGGTGGCCCGCGGCGACAGCAGCGCCTCCCCCGCGGCGACCACCCGCACGGCGTTGACCAGGTCACCGGGGGCGACGTTCTTGCCCAGGAACCCGCTCGCGCCGGCCTGCAGCGCGTAGATCACGTTGTCGTCGTTGTCGAACGTGGTCAGCACCAGCACCCGCACGCCGGCCAGCCGCTCGTCCGCGCCGATGCGCCGGGTCGCCTCGATGCCGTCCGTCAGCGGCATCCGGATGTCCATCAGCACGACGTCGACCCGGTGCCGGTGGCACAACTCGACGGCTTCGCCTCCGTCGGCGGCCTCACCGACGACCTCCATGCCCGGCGTCGCGTCGATGATCATCCGGAACCCCGCCCGGATGAGCGCCTGGTCGTCGGCGAGCAGCACGCGGATGTTCACGTCACGCCTCCTCGGCGACGGCCGTCGGTGGGCAGTTCGGCGTGCACCCGGAACAGGCCTCCGGCGACCGGCCCGGCCACGATGCTCCCGTGCGCGGCGGCGGCCCGTTCGCGCATGCCGATCAGGCCGAACCCGCTGCCGGTGCGCCCGCCGCCGGACCCCGCCACGCGGTTCGTCACCTCGATCCGGACCAGGTCGGCGGTGTACTCCAGGTACAGCACGGCACCGCCGTCGCCGTGGCGGTGGGCGTTCGTCAGCGCCTCCTGCACGATGCGGTACACGGCCAGGCTCACCACCGCCGGGAGCGGCCGGGACTCGCCGTGCTGCTCGTGCCGCACGGCGAACCCGGTGGTGCGCAACCCGGCCAGCAGTTCCTGGAGGCGTTCCACCCCGGGGGCCGGCCCGACGTCGCGC
Source organism: Virgisporangium aliadipatigenens (assembly GCF_016863615.1). Classification (GTDB taxonomy): domain Bacteria; phylum Actinomycetota; class Actinomycetes; order Mycobacteriales; family Micromonosporaceae; genus Virgisporangium; species Virgisporangium aliadipatigenens. Next base: position 156,080 of record NZ_BOPF01000018.1, on the reverse strand, counting down.
ACCTCGTCCGGATCGCGCAGCACGCCGATCACCGACTTGAGCTCCTCCAGAACGGCGTCGGCCGCGGTGCGGATGTGCCCGAGCACGGGCCACACCTTCTCCGGTTCGGCGCGCAGCACGTGATCCGCCGCGCCGGCGTGCACGCTGATCACCGCGATGTGATGGGCCACGACGTCGTGCAGTTCCCGCGCGATGCGCAGCCGCTCGTCGATCACCCGGCGGCGGGCCTCCTCGTCGCGGGTCACCTCCGCCTGCATGGCCCGTTCGGTCACCTCGGCGATGTAGGCCTGGCGCAGCCGGATCGAGTCGCCGACCCCGGCGCCGCCGAAGATGAACGCGAACGGCGCGAACTGGTCGGCGCTCCACCAGTCGCCCCCGTGCACCACCGTCCCGACCACCATGAGCGAGCCCCACACGACACACGCGTAGAACCAGGGCCGCCGGCGCGGGCTGTACACCGCGACGGAGTAGCTCACCAGGCCGGCGGCGACGAACAGCCCGTCCGGCGGCCGGCCCAGGACGACGGCGAGCACGGCGACGGCGGTGGCGGCCAGCGCCGCGGGCACCGGGAAGCGCCGGCGCCCCAGCAGGAGAACCGGGCACAGCACCGACAGCAGCATCATGCCGGTCGGCACCGCGGTGTACCCGACGAACAGCACGATGTGGACACCGACGGCGGTCAGGGCGAGGTCACCCAACGGGCCGCGGTACCGGTCCAGGGCCGGCGGCCTCTTCTCGCTGCCTGACGCGCGCACCACCACGACGGTAGAGCGGCGGCCGCCGTTCCTCGACCCCCGGACGCGGTATCGCGCGTCACGGGATCTACCGCGTTCGCGGTATGCCGCCGCCTGCGCTCACGGGACGACGGGTCCGGTCCGCGCGGCGATCGTGGAACGGCCCGAACGGGGTTCACGACCGATGGAGGAGTCTCGTGGCGACCTTGCTGTACCGGCTGGGGCGGTTCTCGTTCCGGCACCGCGCGTTCACGCTCGTGCTGTGGCTGGGGCTGCTGGCCTCGATCGGCTTCGGCGCGGCCACCCTGTCCGGCCCCACGGACGACGCCGTCTCCATCCCCGGCACCGAGTCGTGGCGGGCCATGGACGTGCTCGGGGAGAAGTTCGGCGCCGGCTCGAACTCCGCCTCGGCGAGGGTGGTCATCACCGTCCCCGGCGACGGCACGCTGACCGACCCCGAACGGCGCGCGGCCGTCACGGCCACCGTGGCGGCGCTGCGCACGGCGCCCCAGGTCGGCGCGGTCAGCGACCCCTTCCAGACGGGGAACATCGCGCCGGACGGGCGGACCGCCTACGCCTCGGTCACCTACCCGGTGCCGGAGACCGAGGTGCGCGCCGCGTCCCGGGAGGCGCTGTTCGCCGCCGGGGAGGCCGCACGGCGCGCCGGCCTCGGCGTGGAGTACTCCGGCGAGGTCACCGCGACGGCCGAGGCCTCGAACGCCGCCGAGGGGATCGGGATCCTGGTGGCCGCCGTCGTGCTGCTGATCACGTTCGGTTCGATCCTCGCCGCGGGCCTGCCGCTGCTGACCGCGATCCTCGGTGTCACCGTCGGCCTGCTCGGCATCTCCGTCGCCACCGGCTTCCTCGACCTGGCCTCGAACACCGCCGCCCTGGCCACCATGCTCGGCCTGGCCGTCGGGATCGACTACGCGCTGTTCATCGTGTCGCGCTACCGGCACGAACTCGCCGCCGGTCGGGACGGCGACGAGGCCGCCGGGCGCGCCGTGGGCACCGCCGGGTCCGCCGTCGTCTTCGCCGGCCTGACGGTCATCATCGCGCTGGCCGCGCTCACCGTGATCGGCATACCGTTCCTGGCGGCCATGGGCATCGCCGCGGCCGGCACCGTCGCCGTGGCCGTCGTGATCAGCCTGACCCTGCTGCCCGCCCTGCTCGGCCTCGCCGGCCGCCGGATCCTGCCGCGCGCGGCCCGGCGCGGCGCCGCCGCCCGGCGGGTCCGGACGCCGTTCGGCGAACGCTGGGCGCGCGGCGTGCTCCGGTTCCGCGTCCCGGCGCTGATCCTGTCCCTGCTCGCGGTCGGCGTCGTCGCGCTGCCCGTCGCCGACCTGGAACTGGCGCTGCCCGACGAGGGCACCGCCGCGCCCGACTCGACCCAGCGCAAGGCGTACGACCAGCTCGCGAACGGCTTCGGCGCGGGCGTCAACGGGCCGCTGGTCATCCTGGTGGAGACCACCGCCGGACGGGCCGGCGCGGCGGCCGAGCAGGCCCGGAGCCTGGTGTCCGGGCTGGACGACGTCGTGGTGGTCACGCCGGTGCGGCCGAACGCGGCCGGCGACGCCGCGATGTTCACCGTGGTGCCGCGCAGCGGTCCGACGAGCGCGCAGACCCGGGACCTCGTGCACGACATCCGGGCCCGGCAGGCCGGCTTCACCGCCGCCAATGACGGCGCGACGTTCTCGGTGACCGGGCGGACCGCGATCGACATCGACATCGCCCAGAAGATCAACGGGGCCCTGCTGCCCTATCTGGGCATCGTGCTCGGGCTCGCGTTCGTCCTGCTGCTGCTGGTGTTCCGCAGCGTGCTGGTGCCGATCAAGGCGGCGCTGGGCTTCCTGGTGTCGGTGGCCGCCTCGTTCGGGGCGCTGGTGTTCATCTTCCAGCAGGGCCATCTCGCCGACCTGCTCGGCATCGAGTCGACCGGGCCGATCGTCAGCTTCACCCCGATCTTCCTGGTCGGCATCCTGTTCGGCCTGGCCATGGATTACGAGGTCTTCCTGGTGACCCGGACGCGGGAGGAGTTCCGCGGCGATGCCGGCCCGGACGAGGCGATCGTCTCCGGCATGCGGCACAGCGCCCGCGTGGTCACCGCCGCAGCGCTGATCATGATGAGCGTCTTCGCGGGGTTCGTCCTCTCCGACGACGTCATCATCAAGTCGCTCGGGTTCGCCCTGGCGTTCGGTGTCGCGGTCGACGCGCTGCTGGTGCGGATGACCGTCGGCCCGGCGGTGCTGTCGCTGCTGGGGCGTTCGGCGTGGTGGCTGCCGCGGTGGCTCGACCGGCTCGTGCCGAGCGTCGACGTCGACGGCGCGCGGCTGGCCGCCACCCCGGACGTATTGACGTCGGCGAGTATCCAGGCGCACACTCCGAGTCACCCTGCTCCGTCGCCGCCCCGGGGGTAGCCATGGGACCTGACATCGCCGTACTCCGAAGACTGGGCAGGGCCGGCGTGGCCGCCCTCGCCGTCGCCGCACTCGTGGTCGCGTTCCCCGGCACCGCCGGGGCCGCCGCTCCGACCGGGCGCTACGCGGCGCTGGGAGACTCGTTCACCTCGGGACCGCTCATCCCGACCCAGGTCGACCTCAACTGCGTCCGGTCCAACCGCAACTACCCGTCGCTGACCGCCGCCGCCGTCGGCTCCTCGTCGTTCGTGGACGTCAGCTGCGGCGGCGCGACGACCGAGGACATCCTCTCCCCCGGCAGCGGCCAGCTGGGCATCGCCGTGCCGGCGCAGATCAGTGCCGTCACCGCCGCCACCGCACTGGTGAGCATCGGCATCGGCGGCAACGACATCGGGTTCACCGACATCATCTCCACCTGCACCGAGGAGAGCGTCGACGACCCGTTCGGCTCGCCGTGCCGCGATCGGTACACCGCCGGCGGCACCGATCAGCTGCGGGCCCGCATCGACGCCACCGCGCCGAAGGTGGCCGACGTGCTGCGGGCGGTGCGCGCCGCCGCACCCGGTGCGCGCGTGATCGTCGTCGGCTACCCGGCGATCCTGCCGGACTCCGGCTACGGATGCTGGCCGACGGTGCCGATCGCGTTCGGCGACGTGCCGTACCTGCGCGGCGTCACGAAGGCGCTCAACGCGATGCTGGCCGCCACGGCCGCCGCCAACGGCGCCGGCTACGTCGACACCTACGCGCCGTCGATCGGCCACGACGCCTGCCGCGGCGCGGGCACGAGATGGGTCGAGGGTCTGCTGCCGGCCGCGCCGGCGGCGCCGTTCCATCCAAATGCCTCGGGGGAACGGGGGATGGCCGCGGCGACCGTCGCGAAGCTCAACTCCTGACGGCGCGGTGACGCCCGCGGACATGATGGTGCTCCCGGTGACCCGGCGAGAGGAGCAACGCATGTCGGACGGGTGGAACTCGCGGGCCGTGCACGGCGACGCGCAGGTGCCGCGAACGGCCGGGGCGGTGTCGCCGCCGATCGTGCAGACGTCGACGTTCGCCGCGGACTCGGCAAGGGAGTTCGCCGACCTGGCGCTGGAGAAGCGGGGCAGCGGCTTCTACACCCGCTACGGCAACCCGAACCACGCCCAGGTCGCCGCCGTGCTCGCCGACCTGGAGGGCGCGGAGGCCGCGACGGTGTTCGCCTCCGGCATGGCGGCGATCACCACGACCGTGCTGGCGCTGGTGCGGGCCGGTGACCATGTGGTGCTGCAGCGGCGGCACTACGGCGGGGTCCCCTCGCTGCTGCTGAACCTGCTGCCGAAGTTCGGGGTGACGTGCACGCAGGTGGACCAGACCGACGTGCGGGCGTTCGCCGCCGCGCTGCGGCCGAGAACGCGGCTGGTGCTGGTGGAGTCGCCGAGCAACCCGCTGCTGGACATCACCGACCTGCGGGCCGTCTCCGCGCTCGCTCGCGACAGCGATGCGCTGACCGTCGCGGACAACACCTTCGCCACCCCGGTGAACAGCCGACCGCTGGCGCTCGGCGCGGACCTGGTGTGGCACAGCGCGACGAAGTATCTCGGCGGCCACAGCGACCTCTCCGCCGGCGTGCTGGCCGGACCGGCGGCGCTCCTCGACCGGATCTGGGACACCGCCGTCATCACCGGCGCGGTCCTCGGGCCGTTCGACGCCTGGCTGCTGCTGCGCGGCATCCGGACATTGCCGCTGCGGATGCGCCAGCACAACGCCAACGGCCTCGCCCTCGCACACGCGATGCGGGCCCATCCCGCCGTCGCGAACGTGTACTACCCGGGCCTGCCCGACCATCCCGGGCACGCGACCGCCGCCGCGCAGATGGACGGCTACGGCGGCGTCGTGAGCCTGGAACTCGCCGGCGGCTACCCGGCGGCCGAACGCTTCGTCGACGGCCTGCGCCTGGCCCGCCGCGCCGCCAGCCTCGGCAGCGTCGAGACCCTGGTCGTGCACCCGGCCACCATGTGGCAGGCGATCCTGCACGCGGATCAGGTCGAGGACGCCGCGATGAGCCCGGGCCTGATCCGGCTCTCCGCCGGCATCGAGGACACCGCCGACCTCGTCGCCGACGTGACCCGTTCGCTCGACGCCCTCTAGAGACGCGGCTACGGGGGCGCGGTGGCGGCGCGGGCGAGCACGCCGGCCGTGGCGAGCACGCAGGCGGCGCCGAGCGGCCCACCCGCCTTGGCGAGCGTGACCGGGGTGGCGAGGGTGCCGGCGACGGTGGCGTACCCGGTGCTGCCGTACCGGTCGGCGAGCAGGCTGGGCGAGGCGAGGCTGGACACGCCCGGCCGTCACCACCAGCCGGCCGGTGACTCATCACACCCCGCTGTCCAGACGTTTGTCTAAACAGACTCGGCGAGATCGTCGGCACCGTCGGACTGCTCCTGCTCGTGTTCGCCCTCGCCCGTTGCGGTCGGGCCGCCGCCGCACCGGCCGCCGTCGGCGCCTACCTCGGGGCCGCCTACTGGTTCGCCTCCTCCACGAGCTTCGCCAACCCGGCCGGCACCCGGACTACCGCCTCCGACCTAGCTTCGTGACAGGTTCTCCACAGCTCCGCTCGCCACTCTTTGATCAGCGGGTCGGCACGGTGCCGATCCGGTGGCGATCGGAGCCAGAGCATGAAGTTGAAGAAGGTCGGCCTTGTCCTCGCCAGCACCGCGGCGGCCGCGATGTTCGTGCTGGGCGGGGCCTCGCTCGCCAGCGCCGACAGCGGCACCCCGTCGCCGACCGGCTCCGCCGCCCCGGGCAAGCGGGCGCCGGGCACGCCGGTCACCGGCGACGAGGCCACCAAGGTCACCGCGGCCGTCACGGCCAAGTTCCCCGGCGTCACCGTCGGCGGCGTGCACAAGGGAACGGACGGCAGCTACCACGTCTTCGGCACCAAGGACGGCAACCGCGTCAAGTACGACGTCTCCGCCGACCTCGGCACCGTCACCGAGGGCAAGGGCCGCCCGGGCGGCGGCCGCGGCGGTGCCCGCCCGGAGGCGTCGCCGAGCGCGTCCACCAAGTGACCACGGTCGGGGGCGCCCGCGCGGCGGGCGCCCCGGCGGTACGGCCCCGCACCAACCGGTGAGCGGCCCGGTCAAACGGTCGGCAGCGGCCGGATCAGCGGTTCCAGGATCTTCTTCGCCTCCGCGGCGGTGATCGCCTCGGCCGGGTCGATCGGGACCGTCTCACCGATGTCGACGTGCTCGAAGACGCGTTCCCCGATGAGGCGGGCGTGCGCGTCGTACGGCCAGCGCATCGTGATCCACTGACGCTTGCGGAACCACTCGTCGGGCGTTCTGCCGGGCACGAAGAAGTTGAACCACGCCTCGAACCAGTATCCGGCGTCGGTGATCGCGTGTGCCGTCTCCTCGCAGGCGAACACCACACCCACCACCTCCTTGTAGAACGCCAGGACCTCGGCCCGGCCGCGCAGGGTCCGGCTGGCGCCGTCCAGGTTCAGGTAGTAGACCGGTGCCGCCACGGTCATGTCGGGCGCGAGGATCTCGTCGATCCGGCCGGTCTGCTCCAGCAGGTAGTGCCGGCGGACGTTCTCCAGGATGCGCCGGTGCCGGGCGTCGGCGGAGGACCGGATCAGTTCGTCGAGTTCGCGGGGCACGTTGGTGATGTCGAGCTTCGTCATACCGGACGGGCGTGCCATCCCGTGCCGTCAGGCGTCGGCACCCGCGCTCGGGTCGGGGTCGCCGGCGCCGGCCCGTTCGTCGCGTTCGGCCCACTCCAGCAGCGGCCGCAGCGAGAACACCGCGTCGTCGATGCCGGCGTGCAGGTCGCCCAGCGCCGCGAACCGGGCCGGCACGGTCGCGATGGTGAAGTCGCGGGGATCGATCGCGTCGATCTCGTCCCAGCCGATCGGGGTGGAGACCGTCGCCTCCGGCACGCCGCGCACCGAGTAGGCGCTGGCGATCGTGTGGTCGCGGGCGTTCTGGTTGTAGTCGACGAACACCACGTCCGGCTCGCGGTCCTTGCGCCACCAGGTGGTCGTCACGTCCCGCGGCGCGCGGCGCTCGACCTCGCGCGCGAAAGCCAGCGCCGCCCGCCGCACGTCACGAAACTCCGACTCGGGTGCGATCCGCACGTACACGTGCAGGCCGCGGCCGCCCGAGGTCTTCGGCCAGCCGACCGCCCCGAGCTCGTCGAGCACCTCCCGGACCACCCCGGCCACCCGACGGACGCGGTCGAACGGGCAGTCGGGCATCGGATCGAGGTCGATGCGCCACTCGTCGGGGCGTTCGGTGTCGGCCCGGCGGGAGTTCCACGGGTGAAACTCCACTGTGGACATCTGCACCGCCCAGATCACGTCGGCGAGCTTGGTGACGCACAGTTCGTCGGCGTGGCGGTCGAAGCGGGGGAAGTGCAGCCGCACCGTCTCCAGCCACGGCGGCGCACCGCGCGGGACGCGCTTCTGGTGCACCTTCTCGCCACCGGTGCCGTCCGGGAAGCGGTGCAGCATGCACGGGCGTTCGCGCAGTGCGCGCACGATGCCCTCGCCGACGCTCTCGTAGTAGCGGGCGAGGTCGAGCTTGGTCTCGCCGCGGGCGGCGAAGTACACCCGGTCCGGATTCGAGATCCGGACCGGGTACCCGTCGATGTCCAGTTCGACCGCCGGTGACTTGCCGCTCGCCGCCATGGGTCGAACGTACCGGTCGGCTCACCGCGCTCAGGCGACGACGGCGAAGCCGCCGGTCCACGAGATCTTGTCCCGGGCCGCGAGCGTGATCTGCAGGAAGCCGAGGGCCTCCAGTTCACGGGCGCGGGTCAGGTTGCCCGCGTCGACGGCGCGCAGGCCGCCGGTGGCGACGATCCCGGCGAGCAGCGCCTTGGCGTCGGCGTCGTCGCCGGCGATCAGCACGGTGGCCGGCTCCCCGCCGACCGCACCGGCGGTGAGGGTCCCCGCGAAGTTGGTGTTGAACGCCTTGACCACGCGCGACTGCGGCAGGGCCGCGGCGATCGTCGCGGTCGCGGAGGAGTCGGCCGGCGTGACCAGCGAGTCGAACGTCGTGAAGTCGAGCGGGTTGGTCACGTCGACCACCACCCGCCCGGCGAGCTGCGCCCCGCGCGTCTCCAGGACCTGCGCGACCGCCGGGTACAGCACGGCGAGCACGACGACGTCGCCGGTCACCGGCCGGTCATGGTCGGAGCTGCCGAGCAGTTCGACGGTGTGGCCGCCCTTCGTCGCCAGGCCGGCGATGGCCTGCCCCATGGTGCCGGTGCCGATGATGCTGACGTGCGTCATGGTGTTCTCCTCGTTCCATTAGTTGTCGCTACAACCATTGAAGGCGCAATTAGTTGTCGTGACAACCATCTGTGCGAGGATGTGACCATGGGCACGAAGTGGCTGACGCCGGAAGAGCTGTCGACCTGGGTGCGTCTGGTGGCCGTCGTCGAACTTCTCCCCGGGGCCCTGGACGCGCAGCTGCGCCGCGACTCCGCGCTCACCCACTTCGACTACTACGTGCTGGCCATGCTCTCCGAGGCGCCGGAACGCACCCTGCGGATGACCGCGCTCGCCGACAGCACCACCGCCACGCTCGCCCGCCTCTCCCACGTGGTGCAGCGGCTGGAGGCGCGCGGACTGGTCGAACGTTTCCCGTGCCCGCAGGACCGCCGGGCGACGAACGCCCGCCTCACCGACGACGGCATGGCGAAGGTGCGCGAGAGCGCCCCCGGTCACGTGGAAACGGTGCGCGGCCTCGTCATCGACGCGCTCAGCCCGCGACAGCTCGACCAGCTGCGGGAGATCACCGACGCGATTCTCGACCGGCTCGACCCCGGCGGCGCGCACAACGGCTTCCGGCAGCGCTACGACCCCGACCGCGACTGACGACGCGGGGCGAGGCCCCGGGAGGAACGGGCCGCGCCCCCGACGGACATCGCGGCAGCTCTACCGGGAAGCACAGCGCACGACGGCGGCGACGCTCCGGTCGACATCGGCCTCGGTGGTGGCGTAGTTGGAGACCGCGATCCGCATGAACCGGCGGCCGCGCCACGTCGTCCCGCCCATCCAGCAGGTGCCGTCGCGCTGCACGGCCGCGATCACCTCGTCGGTGCGCTCCCCCTCGCCGAAGCTCACCAGGACCTGGTTGAGCACCACGTCGTTGGCGACCTCGAAGCCCGCGTCCGCGAGCCCGTCGGCGAACCGGCGCGCCAGCCGGCAGCAGCGCTCGACCAACTCGGCGACCCCGTCGCGGCCCAGCTCCCGCAGCGCGGCCCACACCGCGAACCCGCGCGCCCGCCGCGACGACTCGACGGTGCGGTCGGCGACCTGGCGGCCACCGGCGCCGGTGAGGTAAGCGGCCGTCATCGACAACGCCGCCGCGTGCACCTGCGGCCGCGACACGAACGCGAACGCCGAGTCGTAGGGAACGTTGAGCCACTTGTGGCCGTCGCAGCCCCACGAGTCGGCCAGCTCCACCCCGTCGGTCAGGTGCCGGCGCTGCGGCGCGGCCGCGGCCCACAGCCCGAACGCCCCGTCGACGTGCGCCCAGCCGCCGTGCCGGTGCACGATCGGGATCGCGGTGCGCAGGTCGTCGCAGGCGCCGGTGTTCACGTTGCCGGTCTGCAGCACGACGATCGTCGGCGCCGGCTCCCGGCTGTCCAGCACGCGCGCCAGATCTTCGGTGTCGACCGCGCCGTTGGCGTCGGCGCGCACCTCTTCCACGATCCGCGCGCCGAAGCCGAGCAGGCGCAGCGAACGGTCGACGGTGACGTGCCGTTCGGCGCTCGCGACGACGCGCACCCGCGGGGCGCCGATCAGGCCGTCGCGCTCGACGTCCCAGCCCGCCGCGCGCAGAACGTGGTGCCGCGCGGCGGCCAGCCCCACCGTGTTGGCGCCCTGCGCCCCCGTCACGAAGCCGCACGACGCGGTCGCCGGGATGCCGAGGAGTTCCTTGAGCCAGGCTCCGGCGGCCTCCTCGACGGCGACCGGGGCCGGCCCGACCAGATCGTTGAACGCCAGCTGGTCCCAGCCCACCGCGAGCATGTCCGCCGCCGTCGCGGCCGGGAGGGCGCCGCCGACCACCAGGCCGAAGAAGCGCGGGCCCGGGGTCGCCATCAGGGCCGGCTCGGCCGCCTCGATCAGCTCCTCGAGGACCTTGTCGGGCGGGGTGGGGGCGGCCGGCAGGGGGCCGCCGAAGCCGGGCTCGCCCCGGGCGGGGATCGGGCGCTCCGGGAGGGAGGCGCGGAAGTCGGCGGCGTGGGTGGCGGCGCGGCGCAGCAGCTCGTGCATGGTCGTGACGCTAGCGCCGCGGCCCGTCGATCTTGCAGTCCGCGCGCGATGAGTTGGCTCCGCCCCCTCGGCCGGCGCGGCGGCGCGGCGCGTGGGCGGCGCAGCGCCGATCTTGCAGTTATGGCGGGGACATACCGGCGCGAGGTCGGGCATGCCGGGCGCCACAACTGCAAGATCGGCGGCGGTCAGAGGCGGCGGCGGCGAGCCAGCGTGTAACCCAGGACGCCGGCCACCGCGGCGAGCACCGCGCCCACCACCGTCCAGGTCCAGCGCGACGTCGCGCCCGGCCACCAGTCGAAGCTGACCAGGTCGTCGTCCTCGTCCGGCGCCGGGGACGCCGTCGGGTTCGGCGCCGGGCTCTGGACCGCACCGGGGCGGTCCGGCGGCGCGAGCGGGGCGCGCAGGTCGCCGCCCTCCGGCGCGGGATCCCCGCTGTCCGTCGAGGCGAGCTTCAGGTCCACCTTGACCGGCAGGCCCTGGTCCTGTTCGGGCAGCTCGGAGGCGGAGACCCGGACGTAGTACAGGCCGGGCAGCGGGTCGCCGGACCACGGTTCGGCCCAGGAGCGGACCTCGCGCAGGGTGCACTCCATCCGCACGGTCGCATCGGCGGGTGCGGCCACCGGCGCCTGCGCCCCGGCGGTGCACGACTGCCTGCGCCGCAGCCCGTCGAAGACGTCGACCGCCCAGACCTGCGCCCCGTGCCGGTCCGCCTGCGGCGGCAGCGTGACGGCGACCGAGACGGTGTTCGTCTGGCCGGCCGTCGCGTCGAAGGACCAGTACAGGTAGTCGCCGGTCGAGGCCGCGACACTCACCGGCTTCGCGGTGTCGATCGGAGCGGCGGTGAGGAAGGAGGTCCCCGCCGTGTTCACCGCGCTGTCGGCCGCGGCCGGTTCCACCATCAGGGGGAACGCCATGAGCACCAGCCCGGTCACCCCGAGCACCCGAAGCAGACGCCTCATGCCACCCTCCGCAGGCTCAGCCGCCACCGGAACAGCCATCCGGCGACGAGTCCCGTGCCGAACCCGACCAGGGTCAGCAGCAGGATGAACAACAGTCCCCGCCCCAGCCCCGGCGACGCCGGCGTGGGTGAGAGGTCGGCGGTGCCGACGACGAGTTCGACGGGCATGCCGGTCGCCTCGTCCACGCCGGCCTGCGGCGCGAGGGAGTTGCTGACCACGAGACACACCGACGTCGGCTTGTCGTCGTCGGACTCCGTGGACCAGCGCACGCCCGCCGACAGCACGTCGGTGCGGCCGCTGCCGGCATCGGTGCCGCGCACCAGTTCGCGGCCGTCGGCCGTGGTGGCGCGCACGAGCACGCCGAAGTCCTTACGCACCGGCCGGTCCAGCGTCACGCTCACCGAGGCGCGCAGTTCCTGCCCGGCCGGGACCGGCACCTTGTAGTAGCGGTGCTCGGAGAACTTCTCCCGGTCGTTGTAGACGCCCTGGCTCAACGTCGGCGCGGTCTCGCAGCGGTCGGTGCCGGCGACCTGGGTCGGCGCCTTCGTGTACGTGTCGCCGGCGCGCTTCACCAGCTGCTTGATGCGTTCGGTCAGCTGGGCGCCGTTGCGGGCGGCGAAGTAGGAGCCGCCGGTGGCGTTCGCGATGCAGGTGAGCTGCTGGCGCACCTTGTCATCCGGCGACAGCCCGAGCGTGTCGACGACGAGGTGGGTGCCCTGCGCCGCCAGTTCCCGCGCCACCTGGCAGGGGTCCGGCGGGGCGCAGGTGTCCTCCCCGTCGGTGATGAGGACGATCCGGCGGGTGGTGTTTCCGGTCCCGAGGTCCTGGGCGGCGCCGCGCAGCGCGAGCCCGACGGGCGTGAACCCGGTCGGCTTCAGCCCCGCGATCGCGTCCTTCGCCCGGCCCCGGTCGACCCGGCCGACCGGCAGCAGCTGCTGGGTGTCCTTGCAGCCGGTGGCCTTGTCCGAGCCGGAGTACGTGGCGCCGAGGACCCGGATGCCCAGCTCGGTCTGCTCCGGCAACGCGTCGACCACGTCGTTGAACGCCTGCTGGGCCACCGAGATGCGGGTGCGCCCGTCCAGGTCGGCGGCCTTCATGGAGCCGCTCACGTCCAGCACGAGCTCCACCTTCGGCGCCTCGGTCGGCTCGGGCTCCCGCGCGGAGGCCGGGCCCGCACACCACGGCAGCAGGAACGCCGACAGTCCTATCAGGACCACGGCGCGGTATCGTCGGAGAATCACGGGTGCGCATCCTAGGCGCCGCAACGCATCGACATCATTCCACAGTGGACATTGTCATTGCGGAGGGGACCGGGCGGGCGGCCGCCGCGCGATGTGCCCGCTGGGGATACACCCGCCGCCGCCTACTTGCGTCGGCGACCGAGCGCCTTGCGCATCTCCCTGACGCAGCGTGCACGTTCGCTGTCGATGTCGCGGCGCGGATACGCCATGCGGAGGTTCATCTCGGTGTCGGCGAGGAGCACCGGTTTTCCCCAGGCGTCCCGCATCTGGCTGCCGGCCCGTCTCCGGACGACGCGCACCAGCCGGGTGTACGCGTTGGCGGCGGTGGGCGCCTCGATCCGCAGGAGGGCCTGGTGGTAGGCAAGCCGTGACTGGATCCTGCTGACCTCCTCGGTCAGTTCGTAGCGCGCTTCCGGTGTGCCGCGCCGCCGGCGGATCCGGTAAGGCAGCTCCGCGTAGTCCTCGACGGCTTGGAGCGCCTCCGCGAAGACCTGCGCCAGACGTTCCCGGCGCGCGGCGCGTTGATTGAACGCGTAGGTGAGCGCCGCGGAGACGATCGCGCCGAAGATCGCGATCAATGCGGCGACGATGATCGCCGTCTGGGCCGCGGTCCAACCCGTGTCCTGGGCGGCTACGGGCACCGCCACTGCTGCCATTGCGTGTTGAGCGCCCTTATCAAGGTCTCGGCGGCCGGAAGGTCCCACTGGTCCGGCAGGTCACCGAAGATGTCGACAAGCTCGTTCTGGCACCGGAAGGTGCGGATCTCCGGCAGGTGTTCGAGCAGCCATCTCCAGGCCGCCACGTACGCCCCCGACAGACTCGCTCTGTAGATCTTGTCCGGAACGTTGTAGAGAAGGCATTCCACGAAGTACGACGGCGCGACTCCCTTGGCGATCCCCGCCGACTCGTGCAGGCGTGCGTTCTTCGACACCCGGATCACCTCCTTGAACCGGCCGCCCGTCCGCCGGTTCTTGGCCCGCCCGTTCGTCAGGTGCAGCTTGGGAAAGTTCGTGATCGCCCGCTGCTGCGGATCGCCGAGGTCACGAAAGAAGACTCCTTCGTCGTACTCCTCACCGGCGAGGCTGGGGAAGGCGCGATAACGGCGATACTCGATGGCCGGGAGAACATCGGCGGGTAACCGGAGCAACGAGTCGAGGTCATGGATGCCCACGCACTTTCTCCCGGCATGTACGAAGTACCGGCGCCGCAGCACACCCAGCACGTCCTCCCGGAACTCCTCCCAGCCGTAGTCGGTCGACTCATAGGACTTCCAGAACTCGTGCTTCTCGTCCGGGGTCAACTCGTGGAGCTGCTCCTCGAGGGGAAGATTCAGCTGTATCACCAGGTCCACGTCGCCGTCGCCGCGGATGTTCGTGTCGTTCGCGTAGGAACCTTGAACGAAGATCTCGTAGCGCAGCGGGGCCAACCGACGCGCGTCCTGGAGCGCCTCGGTCAACACCTGCAGGGTCCACTCCGGAAAGAACGAATCGGGCTGTTGCGACCACGCTTCCAGCTGATCACGGCAAATGGGCATGTCATCCTCGCGGTTCCGCCTCGCCCGGAAAGAACATTCGCACGTAGAGGTCAGGGAGTTTCGCGCCGTCCAGCCACGCGCGCCATGCGTCGGGCCCGCCGCCGAAAATCAGCAGAAGAGCCTGCGCGAGCCCCGGAAAGCCGTCGACGATCCCCCGCATCGTCGCCTCGTCCCGTGAACTCGCATCGGCGCGGCTGTGCGGGTGGGTGTGCCACATCCCGATGAGAGAGACCGTGCCGCGGGTATGCCGCCGGTGGTCAGCGAACCGATCGCGTAGGCGGGTCACGTCGAACTCCAGCCGGTCCGCCGACGCCGAGCTTTCCGGCGGTAGACCCTCCGCTCGGGTCACCCACGCCACGCGGCTCGCCAGGTCGACCTGCCCCAGCAGGGCGCCGCCCGTCTCGGTCCCACCGGTGCTGTCGGCCGCCGCCGCGGCGATGGCCGCCTGCCGCACCCGGGCGAACACGGCCGGATCCACCCGGATCTCGTAGTCGTTCCGGTCGTCCCGGCGGATGACGTCATCGGTCCACGCCAGGCGCCGGTTCAGCCCGGCCGGCCGAAGACCTGTCGGAACGGCGGTAACGAGGCCGAACCGCGTCGGACGGAGCTGTCCCGGCGGGGGATCGGCCGAGGTGCTTCCGAGCACGCTCAGCGCGCCGTTGAACAGGGTGGCGGCTATCGCGGCCAGGTCGGTCGACGACCCGATGAAGGTGGGGTCGGAACAGCCGGGCTCCGGTTGGAAGATCCGTGTGCGGGGCGGGTCGGGATAGAGGTCGTCGAGCACGATCGTCAGCGAGTCGTCCTCGCTCGCGGCCACAGTGAGGCGTCGCAGGAGGTCCACGCCGGCACCACTCGCGCCGGGCAGCGACAGCGTGGCGATGCCGAGGTCGGAGTTGTGTCCCACCATCATCGACAGCAGCGGCGGCCGGCGCTGTTCGCCCCGCCACCGTTCGCGCTCCAGCCGCGCCGCCACGGACCTGTTCGCCGTCGCGTCGACGATGAGATCGACTTCGGGGTGCTGCACCTGATCGAGCGCGTCACCGCACACCGGCGTGAGGGCGGTACCCGGTGCCACCCGTCGCAGACGCTCGGCCAGGACCCGGGCTTTCGGCAGCCCCACGTCGGCGAACTCGTACGGCTGTCGCACGAGGATTCCGGGGGTGACGCGGCCGCTGTCGACCAGCGTGAGCGACGCCGCACCGGCCCGCGCGCAGTGTTCCGCGATGGGCGCACCGAGCGCGCCGCAGCCGAGCACCAGGATCGTCTTGCCCGCGATCCAACCGGCTGGACGGGACGAGTCGCGCCGCACGGACGCACTCGGTCGCAGGTCGAACACCTTTATCCAGCCCGGCTCGGCCTCACGAGGATCGGCGGAGATCCACCATGCGACCAGATGCGCGATCCGTTGGGGCGCATCTACCCCGCCGGGCGCGGGACTTCCGACGGCGAGGATCAGCGGGGCGTCGGGGTTCACAGCGTTGGCGAGCCGCGTCGCGGTAAGCAGCCTTGCCAGCCGTTGCTTGGTGAATCCGTGGGCGACCAACGCGTCCACCAGCGCTGAACCGTCGTTCGGATAGGTGAAGCCGGCCGGTCTGTCCAGGGCGATGACCGGCACGGCGAAACGGTCCGGGCGCCGCCGGATTTCTCTCGGGTCCTGCATCCACCCGACCGCCTCCAGGATCCGCTCATCGACCCTGCGGACCAGTAACCACGCGTGCCAGAGTCTCGCGTCCCGCGCCCATTCGGGCACCTCCGCCCGCACGATCAACGGTCCGAAGGCAGCCGAATCTCGTGCGACCGGCGGGTGCCACGGCAGCACGGCGGCCGACAGCGAGCCCTCGGCCGCTCGCGCCAGCCAGGTCAGCAGCCGATCGACGAAACCCCACATCCCCGCGCTCGGATCCCACTCGTTCGGCGACGTGTACAGGCAGATCTCGTGGGCCCACAACACGTGTGGACGCCCGGCGAAACGCGGATCGGGCGTCAGCACCCGTGGAGAGGTGAACGGGAAGTCGGCGAAGACACAGACGATGAAGATCTCGGCCGGCTTGAGCCTGATTCCGGACGGCAAGACGGGCGTGTCGCTACAGTCGATCTCCAGGCGGATCTGCAGAAGCCCTTCCTCGATCAGTTCCTCCGACGTGTCCTGGATCCGCACCGGAGACTGTGGGACCTGGGCGATTCGCTCCAGTTCGCGCCGCGCCTGTTCCTGCCCGGGTGTCATCGCTGTCGTCGGCCGAAGATCTGCGGACCCTGCGGCGTACCGAACTGCGCGTCCCGCAACGCCTGCCGGCCTCCGAGCAACGGCGAGGAGAACGGAACGCTCACGGTCGCCCCCGGCACCCCTGGCGGTCGCGGCAGATCCGGATGCTCCTCGACCGGTGGACGGGCGGCTTCCGGAACGCTCGGCAGCGCCGCCCCGTCCTCGACCCGCAGCCCGCCGACGGCGGCCGCCGACTCCTCGAACAGGTAGCTGTCGACCCCGGTCACCAGGCGACGGGCCCGTTCTTGGGCGCAGGGGCAATCCGGCGCGTGACCGGTGCCGGCGCACACGAGCATGCCGACGGCCCGCAGGTCCTCGGCGGCGCACGGGAGCGGCGGCCGGTCGTGGGCCAGGAACGACCGTGTCGCGAGGTCACCGATCAGGGCGGCGGGTACCGGCGGTAGCCCGGTCAGGCGCACGACGACGCGATCCGTGGCGTCGGCCTCGGCGGCATGTGTCGACCAGATCAGGTCGAGAACGTCGGCCAGCGCGGCCAGGACCTCGCAGTAGCCGCCGAGCCACACGGAGGCGAGCACCTCCCAGGCGAGTTCCCCCAACACCGTCCTCGCGACGTCGGCCATCGTCGACACCCAGTCGACCCCGGTCAGCGTCGCGGCGTCCGTGACCTCCACAGGGGCGGGGTCGGCCGCCCGGTGGTCCGGGATGATCGACGTGCTGGTCTCCGGCGTGACGTGTCGCGCTTCCAGCCGTGGGCCGCCGGTGTTCTCGCCGGCCCACCAGACCTTGAAGAGCCTGCTTTCCGGTGGAGCTTCGGTGTTTCCGGGTCGTGGAGAGGTGGCGGGTCCGCTCCCTCTGCGCCGGCACGTGTCGCAGGTGGGGCCGCTGACCTCGAAGCGGATCGTCGTCGCCGGCCGTACGACGACCGCGTACCGGGTTCCGCATTCCGCGCAGGTGCGGGCGTGTGATCCGGTCGCCCCCGAACCGCCGGAGCCGTTGGTGCGACCTTCGGCCGCGATCTTGCGGTAGGTCACCGTCATGTCACTAATAGTGCATTGATCATCCGCAATGCGCGCCCCCCGTTTGTGCGAATCTGCCGAACGTGGCGCACCCGCCGTGGTCCGGACGCAACCCGCAAACCGTCCACAGTGGATGGATATCTAGTGCGGTGTCGCGGGGTAGGCGTGCGTCTCGGCGGCCTTCACCGCCACCCAGAC
Source organism: Virgisporangium aliadipatigenens (assembly GCF_016863615.1). Taxonomy (GTDB): domain Bacteria; phylum Actinomycetota; class Actinomycetes; order Mycobacteriales; family Micromonosporaceae; genus Virgisporangium; species Virgisporangium aliadipatigenens. The sequence continues at coordinate 138,493 of NZ_BOPF01000018.1, read as the reverse complement.
CTCCTGTCCCGGCGCGAGGTTCAGGTGCGCGGCGGCGGCCGGGGTGACGTCGGCGGCGACGGTCACCGGCCCGTCGAGTTGGATGCGCAGGTTGTCCCCGTGGCGTTGCAGGCCGGTGATGGTGGCCGGCCAAGCGTTGCGCGGGCTGCCGTCGGGCCGCTTCGGGTGCAGCGCGACGGCGGCGGGCGGGAACGCGACGAACGCGTCCCCGTGGACCGTGTCGTCGGCGGTGAGGACCAGGTCGGCGCCGACGCGTACGGAGTGGCCGTCGCCGGTGCCGCGGTACAGGTTCAGGCCGACGAGGCGGGCGACGTAGTCGGTGCGCGGCCGCGCGGTGATCGTGGCCCCGTCGCCCTCCTGCACGACGCGGCCGTCCTCGATGATGACGAGCCGGTCCGCGAGCACGAGCGCGTCCAGCGGGTCGTGGGTGACCAGCAGCGTCGCGCCGTCATGTTCGGCGAGGTGGCGGTGCAGAGCGGCGCGGGTGTCGAGCCGGGTCCGGGCATCGAGCGCGGCGAGCGGTTCGTCCAGCAGTAGAAGCTTCGGGTGAACGGCGAGAGCGCGCGCCAGCGCCACCCGCTGCGCCTGCCCGCCGGAGAGCTGCCGGGGCCTGGACCTCTCGTACGCGCGCAGGCCGACCCGTTCCAGCCACCGGGCGGCGAGGGCGCGCGCGGCACGCCGGTCGGCACCCTGCCGGCGCGGGCCGAACGCGACGTTGTCCAGCGCGTTCAGGTGCGGGAAGAGCAGGTAGTCCTGGAACACCACGCCGATCGGACGGCGTTCCGGCGGGGTCCACAGTGGACGGTCCGGCCGGTCGACGTCGACGCCCGCCAGCGTGACGTGCCCCGCCGACAGCGGCTGCAACCCGGCGAGCGCGCGCAGGGCCGTGGTCTTGCCCGCGCCGTTCGGGCCGAGCAGGGCGACCACCTCGCCCGCCCCGATCCGCAGCCGGACGTCCAGCCGGAACCCACCCCGGTCGACCACCAGGTGCGCGTCCACGATCTCGCTCATGGGCCGGTGATCCACCTGTCCCGCAGCCCCGCGAGAATCGCGACGGAGACGGTGAGCAGGATCAGGCTCAACACGATCGCGGCGTTCAGGTCGGTCTCCAGCGCGAGATACACCGCGAGCGGCATGGTCTGCGTGCGCCCCGGGAAGTTCCCGGCGAACGTGATCGTCGCCCCGAACTCGCCGAGCGCCCGCGCCCAGCACAGCACGGCACCGGCGGCGATCCCCGGCGCGACGAGCGGCAGCGTCACGTGGGTGAACGTCGTCCACCGCGACGCCCCCAACGTGGCGGCCGCCTCCTCGTACCGCGCGTCGGCGCCGCGCAGCGCCCCCTCGACGGCGATCACCAGGAACGGCATCGCCACGAACGCCTCCGCGAACACCACACCGGTGGTGGTGAACGGCAGCGTGACCCCGAACGTGCCGTCCAGCCAGGAGCCGATCAGCCCGCGCCGCCCGAACACCAGCAGCAGCGCCACCCCACCGACGACCGGCGGCAGCACCAGCGGAACGGTCACCAGCGCCCGCACCACCCGCCGCCCCGGAAAGGTGACCCGGGCCAGCAGCCACGCCAGTGGCACCCCGAGCACGAGGCACACGCCGGTGGCGGCGGTGGCGGTCCGCAACGACAGCCACAGCGCGCTCAGCACACCGGGCTCGGTGAGCCGCCGCGGCAGGCTGCTCCACGGCGCCCGGATAAGCAGCCCGGCGAGCGGCAGCACGAGAAACGCGAGTCCCAGGGCGGCCGGCAGCAGCAGCCCGACCGGCACCCGCTGCGTGCCCCGACGCCGCTTCACGGGCCCAGGAAGCCGGCCCGGTCGAGCACGGCCCTGCCGCTGTCCGACAGCACGTAAGCGACGAACGCCCGCGCCCCGGCCCTGTTCGGCGCGGCTCGGCACACCACGATCGGGTAGCCGTTGACCGCACCCACCGACTCCGGGAACTCCACACCGTCCACATCGGACGATGCCGCCCTGGCGTCGGTGCGGTACACCAGTGCGGCGTCGACCTCGCCGAGCCTCACCTTCGACAGCGCCGCCTTCACGTCCTGTTCCAGGGTGACCGGCGTGAGGCTCACGGCGGCGGCGTCGAGGGCCTTCTCCGCCGCCGCGCCGCACGGCACCTGCTCGGCGCAGAGCGCCACCTTGACACCCGGCCTCGTCAGGTCGGCGAGCCCCTTGACGCCCTTCGGGTTGCCCTTCGGCACGGCGATCACGAGCTGGTTGCGCACGAACGTCGTCGGCGCGCCGTCCGCGTTGCCGGCGTCGGTGACGGTCCGCATGGTGGCCGGGGCGGCGGAGGCGAACACGTCGGCCGGCGCGCCCTGGTTGATCTGCGTGGCGAGCGCGGAGCTGCCGGCGAAGCTGAACGTCACCCGCACCCCGGGGTTGGCCGCCTCGAAGTCCCTGCCGATCCGGGTGAACGACTCCGTCAGCGACGCCGCCGCGAACACGGTCACCGTGCCCTTCACCCGGTCGCTGCCGGCGGCGTCCCCGGGTGCCGGGTCGTCCTCGTGGCCGTAGCCGTAGGCCACCAGTCCCAGCACCATCAGGACGACCAGTCCCGCCAGGGCGATGCGTATCCCACGCGACGTCACGAAGCGGTCCTCCCCCGATGCGCCGCGGCCGGGGCGGAACGTTCCACCACCACCGTGGTCGACTTGATCACCGCGACGGCCACGGATCCGATCTCCAGGCCCAGCTCGTCGACCGCTTCGCGGCTCATCAGCGACACCACCCGGAACGGCCCGGCCTGGATGTCGACCTGCGCCATCACGGTGTCCTTGACGACCGCGGTGACGATGCCCCGCAGCCGGTTTCGCGCGGAGGACTCTTCGGCCCGCCGGTCCGCCTCGGCGGCCTGCGCCCGCGCGAAGGCCGCCAGGTCCACCCCGCGGATCGCCCGATGCCCGTGCTCGTCGCGAACGGCCGCCAGCCGGCCGGCGTCGACCCAGCGGCGCACCGTGTCGGGGCTGACCCCGAGCAGCTCCGCCGCCTCTCCGATCCGGAACACCGTCACACCGGCACTCTAACCCGCGCACCTGCCCCACCGGACCGGCCGTTTCGGCAGCATCCGCGAGGAGGCTGGGCTTACGGCGCCCGCATCTGCATGATGGATGGATGCGTACCGGCACGGCCGCGGCCTGGGAGAGCCTCACCGAGCAGCAACGACACCGGTGGGCGCGGGTCCTCGACCTCCTCGCCGACGCGGTGCCGGCCGGCGCCGCCGTGGTGATCGACGGCCCCGGCGCCGACGCGGCACTCGTCGCCGACCGCCTCGCGGCGACGTTGCGCGCGCGGGGACGCGCATGCGCCCGGCTCGCCGACGAAGATCCGCAGGGCGAGGAGCGCACGCCCGGCAGCGTCGTGATCGGCGCCGGGCCGCGCCGGCGGGACGACCCGCCCGCCGGCGGCTGGGACGTGGTGGTCCGGCTGCGCACCGCCCTCGGCAGGACCGGCGGCCGTCGCGGCGACGACGCCGACATCGCCGTCGACCTGCACGACCCGGCGTGGCCGGTGATCCGCCACATCGCCGCGCACCTGACCGGGCAGGCCTCCTGGTACGCCACCGAGTCGGCGGCCTTCTTCGCCGCCCGCGCCGCCACGTGGGACACCCGGTTCGGCGACGACCTGCCCGCGTACGCCGCCGCGGTCGCCGACGCGCAACTGCCCGTCGGCGGCACCGTCGTCGACGTCGGCTGCGGCACCGGCCGCGCCCTGCCGGCGCTGCGCGACGCGGTCGGGGCCGCCGGCACCGTCCTCGGGGTCGACCTGACCCCGCAGATGCTCGACGCGGCACGCGCCCGGGCCGACGCCTGCCGGGCCGCTCTGGTGCTCGCCGACGCCCGGTACCTGCCGTTCGGCGCGGCGGCCGTCGACGCCGTGTTCGCCGCCGGGTTGCTCACCCACCTGCCCGATGCGGGGGCCGGGCTGCGCGAACTCGCCCGCGTCACCCGGGCCGGCGGCCGGCTGGTGCTGTTCCACCCGTCGGGGCGCGCCGCCCTGGCCGCCCGCCACGGCCGCACGCTGCGACCCGACGAGCCGCTCTCCGAGGGCCCGCTCCGCGATGCCTGCGCGGGTGCCGGCTGGCGGCTGGCCCGCTACGACGATGCCGCGCACCGGTTCCTCGCGGTGGCGCGCCGGCTCGCGTCCTGACCGCCGCACGAAGGCCCGCCGCCGCGATCGCCGACCGCGCTTCTCGGCATCCGCCCGACGGTTCCGGCTCTCGGATCCGGGTACGGCAGCGGTGTGACCCCGACGGGAGCTGAGCCGGCGATGGACGACAACGCCGTGCGGCTACTGCTGCACGAGACCGTCGAATTCGGTGACCTGTCCGATCTGCGGACGCGACTGCTACGGCTGACCGCCGCCGCGGGCCTGGCTCCCGAGCGGGGACAGGACTTCGCCGTCGCCGTGCACGAAGCGGCGGCCAACGCGGTACGCCACGGTGGCGGGCGCGGCGAGGTGGTGGTCACCCGGGACGGCGATCGCCGGCTCACCGCCGAGATCAGCGATCACGGCCCCGGCCTGCCGTCCGGGGTCGCGGCCGCCCTCCCCGATCCGGAGGCCACCGGCGGTCGAGGACTCTGGATGGCCGATGCGCTGACCGAGCACCTGCGGGTCGACACCTGCCGTCGCGGCACGACCGTCCGGTTCGACATGACCCTCGACCCGCCGTGAGCCCGCGCCGGTCACCGCAGCGGTGCCGCCGGCGTGTCGTTGCGTTTCGCGCCCAGCCGGGCGGCGTCGGGCCAACGCACGTCGTGCACCCAGCCGAAGCGTTCGAGGACGCGGATCAGGGCGGCGCTCGGGTCGAGTTGGCCGCGCAGCACGCCGTGGCGCGCTCCGGTCGGGTCGGCGTGGTGGGAGTTGTGCCAGCTTTCGCCGAAGGCGAGGATCGCCAGCGGCCAGAAGTTCGTCGCCTTGTCCTTGCTGTGGAACGGCCGCGCGCCGACGACGTGGCAGATCGAGTTCACCGACGGTGACGCCGAATCCGGTGAACAGGTAGAGGACGAGGATCATCGCCGGCCGCGCTTCGCCCGGCACGCACTGGCCGACGTCGCCTCGATCGGAATCCTCCAGGAACGCGCAATCGCCCGTGCCGAGATCCTCACCGAGCAGTTCCAGGGGGCACTCAACAGCCGCATCATCATCGAACAGGCCAAAGGCGCGATCGCACAGGCGAACGCGGGGCCTCGGAGAGGCGACGGCCGCCTGACCGCCACGGCCGCCAGGCGACCCGTCCCCGACGATCAAGCAGCCGTCGCCGGCTCAGCGGTCCGTGGACGGGACGGCGGAGACCGTCTTCGCGGCACGTTTGGCCTTCTTCACCGCACGCTTCTCCTTGAGCGTGCTGGCCTGCTTCTTGCGGTCGTTCCTGTGTGCCGTATTGCGTGTCACGGTGAACTCCTCGGGTGTGGGATGTCGTGCCTGGGATGACGCGAGGGCCGGCGCAGTAACGGAATCGACGATCGACGTGATCACGTGTCGTCGCGGCGCGGCCGTTGCCAGCGGACATCGCGGCGTCCACCCGGCTGCACGGCAGGTCGCTTCGGAAGGAAGGTGAACGGCCCCGACCTGCGGAGATATCCATCACGGTGGACTTGAGTCCCCGGATCTCGAAGGACGGGCCCAGCGTACGCCCATTTCGCCGGGCCCGCTGATGCAACCGCGCTACCGGCGTGCCGGCCGATCCGGCAGCAGCCGTTCCTCGAGGTCGAGTTCGCGTTCCAGGACCCGCAGCCCCTCGTCCGGCAGCCGGCCGGCGTCGCGCCACCGCAGCAGTTCCTCCCGTTGGGCGTCGATCGTCACGCGTCGGATGTGCAAGGCCGCCTCGTACCCGGGTGACACCGGTTCATCGGAACGCAGCAGGTCCAGACGGCCCCGGTAGCGGGCCATCCGGGCGCGCAACTGTCCGCGCATCGTGTCGACGAGGTGGGTGCGGAGGTCGTCGTGGGCCTGCGCCTCCAGTTCGTCCAACGTGTCGAGAGCGGCCTCGACGGACGCGGAACGGGCCTCGTTGCGCAAGCGGGCCTGGTCGGTCTCGTCGGCCCGGAGCCCGAGTTTGCGCACGATCGGCGCGAACGTGAGGCCCTGTCCCACGAGGGTGACCAGCACGACGACGAACGTGCAGAACAACAGCAGGTCACGCGCCGGGAACGGGGCTCCGCCGTCGGTGACCGACGGTAGGGTGAAGATGGCCGCGAGGCTGATCACGCCCCGCGTGCCCGACCAGCTCAGGACAGCAACCTCCCGGCCGGTGAGGCGTTCGGACCGATCGACGTCCGTCCCGTCGCCGCCCAGTCGGGTGTGCAGCGAACGGGGCAGGGACTGGGTGAGGATCAGCCACAGGGGCCGCAGCAGCAGCACGGTGCCGGTGGTGATCACGACCGCGATGACGATCGTCGAGGTGTCGTACGCGGCGAGGCCCCGGATGACGGTGGGCAGTTGCTGCCCGATCAGCAGGAACACGAAGCCTTCGAGCAGGAAGTCGACGAACCGCCAGACGGCGTTCGTCTGGAGCCGGCTGGCCCCCGACGCCGACCGTGGCCGGTGGTGTCCGACGATCAGTCCCGCGACGACGACCGCCAGCACGCCGGAGACGTGGAGGCGTTCCCCGATCAGGTAGGCGGCGAACGGGGTGGCCAGGGACACGGCGTTGGCCGTGAGCGGGTCTCCGCCCAGCGGCCGGGACAGCAGCCGCACGACGTAGGCGACCAGCACACCCACCACGATCCCGCCGAGGACCGCCGCGAGGAACTGGCCCAGTGCCGACGGGGCGGAGAAGCCGCCGCCGGTGGCCGCCGCCACCGCCACGCTGAGGATCGTCAGCGCGGTAGCGTCGTTGAGCAGCCCTTCGCCCTGGATGAGGGTGAGCAGGCGGGGCGGCAGGCCCACCTTGCGCCCCACCGCCAACGCGGCCACCGGGTCCGGTGGGGCGACCGCGGCACCGACCGCGATGCCGGCGGCCAGCGTCGCACCGGTGACGAACCACGCGAAGCCGAACCCGATCACCAACGCGGTGAGCAGCACCAGCACGACCGACAGGCTCACCACGGTACGCAGGTTGCGGCGGATCGCCAGCAGCGACGAGTCGAGAGCCGCGCTGTACAACAGCGGAGGCAGCACGAACGTCAGCACGATCTCCGGATCCAGCGTGACATTGGGCCCGGGCAGCAGCGCGTACCCGATGCCGATGACCGGCAGCAGAGCGGCCGCCGGGAGACCGGTGCGGTCGGCGGCCCACCGCACGATGACGACCACCGCTACGGCGGCAAGGGCGAAAAGCAACGACGATTCGACACTCACGACTCTCATCCTGTCCGGGGGGTCGACGTGACCGGCACGGAACACGCAGAGTGCCGATCCCGATCGGGCACCGCCGGAAGGTGTGGCGCCGGCTTGCGCGGATAGAAGGCGATGCGATGGATATGAACGGGCCGACGCGGCGACTGACGGCGATTCTCGGACGTGCCCGTCGAGGGTCCGGTCGGCTGGACCATCTGGTGCGGGCGGTCGTTCGCTACGACCGCGCCGACGGCGGCCGGCTGGCCGCCGCGGTCACCTACTACGCGTTCTTCGCCGCGTTCTCCTCCGCGCTGCTGGGCTTCGCCGTCCTCGGACACGTACTCGACGACCCCGCGGTGCTTCGCGCGGTGCAGGACTACCTGTCGCAGAACCTGCCGAACCTCGACGCCGGCACCCTGCGCGACGCCCGCGGCACCGCCGGGGTGATCGCGTTCGTCGTCCTGCCGGTCTCCGGCCTGCTCTGGGTCGACGCGCTGCGGTCCTCGATCCGGGCGATCTGGCGGCTGCCCCAGTACCCCGGCAACTTCTTCCTCCGCCAGCTGATCGACCTCGGCATCCTGGCCGGCCTGGGACTCCTGCTGGCCGCGTCGCTCGCCGCCGCCACCGGCACCGAAGCACTGCTCGACCGGCTGCTGTCCGATACGGCCGACGCGGCCGGCCCGACCAGCCGGTGGCTGCTCGACGCAGCCGGCTACACGCTCGGGATCGGGGTGAACACCGTCCTGGCGCTGGGCGTGCTCACCGGACTGCCCCGGCTGCGGATGCCGCTGCGCCGGGTCGTCGGACCGGCGCTGTTCGTCGCCGCCGGGCTGGAGGGCCTGAAGACCGTCGGACGCGTCTACGTGCACCGAACCGAGGCCAACCCGGCATACCAGGTCGTCACCGGCGCGGTCGCCGTACTGGTCTTCCTCAGCCTGCTCAACCAACTCCTGCTGTTCGCCGTCGCCCTCACCGCCACCAGCGATCGCGGGCGCGTCACCGATCTCGCCGGCGCCGCACCACCGATCCGGACCGTCGGCCCGCACCGTCGCGCTCACGTGCGCCGGCGAAGCGCCCGCGGCCCACGAGAGCTCCGCAACGCGCGCGCGGCGGACCGGGCACCGCCATAGGATCGGTGGATGGCCAGCATCGTGTTGCGGGTACGGCTCATGACCGGAGATTTCCTGGATGTCACCTACGAGGACCCCGACACGTCCGACACCCACGGACTGACCGAGCACGCGTTCACCGCGCTCGCCGAGCCGTCCGGGATGATCCGCGCCCGACACGGCAACCGCGTCGTCGTGCTCTACGGACGCGGGGTCGCGGCCATCGAGGTCGAACCGCGCGGTGCCGTGCTGTAGCGGCCACGCGCCGCAGCCCGTTCGTCCATAGTGGACAGTTGATGCCGCGGCGCACGAACCGAAGCAGTCAGGCGGTCGCGGTTTTCGAGGCACGGCCGGGGGTATACCGGCGGCAGGACCGGTCGGGTTCGCGCGGCACCGTACCCGTGCCTGATCGAGGCATGACGGCCCTCTTCCGCCGGTGGGAGAGGGCCGCCGCTTCGGACGGCGTCGCGCGGTCAGTCCGTCCCGGGCTGTCTACGGCCGGCGGCCCTTGGTGCGCGCCGCCAGTCGACGCAGCCTGTCCTGGTTGGCGGGCTTCGCCAGTTCCCTGCGGCCGCGGTCGATGACCTGGCGCCCTCGGGGGCTGTTGAGGAAGTTCTTGAGTCGTTGTACGAGCGATGCCATGCCATCAGTCGTACCCATCCGGGCACCACGGAACCATCGGTCCGGCCGCCGCGCATCACAGGCGCCGGGAGGCATCACCCGACACACCTCCGCCGGGTGCCCGCCGGCCCTCCCGACCTGGTCGTCGCCGAGCTCAGCGCGATGGTCACCGTCCACCGGTAGGAGGTCCACCCCCGGCCACCCGATCCGCTCAGGTCGGCACCGCCGCGGCCGATCTCGGCGGTGAACCTGCCAGAGGGGGAGACCGTCGTGAAGTACAGGCTCGTGACGCGCAGCGACTTCGACGGCTTGGTGTGCGCCACACTGCTGAACCACCTGGACATGATCGACGAGATCAAGTTCGTGCATCCGAAGGACATGCAGGACGGCAAGGTCGAAATCACCGAGAACGACATCATCACCAACCTGCCGTACGTGCCCGGGGCACACATGGTGTTCGACCACCACCACTCCGAGACGGTGCGCGTCGGGCCGCAGCCGAACCACATCATCGACGCGTCGGCCCCGTCGGCGGCCCGCGTCATCTACAACGAGTTCGGCGGCAAGGACTTCTTCACCAACGTGCCGGACGAACTGATGGAGGCGGTCGACAAGGCCGACTCGGCGCAGTACACGGTGGAGGAGATCCTCGACCCGACCGGCTGGACCCTGCTGAACTTCCTGATGGACAGCCGCACCGGTCTGGGCCGCTTCCAGGACTTCACCATCTCCAACTTCGACCTGATGATGAAGCTCATCCACGCCTGCCACCAGTTGGAGAGCGTCGAGGAGATCCTGGCGATGAAGGACGTGCGGGAGCGCTCGGAGCTGTTCCACGCGCACACCGAGCCGTTCATCGCCCAGTTGCAGCGGGTCAGCACCGTGCACGACGACGTGGTCGTGGTGGACCTGCGCGACGAGGACATCATCTACGCCGGCAACCGGTTCATGGTGTACGCGCTCTTCCCGCAGACCCGCGTCTCGATCCACGCGCTGTGGGGCAAGGACAAGCAGAACACGGTCTTCGCGGTCGGGAAGTCCATTGTGGACCGTTCCTCGCCGGTGGACATCGGCTCCGTCATGCTGCGCTACGGCGGCGGCGGTCACCTCGCGGCCGGCACCTGCCAGGTGGACAACGCGGACGCCGAACGGGTGCTCCCCGAGCTGATCCAGGAACTGGCGAAGCCCCGCGTCGCGGCCTGAGAAGCCGTCGGCGCGGGGCGCGGAGCCGCCGGTGCGTCAGTCCAGCGGGCCGAGCCCGTAGCCGCCGTCGGCGACGATCTCGGTGCCGGTGGCGAAGCGGGCCTGTTCGGACGCGGCGAACATGATGAAGTCGGCGATCTCCTCCGGCGCGGCGTTGCGCGGCACGGCGAGGTTGTCGACCGGCACGATCGGGCTGCCGTCGGGCGCGTAGGCCAGCGGCGTCTCGATGATGCCCGGGTGCACCGCGTTGACCCGGATGTTGTCGCGGGCCAGCCCCTTGGCGGCGGCGCGCATCAGCCCGCGCAGGGCCCACTTGCTGCTGCTGTAGGCGACGAGTTCGGGCGCGGCGGTGAGCCCGGCGATGGAGTTCACGACGACGATGGCGCCGCCGCCGGCCGCGCGCATCGACGGGGCCACCGCGCGGATGCCCAGCAGCGTGCCGGTGAGGTTGGTGTCGATCACCCGCCGGAACTCCTCCAGCGGGATGCTCTCGGTGTTGCCGAGGCGCAGGTAGGCGGCGTTGTTGACGAGTATGTCCAGCGGGCCGAAGCGCTCCTCGGCGCGCGCCGTCGCGGCGGCCCACTCGGCCTCGCTGGTGACGTCGAGCCGCACGCCGATGCTGTTGGGGCCGGCCTTCTCGGCGACCTCGTCGTAGCGGCTGCGGGCGGCGGCGACGACGTTCGCGCCGGCACCGGCGAACTGCACGGCGAGGGTGGTGCCGAGCGCGCCGGAGGCGCCGGTGATCAGGACGTTCTTGCCGGTGAAGTCGAACATGGGAGTCCCCTTTCTCAGAAGTCGGTGGAGTGGGCGAGTTCGCGGCCGGCCTCGATGGCCTCGAGCCGGTTGCGCAGGGCGACGGTGGCCAGCGCGTAGGCGTCGGAGCCGAGCGTCAGCCGCAACGGCGCCTCGGGCTTGTCGGCGGAGGCGATGATGGCCGCCGCGATCCGTACGGGGTCGCCGGGCGTGTCGAACGGCGGCACCTCGCCGGCCGCCATGCGGTGCAGGTGTCCGGAGGCCCCGTCGGCGTACTCGGGCAGCGGCGGGCCGAGCACCGCACCGCCGCCGAAGTTGGTGGCGGTCATCCCGGGCTCGACGATCGTCACCTGGATGCCGAAGGGCGCGATCTCCGGAGCCGAGGACTCCCAGAACCCCTCGATCCCCCACTTGGTGGCGTGGTAGAGGCTCATGCCCGGGAAGGCGATCTGCCCGCCGATGCTGGCGATCTGGATGAACCGTCCGCCGCCCTGCCGGCGCAGGTGCGGGGTGGCGGCGCGGGCCAGTTGGATCGAGCCGGTCAGGTTGGTGGCGAGTTGCCGGTCGATCTGCGCGTCGGTGAGCTCCTCGGGCGCGCCGAAGAGTCCGTAGCCGGCGTTGGAGACGACGACGTCGACGCGGCCCAGTTCGGTGAACGCCCGGTCGACGACCGCGCGCAGCTGCGCCGTGTCGGTGACGTCGAGGCGGGCCCGCCAGAGCCGGTCGCCGTAGCGGGCCGCGAGGTCGTCGAGGGCCTCGGTGCGGCGTGCGGTGGCGGCGACCCGGTCGCCCCGGGCGAGCAGCTGTTCGGTGAGTTGCCGGCCGAGGCCGGAGGACGTGCCGGTGATGAACCATGCGCGGCTCATGGATGTGCCCCTTCGAGCTAGGTAACTAACTGGATACATTCATACAGGCGGCACCCGGCGATGTAAACCCCTAGATAGTTATGTACGATCGGACGCATGCCACCCGACGCCACGGACACCAAGCGGCGCCTGATGAAGGCGGCCATCGACGAGTTCGCGCGCTACGGCCTGGCCGGTGCCCGGGTCGACCGCATCGCCGAGAACGCCGCCGCCAACAAGCGTTCGATCTACATGCACTTCGGCACCAAGGAAGAGCTGTTCGACCTCGTGCACGCCCAGGTGTTCCTGGAGGTGGCGGCCTCGATCACCTTCGGCGAGGAGCACCTGATCGGCTACGCCGGCGACCTGTTCGACCGCCTGGAGAAGTGGCCGCACGTGCGGCGCCTCTACCTGTGGGCCGGACTGGAACGGGAGCAGGCCTACGAGCCCGAGGTCGCCGGATACCGCGACCGGCTCGTCGCGATCACGCGGGCGCAGCAGGAGGGCCGCATCCGTTCGGACATCCCGGCGGCGGAGCTGATGGCCATGGTGATCGGCATCGTGATCAGCTGGGAGAGCGCCGCATGGTCGCTGAAGGCGCTGCAGCCGGAGTTCGGGTTCGACGACGTCGCGAGCCGGCGGGCGGCGGTGGTCAGCGCCGTGGCCGGGTTCGTCCGGCCACCAGCGCCCGACGCCTGAGGCGAGCGGCCCGCGGGCCGGTCAGGACGGCATGACGTGGTCGACGATCGCGCCGGCGATGTCGTCGAGGGCGAGCACCCGCTGCACGTTGGTGGTGGCGATGGCCGCCGACGGCATCGCGTAGAACTTCGACGTGACCCGGTCCTGGGCCAGGACCGTGCCGCCGCAGTGCGCGACGGCGCGCACCCCGGCCTGGCCGTCGTGGCCCATGCCGGTGAGGACGACGGCGAGCGCGCGCCTGCCGCAGATCACCGCGAGGGTGACGAGCAGCAGGTCGGCGGAGGGCCGGGCCGGCGGCACGGCACCCGTGTCGATCAGGCCGATGCGGGCGTCGGCCGTCACCAGCAGGTGCCGCGCGGGCGGGATGATCAGGACCCGCCCCGGTCGGATCTCGGCCCGGTCGACGGCCACCTCGACGGGCAGCCGGGTGTTCCGCGCGAGGATCGGCCGCAGCTGGCTGGGCCGGGCCGGGTCCTGGTGCAACGCCACGAGGACGGCGGCGGGCAGGTCGGCCGGCAACGGCGCGAGCACCCGGATCAACGCGTCGAGCCCACCGGCCGAGGCGACCAGTGCCACGATCGGGAACTGCACCGGGAACGGATCGACCGCGGACGACCTCGCCACCGCGACCGGTTCGGCGTCGGGCGGGTGCGCGGCCATGCCGTGACGGTACGCCGCACCGGTCTGTCGTGGGTCGATGTCACGCCCGGCCGTGCCCCCGAAGAGTGCCGTCGAGCATCATGAAGGTCATCGAGGGAACGGGGAGCCATGTCCACTGAGCCGCTCGCGGAGGCGCCCCGGCGCCAGGCCCGCAACTCCGCCGCGTTCTGGGCCGCGACCGGGCGTTCCCGCGGACACGAGGTGATCCACCGACCGGGGTACCTCGCGGTCGCCGGTGACGCGCGCGCCGGCCTGCGGATCCTGATCCAGGAACCGGGCCTGGACGCCGCCGCGGTGGCCGAGATCGACGGCCTGGTCGCGGCGGCGACCGGCCCGGTGGACATCGAGGATCCGTTCAGCGCCACCGAACTGGGCCACCTCGGCCTGCGCCACTGGCGGATGCCGGTGATGCTGCGCCCGCCCGGCCCGGTCGCCGCACCGGCGATGGAGGTGCTCCGCGCGACGGACGAGAAGGACCTGCACGCCGCCGAACGGGCGGTGATCGCCGGCTTCGAGCTGAACCGCTTCCTGCCGCACCGCGACGGCGAACTCTTCCCGCCGGCCCTCATCGCTGAGCCCGGCGTGGACGTCTTCGTCGCGCGCCTCGACGGGGAGGTCGCCGGGGCCTGCGTCACCGTCGTCGACGGCGGCTTCGGCAGCTACTACTGGGTGGGCACGCCGCCGGCGTTCCGTTCGCGGGGCGTCGGGCGGGCCGTCATGCTCGGCTCCCTCGCCCAGCTGCCGGAGGTGCCGGTCACGCTCACCGCGTCGCGCCTGGGCCGGCCGCTGTACGAGTCGCTCGGCTTCCACGCGGCGGACGACTCCACCTGGTACTCATCGACGTAGATACAAATTCGCGGTGGCGCGCCGATTTCGGACCCGGCAGACTGGCGGCTTCGCCGTTCGGGGGGAGCCGTCATGGGGGATGCCGCGGTCGAGGTCGTCGATCTGCGCCGGACGTTCAAGGTGCCGGAGCGGGAGACCGGGCTGCGGGCCTCGGTGCGCAGCCTGTTCCACCGGGAATACCGGCAGGTGCACGCGGTCGACGGGATCACGTTCGAGATCGGCGCGGGTGAGGTCGTCGGCTTCCTCGGCCCCAACGGCGCCGGCAAGACCACCACGCTGAAGATGCTCGCCGGACTCCTGCACCCGACCGGCGGGCAGGTGCGCGTCCTCGGCGAGACGCCGCACCGGCGCAGGCCCGACTACCTGAGCCGGATCTCACTGGTGATGGGCAACCGCAACCAGTTGCAGTGGGACACGCCGGCGGCCGACTCGTTCGAGCTCAACCGGGCCGTCTACCGGATCCCGCCCGCCGAGTTCCGCAGCACCCGCGACGAACTCGTCGACCTGCTCGACCTCGGCGCGTTGATCACCAAGCCGGTGCGTAACCTCTCCCTCGGCGAACGGATGAAGGTCGAACTCGCCGGCGCCCTCCTGCACCGCCCGCAGATGCTCTTCCTCGACGAACCCACGCTCGGCCTGGACATCACGATGCAGAAGCGGATCCGCGAGTTCATCGGCGAGCACAACCGCCGCCACGGCTCGAGCGTCCTGCTGACCAGTCACTACATGGCCGACGTGGAGGCCCTGTGCCGGCGGGTCATCGTCATCGACCACGGCCGCATCCTCTTCGACGGCGACCTCGCCGCCCTGGGCGGCCGCCTCGCCGCCTACAAGGAACTGGGCGTCACCCTCGCCGACGGCGCCGCCGACCTGTCGGGCTACGGCGAGGTGCGCTCCCGCGACGGCGACCGGGTGACGCTGCGGGTGCCGAAGGAGACCACGCCGCAGGTGACCGCGCGGCTGCTGGCCGAACACACCGTGCTGGACCTGACCGTCGAGGATCCACCGGTCGAGGACATCATCGAGCTGCTCCTCGCCGCCGGGCACAAGGCGCCATGAGCGTGCCGGGGGCGCCGGGCAGGGCCCGGAGGGAGCGCAGCGAAGCGGAGCGGAAGGAGGGCACCGCCACGAGGCGGGGCCCCCGGCTGAGCGGGCAGCAATGAGCATGCCGGCGCTTCTCGACCTGTACCGGGTGCAGGCGCGGATGGCGGTGCAGCAGCAGCTCCAGTACCGGATGCGCAACGCCATGGTGCTGGTCGGGTTTCTCACCGAACCGGTCGTGTACCTGGCCGTGTGGACCGCCGTGGCGAAGGAGAACGGCGGCTCCGTCGGCGGCTGGACGTCCGGCACGCTGGCCGCCTACTTCATCGTGTGGACCCTGGTGCGCAGCATGAACGTGGTCTTCACGCCGTACGGGTTCGAGTGGCGGATCCGCACCGGGCAGATGTCGGCCAGCCTGTTGCGCCCGCGCCACCCGGTGCACTACGACCTGGCGTACTTCGCCGGCTCGAAGGTCGTGTGGTTCGTCATGTGGCTGCCGATCGCCGCCGCGCTGGCGCTGCTGTTCCGCCCGACCCTGCGTCCGGAGGCGGTCGAGGTCCTCGTCTTCGTGGTCGCGATCGTGGGCGCCTACCTGATCCGGTCGCTGTTGCAGTGGCTGATCGGCATGGTGACGTTCTGGACGACCCGGGTGGGCGCGCTGTTCGAGATCTACATGGTCGCCGAACTGATGCTCTCCGGCCGCCTCGTGCCGATGTCGCTGATGCCGTCCTGGGTTCGGGATGTGGCGGGCTGGCTGCCGTTCAAGTGGACGTTCGGCTTCCCGATCGAGGTGCTCGTGGGCGACCTCGGCACCCGCGCGCTGCTGCTCGGGCTCGCCACGCAGGCCGCCTGGATCGCCGCCACGGCCGGGCTGTTGGCCCTGGCGTGGCGCGGCGCCGTTCGTCGGTACTCGGCGGTGGGCAACTGATGCGCGCGCTCCGCCTCATCGCCCTGCACCTGCGGGTGGTCGCCATGTACGAGATGCAGTACCGGATGAACTTCTTCCTGCAGCTCTTCCAGTCGGCGCTCGCCACCGGGACCGGGCTGGTGGTGCTGGCCCTGGTCTACGCGCAGGTCGACGAGCTGCGCGGCTGGAGCAGGCCCGAACTGCTCGTGGTGCTGGGCGTGTTCACGATCATCGGCGGCGTTCTGGAATCTGTGGTCAAGCCGAACCTGGTGCGGTTCATGGAGGAGGTCGCCGACGGCAGGCTCGACTTCGTGCTCGCGAAGCCGGTCGACGCGCAGCTGCTGATCAGCATCCGGGCCGTCCGGTTCTGGCAGGCGGTGGACGTTCTCGTCGGTGCGGTGGTGCTCGGCGTCGGCGCGAGCCGGCTCACCCCGCGGCCGGGTGCGCTCGCGGTGCTCGGCTTCGCCGCCGGGCTGCTGTTCGCCGTGGTGATTCTGTACTCGTTCCTGTTGATTCTCGCCACGTCGGCGTTCTGGTTCGTGCGGGTGGACAGTTTCGTGGAGACGTTCGACGGCGTCTTCCAGGCCGGCCGGTGGCCGATCGGTATCTACCCCGGCTGGCTGCGGACCGGGCTCACGGTCGTCGTGCCGGTCGGTTTCGCGGTCACCGTTCCCGCGGAACTGCTGACCGACCGCTCCGGGTGGGTGACCCTCGCCGCGGAGGCCGCGCTGGCCGCGGCGCTCGCCGGTCTGGCCCGGTTGTGTTGGCGCCTCGGCCTGCGTCGATACGGAGGAGCCTCCGCGTGAACGGCACCGCGCGCGCATAACACTTTTCCGCGCCGAAAAACCTTTCATCATCGAGCAGCGCGAATGGCCCGCGCGCACAGCCGCGGCTTGAAAGCGCTGTGCTTCCTTGCGACTCTCGCCCGACTCGCACACCCCCGGGAGAGTCCATGAAGCTGCATCAGCACCGACGTCGGCTGGTGGCCGGACTGGCCGTCGCCACTGTGACCGCGGGCCTCGCCGCGGCGGTGAACATGAGCGCGGCGCAGGCCGCCGCCGGCTGCCGCGTCGACTACACCGTCAGCAACGAGTGGCAGGGCGGCTTCGGCGCCGCCGTCAGAATCACCAACCTCGGCGACCCGGTCAACGGCTGGAACCTCACCTGGTCGTTCACCGCCGGGCAGACCGTCACCCAGCTCTGGAACGGCACGCACACGCAGTCCGGCGCGAACGTCACCGTCACCAACGCGGCCTACAACGGCGCGATCGGCACCGGAAGCAGCGTCGAGTTCGGCTTCAACGGCTCCCAGAACGGCAGCAACCCCAAGCCGGCGAGCTTCGCGCTGAACGGCACCACGTGCACCGGCGCGCCCGCCACCGCCGGCCCCTCCTCCCCCGCACCGTCCTCGCCGGGCCCCTCGTCCCCCGGCCCCTCCACGCCGGCCGGCACACCGGACATCACGGTGAACGCCGCCAGCACCTACCAGACGATCGACGGCTTCGGCGCGGCGACGGCGATCTGGGGCGGCACCTGGTCGACGGCCGAGACGCAGACCCTGGTCGGCATGGGCCCGAACCAGCTCGGGCTGTCGATCGTGCGCACCGGCGTCTCACCGGTCTCCGGCGAGTGGTCGACCCACGTGAACGCCCTGAAGACGGCGAAGTCCGCCGGCTCCGGCGTGAAGATCCTGGCCTCCCCGTGGACCGCGCCGGCGGCGTGGAAGACGAACAACAGCCGCACCGGCGGCGGCAAGCTGCGCACCGACTACTACGACGACTACGCCGGCCACCTCAACAGCTACGTGCAGTACATGCGCGGCCAGGGCGTGCCGATCGACGTCACCTCGGTGCAGAACGAGCCGGACTGGCACCCCGACTACGACTCCATGGACTGGAGCGGCACCGAACTGGCGACGTTCGTGCGCAACAACGGCGCGGCGGTGCAGAACACCCGGCTCATGGTCGCCGAGGCGGTGAACCTCAACTACACCTACACCGACCCGACCCTGAACGACGCGGCCGCCCGCGCGAACGTCGGCTACATCGGCGGCCACCTGTACGGCACCGAGTCCGCCGGCCGGCTGGCTCCCTACCCGTTGGCGGCCCAGCACAACAAGCCGGTGTGGATGACCGAGTGGAACCTGCACGCGGCCGACGGCAACGGCTCGGCCATCTGGGGCGACCCGAGCAACCTGGCCGCCTGGAACGAGACGCTCGACGACATCATGCGCACGGTGCACCGGTCGATGGAGGCGAACTGGAGCGCCTACATCTGGTGGTACGGCAAGCGCTACTACTCGTTCATCGGCGACGGCGAGGCGGCCTACGGCACCACGGCCGGGGCGCCGCTCAAGCGCGGCTACGCCTTCTCGCAGTACGCGAAGTACGTGCGACCGGGGTATCAGCGGGTCGCGCTGGCCAAGAGCGCCAAGGCCGCACCGCTTGAGGTGACCGCCTACCGGGGCGGCGGGAAGACCACGCTGGTGATCCTCAACCGGTCGGCCAACGCGGTCGACAATGCGGTGATCCAGGTGCCGCAGACCGTCACGCGGGCCGAGCACTACCTGACCTCGCGCACCGCCAACGCGGCGGCGCAGGCCACCACGGTCAACGGCGGTCAGGTGCGGGTGAACGTCGGCGCCCGCAGCATCTCCACGGTCGTGCTCAGCTGAGGTAGGTCAGACGTCGGCCAGCGGGTCGACCGGCCACTCCGCCGTCACGACCAGCGGGCCGACGTGGACGTGCGGCTCCGCGCCGGTGCGATCCGTCGCCGTCTCGGCCTGCTCGGCGGTGGTCTCCAGGGCCGCCCAGAACGGCTCCAGGGCCGCCGCCGAGCCGGTCAGGCGCAGCGTCGGGCCGGCCTCCAGCGCCACGGTGAGGGCGCCGCCGGTGACGGCCTGCACGATCGTGCCGTTGGCCAGCGGCGCCTCGCCGGAACTCCCCCGCAGCACCGCCGCGAGGGCCCGCAGCGCCTCCGTCCGGCCGGCCAGGTCCAGGTCGTCGCCGTGGTAGCGCAGGCGGCACCGCTGATCACCGATCATGTTCGCCATTATGCCGGTGCCCGAACGGGACCCGGCCGACCACGTCGCGCGGCATCGATCGACGTCGGGCAGACTGGGGCCGTGGATGGGCTGGCGTCACTCTCCGGGAGGTACCGCATACTCGACCGCCTCGGCCAGGGCGGCATGTCCGTCGTGTGGCGGGCGCACGACGACGTGCTCAACCGGGCGGTGGCGATCAAGGTGCTCGCGCCGGGCCAGCACGTCGACGCCGCCGCGCGGGCCCGGGTGCAGGCCGAGGCGCGGGCCGCGGCGGCGCTGTCGCACCCCAACGTCGCGGCCGTGCACGACTACGGCGAGGCGGCCGACCCCTCCGGCGAGCCGCTCCCCTACGTGGTGATGGAACTCGTCGACGGCCCGACGCTGACGGAGGTGCTGGACGACGGCCCGGTCGGCCCCGCCGACGCGATGCGCATCTGCGCCGACGTGGCCGCCGGACTGGCCGCCGCCCACGCGCGCGGTCTCGTGCACCGCGACGTCAAGCCGGGCAACGTGATCGTCACGCCCGGCGGGGCCAAACTCGTCGACTTCGGCATCGCCGCGGCGGTCGGCGAGCCGGACGAGACCGACGGGGACGGCCTCATGTACGGCACCCCCGCCTACCTCGCCCCCGAACGCCTCGAGGACGGCGTCGTCGTCGCCGGCTCCGACGTGTACGCCCTCGGGCTGCTGCTCTACCGGATGCTCACCGGGCGCACGCCGTGGTCGGTGCAGACCACCACGCAGATGCTGCGGGCGCACGCGTACGTGAAGCCGAAGCCGCTGCCGGCCGTCGAGGGCGTTCCGGAGGAGATCGCGCAGCTGTGCCGGCGGTGCCTCGCGAAGGATCCGGAGGACCGGCCGACCGCCGCCGAGGCGGCCGCGTTCCTGAGCGCCGCCGCGCGTGACGCCCAGGCGGCCGGGTCGGACACCGCGGCACCCCGACCGGCCGCCGGTCTCGCCGCCGCGCCGACCGGTCTCGCCACCGGGGCGGGCGGCGCTGCGTCGGACGCCGAACCGACGGGTCCGACGGTCGACGTGGCGGCCTCCCGCCGGCGCCGCCTCACCGTGCTGGCGCTGGTGGTCGCGCTCATGGTGACCGGCCTGTTCCTGGTGGCGCTGCGGCGCTCCGGATGGCCGCCGCCGGGCCCCGGCCACGCGGAGCCCGGGCGCGGCGTGCAGAGCGGCGTCGAGCCGGCGCAGGCGGGGCCGACGGCCGGTGGCGGTTCCGGTGGCGCGTCGGCGGCGGCGAACGGCGGCGGATCGGCCGGCCCGTCGGGTCCGGGAGGCGCGAGTCCCGGCGCACCCGTCGCGCCACCCGCCGGCGCCACGAACGGGCCCACGGGCGGCGCCGGCCCCACCGCCCCGGCCACGCCGGGCACCGCCCCGCCGCCGGCGCGGCGCACGGCGGACACCACCGGCGGCAGCGCCGTGTTCGAGTGCACCGCCTCCGGCGCCTACGTGGTCTCCTGGGAGCCGGACGCCGACTACGAGACCCAGAACGTGCAGCGCGGCCCCGGGCAGAAGGTGCACGTGATGTTCAAGTCCGGCAACCGGCACGTGAAGATCGAGGCCGGCTGCGTGAACGGCGTCCCCGACATCACCATCAAGTGACGTTCGGGTAAGGCGCTCTGCCTGTCGGGGCACAGCGGCACACCGGCGTACCCGCGTTCATTCGACGTCGTCCCGTGCGGCCCACCGCGCGGATCCCTCGAACGAAAGTCGAATGAACCATGCGGAGACGAACCATCGTCCGAACCGTCGGCGCGCTCGCCGGAATGACCGCCTGCGGACTGGTGGCGGTGCTCACCCTGCCCGCCGGAGCCGCCGATCGGGCCGCCCCGACCGAGATCCGGGTGTCCGAGTCGAGCACCGGCGCGCCGGCCGACGAGAGCGCCGGCAACCCGGCGATGAGCGGCGACGGCCGGTACGTGGTGTTCGAGTCGAAGGCCACCAACCTGACGGCCGGCGCCGACGACTTCAGGAACCGCGTCTTCCTGCGCGACCTGCGCACCGGGCAGGTGCGGGCGTTGCCCTCGGCGATCGGCGACGACTCCGGCGACCACGCGTGGTTCAGCCCGAACGGCACGCACTTCGTCGTCGGCTCCACCGATGGCTTCGCCGTCTACGACGCGGCCACCGGCGCCGTGCGCTACACCGTCGCGGTCGGTGCGAACGCCGCCGAACCGCGGGTGACCGACGACGGGCGCTCCCTGTTCTACGTGGACTACAGCCTCACCCGGGGCGTCACCCGGTTCGTCGTCTTCGACAGCGCCACGGGCGAGAACCGCGCCGTGCCGCTGCCCGGCTTCACCCGGGACCCGGGCAACCCGCAGCTCAGCGGCGACGGCCGCTACCTGGCCTTCGAGACGGCGCAGTCCCTGGTGCCGACCGACACCGACGGGTTCACCGACGTGTACCGCGCCGACCTGACCACCGGTGAACTGCTGCGGGTCTCGGTCACCACGGACGGCGGCCCGATCCTCGCCGGCGAGTCCTTCATGCCCCGGATGAGCGCCGACGGCCGGTACATCGTGTTCCAGTCCGAGGAGTCGCCGTTCGACCGGCTGGGCGGCGTTTACCTGCGCGACGTGCGGGGCGGCACCACCGAGGCGGTCACCACCTACGCGCAGGGCATCGGCCTGGCCGCTCCCGACGTGAGCGACGACGGCCGGTACGTGTCGTTCGTGGAGGGCACCGGCGTGGTGAAGGTGCGCGACCGGCGCAGCGGGCAGGTCCGCGTGGCCGTCGACCCGGAGCGCGTGCAGCCGACCCAGCTCAGCAGCGACGGCCGGACCCTGGTCTACGCGGCCGTCACCGCGGGCTTCGACCCGAGCCAGGTGTACGTGCGCACCCTCGGCTGAGCGAACCGTCAGCCGTCGGGCCCGGATTCGGGTCCGGCGGCGTGCGGCGTCTTGAAGCCGATGAAGCCGAACACCACGTTGAGCACCGGGCTCACCAGGTTGAAGAAGCAGTAGGGCAGGTAGGCGCCGGTGGCCACGCCGAGCACCCCGGAGATGTAGGCGCCGCAGGTGTTCCAGGGCACCAGCACCGAGGTGACCGTGCCGGAGTCCTCGACCGAACGGGACAGCACCTCGGGCGCGAGCCCGCGCCGGGCGAACTCCGCCCGGAACATCCGCGCCGGCAGCACGTCGGCGACGTACTGGTCGCCGGCGACGACGTTCAGGCCGATGCCGGCGGTGGTGGCGGCGAGAACCAGCCGGCCGCGGTTGCGCGCCCAGCCCACCACCGGCGCGAGCAGCCGCGCGAGAAAGCCGGCGTGCTCGCAGACCGCCGCGAACGACAGCGCCCCCAGGATCAGCCAGATCGTGGTGAGCAGGCTGGTCATCCCGCCCCGGGAGAAGAGCACGTCGACCTTGTCGTTGCCGGAGTCGCTGACGAACCCGGTGGCCATGGCGGTGAAGATCGCGTCCACGCCGGTCGCGAACGCCGACGCGTCCGGCTCGTCGACGAAGGCGCGTACCGCCGGCCCCTGGGTGAAGGGCGCCAGCACCCCGGCGAAGACGGCCGAGCCGAGGATCGCCAGGAACGGCGGCACCCGCAGCAGCGCGAACGCCGCCAGCAGCGCCAGCGGCAGCAGGTTCACCCAGGAGATGTGGAACACCGAGGCCAGCGCGCGCTGGGCGTCGTCCGTCGGTACCGCCCCGTTCGGCTCGGCGCGCAGCCCGAGGATCAGGAACGCGACGAGGCTGATCCCGAACGCCGGGCCGGCCGTCCAGATCATGTTGCGCAGGTGGGCGCCGACGGTGAGCCCGCCGCCGACCAGCTTCGGCACCAGGATCGTGGTCTCCGACAGCGGCGTCATCTTGTCGCCGAAGTAGGCGCCGCAGATGACCGCTCCGGCGGCGACGGCCGCGGACAGGCCCAGGACGTTCGCCATGGCGACGAAGGCGACGCCGAGCGTGCCGGCCGTCGTCCACGAGCTGCCCGTCACCAGTCCCACCAGCCCGCAGATGACCGCCGAGGCGAGGTAGAACCAGGTGGGCCCGAGCAGCCCGATGCCCCAGTACACGATCGTCGGAATGGTGCCGGCCATGTTCCAGGTGCCGATGAGGCCGCCGACGGCGAGCAGGATGAAGATCGCCGCGACCGCCGTGGTGACGCCGCCGATCGCCGCGTCCGCGACGGCCGCGACGGTGTGCCCGTCGCGCAGCGCCACCAGTCCCGCGAACGCGGCGCTGAGCAGCAGCGCGACCTGGATCGGCCCGTCCGTCGCGTCGGCCCCGAAGCGCACGATCGCCAGCACCAGCAGGCCGACCAGCACGACGACGGGCAGGCAGGCCTGGAGCAGGGTCGGCTGACGCGGCGCGGGGGAACCCGTCGTGGGCTCCCCCGTACCGGTCGTCACGTGCTCGTGCCGGCGGGCACCGCGTTGCCGTCCTGACGGGCCACGGTGCTGCTGTGCCAGGCGCGGGCGCCCGAGGAGAGCGCGCTGCGGGCGTGCTGCCACTGCCGGTGCGCCAGTTCGCGCGGCGGAACCTCCATCCGTTCCACCCGCCGGCGGATCCCGGACACGATCGCCGCCCCGCCCAGCGCCAGCCCGGTCAGGCCGACCACGGCCGCCGCGCCGACCATCGCCGTGCCGGCCATCAGCACCATGAACCGCCCGCCGCCCCACGGCTGCGTCTTCGACATGAGACCTCCTTCGTCGTCGGTGACGGGAGCATGCCGCCGCTCGGGTGCGATCGCCTCGCCCGCGCCGGAGGATCCGCGCCGTGGCGGGCGCTCATCCGGAAGGGATGATGCGGGACGGCACGCCGTCGGCGACCCTCCACAGTGCACTCTCCACAGTGGACGCGATGGGACGGAGCTGCCAGTGGCCGAGCCGGACGCCGCGGCGTTGCACGCGTTCGTGGTGGAGGTCGGCCGGGCGCTGAACCTCGCCGGCACCGCGGTCAGCGAGACGCAGGAGCGCCTGATGCGCATCGCCGCGGCGAACCATGCCGGCGACGCGCGCATCATCGTGCTGCCGACGGCGATCGTCATCACGCTCGGGCCGGCCGGGCCGACCAGCGTCGAGGCCGTGCCCCGGCTCTCCGCACCGCTGCGCCTGGACCAGGTCTCCGCGCTGTACGACATCGTGACGCCGGCCGAGTCGGGCGCGCTGGACCCCGTCGAGGGGCTGCGCCGGGTCCGGGCGATCCGCGACCTGCGGCCGCGCTACGGGCGGTTGCTCTCGGTGCTCGGCTACACGGCGATGACCGTCGGCCTGTGCCTGATGGTGGGGGCCGCACCGGCGGAGATCGGCGTGATGGCCGGGCTCGGCGCCGTGGTGGCGGTGCTGGTGCGGTTCGCGCGCGGGCGGCGCAGTCTGGTGCTGCTCGTGCCGGTCGTGTCGGCGGTCCTCGTGTCGGCGCTGACCTTCCAGGCCGTCCGGTCGGGCATCGCCGATCCCGGCCTGCGGACGCTGATCGTGCCGCTGATGACGTTCCTGCCGGGGAGTGCGCTCACCACGGCGACCGTGGAGCTGGCCTCGGGCGAGATGGTGTCCGGGGCGAGCCGGGTCGTGTGGGGCACGTTCCAGTTGCTGCTGCTGGCGTTCGGCATCGTGGCCGGGGCCGACCTCGTCGGACTGTCCAGAGAGGACATCGACCTGCCGTCGCCGGGCGGTGGGCTCGGCTGGTGGGCGCCGTGGGTCGGGCTGCTGGTCTTCGGGGTCGCCGTCGCGGTGCACTTCTCGGCGCCGCGCGGCGCGCTGCGGTGGCTGCTGGTCGTTCTTCTCGCGGCCTGGCTGGGCCGGCTGCTCGGCGACCGGATCGCCGGTGCCGCGGTCAGCGGGTTCCTCGGCGCGCTCGCCATGACGCCGGTCGCGCTCGCCGTCTCCCGGTTGCCCGGCGGGCCGCCGTCGCAGGTGACGTTCCTGCCGGCGTTCTGGCTGCTGGTGCCGGGCGCGGGCGGGCTCGTCGGGGTCACTCGGGCGGTCGCCGACCCGACCGCCGCCAATCCGCAGGATCTGGTGCAGCCGCTCGCGTCGGTCATCGCCATCGCGCTCGGCGTGCTCTGCGGCGCGTCGCTCTACCGCGGCCTCGCCGGCCGTCGCGGGAGGTGATTTTCCGATGGAACGTCGTCACGCGCTGCCCGGCGGCGTGGTCCTGCTGCTCGGCGCCGCCTGCGCGGTGATCACCGTCGCCGGCCTGCACGCGGCCGCCCCGCTCGCCGGGCCGGTCCTCTGCGCGCTGGTGATCACCGTCGCGGTGAGCCCGTTCACCGCCTGGCTGCGCCGGCGCGGCGCCAAGGACTGGCTCGCCGTGGCAGCCACCGTCGCGACCGTCCACACCGGACTGATCCTGCTGATCGGCAGCCTCGCCCTGTCCGTCGCGCGCCTGGCGAACCTGCTGCCCCGGTACGAGGCGGAGTTCGCGGCGCTGCCGGATGCGCTACGGCGCCTCGGCATCCCGCCGGAGACCGTCGCCCGGCTGGCGCAGGACGTGCTCGGCGGAACGCTCGGCGTGCTCAGCGGCGTGGTGCTGCTGCTGGCGGTCGCGCTGTTCATGGCGATGGACCTCGCGTGGTTCCCGCACCGCCTGGAACTCCTCGCCGCCCGGCGCCCCGACCCGGTGGGCGCACTGCGCCGGTTCGCCCGGGGGACGCGCCGGTATCTGGTGGTGTGCACGGCGTTCGGGTTCGTGGTGGCGGTGGTGGACACCGCGGTGCTGTGGGCGCTCGACATTCCGCTGCCGGTGCTGTGGGGGCTGCTCGCGTTCGTGACCAACTACGTGCCGAACGTCGGCTTCGTCGTCGGGCTCGTCCCGCCCGCTCTGCTCGGACTCCTGGAGGGCGGGCCGCGGCTGCTGGTCACGGTGATCGTGCTGTACAGCGTCGTCAACTTCGTGCTCCAGTCGGTGATCCAGCCGAAGGTCGTCGGCGACGCGGTGGGCCTGTCGGCGACGGTGTCGTTCCTGTCGCTGGTCTTCTGGGGCTGGGTGCTCGGGCCGCTCGGCGCGCTGCTGGCCGTTCCGCTGACGCTGCTGGTGAAGGCGCTGCTGGTCGACGCCGATCCGGCGACCCGCTGGGCCGGGCCGTTCCTGGCCGGCGAGCGCTGAAACCCGGCGAGCGGCTGGAGGCTCAGTGCAGCAAGGCTTTCAGCAAAATCATCAGCACTCCGAACATCCCGGCGGTCGCCGCCGACAGCAGCCGCTCGCCGGTGGACAGCGCGCTCTGGCGGCCCATCTCCCAGCCGGCCACGCAGAGCAGCGCCGTGCTGCAGCCGAGTGCCCAGCCGATGGCGGCGCTCAGTGACGTTCCCACGGAACGGAGCAGGACCAGGACGAGCAGGGGCAGCCAGGAGGCGGTGACGATCTCCCAGCCCCGGGTGAGGTGACGGCGGACCTGGCGCCGGTCGAGACGGTGACCCTCGTGGATCCGCTCGGCCAGCAGGCCGGCGTAGCGCTCGGCGGCCCAGTAGACGATGAGGGTCACCAGGACGGAGAGGGCGACCGCGACGGCGGAACGCGCGTGCGAGGCGGCCATCACGGCGGCGCTCACGATGATGCCGTAGATCCCGTCGGCCGTCGCCTCCCGGTCGACCCGTCGGGCACGGACCCGCAGCATTGTCACGCCCCAGGATCGACCCGGCGGGCCGGCGGCGGCATCATCCGGGCCGCATGAGCGGACGCTTGCGGGAGCTCATCATGGGGCACTGTGCGCTCGCGTCTCGTGGCGCCGGTGAGCGCAGCGAGCCGGCGGCATGAGAGCACCGGCAGATGGCGCAACATTCCCCCGTTGCCGGCACCTCCACAGCCAACGATTCTGGTCGATGAGTCGAGAAGGGGGAAACGGAATGGCCAACGAGAACCTGCCCACCGTCTCCAGGGGAGACACCGGCGAACCCGTCTGCCACGCGCAGCGCGCACTGCGCCGCAACTGCGGGGTCGTCCTCGACGTGGACGGCGACTTCGGCCCGGCGACCGAACAGGCGACGAAGGACTTCCAGAAGTCGGTCTCCCTGCCGGTGACCGGGATCGTCGACGACCCGACGTGGAAGGCGCTGCCCGACGGTTCGGCCATGCCGGTCCTGCGCGCCGGCTCCGTCGGCGACGACGTGCGCGGCCTCCAGCGGGCCCTCACCGCCGGCGCGGTCGGCCTGTGGGAGACCACCCCGCAGGGCGTCGACGGCGAGTTCGGGCCCAACACCGAGGCGTCGGTGCGGGCGTTCCAGGCGTGGGCCGGCATCGACGTCGACGGCGTCGTCGGCGTGGACACCTGGGGCGTGCCGGTCACCCTCGAGGCGGTCACCGGACTGCAGCACGTCGTCCACGTTCCGCCGGACTGCTAGGGCCTGTCCACAGAGGACGGTCGGTTGCCGCGAGGGGGCCGGCCGTTCGCGCGTTCATCCGGACGGGATGAGGTGGCCGTCCGGTCCACGCCCGACAGTGGTGCGATGCGAACAGAGGACCGCGCCTGGTACGGGATCGACACGGCCACGGCCGCCCGCGCGCTGGGTGTCGGCGTCGAGCGCGGCCTCGATCCCGCGGAGGCGCGGCGCAGGCTCGACGCCGACGGGCCGAACCGGCTCGCCACCACCCGCGCGGAGTCGCCGTGGCGCGCCTTCGCCCGCCAGTACCGCGACTTCATGCAGATCGTCCTGCTGGTCGCCGCGCTGGTGAATCTGGTGGTCACCCTCGACGTGGCCACCTCGGTCGTGCTCTTCGGGCTCACCGTCTTCAACGCCGTCGTCGGCCTGCGCCAGGAGTCCAAGGCGGAGGAGAGCGTCCGCGCCCTGGCGAACATGATGCGCACCACCGCACGCGTGCGCCGCGACGGCCGTTCCGTGGAGATCGACGCGGTGGAACTCGTCGCCGGTGACGTGGTGCTCGTCGAGGCCGGCAACCGGATCCCGGCCGACGGGCGCATCGTGACGGCCGCCGCGCTCGAGATCGAGGAGGCCGCGCTGACCGGCGAGAGCGTGCCGGTGCCGAAGACCACCGCGCCCGTTCCCGGCACCGACGTGGCGCTCGGCGACCGCACCTGCATCGCCTACATGAACACGTCGGTGACCCGCGGGCGGGGCGAGTTCGTCGTCACGGCGACGGGCATGCGGACGGAGATCGGCCGCATCGCCGGGCTCCTCGCCGGCACCGAGGCCGACCGGACGCCGCTGCAGAAGCAGCTCGACGGGCTGTCGCGAATCATCGCCACGATCGCCGCCGGCGCCCTGGTCGTCGTGGTGCTGCTGGGGCTGCTGCGCGGGCAGCCGTTCGACACGCTGTTCATCACCGGGGTGGCGCTCGCCGTCGCCGCGATCCCGACCGGGCTGCCCGCCGTGGTGACCGCGCTGCTCTCGCTGGGCACCCGCGAACTGGCCCGCCGCGGCGCCATCGTCAAACGGCTGCCGGCCGTGGAGACGCTCGGTTCGACGTCGGCGATCTGCTCGGACAAGACCGGGACGCTGACCCTCAACAAGATGACGGCGCGCGAACTGGCCTTGCCCGGGCAGAACCGCTACACCGTCACCGGCGAGGGCTACGGCACCGACGGCGAGATCCGTCACGTCGGCGGCGAACGCATCGACCTGGACGCGTACCTGCTGCCGATGGTGCTGTGCGCCGACGCGGTGCTGAACGGCGCGGAGCTGATCGGGGACCCGACCGAGGGTGCGCTGGTGGTGCTCGGCGCCAAGGGCGGGCTCGACCCGGAGAGCACCCGGCAGCGGTACCCGCGGGTGGCCGAGGTGCCGTTCGACTCGGAGTACAAGTTCATGGCGACGTTCCACCGGATGAACGCCGACGACGGAGCGCCGGTGGTGCGCTGCTACGTCAAGGGGGCACCGGACGTGCTCATCGCCCGGGGCAGCGCCTACCGCGACCCGGACGGCTCGCTCGTGCCGGTGACCGCCGGCAACCGGCACCTCGCCGAGGCGGCCAACGCGGAGCTGGCCGCGCGCGGGCAGCGGGTCATGGTCGTCGCGCAGCGGGACCTCGACCCGGACGCCTTCGACGCCGGCGGCGACCTGCTCGGGCTCGTGCGGGAGCTGACGCTGCTGGCCATGGTCGGCATCGTCGACCCGCCCCGGCCGGAGGCGAAGGCGGCCGTCGCGCAGTGCCGCCGCGCCGGCATCCGGGTGCGGATGATCACCGGAGACCACGCGGTCACGGCCGCGGCCATCGCGACGGAGCTGGGCATCGAGGGCCGCGCCGTGACCGGCGCCGAGTTCGCCGCGATGAGCGACACCGAGCTGCGCGCCGCCCTCCCCGACATCGGCGTGGTCGCCCGGGTGGCGCCCGAGGACAAGATCCGGCTCGTCCGGCTCCTTCAGTCCCGGGGGAACGTCGTCGCGATGACCGGCGACGGCGTCAACGACGCGCCCGCGCTCAAGGCCGCCGACATCGGTGTGGCCATGGGCATCACCGGCACCGAGGTCTCCAAGGAGGCCGCCGTCATGATCCTCACCGACGACAACTTCGCCACCGTCGTCGGCGCCGTCGAGTACGGCCGTTCGCTCTACGACAACCTGCTCAAGTACCTGCGCTTCCAGATGTCCACGCTGGTCGCCTACATCGCCATCTTCCTCGGCGCCGGCCTGTTCGGGATCGCCGGCGGCGTGCCGCTGAACCCGCTGCAGATCCTCTGGATCAACATGGTCGTGGACATCCCGATCGCCGTCGCGCTCGGCTTCGACGAGCCCAGGCCCGGCCTGATGAACCGGGGGCCGCGCCCCGTCGGACGGCCGGTGCTGTCCACAGTGGACTGGATCCGGCTGGTCGGGCAGGGGTTCCTGATGACGGTCGGATCCCTTGCCGCGTACGGGATCGGCGGGTCCACGGCGCTGCTCACCACGCTCTCGCTCTTCCATCTCGCGGCCGGCGTGCTCACCCGCGAGCCGCGCGACACCGTGTTCAGCCGGGCCGCGCTGCCCGGGATCCGCCAGCTGCGCCGCTACGGCATCGCGCTGCTCGCCGTCGTGCTCGTGACGGCGTTCGACGCGTTGCAGCGCATCGTCGGCACGACCGCGCTGACGTTCGCGCAATGGTGCGCGTGCGCCGGCATCGCGGCCTCGCTGGTCGTCGTGGAGGAGACCGCCAAGCTCGTCGCCCGGCACCGTTCAGCGCCGCGGGCGGTGCCCGCCGGTGCCCGCTGAGTCGAAGGGAACGTCATGTCGTTCAACCTGCGCAACCGCGTACTGCTCACCGAACTCGACTTCACCCCGGGGGAACTGCGCTTCCTGCTGCGGCTCGCGGCACACCTCAAGGACGCCAAGTACGGCGGCTACGAGCAGCCCCGCCTCGCCGGCCGGAACATCGCCCTCATCTTCGAGAAGACCTCGACGCGCACCCGTGCGGCGTTCGAGGTCGCCGCGCACGACCAGGGGGCGCACGTCACCTACCTCGAACCGACCGGCTCCCAGATCGGGCACAAGGAGTCCATGAAGGACACCGCCCGGGTGTTGGGGCGGATGTTCGACGCGATCGAGTACCGCGGCTTCGCGCAGGAGTCCGTCGAGACGCTCGCCCGCTACGCCGGCGTGCCCGTGTGGAACGGCCTCACCGACGAGTTCCACCCGACGCAGACGCTCGCCGACGTGCTGACCATGAGCGAGCACTGCGACCGCAGCATCACCGACATCGCCTACTGCTACCTCGGCGACGCCCGCAACAACATGGGCAACTCGCTGCTGGTCATCGGCGCGAAGCTCGGCATGGACGTGCGCATCTGCGCGCCGGAGGCGCTGTGGCCGGACGAGAAGCTGGTCAAGACGTGCCGCGACATCGCCCAGGACACCGGTGCCCGGCTGACGCTCACCGACGACGTCGACCGCGGGGTGCGCGGCGTCGACTTCCTCTACACCGACGTGTGGGTCTCCATGGGCGAGGACGAGAGCGTATGGCGCGAACGGATCCGGCTGCTGCGCCCGTACCAGGTCAACGCGGAGACGGTCCGACGCACCGGCAATCCGCGGGTGCGCTTCATGCACTGCCTGCCGGCGTTCCACAACCGCGACACGGCCGTCGGCGAACGCATCTTCCGGGCCGAGGGGCTCGACGCGCTGGAGGTCACCGACGACGTGTTCGAGTCCGACCGTTCCGTCGTCTTCGACCAGGCGGAGAACCGCATGCACACGATCAAGGCGGTCATGGTCGCCACGTTGGGCGGCTGAACGATGCGAGTCGTCGTGGCCCTCGGCGGCAATGCCCTGTTGCGGCGGGGCGAACCGCTGACCGCCGACGCCCAGCGGGCCAACATCCGCGCGGCCGCACCGGGGCTGCGCGCGGTCTCCGCCGAACACCAACTGGTGCTGTCGCACGGCAACGGCCCACAGGTGGGCCTGCTGGCGGCGCAGTCCACCGCCTACAGCGAATCGGCCCCGTATCCGCTCGACGTGCTGGGCGCGCAGACCGAGGGCATGATCGGCTACCTGCTCGAACAGGAGCTGCGGGGCGCCCTCCCGCCGACCGTGCCGCTCGCCACGCTGCTGACGATGGTCGAGGTGGACCCGGAGGATCCCGCCTTCGCCGATCCGACGAAGTTCATCGGCGCGATCCTCGGTGCGCAGGAGGCACGGCGGCTGGCCGCACAGACCGGGTGGGAGTTCCGTCCGGACGGCACGCACTGGCGGCGGGTCGTGCCCTCCCCCGAACCCCGCCGGATCCGCGAGATCCGGCCGATCCGCTGGCTGCTCGACCGCGACGTGGTGGTGATCTGCGCCGGTGGCGGCGGGATCCCGACCCTGCCGGGAAACGGCACCGACGCGGCCGTCGGCGTGGAGGCCGTCGTGGACAAGGACCTCACCAGTGAACTGCTCGCCCGGGCGGTCGACGCCGACCTGCTCGTGATGGCCACCGACGTCGACGGCGTCTACACCGACTGGGGAACGCCCCGCCAGCGCCGCCTCGTCCGGGTGTGCCCCGCCGACCTGAACGGCCTGCCGGTCGCCGCCGGCTCGATGGGGCCGAAGGTGCGCGCCGCCGTCCGCTTCGTGGAGCACACCGGCAACCGGGCCGTCATCGGGGCGCTGCGCGACGTCGCCGCGCTCGTGGCGGGCGACGCCGGCACCCAGGTCGTCCCGGAAAAGGCTTTGGTACGAGAGGAGCAGAGATGAGCGCGCCCCGGGACGGCGCGGCGCCGTCTGGACCGAGGAGCGCAGCGACGAGGGAAGACGGCGCCACAGAGCGCCGGCCCGGGCTTGCGCGGGCAACAGAGAGCAGCTTCGGTGTCCACTCCGAGGTCGGCAGGCTGCGCAAGGTGCTGGTGCACCGCCCGGACCTGAGCCTGCGCCGGCTCACCCCCGGCAACCACGACGAGCTCCTCTTCGACGACGTGCTCTGGGTCGAACGGGCGCAGGCCGAGCACGACGCGTTCGTCGCGCTGATGCGCTCCCGTGGCGTCGAGGTGTACCACGTCGTCGACCTGCTCGCCGAGGCCCTCGGCGCGAGTGCGCAGGGGCGGCGGCGGCTGATCGAGCTGGTCGCCTCGGAGTACACCGTGGGGCTCTCGCTCGTCGACGAGGTCCGTTCGGTCCTCGACCTCCTGTCGGCCCGCGACCTCGCCACGCATCTCGTCGGCGGGTTGACCGTCGCCGAGGCCGGCATTCCGCTGGAACGCCACCGGGGCACGTCGCTCGTGGCGGCCGCGCTCACCGACCCGAACGCGTTCGTGCTGCCGCCGCTGCCCAACACGCTGTTCACGCGGGACTCCTCGTGCTGGATCTACGGCGGCGTCTCGATCAATCCGATGTACTGGCGGGCCAGAAGGCTCGAGGCGTACAACGTCGCGGCGATCTACCGCTACCACCCGATGTTCGCGGACGCGAAGTTCGAGTACTGGTATCCGCCGCTCGGCGAGGGCGACCGGTTCCGCGCCGACGACTTCGGCCGCGCGACGCTGGAGGGCGGCGACGTGCAGCCGATCGGCAACGGGACCGTCCTCATCGGACTGAGCGAGCGCACCCAGTCGCGGATGATCGAGCAGCTGGCGCGTGCGCTCTTCGACGCCGGCGCGGCGGAACGGGTGATCGCCGTGGCCATGGGCCGGGACCGGGCGCACATGCACCTCGACACCGTGTTCACGATGCTCGACCGGGACACCGTCACGCTGTACCCGAAGGTCGTCGACAACGTGCGCGCGATCAGCCTGCGGCCGGGGCCGCGCGCCGGGACGTTCCACGTGACAAGGGAACCGGATCTGCTCACGGCGGTGGCCGACGCGCTCGGCCTGGACCGGATCCGGGTCGTGGAGACCGGCGGCGACGAGTACCAGCAGGCGCGCGAACAGTGGGACGACGGCAACAACGTCGTCGCGATCGAACCCGGCGTCGTCATCGCCTACGAGCGCAACACGCACACCGTGGAGCGCATGCGGGCGGCCGGCATCGAGGTGCTCACGATCGAGGGCTTCGAACTGGGCAAGGGCCGCGGCGGCGGGCACTGCATGACCTGCCCGCTGCTGCGCGATCCGGTCTCATGAACGACCGCACCGGCTTCGGCCTCGGCGCCGCCGTCGCGCTCATCATGGGCAGCATCATCGGCGTCGGCATCTTCAACCTGCCCACCTCGCTGGCGGCGTTCGGCCCGATCAGCCTGGTCTCGATGGCGTTGACGACCGTCGGGGCGCTGGCCCTGGCGCTGCTGTTCGCGGCGCTGTCGCGCCGGATGCCGGCCGACGGCGGCCCGTACGCCTACGCGCGGGCCGCGTTCGGCGACGGCGTCGGCTTCCTCAACGCCTGGTCCTACTGGATCACCGCGTGGGCCGGCAACGCGGCCATCGCCGTCGGCTGGGTGCTCTACGTGGAGGTGTTCGTCAACACCGGACACCACCGCTTCTTCTCCGTGCTGCTGGTGCTGCTCGGGCTGTGGCTGCCGGCGCTGGTCAACCTCTCCGGCGTGCGGACCATGAAGGCGGTGCAGGTGTGGACGACGGCGCTGAAGTTCGCGGCGCTGGCGTTCATGGCCACGGTGGGGCTGTTCTTCGTCGAGCCGGCCAACCTCACGCCCTGGAACGTCAGCGGCGAGTCGACCGTCACGGCGATCGGCGGCGGCATGGCGATCGCGCTGTTCAGCTACCTCGGCGTGGAGGTCGCCTCGGTGGCCGCCGCCAAGGTGCGCGACCCGGACCGCAACATCGGCCGGGCGACCGTGCTCGGCACCCTCGCCACCGCCGTGGTGTACCTGCTCTCGCTCACGGCCGTCTTCGGCATCGTGCCGACGGCGGAACTGGCCGACTCGACCGCCCCGTACGCCGACGCGGTCGACGCGATGGTCGGCGGCACCTGGGCCGGCGCCGCGATGAGCGTGGTCGTCATCGTCTCCGGCCTCGGTGCGCTCAACGCCTGGACGATGATCTGCGCGGAGATGCCGCTCGCCGCCGCGCGCGACGGCCTGTTCCCGCAACGGTTCGCGACGCTGTCGCGCCGCGGCGTGCCGGCGTACGGGGTGGTCTCCTCCACCGTGCTCGCCTCGGTGGCGGTGCTGGTGAACTATCTCGGCTCCGGCGGCACGACGGTGTTCACCACGCTGGTGCTGATGACCGGCATCACCGCCGCGATCCCGTACGGCTTCTCGGCCGTGGCGCAGCTGGCGCGGTTGCGCTCGGCGTCGGGCCCGCGCGTCGTGCGGGACACCGTGGTCGCGGTCGTCTCGCTGGTCTTCGCCGTGCTGTTCGTCTGGTACTCGCGCAACACCGGTCAGCGGCCGCTGGTCTACTGGGCGCCGTTCCTCATGGCGGGCGCCGCGCTGCTGCTGGGCGTTCCGGTGTACCGCGCCCAGCGCCGACGTTCGGCCGTCACCGGGCGCGGCTGACGCACCCCGCGGACCGTCCTCAGTGGACGGTCCGCAGGCCGTGGTCGCTGGTGTTGAGGCGCCGCCCGCCGTCCGCCGTCACCGTGACGATGTCCTCTATCCGAACGCCGAAGCGCCCCGGCAGGTACACCCCGGGTTCGATGGAGAAGCACATCCCCGGCAGCAGCCGCTGCTTCTCCCCCGCCACGAGGTACGGCGGTTCGTGCGTGGTGACCCCGATGCCGTGGCCGGTGCGGTGCACGAACCATTCGCCGTAGCCGGCGTCGGTGATGACCGTGCGCGCCACCCGGTCGATGTCCTCGCAGGCGACGCCGGGGCGCACCGCCTCGAACGCCGCCTGCTGCGCCCGCCGCACCACGTCGTGCACGCGGCGCAGCTCCGCGTCCGGCGCGCCGACGACCACCGTTCGGGTCGTGTCGGAGCCGTAGCCCTCCTTCAGGCCGCCGAAGTCGAGCACCACCGCGTCGCCCGCGCCGATCTGCCGCGGCCCGGCGCCGTGGTGCGGGTTCGCCCCGTTGGGTCCCGAGCCGACGACGGTGAAGTCCACCTGTTCGTGGCCGTAGTGGCGGAGCAGGTCGGCGAGATCGTCCGCCACGTCCACCTCCCGCCGCCCCGCGAACGGCATGCCCAGGATCGCCTCGTAGGCGGCGTCCGCGGCGGCCCCGGCCGCGCCCAGGCGGTCGACCTCGGCGCCGTCCTTCACCGCGCGCAGCATCGGCAGGCACTGGGTGAGCGGCCGGTACGCCGTGTCCGGCCGGACCCGCTGCAACGCCAGCAGATGCATCGCCCAGGTGGCGTCGGAGACCCCGTAGCGGCCGCCGAAGCGCAGCAGCTGCGACACCTCGCGGCACGGGTCGGTGCCGTCCTGCCAGGGCACCATGCGCAGTGCGCCGGCGGCGGGCGCGGCCTCGGCGTCGGGGCGTTCCAGCGCGGGGACGACCAGCGCCGGCTGCTCGTCCGGGCGCAGCACGAGCAGGGTCAGCCGTTCCGTCTCGGCGGTCGGGCGGTATCCGGTCAGCCACACCAGGTCCGGGCCGGGCGCCACCAGCACCCCGGCGAGCCCCGCGGTCCCGGCCGCGGTCACCGCCCGGCCCATCCGCCTCGCGTACTCGTCCGCGTCGAACCGTTCACCGGTCATGTCCGCCTCATCTCGCTCGGGTCGCGCGCCCGGACGGGCGGCCGCGCCCCCATCCCAGCGCGGCCCGCCGGCGGGCGGATCCTCCGCAGTGGGCGAGCCGCCGGTGCCGCGGCGTTCATTCGCGCCGGGTGATGTCCCGCGCGGCGCGCTCATCGAGCATCTACCTCATCGGGCGAACGGAGCGGAGGTTCCCGCATGGGGGTGCTGTACACCATCGCCGTCCTCCTGCTGGTCGGCGCGGCGGCTGTCGACGGCTACCGACGGAGGCGGTTCGCCCGGGCGGGTGGGACCTTCCGATGCCGCGCGAGGGCACCGGGCGGCCCACCCGCCTTCTGGCCGGGACTGCGCACACACTGGTCGCGCCGGCTGACGGCGCGCTGGTACGACAACGTGCTGGTGATCCGGCGCGGTCCGATCCTGGATCGCGCGGCCGTCCTGCCGGTGCGCGCGTGCGTCGACAACCGGCGCGCCGTCGACAGGGAGAAGCCGAGACTGTGCGGCAAGCAGCCGCTGGTGCTCGAACTGACGCTGGCCGACGGCCGCCGGGTCCTCGTCGCCGCGGCCGAGCAGGCGCGGCAGGAACTGGTCGGCCCGTACCTCTCCGCCGCCCTGCGCGGCCTGCCCGACGGGCCGGCACCCGAACGGCGGATCCGGCGGGCCGGCGGCGGCGACCCGGACGGGGGCGAGCGATGGGACGAAAGGAACCGACAGCGATGAGCGTGACCGTCGCACGACGCGCGGGGCTGCGCGGAACGGCCGCAGAGATCGCCGGCATCGCCGCGGTCGTCGGCGCCGCGAGCCTCATCGCGTTCGTGGCCAGGCGCAGCCGTCGGCGGGCGATCCGCCACCACCAGAGAAGGGAGTCCACTGTGGACATCAGCGGCGACGTGGGACCGGTCGACCTGGCGGTCATCAGGTTCACCGGCAACCGCTTCACCGGCGAGGTCGCACCCGCCCTGCTCGGGCTGGTACGCAACGGCACCGTGCGGATCTTCGACGCGTTGCTGGTCACCAAGGAGGCCGACGGGCGGGTGGGCTCGCTGGAGATCGGCGACCTCGGCCCGGACCTGCGGCCGGCGTTCGTCGCCGTCGACGGGCAGGTCGGCGCCGGGCTGCTCGAACCGGAGGACGTCGCCGAGGTCGGCGCCGATCTCGAACCGGGCACGTCGGCGCTGCTGCTGGTCTTCGAGAACACCTGGGCCGCGCGCTTCTCCGGCGCGTGCCGGCGGGCCGGCGGGGAACTCGTCGACATCGCCCGGATCCCGGCCCAGGCGGTCGCCGAGACGCTGGAGCGCTTCACCCACGCGGGCCGGCCGATCGGCGCCTGAGACCCGCCGGACAGAACAGGAGCACACATGGGACTCATCAGCGGGATGGTGCGCACGGCCGTCGTCGCAGGGACGGCGACCGCGGTGTCCAACCGGGTCACCCGGCGCCAACGCGCCCGGTGGGCAGCGCAGGACTACTCCGCCGTTCCCCCTGCGGGGATGCCCGTCAACCACGAGATGCCGGAGGACGACCTCGCCTCCGAGCTCGACCGGCTCACCGTGCTGCACGCGCAGGGCCGGCTCACCGACGCGGAGTTCGCCGCGGCCAAGGCCAAGGTCCTGGAGCGGTGAACGACGGCCCGGGCGACCGCGCGGCGCCCACCCGACCGCCCCGTCCGGCCGTCACGACGACCGTCGGCCTCCTCGCTGTCGTGGCGGTGGCCGGCCGGACGGGGCCCCCGGGCACCGCGCTGCTGCTCGGGCCGATCGCCTCCGTCGGTGCGTTGTGCATCGGCCGGGTCGCCGGACTGGATGCCGACGACCTGGGCCTCGGGCGCCGGACCTGGCGCACCGGCGCGGCCTGGGGGGTGGGCTGCGCGGCCGCGGTCGCCGCTTGCTACGCGGCGGCCGCGGCCATCCCGGCGGTGCGGCCGGCGTTCCACGACGCGCGCTACGGACTCGATCCGGGCGCGGCCGCCCGCACGGCCTTCCTTGTCGTTCCCCTGGGGACGGTGCTCTTCGAAGAGGTGGCGTTCCGCGGCGTGCTGTGGGGGCTGGTCCACGCCGCGAAGGGCCCCGGATGGGCGACCTCGGTCTCGTCCGTCCTCTTCGGACTGTGGCACGTCCTCCCCTCGTTGCGCCTGAACCGGGTCAACCCCGCAGTCGCGGGGCTGGTCGGCACCGGTCGGGCGGGACAGGCCACGGCGGTGGCCGGCGCGGTCGCGTTCACCGCCGTGGCCGGGGTGGTGCTGTGCGAACTGCGCCGGCGCAGCGGCAGCCTGTGGGCGCCGTTCGGGGCGCACTGGGGCACCAACGGGCTGGGCGTCCTCGTCACGGCCGGCCTGTCCCGATGAGGCGACTCTTCCGCCGGTGGCGCTACGGGTACGCGGGGCTCGCCGGCGCGGCGACGTTCCTGTGCCTGTCGTTGACGCCGTCGCTGCTCCCGCGCGGACACGTGATGCAGGGCATCCTCGGCGGCGTCTCCGCGGCGATCGGCTACGGCCTCGGCGAACTCGGCGCCTGGCTGGTCCGTCAACTGACCGGACGCGCGCTGCCGCGCCCCTCGCGGGCGGCGTGGTGGTGGCTCGCCGGTGCCGGTGGCGCGCTCGTCGCGCTCTTCCTCTGGCTCGGCGCCGGATGGCAGCGCGACCTGCACCGCCTGAACGACCTCCCGCCGCCGCCCCGCGCCGGCATCCCGCTGGTGCTGCTGCTCGCCGTCGCGACCGCCGCGGCACTGGTCGGCCTCTGCCGGCTGCTGCGCCGGGCGGCCCGGTGGCTCGGGCGCACGCTCGGCCGCTGGATCCCGCCGGCCGCCGCGCGGGTGGCCGGCGCCGTCACGGTGCTGGTGCTGGCGCTCGGTTTCGTCGACGGTGTGCTGGTCGGCGGCGCGTACGCCGCGGTCGACGACGCCTTCCGCACGGTCAACGGCGAGACGAAGCCGGACGTGGCGGCCACGACCGACCCGCTGCGCTCCGGCGGCCCCGGCTCGCTGGTCAGCTGGGAGTCGCTCGGCAACGAGGGGCGCACGTTCGTCCACAGTGGACCGGACGCGGCCGCGCTGCGCGCCTTCACGGGTGGCGGGGCACAGGACCCGATCCGGGTGTACGTCGGGCTCGGCGCCTCCCCCAGTTCCCGCGAACGGGCCGCGCTCGCGGTGCGCGAACTGGAGCGCACGAACGCGTTCTCCCGCAAGGTCCTGGTGGTGGTGACCACGACCGGCACCGGCTGGGTCGACGAGAAGGCCGTACGGCCGCTGGAGTACATGTACGGCGGCGACACCGCGATCGTGGCGACCCAGTACTCCTACCTGCCGAGCTGGATCTCCTTCCTGGTCGACAAGGAACGCGCCCGCGAGTCCGGCCGGGACCTCTTCAACGCCGTCTACGCCGCCTGGTCGCGGCGCGCCGCGGAAGTCCGGCCGAAGCTGCTGCTGTTCGGGGAGAGCCTCGGCTCGTTCGGCACGGAGGCGGCGTTCACCGGCGTCGACGACATCCGCAACCGCACCGACGGCATGCTCCTCGTCGGGCCGCCCAACCGCAACGAACTGTGGCGGCGCATCGTCGCCGACCGGGACGGCGGCAGCCCGGAGATCCTGCCCCGCTACGCGCACGGCACCACGGTCCGCTTCGCCGGCGACAGCGTCGCCGACCTCGACGAGCCCGACGGCGCCTGGGAACGCCCGCGCGTGGTGTACCTGCAGCACCCGTCCGACCCGATCGTGTGGTGGGCGCCGCGGCTGGCCGTCGTGCGGCCGGACTGGCTCACCGAGAAGCGCGGATCCGACGTGTCACCGGCGATGCACTGGCTGCCGTTCGTGACGTTCTGGCAGGTGTCGGCGGACCTCGCCCGCGCGGCGGCGGTGCCGGACGGCCACGGGCACAACTACGGCACCGCACCGGTGGCCGGTTGGGCGGCCGTCGCGCCACCCGACGGGTGGACCCCGGAGCGGACGGCCGCCCTCGCCGACATCATCGCCGGCTGACGCTCCACTGTGGAGTGTCGTTACGGCTTGAAGTCGCCGAGCATGGCGTTGCCCGGCTCCACCAGCCCGTAGCTGGACTCCGGGATCGGCTGCCACGCGCCGACCAGTTCACCCAGCGGTTCCGAGACCACGATGCGGGTGCCGTCGGCGATGCGTTGCAGGCGTTCGTTCTCCGGGTACAGCGCGCGCAGCGCGGCGGCGTCGGTGCTGACGTACAACGAACGGCTGTTGCCCTCGCTGGAGTAGCGGAACGCCCACAGCCGCGTCCCGTCGGCGACGCCGAGCGTCATCTGCAGCGGCCGTTGCACCCCGTGCTCGCGCGCGGTCTCCTCGACGAAGGAGACCATCCGCTCCACCGCGCACACCGGCTGCTCCACGAGACCGAACGTGAGCGCCAGATGGAACATCACCTCGGAGTCGGTCGAACCGCCGATGTGCGGGTACAGCCCGGGATCCACGGCCAGCGTCAGCTCCCGCTTCATCGCGGCGAACCCGCGGATCAGCCCGTTGTGCAGCCACAGCCAGTTCCCGTAGCGGAACGGGTGACAGTTGCTCTGCTGCACCGCCGTTCCGGTACTGGCCCGGATGTGCGCCAGGAACAGCGGTGAGGCGACGGCGCCTGCCAGCTCACGCAGGTTCTCGTCGCCCCAGGCCGGGCCGATGCCGCGAAACAGCGCGGGCGAGCCGCCGTCCGTGCCGTACCAGCCGACGCCGAAGCCGTCGCCGTTGGTGGTCTCGGCACCCAGCCGCGAGTGCCGGCTCTGGTCGATCAGTGAATGTTCCGGCCGGTACAGCAGTTCCTCCAGCAGGATGGGCGAACCCGAGTAGGCCAGCCATCGGCACATCGTCGCTCCCTCGATCGGCATGACGTTCCACAATGGATGGTGGTCGCGGCGCACCGGCCCGGTCGTCATCCCGCCGGGGTGACGTAGCCTGCCCCGTTCCGCTGGCAGGCTCTGCCGATGCTGACCCTGGGTGTCGAGGAAGAGTTCTTTCTGCTCGGGCCGGACGGCGCGGTCGCGCCCGTCGCCGCGGAGGTGGTGCGCGCGGGCGGTGGCGCGATCGTGCCCGAGTACATGGCCTACCAGGTGGAGACGGCGACCGGGGTGTGCACCCGCCTCG
This sequence comes from Virgisporangium aliadipatigenens, assembly GCF_016863615.1. Lineage (GTDB taxonomy): Bacteria > Actinomycetota > Actinomycetes > Mycobacteriales > Micromonosporaceae > Virgisporangium > Virgisporangium aliadipatigenens. Next base: position 97,493 of record NZ_BOPF01000018.1, on the reverse strand, counting down.
ACGAGCTGCGCGCCGACCTGTGGCGCCGGCGGGCGCACGCGGCGACCGTGGCCGCCCGCGCCGGCGCCTGGCTGGTCGCCTCCGGCTCGGTGCCGTTCCCGGACGGCCCGGTCTCCGCCGTCGCCGACGACGCGCGCTACCGCGCCCTGGCCCGCCGCTTCCCGTACGCCACGCTGGGCGGCGGGAGCTCCGCCTGCCACGTGCACGTGGGGATCGCGGACCGGGCGCTGGCGGTGGACGTTCTGGGGCGGCTGCGGGCGTGGCTGCCGGCGCTGCTGGCCTGCACGGTGAACTCGCCGATCATCGCCGGCGTCGACAGCGGCTGGGCGAGCGTGCGGTACCGGCGACAGCTGCGCTGGCCGACGTTCCGGCCGCCGTCGCCGTGGCCGGACCCGGACGGGTACGACCGGGCGGTGCGCGTCGCGGTCGCCCGCGGCACGGCCCTCGACCCGGCGAGCGTGTACTTCCTCGCCCGGCTGTCGGCCCGCTACCCCACCGTCGAGATCCGGGTGGCCGACGCGTGCCCGAGCGTCGACGACGCGGTGCTGCTCGCCGGCGTGACGCGGGCGCTCGTGGCGAGCCTGGTCGAGGACGTCCGGCGGGGTGTGCCGGCGCCCGACGTGCCGCCGCAGCGGCTCACCCGGGAACTGCTGGTCGCCGCGCAGCACGGCGTCGACCCGCGCTCGCCGGACCGGGCCTACGTCGCCGTGGACGACGCCGTGCGGCGGCTGTTCGACCGGATCGATCCGGTGCTGCACGCGCTCGGCGACGACGAATTCGTCCACAGTGGACTGGAGCGGCTGGGTCGCGAGGGCACGGGTGCGGTGCGGCAGCGCACGCTCTGGGCGAAGGATCCGACGCCGGCGGCGTTCACCGCCGCGCTGGCCGACGCCACCCTGACGCCGCCCGGCTGAGAAAACCGCCCGGCCGACCTCATCCATCGCGGATGATGCCCGTCCACCCGGGACCCGCCGATGATGGCCGCGACCGCACCGACGAGAACGGGAGTCACACCGTGGACTGGACCTTCGGCACGTTCCTCTGGGCCACCCTGGTGGTCTTCTTCTGGTTCGCCGTGGCGTGGAGCTTCATCTGCGTCTTCGGCGACATCCTGCGCCGCGAGATGTCGGGCTGGGCCAAGGCGGGCTGGATGCTGCTCATCGTGTTCCTGCCGTTCTTCGGCGCGCTCGCCTACATCGTCGCGCGGCCGGCCGAACCGATCGACACCCGGCCGCTGCACACCGCGCTGCGCGGCGGCGGCACCCCCGACGACGACCTCGCCGCCCGGCTGCGCGACGACGGCCGGCTCTCGCCCGCGGAGTACGAACGGCTGCGGCGCCAGGCGGCCCTGCGGGCCCGAAGCGTGTGAGCACCACCGACCCGGCGACCGTCCGCGAACTGCACCGGCTGCGCACCGAGCTGTCGCAGGCGCGGGCCGAACTGGACACCCGGGAGCGCCGGCGGGAGACGCTCGGCGCGGTGCGCCGGTGGGCCGGGGCGGTGCTGGCGGCGCTGGCGGCGTTCGCTCTCGTGGCGAGCGTCGTCGGCGTCTGGGCGGCGCGCACGGTGCTGGACACCGAACGGTGGACCGCGACCGTCGCGCCGCTGCCCGGCGATCCGGCGGTCGCGGCGGCCGTCGCGGAGTACACCACGACGCAGGTGTTCGCGGTGCTCGACGTCGAGGAGCGGGTGCGCGCGGCGCTGCCCGAGGCGGCCGGCTTCGTGGTCGGCCCGGTGGTCGGCCAGGTCCGCGACGGGGTGCGCCGCACCGTGGAGAACGTCGTCGGCAGCGACCGCTTCCGCGCCCTGTGGACCGAGGTGAACCGGCGCACCCACCAGCGGGCCCTCGCCGTGCTGCGCGGCACCAGCGCGGTCGTGCGCACCGACGGCGACCGCGTCACCGTGGACCTGCTGCCCGTGGTCAACCAGGTGATCCACGAACTGGGCGCCCGGCTGCCCACGGTGTTCGGCCGTCAGATCACGCTGCCCGACCTCGGCAGCGGGGCGATCCCGCCCAACCTGCGGACCACCGTCGAGGAGGCCCTCGGGGTCTCCCTGCCGGCGGACTTCGCCCGGTTCACGGTCGACGACGGTGGGCGGCTGCGGGCGGCGCAGCGGGCCCTGGACACCGCGCGGCGTGCCCTGGTCGCCACCGTGTCGGGCACGCTGCTGTTGCTGGTGCTGGCGTTCGTGGTGGCGCCGGGGCGGCGGCGGGTCACCGTCCACTTCGGACTGTGGTTGTGCGTGGCGGCGGTCGCCGTCACGGCGGTCCTGCGCGCCTGGCGGGCCGACCTGGAGGCGCGGGTACCCGAAGGTGTGTACCGCGACGGCGTCTCCGCCACGATCTCGCTGGTCACCCAGGGGCTGCGGGAAAGGGGCGAGATCCTGCTCCGGGCCGGCGCCCTGCTCGCCCTCGGCGCGTACCTGATCGGCCCGGGCCGCCTGCCGGTGCGGCTGCGCGCGGCGATCGCGGCCGGCGGTCGACGCGCCGCGAAGGCGGGCACGCAAGCCGTCCACAAAGCTCCACAGTGGACGGTCGAGCATCTCGACGCGATCCGGGTCGGTGGCGTCGTCGTCGCCGTCGTCGCCGCGCTCCTGCTCGCCTCCTGGACGGCCCTGCTGGTGCTGGCCGTCGCGCTGGCCGCGTTCGAGCTGGGCGTCACCGCCCTGGCGCGCCGCACCGGCTCACCCCGTGCGGGGGAGGCGACCCCGGCCCACGTTCGCTGACATTGACCGGGCGGCCGGAAGAGCCGGACGCCCCACCTCCCGGCCCCGGCCGGGAGAACGAGCCAGAAGGAGCTCATGCGATGTCCACACTGGTCGCCATTGGCTATCCCGACGAAGCGACCGCGACCGCCGCGGCCGACGAGGCGCAGCGGCTGTCGCAGGATCTCGTCCTGCAGCCCGACGCGATCGCCACCGTCCGCCGCGACGCCAAGGGCCGGTTCCACACCACCACCACCAACTCCCACCTCGTGGCCGGCGGTACCGCGTGGGGAATGTTCTGGGGCTTCCTGTTCGGGCTGCTCTTCTTCGTGCCCTTCTTCGGCATGGCGCTGGGCGCCGGACTCGGTGCCGTCATGGGGAAGATCGAGAAGTCGGGCATCGACAAGGAGTTCCAGAAGCAGGTGCGGGACATGCTCCAGCCCGGGACCTCGGCGCTGTTCCTCATCATCGAGCACGTCACCACCGACAAGGCGGTCGCCGCGCTCAGCCAGTACGGCGGAACGGTGCTCAAGTCGTCGCTGTCGGAGAAGACGGAGGCCGAACTCCAGGCGGCCCTGCACGGCGCGGACGCCACCACGCCCGCCGGCTCGACGCACTGACCACCGACGTACCGCACGAGAGGAGGACGGCATGCAGACGAGATCCGCCTGGGCCGGCTGGGTCACCTTCGCCGGCGTGATGCTGCTGCTGACCGGTATCGCCAACCTGATCGAGGGCATCGTCGCCCTCGTCAACGACGACTACGTCGTCATGATCGAGGACGTGATGTACCTCGTCGACATCACCGGCTGGGGCTGGCTCCAGATCGGTCTCGGCACGCTGCTGTGCGCCGCCGGCGCCGGTGTGCTCGCCGGGCAGACCTGGGCCAGGATCGTCGCCGTCATCGTCGCCGGCGTGCACATGCTGGCGCAGATCCTGTGGATCGGGGCGTTCCCCATCTGGTCGCTGCTCATGGTCGCCCTCGACGTGGTCGTGCTGTACGCGCTGACCGCGCGGTGGCCGGAGGCGGTCGGCGAGGAGGAACCGGTGCAGGCCCGGCGGCAGCCGCCGGTCATGGCCGAGTGACGTCCGGTGCGAACCCTCGCGGTCTGGATCCTCGACGACGCCTCCGGTGCTGACCGCGCCGCCGACGTCCTCGCGAGGTTCGCCCGGCACCAGGCGGCCGGTGTCGACGACGCCGCCGCCGCGTGGTGGGTGGCGGGCGCCCCTGGGCCGGGCGTCCGCCGCCTGTCGGGTCCCCTCTCCCCGGACCCGGCCGGCGACCTTTTCTGGGGAACGCTTCTGGGCATCGCGCTCCTGCCGCGCTTCGGCACGGCCACCCGCCCGGACGGGGCGCTGACCGGCATCGGCATCCCGGACGACCTCGTGGCGCGGACCGGCACCGCGCTGCGCCCCGGCACGTCGGCGCTGCTGGTGCTCGCCGACGGAACGGCGGTCGGCCGGCTGCACGACGCGCTCGCCGCGTACCGGCCGACGCTGCTGTACACCAACCTCTCCCCGGCCCACGACGAACTCCTGCGCACGGCGTTCCCGCCGTCGACCTGACCCCGAGGCAGGCATGAAAGACTATCCGGCCGAACCGATCCCGGACCGGCCGTCGGACCACGTGCACCGGCACCGGGTCTCCCGCCGGCTCGACGACGCCGCCCGCGCGCCGGTGACCGTGCTGACGGCCCCCGCCGGCACCGGAAAGACGGTGGCCCTCGCCGACTGGGCCCGCGGGCGCCGCCCGGCCGGCACCGTGCACTGGATCGACGCCGCACGCGACACCGAACGCCTGGCGCAGCGCCTCTTCGCGGCCGCGTCGCACGGCAACGGTGTCGCGAGCACCGTCGTCGTCGACCACGTCGACCGCGTCGCCGAACCGACCGCGCGGGTCGCGCTCGCCGAACTGGTCAGCGATCCGGTGCCCGGCCGGCACGTCGTGCTCGCCGGGCGCGCCGACCCGGTGCCGGCGCTGCCCCGCTGGCCGGCGCCCGGGGACCTGGCCGAGGTGCCCGCCGACGCGCTGACGCTCACGCCCGACGAGACCCACGAGGTGCTCGTCGCCGGCGGCGTCCACCTGCCCGGCCCGGAACGCCAGATCCTGCACCGGCGCACCGAGGGCTGGCCGGCCGGGGTGCGCCTCGCCGCCGCCTCGATGCGCGGCCGCCCCGACCCCACCACGGAACTCGGCGACGGCGGCGCCTTCGACGAGGCCGTCACCGGCTACCTGACCGCGGAGGTGCTCGACCGGCTGGCCGGCCCGCTGCGCCAGGTGGTGCTGGACACCTCGGTCGCACCGGTGCTCACGGCCGGCCTCGTCGAGGCGCTCGTCGGCGGCGACGGGGCGCGCACGCTCGCCGAGCTGTGCCGCGCCGGTGTCTTCCTGGCCCGGCGCACCGGGCCCGGCGGGTGGCACCGCTACCATCCCGCGTTCGCCCGCGCCGTCTACCGCGAACTGTGCGGCCGCGACTCCCGCCGGGCCACGCTCCTGCACCGCCGCGCCGCGGCGTGGCAGCGCGTCTACGGGTTCCCGGCCGAGGCGCTGCGCCACACGCTGCTCGCCGGCGACTGGGCGGACGCCACCGAACTGCTCGACACGCACTGGGCCGACCTGCTCGCCGGTACCCGGTTCGGGCGGCCGGACGGGTCGGCGCCGCGGCTGCCCTCCGCCGGGCGGGACGACGTGCGGCTGGTGCTGGCGTTCGCGGCGGAACGGCTGCACGCCGGCGACCTCGACGGGCTGCGCGGATACCTGCGCGACGCGGGACGCCTCGGTCGGCACCGGCTGTTCCCGGCGTTCCAGACCGCGGAGGCGCGCCTCGCCGGCGACCATCGGCGCACCGCGTCGGCCGCCGCACGCGCGATCGCGTTGCCCGACCGGGCCGGCTCGCCGGACTCCGCCGCCGCGCTCGCCCTGCTCTCCCAGGGGGTCGCCAGCGTGGGCGCGGGTGACGTGCGCGCCGCCGCGCCGGTGCTGAACACCGCGCTGACCCTCGCCGAACGGGCCGGGATGGCGCAGGCCCAGATCGCCGCCGCCGGGCACCTCGCGCTGGTGGAGGTGGTGCGCGGCCGGCTGCGCCACGCCGTGCGCCTCGGCCGGCAGACGCTGGCGACCGCCGACCGGTTCGGGATCACCTCCGCCGTGGAACTGGGCTGGGCCCGGCTGGCCCTGGCCGGGGTGGCCTGCGAACGCGACCGGGTGGCGGCGGCCTGCCGGTTCCTCGACGAGACCGTGACCTTCGCCGACGACGATCCGGCGATGTCGGCCGCGGCGCAACTGCTGCGCGCCCGGCTGTGCCACAACCTCGGACACCCCGTCGACGGCCTGAACCTCGTGCGCGCGATCCACCGCGGCCACGCCCCGGCGACCCTTCCCGCCCCGCTGCGGCGGGCCCTCGCGCTGACCGAGGCCGAACTGCGGCTCGCCCTGCACCAGCCCGGCGCGGTGCGGCCGGAGTCGCTCGACGAGCGCGGCGAGGTGACGTTCGCGGAGTGGTCCGCCGTGGTGCGCGCCGCGGTGCTGCTGGCCACCGACCGGCCGCTGTCGGCGCGCCGCGCGCTGGCGCCGCTGCTGGCCCGCGACGCCGGTGTGCCGTCGACCTGCCGGGTGCGGGCCGCGCTTCTCGGCGCCGTGGCGGCGGAACGCCTGCGCGACACCGCGGGCGTGCGCGACGGCCTCGCACTGGCGGTCTCGACGGCGGCGGCGGACGACATCCGGCGGCCGTTCGTCACCGGTGGGCCCCTGGTGCGGCGGCTGCTGCTGGCCTACGCACCGACGCTGCGCCGCGAACGGGTCGCCGGCCGCGAGCTGCTCGACGAGCTGTGCCGCGCGTTCCGTGGTAGATAGGCGGTGTCACAGCAGGCGCAGTTCACGCGCGCGACGAACGGCCTCGCGACGGCGGCCGGCGTTCAGCTTCCGGTAGATGTTCTTGATGTGCGTCTTGACGGTGTTGACCGACACGTACAGCGTCGCGGCGATCTCGTCGTTGGACATGGTGCCCTGCAGGTAGCGCAGCACGATCAGTTCCCGTTCGGTCAGCGGCTCGAGCAGCACGCCCACCGGCGGGCCGGCGGTGCCCAGTTCGACCGCGGGCACCGGAGCCGGCACGGGGTCCACAGTGGACAGTTCCGAGGCCATCGGGTGATACACCGGCAGCAGCGGCCCGAACGTGGCGAGCAGGTCGCGCACCGGATGCCCGCCGGCCACGAACGGCCGACGGAAGCCCTCGTCCTCGGCGGCCGCCATGGCGGTCTCCAGGTGCCGCACGACCCTGGCCCGGTCGCCGAGCGCCCGGCCGGCCAACGCCATCAGCAGCGCGCCGCGGACCTGCCAGGTGAGCGACGACGGGTGCGACTCCACCGGCACCGAGGCCGTCGCCAGCGCGGCGGTGAAGCGCCCCTCGCCGTACTGCACGGTCGCCTCGACCACGGCCGCCCAGCCGGCGAAGATCTCCGCGTCGGCGCGGTCCGGCAGGGCGCGCGCCGCGGCCGCGAAGTCGCCGGTCGCCACCCGCGTCTCCGCCTCGACGAGCGCCAGGGCGGTGCGCAGCGGCGGGGCGGCGGTGGCCAGTTCGCGCCGGGCGGCCAGCACGACGTTCAGCGCCGCCGCGAAGTGTCCGTGCGCCAGCCGCAGCCGGGCGCGGTGCACCTCGCCGAAGGCGAGCGCCTCGACGTTGTCGCCGGCGAGGTCGAGGCCGAGTTCGGCCTGATGTTCGGCGTCGGCGAGGCACTCCCACTGGTAGTACACCTCGGCCAGGGCCATCCGGGTCCACGCCAGGTCGACGGCGTCGGTGAGGCCGAAGCGTTCGGCGGTGGTGAGGGCCCGCCGGCCGATGGCCGCCGCGAGCCGCAGCCGCCCCTGGACCGCCTCGAGCGTCGCCAGCAGTCCGGCCGCGCAGATCTGGGCCTGCACCATGCTGGTGCGCTGGGCGAGGACCAGCGCCTCGCTCAGCGGCTGCCGGGCCTGGCCCCACTGGCCGATGCGCATCCAGGCCCGGCCGGAGGAGAGCAGGGCGAGTGCACGCGTCTCGTCGGCCAGTTCCTCCGACGGGTCGCCGAGCACCGGCGGGACGAGGCTCAACGCGACCCGCGGGTCGCCGAAGACCGTCGCCTCGGCCAGGTGCAGCGCCGCCGCCATCCGCGGGGCGCCGTTTCCGTTGCCGTTTCCGTTGCCGTTCCCGTTGCCGCCGTTGCGCACGTGGCGATCGGCCATCCGCAGGTAGCCGCGCATCCCGTCGGCGTCCCCGCGGCGCAGGTGTTCGGCGGCGAACGCCAACGCCAGTTCGGCCGGCAGCTCGGAACGGCCGGGCGTCGGGCCGTCGTCCGCCGGCAGGCCGCGGCGCGGGCCCACCACGAGGTCGGTCCAGTGCCGCGACAGCACGTCGGTCGCCTGCCTCCAGCGGCCGGCCAGCAGCGAGTGGCGCAACGCGTCGCCCGGCAACCCGTGCACGGCATGCCAGTCCGCGGCCCGCCCGTGCAGGTCCCGGACCCGGTCCGGCATCCGGCGGCGCAGCTGCGCGTACAGGGTCCGGGCGAAGAGCGGGTGGAACCGGTACCAGCCGCCCGGGCCCACCTCGCGGCGCAGGAACAGGTCCGCGCGGCTCAGTTCGGCCAGCAGCGCGCCGCCGTCGACCCGCCCGGTCAGCGACTCGACCAGACCCGCCGACAGGTGTTCCACCGCCGAGGTCTCCAGCAGCAGGCGGCGGCGTTCGGACGGCAGCGCGTCGATCACCTCCACCGAGAGGTACTCGGCGACGGAGGCGAAGTAGCCGTCGTCCTCCAGCAACAGGGCCGGATCGGTGCGCTGCGGCGCCGCGCCGAGGGCCAGGCGCAGGCCGACCGCCCAGCCCTCGGTCGCGGCGTGCAGCCGGAACAGCGCCGTCTCCGTGCACTCGACCCCCATCGAGGCGACGAACTGCGCGGTCTCCTCGACGCTGAACGCGAGGTCCTCGGCGCGCAGTTCGGTCAGCACGCCGTCGACCCGGAACCGGTGCAGCGGCAGCGCCGGATCGGTCCGCCCGGCGAGGATCAGCCGCACGCCGCCGTCGCCGTAGCGCACGAGCTGTTCCACCTCGGCGAGCACGTCCGCGTCGCGCACCAGGTGGAACCCGTCGACCACGACGACCGGGCGCGGTGCGGGTGCGCCCCCGCGCGCCGCCGCGGCCGCCACCCCCTTGTCCACCCGGGACAGCAGGTCGCCCGCGCCGTCGCGCTCCACGCTGATCCACACCACCGGCCCCAGGCGGCTCGCCGCGTGTGCCCACGAGGCCAGCAGCACCGTCTTGCCCCAGCCCGCCGGGGCGGTGACGACGGTCAGCGGGGTACGCGCGGCGGCGTCGAGCCGTTCGATCAACCGGCGCCGCTGGATGTGCCCGGGCGGCACCTCCGGGGTCCGGACCGGACGCGTCATGACACCCGACACAGCACTCTCCTCACGAACGAAGCTCTCACGAACGGGGCAGCGGCTCGGCCGCCATGACACAGGCGTCGTCGTTCGTCTCGTGCGGACGCACCCGCTCCACCACGTCCGGCACGCCGCACCGGTCGTCGCGCAGCGTCTGCCGGACGCGTTCCACCAGCGCGGTGACGCCCTCGTCGACGCTGCTGCCGCGCCGTTCGACCAGCGCGTCGGTGTACATCAGCAGCATGTCGCCGGGGTCCAGGGGCGCGACCCGCTGCGGGTACCGCGCGTCGGGGTCGACGCCGAGCATCACCCCCGGCGGCTCGTACCAGGGCCGCACCCCGGAGGAGTGCGCCAGCACGATCGGCGGATGGCCGGCGCGCGCCCAGGTGAGCGTCCCGTCGGCCGGCCGGTACTTCGCGACCACGGCCGTGGCCATGGCGTCGCCGGGCTGCTGCCACAGCACGGCGTTCAGCGCGGCGAGCAGCTCCCCCGGCTCGAACCCGGCGATGGCCAGCGCCGCGCAGGAGTGGCGCAGCGCGCTCATCGAACCGGCGGCGGGCAGGCCGTGCCCGACGACGTCGCCGACGGCCAGCACCAGGGCCCCGTCGGCGAGCGGCACGCAGGAGTACCAGTCGCCGCCGATGCGCAGCCCCGGATCGGCCGAACCGTAGCGCACGGCGACGCGCAGGCCGTTCAGCTCGGTGAGCGGTGTCGGCGGCGGCATGATGATGTCCTGCAGGTGCCGGTTCAGTTCCCGGGCGTCCACTGTGGACAGCGCCGCCGGCGGCCGGATCCACGACGCCGTCACGAGGTGAGCTCCCGGTAGGCGCGCACCACGGAGCCGGTGCGCTCGGCGATCGCCGCCAGCTCGGCCGCCTCGACCGGTTCGGTGTCCGGATCGGTGCGCGCGAGAACGTCGTCCAGCTCCTCCAGCACCTGCCGGGTGCGTTCCCACGCGGCGTGGTGCCGCTCGCAGGCGACGCAGGCGTCCACCAGTTCGACCAGATGCCTTGTCCCCTCGGCGATCCTCGCGTCGCGCTCGCGGATCCGGTCGAGAACCAGCTGGCGCCGGGCCTGCCAGGCCGGCAGGGCGGCGTCGGGCACCGACCACGACGGCTCCTGCGCGTGGCGGAACGCCCGGCGCAGCGCCTGCCGCTCGACCAACGTGCGACGCAGCTCGCGCAGCGCGCCGTCGAGCACCGGGCCGGGATCCGGCACGTCGGCCAGCCCGCCGAGCGACGGCCAGGCGCGCCGGACGATGCGGGCCTGCTCCCGCACCCGGATCATCAGCGCACGGTCGGCGGCGTCGCAGAGCTCCACCTCGGCGGGCGGCTCCTCGGCGCGCGACCGCCGCCGCACCGCCACCGACCCGAACGCCAGCAGCCCGATGACGAGCACCCAGACGAGGCCGCCGAGCGGTTCGCCGGAGACGGCGAAACCACCGCCGACGATGGACGCGACGCACATGACCGCCGCGACGAACAGCGTCACGGGCTCCGGCTCCCGGCGGTGGCTCGCCGGGGCGACGCGGGCGGAGACGGGATGGAACATCACCGCTCTCCCCGTTCCACCGCTATCACGCGGATCCCGAGCGCCTCGGCGCGGGTGAGCAACGCGTCCATGGCCGGTTCGCGCATCGGCAGGTCGTACAGCGCGATGTCGACCGGCTCGTCGTCCAGGTCGTACTCGGCGAAGAGCGCACGCGTGGCGGCGTCCAGGCGGCCGCGCACCAGCAGCGCGTAGTGGCGCAGGTTCATCGCGCCGCCCCCGCCTGTGCGACGGCGCGCGCCCGCGCGGCGACCCGGGCCCGGGCCTGCGCGGCGAACGCCTCCTGCGCGGCGTCGAGGAGCCGGCGCCAGTTGCGCACCCCGGGGTAGCGGCGCAGCAGCGCGCGCCGCTCCCGCTCGGTCATCCCGCCCCAGACGCCGTTCTCGTGCCGTTCGTCGAGCGCCTCCGCGAGGCACCGGAGCCGGACGCGACAGCCGGTGCACACCCGCTTCACCCGGTTCTGCTGCGCTTTGGTGGCGAACAGCAGTTCCGGATCCTCGCCGCACGAGGCGAGGTACGCCCAATCGAGGACCATGTCGTCGCTCCTTCCAGTCGGCTCCGTCGTTCCTCGGTGAGGACGACCCTTCCGGCCAGGTGACCGGGAGTCACCATCTGCGGCGGATGAAGCGACGCGGTTCGATCACCCCATCCGGCGCGGGTGATGCCGCCCGGTGCACCGGTGCGGATCCTGGCGTTGTGCCGAAGCCAGGAACCGTCGTCGACGTCGGGTTTCCGGTGGACCTGTGGGCCGGAACCGTCGCCACGGCGATGGTGGCCGGGCTGGTGGCGCTCACCGGTACCGTGGCGGCGCGTGCCGCCGGGGACGTCCGCATCATCGCGCCGGCGGCGCACGGCGGCTATCTCGTGGCGAGCCCGTTGCGGCTCACCGCCGCGGCCCTCGTCGCCACCGCCGGTGCCGCGCTGCTCATGCACCTGCTGCTCGTGCTCTCGCCGCAGCCGTTCCTCTTCTTCGGCTGGGTGTCGGTGCTGATGACGACGCTGATCACGCTGTGGCCGTTCACCACGTCCGCCGACGTGCCGGCGCAGGCGGCCACCGCGCTGGTGTACCTGGCGATCGGCGGCTGTGTCACCGGGCTCACCGCCTCGGTCGCCCGGGAGTCCCGATGGAGCTGGAGGTACCGGGAATGAGTGTCTTCGGGGAGGCCGACGGAGTGTCCACTGTGGACGACGTGCGGCTGCCGTGGTGGCAACCGGCGTTGCTGGGCGCGGTGTCGGTGGGCTTCGGCGTGGCGGTGCTCGCCTGGCCGGACGCCACGCTGCGCGCGATCGTCATCTGGACCGGGATCTGGCTGATCCTGCTGGGTGCCGCGCGGCTGTTCGCCGCCGTCGTCGGGCCGGGCGGGTGGGGCATCCGCCTGCTGACCGCCGGGGCGGCGCTGTTGCTGATCGGGGGCGGCATCGCGTGTCTCGTCGACGCGGTCGCCGGCCTGACCGTGCTGGCGGTGCTGGTCGCGGTGGCCTGGATCGTCAGCGGCGTGTGCGAGGTGGTGCTGGCGTTCGGGGCGGACAGCGGGGCGCGGCCGTGGCTGCTCGGGCTCGGCGTGCTGTCCACTGTGGTCGGTGTGGCGTTCCTGGTGCTGCCCCGGCTGTCGCTGGCGTCGCTGGTGCTGTTCACCGCCGCGAGCGCGCTGGTGGTCGGTGTCGGTTCGCTCGTCGTCGCGGTGAGGCTGCGCCGGGCCTGATACTCCGGCGGCGCGCCGGGCCCCTGGAATCACGGGGCCCGGCGCGTCGTGTGGCGGCTCAACCGGCGGTCAGGCGAAGTCCGTCCACGTACTCGACGAACCCCGCCAGCTGCTCCGGGCAGTACACCCGCAGCACCAGCAGTTCGCCCTCGACCACCCGCCGGGCGGCGACCACCGGCCGCACCCCCACGTGGGCGGCGCCGTTGCTGAGGCTCACGTCCGCCGCCGCACGGCGCAGCGCGGCGCCCGGGTCGGCGCAGACGTGCCCGCCGTCGGTCCCGAACACGCGCGTCGCGACGCGGATCGACGGCGCCGTCAGCCCGGCCTCGTCGAACGCGAGCACCAGCGCCTGCGCCTTGGCCCGCGCGTCGGCGTTCTCCTTGGCGACCGGGTACACCAGCAGTCCCCAGGCCGTCAGACCCGCGACCACGAACGCCGCGGCCCCGTAGAGGGCTTTCACGATGCCTCCTTCCACGACGGCTTGCGGAAGCGGTAGAACAGGAACGGCACCAGCAGCCCGATGACGAGGATCCCGCTGCCGACGATGGCCGTGTACACGACCGGACTCCCGCCCCCGAACTGCGACGGCGGCACGAACCCGATCAGCAGCGCCGCCAGTGAGGCGAGGAACCCGATGGCCGCCAGCGGCACCAGCATCGGCGCCCGGTAGCCGCGGTGCGTGTCGGGCTCGCGCCGCCGCAGCCGCACCGCCGCGACGAACATCAGCAGGTACATGATCAGGTACACCTGGGTCGTCATCACCGAGAAGATCCAGTAGACGCTCGACACGTCCGGGATGAGCCCGTACGCGAGCGCGATCACGGTGGTCAGCACGCCCTGGCAGACCAGGATGTTCTGCTGCACGCCGTGGGCGTTCATCCGCTGCAGGAACGGCGGCAGGTAGCCCTCCTGCCGGCTGATCAGCAGCAGCCCCTTCGAGGGCCCGGCGAGCCAGGTGAGCATGCCGCCCAGCGAGGCGCACACGATCATCACGGCCAGCACCGGGGTGAGCCACTCGACGCCGAACTCGGCGAAGAAGCCCTGGAACGCCTGCATCAGCCCGGCCGTGAGGCTGAGGCTCTCCGCCGGCACCACCCAGCTGATCGCCAGCGCCGGCAGGATGAAGATGGCCAGCACCAACCCCATCGCGAGAAACATCGCCCGCGGGAACTCCCGTCCCGGCTTGCGCAGCGACGACACGTGCACGGCGTTCATCTCCATGCCGGAGTAGCTGAGGAAGTTGTTGACGATCAGCACCAGGCTGGCGAGTCCGGCCCATTCCGGGAGCAGGTGCGCGTTGTCCATCGGGGCCGCGGAGGCGTTGCCGCGCATGAGATACGCGCCGCCGAGCAGGACCAGCACGACGCCGGGGATCAGCGTGCCGATGAACAGGCCGCTGCTGGCGAGGCCGGCGAGCGCCTTCGTGCCCCGGGAGGAGACGAGCACGCCCAGCCAGTACACGGCGATGATGACGATCGCCGTGTAGACGCCGTTGCTGGCCAGTTCCGGCGCCACCACGTACGCCAACGTGCTGGCCACGAAGGACAGCAGGCTCGGGTAGTAGAAGATGGTCATCGCGAACTGGCACCACACGGCCAGGAACCCGGCCTTCGGTGAGATGCCCCGGCTGACCCAGTTGTAGACCCCGCCGGTCCAGCCGGAGGCGAGTTCGGCCGACACGAGCGACGTCGGCACCAGGAACACCAGTGCCGGGACGAGATACAGGAAGACGCAGGCGAGTCCGTAGACCGCCATCGTCGGTGCCGGGCGGAGGCTGGCCACCGACGACGTCGTCATGAAGGCCAGCGCGGTCCACGCGATGAACTGCGGCGCGGCCGCTCTGCGCACGGGTCCGGCACGCGTGGCGCCGGCACTGGTTGCGGCATCTGAGCTCATCGGCACACCATCGCGGTCCCGCCCGGCGGCCGACATCACCCGCCGTGGATGAAGCCCGGCGCCGTCGCGGGCCCCGATGATGGCGCCACCGTAGGCGAGCGAGGAGGGCTTTGCGATGACCGTCGAAGCACGCCCGGACGTGGCGACGTTGCGCGGCCGGGTCCAGGGGCTGATGCCGGCCGCGCGGGAGGACCTGGCCGCGTTGGTGGCGTTCCGTTCGGTGGCCGATCCGGCGCTCTATCCACCCGACGAGTGCCTGAAGGCGGCGCGGTACCTGATGGACGCGTTCGCGGCGGTGGGACTGGAGGACGTGCGTGACTACGAGACCCCGGACGGCAGCCGGGCGGTGTACGGGCACGCGCCGGCGCGGGAGGGCGCGCCGACGGTGCTGCTCTACTGCCACTACGACGTGCAGCCGCCGCTGGACGAGGCGGCGTGGGAGAGCCCGCCGTTCAGCCTGACCGTTCGCGACGGGCGCTGGTACGGCCGGGGCGCCGCGGACTGCAAGGGCAACATCGTGGCGCACCTGACGGCGTTGCGCGCGCTCGGCGCCGACCGGCGGGTCGGGGTGAAGGTGATCGCCGAGGGCTCCGAGGAACAGGGCACCGGCGGGCTGGAGGCGTTCGTCGTCGACAACGTCGAACTGCTGCGCGCCGACGCGATCCTGGTCTGCGACGCGGGCAACTTCGCCGCCGGGCTGCCGACGCTGACCACCACGCTGCGCGGCCTGGCGAACGTCATCGTGACGGTGCGGACGCTGGACGGCCCGGTGCACTCGGGCATGTTCGGCGGGCCGGCGCCGGACGCGCTCGCGGCGCTCATCGCCATGCTGGCGTCGCTGCGCAACGACGCGGGCGACACGACGGTTCAGGGGCTGGACGTCCACCGGCGCTGGGACGGGGTGTCGTATCCGGCGCGGCAGTTCCGCGCGGACGCCGGTGTGCGGCCGGGGGTCGGCATCGTCGGCAGCGGCGAGGTGGCGGACATGCTGTGGGCCCGGCCGGCGGTGACGGTTCTCGGGATCGACTGTCCGTCGGTGGCGGAGTCCTCGGCGTCCGTTCCCGCGCAGGCGCGTGCGCGGGTCAGCCTGCGCGTGCCGCCGGGGACCGGAGCGGCGCTCGCGCAGGACGCCCTGATCGCGCACCTGCGGGCCGTCGCCCCGTGGGGCGTCTCGGTCGAGGTGGAACGCCAGGCGCTCGGCGAACCGTTCGCCGGCCGCACGGACGGGCCGGCGTTCGCCACGATGCGCGCGGCGCTGGAGTCGGCCTACGGCAAGGAGCTGGCGACGCAGGGGCAGGGCGGCTCGATCCCGCTGTGCACCGTGTTGCAGCAGACCTATCCGGACGCCGAGATCATGATCATGGGGGTGGAGGAGCCGAGGTGCCTCATCCACGCGCCGAACGAGAGCGTCGACCCGCGCGAGATCGAGCGCATCGCCCTGTCCGAGGCGCTGTTCCTCAGCCGTCTGTCCACATCGGACGGTCCGGGGCGGGTGCGGTGACGGCCGCCGCGGTGGACCGGCGACCGGGCAACGGCCTGCTCGTCGTGACGTGCCTGGCCACCCTGGTCGTCAACGCCAACACCTCGGCCGTCACCATCCTGCTGCCCGCGATCGGCGCCGACCTCGACGCGTCGATGTCCACCCTGCAGTGGGCGGTCACCGGCTATTCGCTCGTCGGCGCCGCGGTCATCGTGACGGCCGGGGTGCTCGGCGACATCTTCGGCCGCCGGCGGCTGTTCCTGTGCGGGCTGTGGCTCTTCGTCGCCTCCTGCGTGCTGATCGCGTTGTCCGGCAACGCGTTCGGGGTGGTCGCCGGGCGGATGGTGCAGGGCGCGGCCGGTTCCACGCTGCTGGCGTGCGGGCTGAGCCTGCTCGCGGCCGGATCGTCGGGGCCGCCGCGGATGCGGGCCGTGTCGCTGTGGGGTGCCGCCGCCGCGGTGGGCGCCGCCGTGGGCCCGCTCGCGGGCGGGCTGCTGGTCGGGGCCACCGGCTGGCAGGGGCTGTTCTGGGTCGACGCCGCGGTGGCGCTGGTCTGCGTTCCGCTGACGCTGCGCGCGGTGCCGGAGTCGCGCGACCCGGGTCGGGCCCGCACCGTGGATTTCCTCGGCACGGTGCTGGTGGCCGCCGCGCTCGCCGCGCTGATCCTGGCCGTCACCGAGGGACCGCAGTGGGGCTGGGCGTCCGTCGCCACCCTCGCCTGTCTGGCCGTCTCGGCCGCCTCCGTGGTCGCGTTCATCTCGGTCGAACGGCGGGTGCGCGCCCCGCTCGTCGACCTGTCCATGCTCGCCAACCGGCCACTGATGGCGGCGACGCTGGGCATCCTCATCGGTTCCGGGACGGTGAACGGCCTCATGTACCTGTTCAGCGTCTACGCGCAGGATCCGGCGACGCTGGGCATGACCGCGCTGGAGGCCGGCGTGGCGACCCTGCCGGTGAGCCTGGCCCTGGTGGTGACCGCGCCGCTGGTGACCCGGCTCGGTGCCCGGATCGGCGTGCGCACCGTCATCAGCCTCGGCTTCCTGGTAACGACCGCCGGCTTCGGCGTGCTCGTGCTGACCGGCGCCGACTGGACGTACGCGGCGTTCGTGCTCCCGCTCGTGGCGGCGGCGGTCGGCATGGGGTTCACCAACGGGCCGTGCTCGGCGATCGCCACCGCCGTCGTCCCGCCGGATCGCATCGGTGCCGCGTCGGGCATCTCGAACATGGCCCGCTACGTGGGCGCCTCGGTGCTGACGGCGATCGCGGCGACCTGTTACGCGTCGGCCGGTGGAGGGACGGCCGACGCGCGTGCGGACGGGTTCTCCCGTGGCGCGCTCGCCATGACGCTGGTGTCGGCGGCGGGTATCGCACTGGCGGCGTTCGCCGGTCGACTGCGCCACCGCCACCGCGGAACGGTCGACGACGCCGCTTCCGCCGCGGGTTCGGCGCACACGCTGCCGGTGGCGGCCGGCGCGCGTTCGGGGTGACTCAGTCGAGCAGGCCGAGGCTGCGCCCGCAACGCACGGCCTCGGTGCGGGTCGTCGCGTCGAGCTTCCGGTACACGGAGGCCACCTGCGTCTTGATGGTGTTGCGGGACAGCTGCAGCTCGCTGGCGATCTCGCCGAGGGTCATGTGGGTCCGCAACGACTTGAGGACCCGCAGTTCCGCCGCCGTCAACGCCACCCCGACGTAGCCGGACGGACGCGCGGTGCCGGCGTGCGCACTACGCCGGGACTCCGCCTCCGCGGCGAGGGCGGCCAGCTCCCGGTCGAGCACGCCGGCCGTCGACAGCCGGGCGAGGTGCCGCCGCGCCTCGGCGAGCCGGCGGTCCACGTCCGGCGTCTCGCCGAGCGTGAGCAGGATCCGGGCGAGCCCGAGGTTGGCCTGCACCGCCAACCAGGGGAACGCCGCCGGGGACGGCGACGCGTACAGGCGCATGGCGGCCGACACGTGCCGGCGCGCCGCCGGCTCGTCGCCGTCCACCGCCGCGAGCCGGCCCGCTGCCACGTGCACGAGCACCGTGAAGACGTTGTCCTGCAGGCCCGCATCGCCGACCAGCTCCCACGCCTCGTTGACGCACGAGTCGGAGACGAACCGGTCGTCGCGTTCGAGCGCGAGCATGGACAGCTCGGCCAGGGCGAGGGCCGCCACCGCCGGCTGCTGCTCGCCGCCCAGGTGTACCGCGCGCTCGAGGCCGCGCACGGCCGGCCGTGGCTCGCCGACGAGCAGGTGACCGATGCCGAAGAAGGCCGCCGCCAACGGGTACCACGCGCCGCCGGGCGGCTCCAGGTCGAGGCCGAACCCGGCGTCGGTGCTCATCTGCTCCACGCCGTCGACGGCGAACGCCGCCCGCACGATGGCCAGCCGTGCGGTGGGAACGGCCGGTTCGCCGGCGGCGCTGGTGCGTCCGGCCGCGTGCAACGCGCGCAGCGCGCCTGCCGGGTTGCCGCAGAACGCCTCGGTCCACGCGGCGGTCAGGGCGAGCGGGCGGTGGTGCTCGACGACGTTGCGCAGGGCCAGGAGCCATTCGCGCACCACGTGGACGCGGCCGGTGTTGAGCAGGTCGTGGCCGTAGGTGCTGACCATCCGGGCCGCGGTGTGCAGGTCGCGGCCGACGATCGCCTGGGCGACGGCGTTCTCCGGGAGCCGGTGCTTCTCCAGCCAGCCCGCCGCCCGGCCGCGTAGGTGCGGCTCCCGTTCGGGCTCCTCGCGCCGCAGCCGGGCCAGCAGCGTCTCGGCGAACAGGGGATGGAACCGGTACCAGCCGTCGCCACCGTCCGATGTGGACATGAACAGGCCCTGCCGGTGCATGGTGTCGAGCCAGGCCTGGGAGCCGGTGACGCCGAGCACCTCGTCGCAGAGTTCACCCGACATCCGCGCCAGCACGGCGCAGCGCTGCAGGCATTGCACCTCCGACGGCGACACGTCGCGCAGCACCTCGTCGCGGAAGTACTCCGCGACGTGCCGGTCGTGCCCGCCGAACCGGTCCGCGACGGCGACCGGGTCGGCCTGCTCCGCTACCGCCGTGGCGGCCAGCCGCAGGCCGGCGGCCCAGCCCTCGGTGCGCCGCAGCACCGCCTCCACGAGCGCCTCGCTCGGCGGGACGCCCACCGAGCGCAGGAACGCGGCGGTCTCCTCGTGGTCGAACGCGAGCTGCGCGGCGCCGAACTCCGCGAGGCCCCCGGCTCCGCTCAGCCGGCCGAGGCGCAGCACCGGCCGGGAACGGCCGACCAGGACGAGCCGGTGCCCCGGCATTGCGCGCGCGATGATTCCGTCGAGCAGGTCCGCCACGGGTCCGGGGCGGATGAGATGCGCGTCGTCGATGATCAACGTGCGGTCGAGGAGTCCGGCGAGTGCGGCATCCGGCGCGAGGCTTTCCGGCGGGCCCGGCTCATCCAGGGTTTCGGCGAGCCGGCGAATGAATATCCGCGGCGCGTTGTCCGGGTCGGTGAAACGGAATCGCGCGGCATTCGCCGCGCCGCTGCGGATCCATTGCTCGACGGCAAGTGTTTTGCCGTATCCTGCGGCCGCCGCGATGACGACGACCCGCACGGTTTCCGCCAGCGCGGAGAGACGTCTGATCAGTCGGGTGCGAAAAACCGGGTGGGGTGGGTTTCCGGGCCTTTCGTGTCCTGCGTCGGTGCGCTCCATTCTCGACTCCCGGACATGCCGGCACCGGGTCCCGTCGGGAGAAACGACGGGACCGAATGCATAGACCAGTTGTGGATCCATCTCAACCCGACACGCCGTTTAAGGCAATACCTTTCTGGGTAGTAGCCGGTCTTTTTGCGACTTACCGGATTCGAAATTGAACATAGATCAAGATAAATGACAATTGTCCGAATATCGGATTCTCACGGTCACCGCACACCAACCGGGGGTGATGCGCCCCGTCACGCGGAATCACCCGGGCATCACCCGATGTGGACGATGCCCGCCCCCTGCCCGACTGGCCAGACTCGCCAACGTCCCGCCCGGCGAAGCCGTCCCCGGCCCCGCGAACGCTCGGAGTGAGGAACCGCGATGTCAGTACAGGTTGAGGAAGCACCCGGTCCGATGACCCCGACCGGCGACCCGGTGATGGCCGCCAAGCTGCGCAGGCCCGACGCTCCACCGTGGACGGTCCCGCGCACCCGGCTCTTCGACCGCGTGGCCCGCGCGGTCGACGGGCCGCTGACCCTGATCAGCGCACCGGCCGGAACCGGCAAGACGGTGCTCATGGGCTCGTGGCTGGACACCGCGCCCGACCTTCCGCACGTGTGGCTGAACGTCGGCGACGCCGGCCTGAGTCCCGGCGTCTTCTGGTCCTACATCCTGGCCGGGTTCGGCGGCACCGGCAAGATTCCCCACCTCGCCGGCCCGACCGATCCCGACACCGTCGAGCGCTCGCTGCTGGTCCGGCTGGCCGCCACCCTGTCGGAACTGCCGCAGCCGCTGATCCTGGTGCTCGACCACGCCGAGGCGCTCGCGCGCGGGCCGGTGCCCGAGACGGTGGAGTTCCTCCTCACGCACGCCGCCCCGCAGCTGCGCCTCGTCGTGCTGACCCGGACCGATCCCGCGCTGCCGCTGCACCGGTACCGCATGGACGGCTCCCTGACCGAGCTGCGCCTGGCGGACCTGGCGTTCGACGAGGACGAGACCAGGGCCCTGCTCGCCGCGCACGACGCGCACCTGACCGACTCGGCCGCCTCGGCGCTCGGCGCGGCCACCCGGGGCTGGGCGGCCGGCCTGCGCCTCGCCGCCCGCGCGCTGCGCCGCAACGCCGACCCGGCCCGCTTCCTCGACGGCAGCCTCGACGGCGACGGCGACATCGCCGGCTACTTCGGCGCCGAGGTGCTCGACGCCCAGACCCCCAGCGACCGCGACTTCCTGCTGCGCACCAGCCTCGTCGACGAACTCCCACCCGGCCTCGCCGCCGCGCTGAGCGGCCGGCCCGACGCGGACACCGTGCTGGCCCGGCTCGCCCACGCCAACACGTTCACCACGACCAGCGCCACCGGCCCGCGCACCTACGGCTACCACCCGCTGGTCCGCGAGGTGCTGCGCACCCGGCTGCGCCACGAACATCCGGACCGCACCGCCGCCCTGCACCGCACCGCCGCCCGCTGGTACGCCGACGCCGGCCGGCTCGACGAGGCCGCGCACCACGCCGCGAACGCCGGCGACTGGGCCGACGCCGCCGCGCACGTGGTCGCCGACCTCGCCGTCACGCGGCTGTGCCACGGCCCGCGCGCGGAAGGGTACGCGGCCCGGTTCGCGGCGATGCCGCCCGACATCGCGGGCCCCGAGGCGGCCGTCGTGCACGCGGCACTCGCCCTGCGCACCGGCGACACCGCCACCTGCGGCGCCCACCTCGCGAGCGCCGAACGCCTGATCCACGACGAGAGCGGCTGGCCCCTGCGCCTGTGCGCAGCGGCGCTACGGGCACTGCACGCCGCCGCGACGGGCGACCGCGACGACATGGCCGCCACGGCCTGCGCCGCCTCCGCCGCCGCGCTGCTGACCGACGCCACGGCCCGGGGCCTGCGGGTACCCGCCGACGTGGTGGCCCTGGTGCGCGCGACGCGGGCGGAGGCGCTGCTGCGCACCGGCGACCTGAGCGCGGCGGCGGACGCGGCCGCCGAGGCGCTCGACGCCACGACCCTCGACGGGGCGCGGCACCTGCACCTCGACTGCCTCGGCCGGCTGGCTCTGGTGGAGGCGCTGCGCGGACACCTGCGCCACGCCACGGAACTGGCCCATCGGGCCGAGGCGGTCATCGTCCACAAAGGACAGTCCGCGTCGGACCTCCCGCCGGCGGTGCCGCTCGCGCTCGCCTGGGTGCACACCGAGCGCTGCGACCCGGCCGCCGCGCGGCGGCACCGCGACCGCGCGGCGGCACACGCCGGCGACCCGATTTGCGGCGGTGTGCTCGCCGCCGTCGAGGCCCGCCTGCGGCACGCGCCGGGCGACGGCCCCCTCCCGCGCCCGACTCCCGCGGGCGGCGAAGCCACCCTGACCCAGCGGGTCGAATCCTGGCTCGCCACCGCGTCGGCCGCGCTGGCCGACCGGCGCTTCGACGCCGCCCGCGACGCCCTCGAACGCGCCCTGCGCCTGGCCGAACCGGAGAAGCTGCGCCGTCCCGTCGCCGAGTCCCCGGCCGCGCTGCGCCGCTTCCTGCGCCACGACCGCCGCCTGGCCGAACGGCACGCGTGGCTCGGCGCGGCCCGCACCGGCGGCGGGTATCCGCCGCGTTCGGCCGGCGGCGGTGCGGTGCTGGTCGTCGAGCCGCTCACCGAGAAGGAACGGGAGGTGCTGCGGTACCTCTCCGAGCTGTTCTCCACCGAGGAGATCGCGCGGACGATGTTCGTATCGGTGAACACCGTCAAGACCCACGTGCGCGGCGTGCTGCGCAAGCTCTCGGCGACCCGCCGCAACGAGGCCGTGCGCCGCGCCCGCGAACTCGGCCTGGTCTGACGAGGAGAAGTTCATCCGCCGGGGGCGATCCCCGACGGCCGTTCCGACGCCAAGGTGGCAGCCATGACGGATCCTTCGCCGCGTCCCTACACACCGCGCGAGCCCCTGGAGGAGACCGCGTTCGACCCGACCGCCTACGAGTGGCGGCCCTACCGGCCGGCCCCGGCGCCCCGCCCCGGCCTGGACGCGTCGCGGCTCTGGTTCGGCGCCGCGGCGACCGCGCTGGTGGCGGCGCTCATCGCGATCGTCGGCGCCCTCGTGGCGAACGCGCTCTTCGACGTCCCGGTCGTCGTGCCGACCGGCGGCGGCACCTGGGTGGCGGCCCGCGCCGGCTGGTACGCCTTCGGCGCCGTCGTCGCCTGCCTGGTCGCGACGGCCGTGTGCCAGCTGCTGGTGGCGTTCGCCCCGCGGCCGCTGCGCTTCTTCACCTGGCTGGCGGTGCTGGCCACGGCGGTGGCGGTGCTCGTGCCGTTCCTGGCCGACGCCTCGGTCGTCGCCGTGGTCACCACCGCCACGCTCAACCTGGTGCTGGGCATCGCGATCGGCTCCCTGGTCGCCGGCAGCGCCCGGGGTGCCCTGCGGCCCTCGCGCGCCGCCTGACTATTTAATAGGGTCGATAGTCGCTCTGGACGTACTGCTTAGGTACGCTCAGTCAGCATCTTGAACGTCTGCTCAGCGGGGCTGCACAGAGCGGGAGTCGATCGTGCCCGATCCTCGTAGCGTGGCCCCGGACGGCGTGGCCCCGCGTGGAGTGGAGTTCGTCGGCCGCGATGCCGAGTTACAGACCATCGCCGCCACCCTCGCCGCGCTGCGCGGCGGGCGGGCCGGGTTCCTCCAGGTGGTCGGCGAACCGGGTATCGGCAAGACCCGCCTGCTGACGGCGGTGCGGGAGATGGCCCTCGCCGAGGGTGTGCAGACGCTCTCCGGCCGGGCGGCGGAGTTCGAACAGATGCCGTTCCAGGTGCTCCTGGACGCCCTGCAGGAGTTCGGCGACACCGCCCGGCTGGACGACCTGGTCGCGCCGTCGGCCGCCGACGTCCTGCGCGCGGCGATCCCGTACCTGTACCGGCTGGGCGGCGGGCCGTCGGAGTCGGAGCACGACATCGACCGGTTCCGGCTCTTCCAGTCCCTGCGCGAACTGCTGCTCGCCATGGCCGAACGCCCCCTCGTGCTGCTCCTCGACGACGTGCACTGGGCCGACCCCGGCTCGATCGACTTCCTCGACTTCCTCGGCCGCCGGCCGATGCCGCAGCCGCTGCTGGTCGTGGTGGCGCACCGGGACCGGCAGGCCCCGCCGCCGCTGCGCTACTCGCTGGCGCGCAACGTCGACCAGGGCACCGTCACCCGGATCGAACTCGGCCCGCTGACGAAGGCCGAGTCGGCGCGGCTGATCGGCGGCCGCGCGGGCAGCCGCCGGGTCGCCGACCTGTACGAGGAGAGCGCCGGCAACCCGCTCTACCTGCTCGCGCTGGAACGCCTGCAGCGTGGCGCCAACGGGCCGGTCGGCGTCGAGGCGCACGGCGACCGCTCCAGCCGGCTGGAGTCGCTGATCCTGGGCGAGACCACCGGGCTGTCCGCCGACGAACTGGCCGTCGCATCGACCGCCGCGGTCCTCGGCGACCCGTTCTCCGCCGAGATGCTCGCCGCGGTCGTCGACGGGTTGGCGCCGGCCGACGTCGAGCGCGCGGTCGACGGGCTGACCCGCCGCGACCTCGTGCGCCCCAGCTCCTACGGGGCGGTGTTCGCGTTCCGGCACCCGCTGGTGCGCCGGGCGATCTACGACCGCACCGCCCCGGCGTGGCGGGTGGGCGTCCACCGTCGGGCCCTCGACCTGCTCACCGCCCAGGGAGCCTCCGCCTCGGAACGGGCAGGGCACATCGCGCGGTGCGTCACCACCTGGTCGCCGGAGCACGTGGCCGTGCTGTGCCAGGCCGGCCACGAGTCGATGAGCACCTCGCCCCTGACCGCGGCGCACTGGTTCCAGGTGGCGTTGCGGCTCCTGCCCCGAACGGCCGAACTCGCCGCCAAGCGCTTCGAGATCGGATTCCTGCTCGCCCGCGCGCTCGGTCTCGGCGGCCGGTTCGCCGCGAGCCGCGACCTCCTGCACGAACTGCTGCACGCCACGTCGGCCCGCGACGCCG
This sequence comes from Virgisporangium aliadipatigenens, assembly GCF_016863615.1. Lineage (GTDB taxonomy): Bacteria > Actinomycetota > Actinomycetes > Mycobacteriales > Micromonosporaceae > Virgisporangium > Virgisporangium aliadipatigenens. The sequence goes on along the minus strand of NZ_BOPF01000018.1, from coordinate 73,154 downwards.
TCAACCGCGGGGCGGCGGTCGTGCTGTGCGCCCACGCGGAACAGCGGCTGGGCCGCTACCCGGAGGCGATCGCGCTGCTGCGCGCGGAGGTGGCCCGCGACGAGCAGGACACCGAGGCCCGCATCGGCCTGTGCCTGGAACTGGGACTGACCGCCCTGCTGGCCAACGACTATCCGGCCGCCCGCGAGGACATCTCCTGGGCGCACGCCGCCGCCCGGGCCTCCGGCGACGTGCTCGGCGAGGCCACCGCCCTGGCGTTCAGCGCGTTCGGGGAGATCTGGGCCGGGCACACCGACGTCGCCAGGACCGCGGCCGACGCGGCGAGCGTGCTGGTGGACGGCCTGCCGGACAGCGCCCTCGTCGGCGAACGCGAGGCGCTGTGCATGCTCGGTTGGGCCGAGATGCTGCTGGAGCGCTTCGACGACGCCGAACGCCACCTCGCCCGGGGACGCGCGATCGTGCGCCGCAGCGGCCAGAGCCACAGCCTGCCGCACGTGCTGCTCGGGCAGTGCCTGGTGCTGATGTTCACCGGCCGGATCTACGCGGCGCTCGAGGCGTCGCAGGAGGCGGAGGACGCCGCGCTGCTGGTCGGCAGCGAACATCTGCTCGGCACCGTGCTGGCGATCCGTTCGCCGATCCAGGTGTGGGTCTCCTCGCGCGGTGAGGCCGGTGCCGCGCTGGCCAACGTGCGGCGGGCCACCACGCTGTTCACCGGCAGCGCGGTCAACAGCTGGTGGGCGCGCACCGCGCTGATGCTGCGCGGCCACGCCGAACTGACCAACGGCGACCCGCGCGCCTGCGTCGACCTGGTCATGCGGGCCGGCGGGACAGATCTGACGCTGCTCGGCGCGCCGCTGCTGGCGCAGTACACCGAGATCCTCGTCGGTGCCCTGGTGAAGCTCGGCGACCTGGACGAGGCGAGCCGCCGCGCCGAACAGGCCGTCGCCTTCGCCACCCGGCTCGGCCTGCCGGGCCAACGGGCGCACGCCGTGCGGGCGCGGGCCGTGGTGCAGGCCATCCGCGGCGACCACGCCGGCGCCCTGGCCGGGTTCGACGCCGCGGACGCGCTGTTCGCCGCCGCCGGCAAGCCGGTCGAGCAGGCCCGCACCGCCGTGTACTCGGCCCGGTCGCTGGCCGCCCTGGACCGGCTCGACGAGGGGGTCGCGGCGCTGGACCGGTCCATCGCGCAGGCGAGCGCGGGCGGGGTGATCTGGGTGTACGAGGACCTCGTGCGGGTCCGCGAACTGCTGACCGGCACCGGCCCGGCACCGCAGCGCCGCGCGGCCGCCGCCTCCCTGCTGGCCGCGCTGACCGGCCGGGAACGGGAGGTGGCCGTGCTCGCCGCCGACGGGCGTTCCAACCGGCAGATCGCCAGCCGGCTGCGGCTCAGCGAACGCACCGTCGAGGCGCACCTGGCGAACGTCTACCGGAAGCTGGGCGTCGCCTCCCGGGTGACCCTCGCCGGCCTGCTCGCCCGGGAGAGTTCGGGCGAGCCGCGCATCGCCTGACCCGCCTACGGGGCCGTCGAGTCCAGCAGCAGTTGCAGCCGGTTGACGAGGTTCTGCGCCGCCAGGCGGCCGTCGGCGTCGAGCCACCGGTCGGACGGCTCGGACTCCCGCCGGCTCGCGATGACCCGCAGCGCCGCCGCCGCCTGCCGGGCGAAGAGCGCCAGCAGGTCCAGTTCGTTGAGGCTGGAGCGGGACTGCGGCGCCGGGTCCAGCACCTCCAGCACGCCGAGGATCCGGTCGCCGTGGATCAGCGGCGCGGCCATCAGGGAGTCCGGGACGTACTCGGTGGACTCCGCCAGTTCCCGGTCGAACGAGGCGTCGTGGGCCAGGTCGGTCACCACCATCGGCTCCCCCGAGACCGCCACCCAGCCCGCGATGCCGCTGGTGGCCGGGAAGCGCCGCCCCACGAGCACACCCTCGCCGCGGCCGGAGACCGCCTGGAAGACCAGTTCGTCGGCCTCCGGGTCGAGCAGGAAGACGGAGCTGGCCTGCGCCCCGAAGATGGCGCGCGCCACGTCCACCACCGACTGCAACAGCTCGATCGAGAGCGGATCCGAGGGAACGTGCGTGCTGACACCGGTCTGGTTCTCGGTCATCCTCTGCCTCCGGATTCGGCGTGCACATTGGCGGCGGACAGGTAAAGGGCGTTCTTGAGCTGGAACATCGTCATCCGCGGGTACCGCGACAGGATCCGCGCGCAGAGGCCGGCGATCAGCGGGGTGGCGAAGCTGTTGCCGGTGCTGCGGCGCGTGCCGCCGCCCGGCCAGGCCACCTCGATGTGCTGCCCCGGCGCGAAGAACTCCACCGGCGGGCGCGGGTTGTACAGGTACAGGTACGGGTCGTCCTCGTGATGGCTGCCCACCGAGATCACCGACGAGAACCGCCACGGGAAGCTCTCCACCGGAGTGTTGTGCGCGGACGCGACTATCACCGTTCGACGGAAATACGCCTCGTCGGCGATCTCGCGGAGGTCGCCGGCGAAGCGCACGCGGGTCGTGGAGAGGCTGAGGTTGATCACGTCGAAGTCCTGCCGGACGGCCCAGCGCAGCCCGGCCAGCAGCCGGTCGCCGGTGCCGGTCGCCCGGTCGCCCAGCACCCGCAGGCTGAACACGGTCGCCTCCGGCGCGGTCCGGCGGATGATGCCGGCGCAGGCCGTGCCGTGCCCGCACACGTCGCCCGACCCGGTCGCCTCGACCTCGAACCCGCCGTCGGCGCCGTCGACCACCTTCCACGAGCCGCTGACCGGCCCGACCAGCGGGTGATCGCCGGCCACGCCGGAGTCGACGACGCACACCCGCACGCCGCGGCCGGTCGCCTCCGGCCAGGTCCACACCGGCGCCAGCGGCTCCCCGTCGGCGGGCAACTGGATGTCGGCCGGCCGGTGGTCGACCAACCGCCAGGTCAGCTGGGTCATGCGCTCAGTCCTCTCCCACGGTGCGGTCCAGCCGCTCGATCTCGCGCAGCCCGGGCCGGTGCCCCTTCGCCGCGAACGCCCGCCGCGCCGACTCCCGCGCCGCGCGCGCCTGCGCCGGCCGGCCCGCCAGCACCAGCACCTCCGCCCGGTCCAGCGCGGCGACCGCCCGCACGAGCGGCGAGTCCGTGCCGGCGGCCGCGGCCACCGCGCGTTCGGCCGGTTCGAGAGCGCCGGCGGCGTCCCCGGCCGCGGCGGCCAGCCGGGCCCGCAGCCCGTACACGTCGGCCAGGTCCGAACGCAGCAGCCCGCCCGGATCACCGGCGGCGTCGAGCCGGGCGGCCGCCTCGGCCGGGCGGCCCAGGTGCAGCAGGAGCCGCGCCGCCTCCCGGGCGATGGTGCCGGGCAGCCCGCCCGCGCCGAGGTGCGCGGCCCGCTCGGCGGCCCGTTCCAGCAGCCGCAGCGCCTCCTGCGGTGCGCCCGCCGTCGCCTCCACCGCGGCGGCGAACAGCGGCAGCACGGCACCGGCCTCGGCGAACTCCAGTTCCTCGACCAGGTGTGCGACCTCGGCCAGCAGGGCACGCGCCGCCGCGGGCCGGTCGTCGAGGGCGAGCAGCACCGCGAGCGGACAGCTGAGCGTCACCCGAACGACCGGCCGCGGGCCGCCGTACTCGTCCAGCAGCGCGAAGCAGCGCGCCACGGCCGCCGGCACCGGGGCCGGGCCGCGCCACAGGGAGACACCGAGCGCGCCGAGCGCGAGGGCCAGTTCGGGCTCGGCGGCGCGGCGCGACGCGTGGCCCAGGCCGGTCGCCAGGGAACCCTCGGCCCGCTCGTGCTGCCCGTGCAGCTGCCACTCCTGCGCGATGCGGATGTGCGCGCGGGCCTGCCCCAGTTCGTCGCCGGCGGCCGCGAAGACCGGCAGCGCCGTGCGGGCCACCGCCGCCGCACCGCCGGCACCGGCGGCCACGGCCAGGGCCAGTTCGGCGTGGGCCCGTTCGGTGGGCTCGGCCGCGTGCGCCAGCACCGCCGCCAGCAGCGCCCGGCCCTCGTCGGCGTGGCCGGTGGCGAGGCGCAGTTCGCCGAGCTGCCGCGTCGCGCCGGCCCAGCCCTCCTCGCCGGTGCGGTACAGCTGCGTCGCGCGGCGGAGCAGCGGCCCGGCCCAGGCGAGATCCGAGCGGGCGAACGCCTGCGCGCCGGCCGCGGCCAGCGAATCCGCGGCGCGCCGGCGCAGCGCCTCGGTCGACGGGTCCTGCAGGCCCAACTCGGTGCGGTAGCGGTAGGCGTGCTCCAGGTGGCCGGCGACGGCCGCGTGCCCGGCCCGCCAGCCGGCCAGCAGGTCGGCGGTGCGCTCGTGCCACTCGGCGCGGGTCCGCTTGGTGATGGCCTGATAGGTCACCTCGTGCACCAGCCCGTTGCTGAAGCGCATCGCGGCGTCGCCGGGCACCCGGGCGCCGGCCGGTTCGACCAGGCGCCGGCGGCTCAACGCGGTCAGCGCGGCGCGCACCGGGGTGGCCTCCTCGACGGTGCCGGCGAGCGCGTCGACCTGCCCCGCGGTGAACTCCCGCCCCACCACGGCCGCCAGGTTGAGCGTGCTGCGCTCCGGATGTTCCAGCGCGTCGATGCGGGCGCCGAGCAGCGCCTGCAACGTGTGCGGCAGCGCGTCGGTGCGGTCGGTCTCGTCCAGCGTGGCGAGCAGCTGTTCCAGGTAGAACGGGTTGCCGCCGGCCACTTCGAGGATCCGCGACCACTCGACGCTCCGGTGGGCCGACACCTCGACCAGGGACGCGGCCAGCCGTTCACTGTCCACAACGGACAGTCCGTCCAGGACGATGGTGCCGGTCCAGTCGCGCCGGCGCTCCAGCATGTCCCAGCGGGCCAGGCAGACGATCAGCACCGTGCTGCCCCGCACCGCCGCGGTCAGCCGCAGCAGCAGATCCAGCAGGGTGTCGCCGGCCCACTGGCAGTCGTCCAGCACCAGGAGCACGGGGCGTTCCCGGGCGAACCCGCGCAGCAGCCGGGCCAGCGCCGTGCCGGTGGCCTCCGGCGAGGGGCCCGGGGTGCCGTCGCGCAGCAGCCCTTCGGCCAGCACCGCCTCGGCGGGCGCACCGCCCAGCAGGTCGCGCACGGCGTTCGCCAGCGGCGCCAGGCTGCCCTGCGCGCCGTACGGGCGGCACCGCCCCACCCCGAGCGCCACCCGCCCGCCGAGCCCGTCGAGCCAGGCGCGCACCAGCCGGGTCTTGCCGATGCCCGCCTCGCCGCAGACCGTGACGAGCGCCGCGCCGCCCGCGTCGACGACCGCCGCCAGGGCACCGTCCAGCGCGGCCAGCTCCGCGGTGCGCCCGACGAGCGGATGGTCGAAGCGGCGCGACAGTTCCGGGGCGTCGGCGTCGACGCCGAGCAGCCGGTAGGCCGGCAGCGGTTCCTGCTTGCCCTTGAGGGCCAGCGGCCCGACGGACTCGACGCGGGCGGCCGCGCCCAGCGCCTGCCGGGTCAGCGGGCCGATGAGGATCTCGCCCTCGCCGGCGTTCTGTTCCAGGCGCGCGGCGATGTTGACGGTGTCGCCGGAGACCAGCGCCTGCCGGGACGAGGCGTCGGTGCTGGCGACGGCGGAGCCGGTGTGCACCCCGATGCGCACCCGCAGCCGGACCCCGAACGCCGGTTCGAGCTCGGCGTTCAGGTCGGCGAGCGCGTCGCGCATGCCCAGCGCCGCCGAGGCGGCCCGCCACGCGTCGTCCTCGTGCATGACGGGCACGCCGAACACGGCCATCACCGCGTCGCCGATGAACTTCTCCACCGTGCCGTCGAAGCGTTCGATCTGCCCGCGCATCGCCTCGAAGTAGCGCAGCACCACGACCCGCAGCGTCTCCGGGTCGAGCCGTTCCGACAGCGCGGTCGAACCGACCAGGTCGCAGAAGACCGCGGTCACCAGCTGCCGCTTCTCGGCCACCGGCGCCGCTGCGCGCGGCGTGCCGCAGGCGGGACAGAACCGCGCCTGCGCGGGCAGCGCGGCGTCGCAGGATGCGCAGCGCATGATGCTCCTCCTCCCCCGGCCGAACGCTCAGAACAGCGCGGCGCCGGCGATCTCGGCGTGCGCCTGCACCTCGGGACCCACCGCCTCGAGCCGGGCCCGCACGTCGACGAGGATCGCGAACTCCTCGGGTGTCAGGTTGCGCAGCACGTCGCGCTGCTCCTCGGTGAGGTCGTGGACGGGGAAGCCGTGCGCCTCCAGTTCCTCCACCGTGTACGCGCCGTCGGTCATGGCCGGGCTCCTTCCGTCGGGTGTGCCGGGGCGTGCCGGACGACGCCGGCGAGCAGTTCGGTCAGGGTGTCCACTGTGGACAGTGCGCTGAGTGTCACCACGGTGGACTGCCGCGGGGTCAGCGGCAGCCGGTCGAGGAGTCCGATGATCGCCGCGCTGTGCCCGGTGTCGAGTTCGGCGTGCTCGCGAACGGTGCGCACGGCCGCCTCCGGCACCCCGGCAGCGGCGACGATCCGGCCGGCGAGCGACGGGTGCGGGGCGTTGCCCTCCAGCACGGCGATGTAGCCCAGCAGCGCCACCGGGTGCACGTGCGCGATCCAGTAGTACTGCGGCCCGACCAGGCGGGCCACGGCCGGCGGCGGCACGCCCCGCGCGGTCGCCTCCGGGTCGGCGCCGAGCGCGGCGAGATCCTCCAGCAGCCAGCGGTCGTGGTCGAGTTCCTCGGCGATGTGCGCGGGCAGGTAGCCGCCGAGCGCGCGGGCCACGGGGTCGTCGGCGGCCAGCTCGGCGCAGCGGCGCGCGGCCGTCGCCATCAGCGGCACCGAGGCCCGGATGACGCCGTGCATCGCCCGCAGGTACTCGGGATACCGCTCGCGCAGCCGGTGCGGCTGCCACAGCAGGGCCGACGTCGCCCGCAGGGCCGGGGTGGCGAGGTCCAGTTTCGTACGCAGCACGGCCGTGTTCACCGCGCCACCTCGACCAGGTGGGCGTGGCGGGGGTCGGCGTAGCGGCGCAGCAGGGCGACCGGGCCGGCGGCGCGCTGCACCTCGGCGGCGTGGCCGTCCAGCAGGGCACCCGCCGCGCCGCTCGCCACGCCGCGCGCCGCTTCCAGCGCCGCCGGCCCGAGCCGCCGACAGGTCGCGCACTGGCTGCCGCCGCCCGCAGCGGCGGGATCGCCCGCGCGGGCCGTCCGGGATGTGCCGGCCGCGTCTCGATCGTCGGCGGCGGGTGGGCACAGCGAGGCGAGATAGCCGGGGCCGGCGGCGCGGATCATGCGCAGTGCCGGGGAGGCGAGGCCGCGGGCCCGGATCGTCGGCCAGTCGTCCGTGTCGACGTGCCCGAGCCGCAGGTGCGCCGGCACCGGCCGCCGGTCCACGGTGTCCTGGTTGCAGCAGGCGACCACGGTCCCGTCCGGTGCGACCACCGGCCAGGCGGCCATCGCGCACGGGTTCACGTCGGCGGGGTCCGCGGCGTGCGGCCGGGCGGTCGCCCACCCCGTCGCCCGGCCGATCGCCCGCACGGTGTTGACCAGCATGGGCACCGGGCCGCCGAGCGCGCGGCGCAGGTCGGCGTCGAGGCCGGCGAGGTACCCGTCGTCGGCGCCGGCGGCGAGGGCGTGCACGCTCACCGCGATCCCCTCGGCGCGCACGCGGCCGAGCAGGCGCAGCACGTCGCGGCGGCGGACCTGGCGTTCGTGGAACGCATCGACGCTGACCGAGAAGTGCTCCACCGCCCGGATCGCCCGCAGGATCGGTGCCGGTACCGGATCGGCCGCGGCGAAGAAGGCGCCGGTGAGCAGCGCGCTGCGGGTGCCGGCCCGGCGGGCCGCGGCGGCCAGCGCGGTCACCAGGTCGGGGCGCAGCAGCGGTTCGCCGCCGGTCATCAGCAGCACCGCCGGCGCCCGGTCCCGCGCGAAGGACTCCACGAACGCGAGCGCTCGCGCGGCTTCCGGTTCGGGTCCGTCCATCGTGGACGACGACGAGCAGTGCCGGCAGCGCAGCGGACACCGTTGGGTCAGCGCGAACAGCACGCCCGCACCGGGTACCGGCCGGAGTCGGACGAGTTCGGCGAGGTCCATGTGGGCCTCCTTCCGTTGCGCCGAGCCTCGGCGGCACCGCACAAACGCCGGTAGCGCGACGGTTCGACATCGGTAAATTCGCCGGTCGCGACCCGCGCGGCGCACCGCGAACGCCGCCCGCGGGCCCGGCGCAACGGGTGTCGGGCAGCGCGGATACCGCCGCCATACCGGCGTCGAACCGTTGGTTGAGCGGGCCTTCCTAGCGTTCTGGGCAGACCGGCGAGCACCGCCGGAACCCACTCGCTCAGGAGGTCGCGATGCCCGAGAACACCGAACCGCAGGAGTCCGAGGACGTTCTGGCCCTTCAGGAGACCCCGGCCGAGGATGACGACGTGGAGGCCCACGGCGTCGCCCCGGGCGAAGGCGCGGTCAGCACCCTCAGCCTGGAGCACTGCAGCTGATCCGACCGCGTTCGCAGCCGGGCACGACCTGCCGCACAAGCGGGTCGTGCCCGGCTGAACCGTTTCCCCGGTCCGTCCACCGAACTTCGGGAGATCCCATGGAGCAGATGTTCGACTACGTCGCGGCGGACCGGGAGTTCTACGCTCCCCTGGAGGAGTCCGGCGACGACGGCGGTGAGGTGTTCCGCCCCGGCCGGGTACCGGAGGGCTGGACCGGGACCGCATCCGGCGTCTGGACCCACTGGCGCCGCGAACCGTCCACAGTGGAGCACGGCTGGAAGGTGCACGTGTCGGCGGCACCGGCGCGGGTACAGGCCGTGCTCGACCTCGCGGCGCCGGTCCTCTTCGACGCCGGCGTGCCGTTCAAGCACCTTGCCAACCGGCACTTCTACTGGTGGACGCATCACAAGTTCGCGCAGCGGGCGCAGGGCGGCAAGTTCATCGCCGCGTACCCGGCCGACGTCGAGACCGCCGCCGCGCTGATGGAACGCCTGCGCGTGGCGCTCGACGGCGAGGACGGCCCGTACATCCTCAGCGACCGGCGCTTCGGCGACTCCCGCACGGTGCACTACCGCTACGGCGCGTTCCGGCGGCGGGTCGCCGTGCGGGCCGACGGCACCCGGACCCTGCTCGTCGGTGACGTCGAGGACGTGCGCGGGGTGCGGTTCCGGCTGCCGGCCGGGGTCACCGACCCGTTCCGGACGCCGCGCCCCGGTGCGCCGGCCGCCGCCCGGCCCGCCGCGATGGCCGGATTCAGCATCGACAGCTCGGTGCGCTTCACCAACGCGGGCGGCATCTACCGGGGCACCGAACTGGCCACCGGCAAGCGGGTGTTCATCAAGGAGGCCCGCCCGCACATCGGACTGCGCGAGGACGGCGCCACCGCGACCGAGCAGCTGCGCCAGGAATGGCGGGCGCTGACGGACCTGCACGCGCGCGCACCCGGGATCGCCCCGGAACCGCTGGCGTTCTTCCGCGCCTGGGACCACGAGTTCGTGGTGATGGAACACGTCGAGGGGCAGCCGCTGACCCGGTGGACGGCCACGCACCATCCGCTGCTGCGGACCGGGAGCACGCCGGCCGACTTCGCGGCGTTCTACCGGCGGGCCGCGAACGTGATCGACGCCGTGGAACGCGCGCTGGAGCGCCTGCACCGGGCCGGTTATCTCTTCGTCGACGTCAGCCCGGTCAACGTTCTGGTGGCCGACGACGACAGCGTGCGCCTGGTGGACTTCGGCGCCGCGCACCGGCTCGGCGACCCGTTCGTCCGCTCCGGCACGCCCGGCTACGCGCCGCCGCGGGAGCTGGTGGGCGACGATCTCGGCGTGTACGACCGGTTCGGGCTGTCCCGGCTGGCGCAGCACCTGCTCGGCCCGCTGCACTTCGTGCTCGGGCGCAGTCCCGCGGCTTTGTATCACCTGCGCCACGAACTCGCCGAGCTCGCACCGGTGCCGGCCGGGCTCTGGAGACGTTCGACCGAATACCGGGCGGAGGTCGAGGCGCGACTGCCCGACCCGGCGGAGGTGGCCGCGGACCCGGAGCGGTTTCTGGGGGAACTGCGGGACGGGGTGGCCGACGCGCTCCTCGCGATGGCCGCCCCGGAACACCCGAGCCGGATCTTCCCCACGATCGCGCAGGGGTACCAGACCAACACCGTCTGCGTCGCCTACGGCACGGCCGGGGTGCTCCACGCGCTGCACCGCGCGGGGCGGCCGCTGCCCGACGGGGTGCGCGAACGATTCCGCCGCGACGCCCTCGACCAGGCCGACCGCATGGCACCCGGGCTGTACGTAGGTACCGCCGGCGTGGCCCACGTGCTGGCCACTCACGGCTGCCTCGACGAGGCGAACGACCTGCTCGAACGCGCGAGCCGGCACCCGCTGCTGGACGGCTGCGCCACCCTGTACGGCGGCGTCGCCGGGGTCGCGCTGGCGCACCTCGCCCTGCACCGGCACACCGGCGACGAACGCCACCTCGACCGGGCCGCCGCGCTCGCCGACGGCCTGCCCGCCGACGCGGAACTCGGCGCGCTGCTCGACCCCGACGACACCACCGGCCTGATGCACGGCCGCAGCGGGGTCGCGCACCTGCTCGCCCAGCTCGGCGGCGCCACCGGCGAACGGCGCTACACCGCGCGGGCGGTGCGCCTGCTGCACCACGAACTCGACCGGGCCACCGACCCCGACGCGCCCGGCCTGCTCTTCCCGTACTCGGCGGTCGACCGCCGCGCGATGCCGTACCTGTTCGTCGGCACCGCCGGCATGCTGCTGGCCGCCACCCGGGTCCTGCGCCTGACCGGCGACGAACGGCTCACCGCGGCGATGCCGCGCCTGCTTGCCCCGCTGCGGCTGCGGTACACCTGGATGCCGGGGCTGTTCCAGGGGCTGGCGGGCTACGGGTTCGCGCTCGCCGACCACGCGATGCTCACCGGCTCCCCGCGCGCGGACGCCGTGCGGGTGGCCACCGGGCTGTTCAAGTACGCGGTGCCGCATCCCACCGGGATCAGGTACCTCGGCGACCGGCTGATGCGCTTCAGCGCCGACCTGTGGAGCGGCTCGGCCGGTGTGCTGCTCGCCCTCGAACACGTGCTGAACCCGAGCGCCGACGCGCTGTTCACCGTCGACGCGCCCGCGCGGGTCCTGGCGGTGACCGCATGAGGCGCGACCTGAACCTCTACTGGTGGGGCCAGACCGCCTCGGCGTTCGGCTCGGTCTTCTCCGCCATCGCGATCCCGATCATCGCCATCGTCCACCTGGACGCCAGCCCAGGCGAGTTCAGCCTCATCACGATGGCGGTGATCCTGCCGCGGCTGCTGTTCGGGCTGCCGGCGGGCACGTTCGCCGACCGGGTCGCGCGGCCGCGCCGGGTGCTCATCGTGCTGGACACCGCCTCGGCGCTGATGGTCGCCGCGGTCTGTCTCGGGGTGGCCGCGCACACCGCGTCGATCGGCTGGCTGGTGGTGCTCGGCATCGTGCAGGGCGGCATCGGGATCCTGCTGGAGGTCGTGTACTTCATCCACCTGCGGCAGCTCACCGACGACAAGGGCATCGGGCCGGCCCGGGCGCGGCTGCAGGCCGGACAGTACGCCGCGGGCTTCGTCGGGCGGGTGCTCGCCGGTCCGACCATCGTCCTGTTCGGGCCGGCGGCGGCGCTGCTCGTCGACGCGGCCAGCTACCTGCTGAGCGCGACGGCGCTGCTCGGAATGAGCGCCGCGACCGCCGCCCCGCGCGCCTCCGCCGCGACCGGCGCCTCCGCCGCGCCGGACGAGAGCACGCCGACCGCCGCCAGCTGGAGGGTCGCGGCGCGGGTAAGTGAGTTCCTGCGCAGCACCGCCGACGGGGCGCGTGCGCTCTTCGGCACGGCGTTCATCCGGCCGATGCTGACGCTGCTGCTCACCTCCGGCTTCGCCGGCGCGGGCATCACCACGCTGGTGCCGCCGTTCGTGCTGCGCGAACTGGGTGTGCCGACCGCCTGGTACGGGCTGCTGTTCGCGCTCACCGGGCTGATGGGGCTGGCCGGTTCGATGGCGGCCGGGCGGGTCCTGCGTGGCGAACGGGACGCGCGGCTGGTGACCGTCGCGTCGTTCGGCACGGGGGCGGTGTGCGCGCTGCTGCTGCCGCTGGCCGCCGGACCGGTCCCGACCGCCGCCGCGGTCGCCGTGCTCGGCATCGGCCTGCCGATCTTCTTCGGCGCGATCACGAACGTGGCGCTGGGGCCCGTTCTCGTCGCGAGCGTGGACGAGTCGGCGACCGGGCGCACCATGGCCACGCTGCAGACCCTGGCGGCCTGCGCCGGGCTGGCCGGTGCGCTGGCCGGCGGCGTGCTCGGCGAACGGCTCGGCGTCCGGCCGGCGCTGTGGGTCCTACAGGGCACGGTCGTCGTCCTGCTCGCCGCGCTGCTCCCCCGGCTCCTGCGCGCCACCCAACCCGCCGAGAAGCGCCCCGGGCCCGCCGAGAAGCGCGCCGGACCCGCCGAAGAGCGCGCCGCCGGACCCGCCGAAGAGCGCGCCGCCGGGACCGCCGAGAAGCAAGCCGCCGCCGGCGAGAGGGAGGTCGCGCAGGAGCGCGAAGGCGCGCACCGGTGACGGGAGGCGGTACCGCGCCTCGCGTTCGGCGTCGTGAGCGGTCACCTCGTGGGCGGTCACCTCGTCGTCCTGCCGCTGGTCGACGTCGACCCGGACCAGATGCGCCTGGACGAGGCGTTCGAGGAGGGCCTCGGCGCCCAGCGGGTCGGTGCCGAGCCGCGCGCACACCTCACCCGCGGTGAACGCCTCGCCGGCCGTCACCAGCCGGTCCAGGGCCTCCCGTTCGGCCGGGTCGAGGTCGCCGATCCAGCTGGCCAGGCGGCGGTCCAGGTCGCCGGCGGCCAGCTCGGTGCGGAGGCGGCGGGGGTCGGTCAGGCGTTCGGCGTAGCGGGCCAGGCTCAGGTGGGTCAGGCCGGCGAGCTTGGCGCCGACGGTGCGCAGCAGCAGCGGCAGCCCGTCGCACGCCGCCACGATCCGCCGGGCCGTGTCGGGCTCGGCGGCCACCCGCTCGGCGCCGATCAACCGGACGAGCAACTCCCGGGCGGCCTCGTCGGAGAGTCGTTCGACCGGAAGGAACCAGGCGTCGAGGGCGGCGAGGTGGCGGCGGCCGGTGATGACCACGACGCCGTCCTCCACCGCGGACAGCAGGGCGCGGGCCTGCGCCTCGGACGCGGCGTCGTCGGCGATCACCAGGAGACGACGGCCGGCGGTGACCCGGCGCAGCGACGCCGCCCGGTCGGTCCCGCCGGCGCCGGGCGCCAGCCGGGCGAGCAGTTCGTCGATCAGCTCGGGCACCGGGCGCGGCCGGCCGTCGGCGCCGCGCAGCCCGAGCAGGATCCGGCCGTCCGGGAACCGCGCGGCGAGCCGGTGCGCGCAGTGCGTCACGAGGCCGGTCTTGCCGACCCCGGCCGGGCCGCTGACCGCGACGACCGTGCCGGCGGCGGCGGTGCGCAGCAGGTCGAGCAGCGTGCGCACCTCCCGTTCGCGGCCGGACAGGTGCGGCAGGTCGCGCGGCAGGCTGACCGGCACCGCCGGCTCGGCGCCGGCGGCGCTCTCCGCGCCGGCCAGCATCGCCTCGTAGAGCCGCGCCAGCACCGGGCTCGGGGGCAGCCCCAGGTCGCGGGCCAGCCGTTGGCGCATCATGTCGAACTGCGCCAGCGCCTCCGCGCGGCGACCGCAGCGGTGCAGCGCCAGCAGCTGCGCGTGGCGCAACCGCTCCCGGAACGGATGGCGGCGGGCCAGTTCGCCGATCTCCTCGACGACGTGCGTGTGCCGGCCCAGCCGCAGCATCGTCTCGGCCCAGTCCTCGTAGGCGGCGAGGTAATGCTCACGCAGCCGCGCCGCGGCGGAGGCGACGGCCGGGACGGTGGCCAGTTCGGGGAGGGCCGGGCCGCGCCAGGTGCGCACCGCGCGGCCGAGCAGGTCCCCGGCCGCCGCCGGATCTCCGTCGCGCAGGGCGGCCCGGCCGGCGCGGGCGAGTTCGTGGAAGCGGAGCAGGTCGAGGTGATCGGGTTCGACCCGCAGGAGGTAGCCCGGCGGGCTGTGCACGATGCCGTTCGCCCCGCCGGCCAGGCGGCGCAGGGCCGAGACGTAGACCTGGATGTTCTTGGCCGCCGTGCGGGGCGGGGAGTCGTCCCACAGTGCGTCGCGCAGCGTGCCGACGGAGACCGTGCGGTTGGCGTTGCAGAGCAGGAGAGCCAGCACCACGCGCTGCTTGTGCGGGCCGAGGGCGAGCGGGCGGCCGTCGCGTTCGGCCTCCAGCGGGCCGAGGATCCGCCACCGTAACCGGGTCATGGGGTGCAATCGTGCCGGCGCCCGCCGCGCCGGACATCCGTCGCGGCACCGACCGTCCCGCGTACGTGCCGGGGCGATCGGTACCTACGTGGGGCTCACGCGGGCACGAACCGGGGGAACGGGTGCGCGGCGTCGCCGTCGGGCACCAGCGCGTCCGTGGCGGTGAACTCGCCCAGCCGTTCCAGCGCCCGCGCGGTCGACCCGGTATCGCGCAGCGACACCACGATCCCGGTGAAGCGCACCCACGCCTCGACCGCGAACGACTCCACGCCGAGCCCGTCGAGGTCGCCGGAGATCGCCACGCGCACGCGCAGCCGGGTCCCCTCCTGGGCGAGCACGCGCACCTCGACCGCCCGGTACCGGTGATGGGCGAAGTAGTACAGGCTCGCCTCGGCCGGTTCGGCGAACTCCGTGCTCGTCACCCGGCCACCGGTGAGCGAACGCCAGTCCGGCACGGCGAGCGGCAGCCACTCGACGTCCAGTGACACCGGCGTGTCGCCCCGGTCGCGGTCGACCGTCCCGAACGGGATCCGCAGGCCCCACGTCAGCGCGGGCTTCAGGCCGAGCGTCGGGTTCTCGAAGAGCAGGCCCTGCCATTCGCCCTCGCCGGGGACGAGTTCCTCGGCGTGCAGCGCGTCGTCGTCGGTCACGAACGGGAGTGTGCCGCATTCATTGATTTCGATGAATATTGGACGTACGGTGTCGCCACCAATTCCACGAGAAGCGGGAGACAACCGTGCATCCACCTCACATGCGCCTGCTGAGAACGGCCGCCCTCGCCGCCCTGCTCGTCCTCGCCTGCGCCCCCGCCGCTGTCGCGGCACCCGCCGGCCCGGGGGCGATGGACACCGGGGCGCCCACGGTCGACGACACCGGCTTCGCCGGCACCGCCGCCGGCGAGGAACGCCCGACCGACCTGACCCTCGACGCCAAGCAGACCCGGGTCGTGATCTCGCACCCCGGCGCCCCCTACGTCAAGGTGCACTTCCACGCGCTGCGCCTGGCCCCGGGCGACCACGTGACGGTCGCCGACCCGACCGGCCGCGAGGTGCACACCTACTCGGCGGACCCGACCCTGGGCGCGGCCGGGCCGGCCGACAGTTCGTACACGATCCACCGCACGCGCGGCTTCGGCGCGATGTCGGTCGACGGCGACACGGCCGTGGTGACCCTGCACCTCGCCTCCGGGGGCTCGTTCAGCGGCGCCCGCATCGACCGCTTCTGGCGCGGCTTCACGGCGTCGGAGATCGCCGCACGCAGCGTCGGCACGAACGCCGTCTGCGGCACCGAGGGCCGCCGGGACGTGGTCTGCTACCGCACCAGCCACCCGACGGAGTTCGCCCGCGCGGGCGCCGTCGCCCGCCTGCTGCGCAACGGCTCCGGGTTCTGCACCGCGTGGCGCGTCGGGCGGACCAACCGCGCCCTGACCAACAACCACTGCGTCTCGACCGCCGCCGCGGTTGCCTCCATGGAGATGCAGTTCGAGTACCAGTGCGCCACCTGCGGGGGCAACAACCCCGGCGCCGGCGTCAAGGTCAGCGGCGCGCAGCTGCTGCGCACCAGCGCCGCGCTCGACTACACGCTCTTCTCCGTCAACAACTTCGCCACCGTCGAACGCTTCGGCACGCTGCTGCTGGACGTGCGGGCCGCCGTGTCGGGCGAACGCATCTACATCCCCGGCCACGGCGACGCGACCGCGAAGCGGCTGTCCATCTTCGACGCGGCGCAGAACGGCCCCTACTGCACGGTGGCCAACCCGAGCACCGGCGTGAACATCGCCTACAACTGCGACACGTCCGGCGGGAACTCCGGTTCGCCGGTGCTGGCCGCCTCGTCGCACCGCGTGATCGCCCTGCACCACCTGGGCTCGTGCCCGAACAACAACCAGGGCGTGAAGATCAACTTGATCTACCCGGAGATCAGTTCCCTGATCGACAACACCGCCTGAGCGCGTCGCGCCGCGAGTACCGGGGCCTAACGCAGGCCGAGCGCCCGTTTTGACCCGCGGGAGGCCCCACCACTTGCGGTCACCGCGCCGCCGGGCGTGACCAGCCCGGTCTCGTACCCGAACACGACGGCCTGCACCCGGTCGCGCAGTCCCAGCTTCTGCAGGATCCGGCTCACGTGCGTCTTGGTGGTCTGCTCGGAGATGAACAGCGTCGCCGCGATCTCGGCGTTGGACATCCCGAACGCCATCAGGCGCAGCACCTCCCGTTCCCGGTCGGTGAGGGCGTGCAGCGCCGTGTCGCCGGCCGAACGCCGCGGCCGCGCCGAGACGAAGTTCTCGATGAGGCGGCGCGTGATGCTCGGGCCGAGCAGTGCCTCGCCGGCGGCCACCACGCGCACGGCGCGCTGCAGCTCCCCCGGTTCGCTGTCCTTGAGCAGGAAGCCGCTGGCGCCGGCCTCCAACGCGGCGTACACGTAGTCGTCCAGGTCGAACGTCGTCAGCATCAGCACCCGCGGCACGTGTGTGCCCACGCGTGACGGGTCGAGGAGCGCGGTCGTCGCGGCCAGGCCGTCGAGCACCGGCATCCGCACGTCCATGAGGACGACGTCGGGGCGCAGGCTCCGGCAGCGTTCGACGCCGAGCCGGCCGTTCTCCGCCTCGCCGAGCACGGTGATGTCGTCCTGCGACTCCAGGATCGCCCGGATACCGGCCCGGATCATCGCCTGGTCGTCCACGATCAGGGTGCGGATCACGCGGTTCCTCCGATCGGCAGTCGCGCCGCGACCCGGTATCCGCCCTCGGCGCGGGTGCCGGCGGTGAGGGTTCCGCCGGCGAGCCGGGCCCGCTCGCGCATGCCCGCCAGCCCGTGCCGGGCCCGGCCGGGCTCCTCCATCGGTCGCTCCGGTCGCGCCGCGGCGCCGTTCTCGATCACGACCAGAAGATCTTCTTCCAGTTCCAGTCGAACGGAGGTGTGCGCACCGGGCGCGTGCCGGATGACGTTGCTCAGCGACTCCTGCACGATCCGGTAGGCGGCCAGCGCCACGCTCTCCGGGATCGCGAACTCGCCGGGCGGGGCGTCCAACGAGACCGGCACACCGGCGCGCCGCGCCGACTCGACGAGCGCCGGCAGTCCGCTCAGATCGGGCACGGGTGCCAGGTCGGGGCCGGTGTTCTCGTCGCGCAGCACCGCCAGCAGCTGGCGCATCTCGCGCAGCGTTCCCCGCGCGCCGGCGGCGATCCGCGCGAACTCCGCCTCCGCCGCCGGGTCCAGATCCTTGATCCGGTACGACGCCGAGGTGGCCTGCATGTGGATCACCGACATGCTGTGCGCCACCACGTCGTGCAGTTCGCGGGCGATGCGGGTGCGCTCCTCGGCGACGGCGCGCTGGCTCTGCTCGAGCGCGACGTCGCGCCGGGCGGCGACCAGTTCCCGCCGGACCTCCCGCCAGCGGCGGTTGACCAGCACCGCGCCGAGCACGATCGACGAGGCGATCGAGTAGAAGATCATGTTGCCCAGCGCGGCCGTGGCCGAACGCCCCCGCGGGTCCAGCAGCACCACCACGACCAGCAGCAGCCCGCTCCCCCACCAGGCGGTCAGCACCGCCGGCCACGGCGTGCGCGCCGCCAGCAGCGCGATGTGCGCGATCAGCGTGATCATGGCGGCCGGCGTCAGCGGCCAGGTCGACCCCGAGTCGTCCGGCAGCGCCATCGCCAGCACGCCCACCGCCACGAACTGCACCGCCGTGGCCGCCCGCGGCCGCACCAGCGCCAGTACCAGCCCGGTGCTCTGCCCGACGCCCGCCACGAACGCGATCAGCGGCGGCACGTCGAAGCTGTCGGCCGGCAGCGCGATGTTCAGCGGCAGCAGCGCGACCGCCACCAGCCCGGTGCCCAGCCACCAGAACAGCCACGACAGGCCGGCGGACGCGCGCGCCCGGGCGGCGATCCGTGACACGGCGACTCCCCTCACGCCGCGAACGTAACCGGGCGTCGGACCGGTCGGCGTCCCGCTGGAGATGTATCCGACCCCGTACGGGAGAGTCACGCGGCATCGCTCGGCGGGCAGACGTGCCGGCCGTGGCCGTGCGCCCACGCTTCGGCGCATGGTCACGAATCTCCTGGGACTGCTGCTACTGGTCGGCCTGTGCGGGCTGGACGGGGTTCTTCCGATGGTGCCCTCGGACGCGGCCGTGCTCACCGCCGGCGTGCTCGGTCACGAGGACCCGGCGCGCGTGCCGCTGATCGTCGCGGCCACCGCGCTCGGCGTGTTCACCGGCGACCATCTCGCGTACGGGATCGGCCGCGGCCTCCTCGGCAGCTGGCTGGTCGGCCGCTCGGCGCGGGTGGGCCGGGCCGTCGGCGCGGTGCACGCCCGCCTCGAACGCCGCGCCGGCCCGCTGATCGTGGCGTCCCGGTTCGTGCCGGGCGGCCGCGTCACGGTGAACCTCGCCTGCGGCACGGCCCGGCTGCCGCTGCGCCGCTTCAGCCCGGCCTCGGCCGTGGCCGCACTCGCCTGGGCGGTGTACATCACCGGGCTCGGCTATGCGGGCGGCGCCGCGTTCGCCGGGAACCCGCTGCTCGGCATCGCCGCCGGCTTCGGGCTGTCGCTGACGTTCGGCGGCGTGCTCGAACTGATCCGGCGGCGGGCCCGCCCCCGGACCGGTAGGACTTCCTCGGGAGAAACGATCTTCGCCGTCGGCCCCGGCGCGTGACGACGCATCCTGGTCCCCATGCGCCACTTCCCACTGGAACCCGACCGCGCCGCGATGACCGAGCTGGGCGGCCTCGTCCTGGACCGGATCGTCGACCGGACCGCACAGCTCGCGGAACGACCCGCGACCCCGCTCCCCGATCGCGACGCCGAGGCCGCGCTGGTGAACGCCTTCCTCGCGGCACCGCCCGACCGGCCGGGCGACCTGAAGACGCTGCTCGCCCGCCTGGACGAGGCGGCCGACCACGCCCTGGAGACCGCCGGGCCGGGCCACCTGGCGTACATCCCCGGCGGCGGCCTGTTCGCGTCCGCGCTAGCCGAGTTCTACACCCGGGCGGTCAACCGCTACGGCGGCGTGACGTCGGTGGCGCCGGCCCTCGCCGCGCTGGAGGAGAGCGTGGTCCGCTGGATGGCGCGCGACGTGTGCGGTCTCCCCGAGGGCAGCGGCGGCCTGCTGACCAGCGGCGGGTCGATGGCCACGTTCACCGCGACGGTCGCCGCCCGGCACCGCGGGCTGGGTGAGGACCTGACCGGCGGCACCGTGTACACCTCGGCCTCGGCGCACCACTCCGTGGCGAAGGCCGCCCGCCTCGCCGGCATCCGGGCGGCGCACATCCGCACCGTCGCGCACACCCCGGACCTGCGCATGGATCCCGAGGCGGCCCGCGCGGCGATCCGCGCCGACCGGGCGGCCGGGCTGCGGCCGTTCCTCCTCGTGGCGAACGCCGGCACGACGGACACCGGCACCGTCGACCCGCTGCCCGAGTTGGCCGCGGTCGCCCGCGAGGAGGGCGTCTGGTTCCACGTCGACGCGGCCTACGGCGGCTTCTTCCGGCTCACCGCGCGCGGCCACGAACGCCTCACCGGCCTGCCCGAGGCCGACTCGATCACGCTGGACCCGCACAAGACGCTCTTCCTGCCGTTCGGCACCGGTGCGCTGGTCGTGCGCGACGTCGCCGCCCTGCACGCCGCGCACGGGGCCACCGGCAGCTACCTGCAGGACGTCGACTCGATCGGCGGCATCCCCGACTCCGGACACCTCGGCCCGGAGCTGAGCCGGGAGATCCGCGGCGTGCGGGCCTGGCTGCCGCTGCACCTGCACGGGGTGGACGCGTTCCGCGCGGCGCTGGACGAGAAGCTCGATCTGGCCGCGCGGGTGTATCAGGCGCTGCGCGGCGTCGCCGGGCTGGAGGTGCCGCTGCGGCCGGACCTGTCCGTGGTCGCGTTCCGCTGCCGCCCCACCGGCGACGGTCCGGACGCCGTGGCGCGGGCCGACGCGTCGAGCCGCCGCCTCCTCGCGCGGATCAACGCCCACCGCCGTTTCGTGCTCTCCAGCACCGTCATCGACGGCCGCTACACCCTGCGCGTCTGCGTCGTCTCGCACCGCACCCACGAGGACCTCATCGACGAGGCGATCGACATCATCACGGAGGAAGTTCAAAAGATCACTTGAGCTACCGCGATGTCCGCCGTGGGCGCGACCGCCGCTCCCGCGGCCTCGCCCTCCGCGTCACCACGACCCGTGCGGCCTAGCGGTCGTCGCCAGGTGCGCACCCAGCCAGTCGGTGACGGTCTCCAGTACCTCGGCGTCCACCGGCTCGCGGAGCAGGCGGCGGTAGGCGCGCAGCGTCGGCGGGCGGGGGTCGCGGCGCAGCACGTGGGTCAGGTCGGGCACCCGGCGGGTGGTGATCCCCGGCGCGAGCCGGGCCATCGCGTCCAGGTCGTCCGGGTCGCACTGGAGGTCCTTCTCGCCGGTGAGCGCCAGCGCGGGCACCCGCACGGCACGCAGCACCGGCGCCGGGTCGAACGCCAGCAGCTCGCGGTACCAGCGGGCGTTGACCCGCAGGCCGCCGACCCGCACCACGTCGGCGGCGCCGGTGGTGATCCGCCGCAGCGCGCGGCGCCCCACCCGCCGGGCCGCCGGCCGCAGCGGGCCGGGCAGCTGCGCCGCGAGGTGGTGTCCCTGCCACCGCACGGCCTCGTCGCCCGGCCGCGCGAACCCGGCCAGCAGCACCGCCGCCGCCACCGGCGCGTGGGCGGCGAGCCACATCGCGTGCAGCGCGCCCTCGCTGTGCCCGACCACCCCGACCGCGTCGGCGCGGATCTCCGGCCGCCCGGCGAGGGCGCGCACGGCGGCGTGGGCGTCGTCCCGGTTGTGCGCGAACCCGGTCGCCAGCCAGTCGCCCGGCGTGGCCGCGACGCCCCGCCGGTCGTAGCGCAGCGTGGCGATCCCCCGGGCGGCCAGCGCCGCAGCGAACGCCCCCGCGAGCCCGGTGCGCAGCCGCCCGGCGGCGGAGTCCCGGTCGAGCCGCCCGGAGCCGGACAGGAACACCACGGCCGGGTGCGGCGCCGGGCCGGCCGGCAGGGTGAGCGTGCCCGCCAGCGGCAGCCCGTCGTCGGCCGGAACGGTCAGGTCCACGTCGCGCGCGTGGGCGTCGGTGCTCATCGGTCCTCCCCAGGACGATTATTATCAGCTTTGATAATATAATCGCCTGTGGAACGATGAGGCAATGGCCACCGCCGATCTGCTCCTGCACCCCGTTCGGTTGCGCATCGTCCAGACCCTGCTCGACGGGCGGCCGCTGACCACCGCACAGCTGCGCGAGGAACTTCCCGAGATCCCGGTCGCCACCATGTACCGCCAGATCGCCGTGCTCGTCGACGCGGAGGTGCTCGACGTCGTCGACGAGCGGCGGGTGCGCGGCACCGTCGAGCGCACCTACCGCCTGCGCCGCGAACGGGTCGAGATCGACGCCGCCGCGCGGGCCGCCATGAGCACCGAGGATCACCGGCGGGCGTTCACCGTCTTCGTCGGCGGGCTGCTCGGCGACTTCGACCGTTACCTCGCCGGGGAGCCCGCCGACCCGACCGCCGACGGCGTCACCTACCAGCAGGCGCCGGTGTACCTCACCGACGAGGAGTACCGGGCGATGCTGGCGGAGATCCAGGCCAGCGTCACGGCCCGGATGGGCCACGAACCGGGGCCGGGCCGGGTGCGCCGCATGGTCAGCCTCGTCAGCGTTCCCACCGGCCCGCGCTGACCCGCGCGCTACCGGCCGTCGACCGTGGTGATGTCGGTGAGCCCGGCGATGGTGATGACCGGCGCCAGCAGTTCGCCGACCACGATGCGGATCCGCGCGACGTGCGGGAGCAGTGCGGCGAGGCCTGCGCTGTCGAGGTACTCCACCCCGGTCAGGTCGACGAGGAGCGGACCGTCGTCGGAGACGGCACCGGCGAGCGCGGACGCGAACGTCCTGGCGTTGCTCAGGTCGATCTCACCCGCGGCGGCGAGGACCGCGACGCCGTCCGGACGGCGGCTGGACGTCAGGGTCAGTGGTGGCGTCATCAGGTGATCCTCGCCCGCATGTCGACGGTGGTGCCGGCGGCACCTTTGGTGATGCTGATCTGATGCATCATCGCGCGCATCAACAGGATTCCGCGCCCGCGATGGGTGTTTCCCTCGTTCTCGGGAATTTTCCACCGGCCGCTGTCGGCCACCGTGAGGCGTAGGTCGTCGGCGGTGGCCGAGGCGCTCAGCCGGATGTTGCCGGCCGTGTGGCGGTGGCCGTGCTCGATCGCGTTCGCGCACGCCTCCCCCACGGCCACCAGGACGTTCTGGGCCGTCATGCGGTCGATCCCGGCGCGGCTGAGCCAGCCCCGCAGGGCGGTGCGCGTGACGGCCAGCTGCCCCGACTCCGCGGGGAACTCCAGTTCCAGCGGGCCCGGGTGCCGGTAGAGCAGCAGCGCCACGTCGTCGTGGAACCCCTCGGCCGGGGTCAGCCGCTCCATGACGCTCGTGGCGAGTTCCTCGACCGGGGTGGCGCGGCCGCGCTGCACGGCGTCGGCGGCCCGGCCGATGCCGTCGACGATCGAACGGCCGCGGCGTTCGACCAGCCCGTCGGTGTAGAGCACGAGCGTGGCGCGGCCCGGCACGGTGTACTCGGCCTCGGGCCGCTCGGCGCGGCGCGGGATCGCCAGGGGCCGCGACTGGGCGAGGTCCAGCACGTCGGTGCGCCCGTCGGCCCGGGCGACGACCGCGGGCGGATGGCCGGCGCTGGAGTAGGTCAGGTGCCCGCTCGCCGGGTCGAGGACACCGCAGAAGACGGTGGCGGAGACCGCGCCGGGCAGCCGCGCGGCGAAGCGGTCCAGTGCGGTCAGCGTGCCGGCCGGGCTGGAGTTCTGCAGCAGCAGGGCCCGGCAGGCGCTGCGCAGCTGACCCATGACGGTGGCGGCCTCCAGGCCGTGGCCGACGCAGTCCCCGACGACGATGCCGATGCGCCCGTCCGCCAGTTCCACCGTGTCGTACCAGTCGCCGCCCACCTGCAACGGACGGGCGGCGGGTGCGTAGCGCACCGCGAACCCGGCGGGCAGCTCGGCGGGGCCGAGGATGGCGCGCTGGAGGGTCAGCGCGATCTCGCGCTGGCGGTCGAGCTGGTGGGCCCGGCGCAGCCCCTGGGTGAGATGCCCGGCGAGCAGGGCGAGGAGGGTCTCGTCGTGGTCGGTGAACGGCCGGCCGGCCCGCGGCTCGACGTGCAGCACCATGGTCCCGTCGGGGTGCTCAAGGGTGATCGCCACGCCGTCCTTCGGCTCGCTGACCGGGGTGAGCAGCGGGCGCTCCCGGGCCGCGGCGACCGCCCGCCGGTACGCCTCGGGCAGCCCGTCCCAGTCCGGACCGGGTTCGGTGCCGATCACCGTCGGGGTGGGCCGGTCGAAGACGACCGCGAGCGCCGACGTCGCCTGCCACAGCTCGCGCAGTTCGGCGAGGGCGCCCCGCAGGGCGTCGGTGACGTTGTCCGCCCGCGACAGGCGCAGGCTCAGGGCCGCCAGGGCGCTGTCCCGCTGCACCGCGTAGCGCTCGGCGGTGACGTCGCGGAACGTGCCGACGATCGCGAAGCGGCCGGTCTCCGGGTCGTCCACCTGGTTGAACGACAACGCGGCCCACAGCCGGTGCCCGTCCCGGTGCACCACCGGGATCGTGTCGGTGCCGCGCCTGCGCTCCAGCAGCCCGCCGAACGCGTCCGCCACCTGGCGGTAGCCGTCCGGATCGGCCCGCGGGTCGGGCCACCACGGGTGCGTGGGCGCGTAGGGCAGCCCCTCCGGCCCGTATCCCAGGATCTCGGTGAACGTCGGGTTGATCTCGATGACGGCACCGCTGTCGTCGCAGACGAAGAACGCCTCCTGCAGCGAGTCGACCAGGGCGGTGCGCCAGCGCGCGTGATGGGTGCGCAGCCGGGCGAGCTCGACGTTCGCGCGGACGCGGGCCAGCAGCTCGGCGGCCGAGAACGGCTTGAACAGATAGTCGTCGGCACCGGCTTCGAGGCCCTCGATCGAGGCCTCCTGACCGGCCCGCGCCGACAGCAGCAGCACCGGCGTGCCGGCGGTGCGGGTGTCGCCCCGCAGGGCGGCGACCAGCTGCAGCCCGTCCAGCCGGGGCATCATCACGTCGCTGACGACGAGGTCGGGCACGTCGGCACGGGCGGCCTCCAGCGCGGCCTGCCCGTCCGGCACGACCGTCACCCGGTGCCCGGCCGAACGCAGCAGCCGGGCGAGATAGCTGCGCATGTCGGCGTTGTCGTCGGCGACCAGGATCCGGGCCGGCGCACCGGTCGACGCCGGCCGGCCGTCGCTGCCGTCGGGTTCGTCGGCGCCGTCGGAGCCGTCGGGCAGCCAGCGCAGCGCCTCCTGCACGAACGGGTCGACGCCGGCCGACACCGCGGTCGGTTGCGCCGTCGTGGCCACCGCCTCGGCCGGCAGGTGGGCGCGGCCGAACGGCAGCCGGATGGTGAACGTGGTGCCCCGCCCGGCCGTGCTCTCCGCGGCGATCGTGCCGCCGTGCAGGTCGACCAGCTCCTTCACCAGCGCCAGCCCGATCCCGCTGCCCTCGTTCGAGCGTGCACGGGCGTTCTCGATGCGGTGGAAGCGCTCGAACAGGCGCGGGATCTCGTGCTCGGGCACACCGACGCCGCTGTCGGAGACGGTCACCACGGCGTGCCCGTCGGCCGCGGCGACCGCCACCCGCACGCCGCCGTCGAACGTGAATTTCAGCGCGTTGCTGAGCAGGTTGAGGATCACCTTCTCCCACATGGACGGGTCGACGTACACCGGTTCGGGCAGCGGCCGGCAGTCCACCTCGAACGTGAGCCCGGCCCGTTCGACGGCGGAGCGGAAGACGCTGGCGAGTTCGGCCGTGGTGGCGGCGAGGTCGACCGGCCGGTACCGGGTGCGCATCCGGCCGGCCTCGATGCGGGAGAAGTCCAGCAGCGTGTTGACCAGCTTGCCGAGGCGCAGCCCGTTGCGGTGGATCGCCTCCAGTTCCTCGCGCACCTGCGGGTCGGCGTCGGTGAGGCGGGTGCGCAGTTCCTCGACGGGGCCCATGATCAGGGTCAGCGGAGTGCGGAACTCGTGGCTGATGTTGGAGAAGAACGCCGTCTTCGCCCGGTCGAGCTGGGCCAGTTCCTCGGCGCGGCGCTGCTGGCTCTGGTAGCTGCGGGCGCTGGCGATGCCCGCGGCGACGTAGCCGGCGACCAGGTCGATGAACCCGCGGTAGCCGTCGTCCAGCGGCCGGTACCGGTTGAGCGCGGCGACCAGGAAGCCGCACGGCGCGTCGCCCTGTTGCAGCAGCGGCGCGACCACCGCGTGCGTCGGTGGCGCGGGCCACGCCCCGGCCGGCAGGTCGCCGAAGGCCGGTCCGTCGAAGGCCACGTGCACGGGTTCGCCGGTGGTCAGGACGGTCGCGGGCCACACGGCGCTCGCGGCCGCCGGATGCCCCGGCGGGATCCCGGCACTGCCCGCGAGCCGGGCGTTGCCGTCGTCGTCCCGCAGGTAGATGAGGGTGAACGGCAAGTCGTGCAGATTGCGCCCGAGCTGTCCGCCGACGAAGGTCAGCATCTCCTGTTCGGTGCGCACGGCGCTCGGATCCGAGCCCAGGTCGCGCAGCGTGGCCATCCGCCGTTCGCCGATCACCCGGTCGGTGTCCTCGCTGACCACGCAGAGCATGCCGACCAACGCGCCGTCGTCATCGCGCAACGGACTGTAGGAGAACGTGTGGTACGTCTCCTCCTGATAGCCGGAACGTTCGAGAAACAGCAGCAGCGCCTCGTCCCAGGTGGCCCGGCCGGTGGTGAGCACGGTCTCGATGCGCGGGCCGATGTCGCCCCAGATCTCGGCCCACACCTCGTTCGCCGGACGGCCCAGCGCCCACGGGTATTTGCGGCCCAGGGTGTCCCGCCGGTAGGCGCCGTTGCAGAAGAACGTCAGCTCCGGACCCCACGCCATCCACATGGGGAATCGGGAGGCGAGCAGAATGCTCACGGCGGTGCGCAGGCTCTGCGGCCAGCCGTCCGGCGGGCCTACCGGCGTGGCCGCCCAGTCGACCGCCGCCAGATCGGCGCCCACCTCCGGATCGGCGGCGAACACCTCCGTGCCGGGCGCCGTCACCGCCGGGTCTCCACGCCGTTCATCGCTGCCGCACCCCTCCACGATCGCCGAAACGATGCCTGTCGTGCCCCGGAACGGCCGATGTTAACCGTCCGGCGGGCGCGAACCGACGCACTCGCGGCGACCCGACGGCTAGCGGCGGATCCTGCGGCGGACCACCGCGAGAACGCTGGTGATCTCGCCGACCTTCAGGCCGAGGCAGACGGCCACGTAGGTGCCACCGATCGCCGGCACGCCGACCACGAGTTGCAGCAGCGACTCGGCCTTGCTCGGCGACCACCCGCCGGGCAGCAGGTACATGACGGCCGCTCCGGCCACCGTCGCGCCGGCCGCCGCCACGCCCACCTTGCCGAACGTCCGGAGGATGGGCCCGACCCCGAGCGCACCGATCCGCCGGCGCATGAGCACCGCCGTGGTCAGGCCGGCCGCGGCGAACGACAGCGCGTTGGCGACCATCAACCCCGGTGCCGCGAACGTGGCCGCGAAGGCGGCGAAGACGATGAGCTGCACGACGATCCGCAGCCCCACCACCGGCAGGTTGATCAGCGCGGCCGTGCGCGTCTCCTGTCGCGCGTAGAGCCCGATGGTGAGGAAGTTGCTGATCGAGAACGGCAGGAGCGCCACCGAGGCGGCGACCAGCACGACGGCGGTCTTGCGCGCGTCCTCCGTGGTGAACGCGCCGCCGAGGAACAGCGCCACCGCGATCGGCGCGGCCAGCACCGCGTAGCAGACCGCCACCGGGGTGAGCACCACCGTGATCATGCGGATGCCGCGGGAGATGTCGGCCGCCAGGTCCGCGTGCCGGTCGTCGGCCGCCGCGGCGCTCATCCGCGGGGTCAGCGCGGTGATGATCGACACCGCCAGGATGCCGTGCGCCATGTACATCAGCAGGAAGACGTTGTTGTAGATCGCCGGTCCGGCCCCGTCCGCCCCGCCGGCTCGGTTGAGCAGGTTGAAGGCGACCATCTGGCCGATCTGGGTGACCACCACGTAGCTGAGTGACCAGACGCCGATCCGGCCCAGTTCGCGCAGGCCGAGCTCGCGGAAGTCGAAGCGCCACTTCCACCGGAAGCCGACCTTGCGCAGCGCCGGCAGCAGGCCGGCGCTCTGGACCGCCACGCCGAGCAGCGTGCCGCCGCCGAGCAGGAGGATCTGCCCGAGGGTCAGGTCTTCCGGCCGGAGGGCCTCGGCCCCGTAGACCGCGATGTAGACGGCGCCGGTCGCGATCACGACCAGGTTGTTGAGGATCGGCGTGAACATCGGCATCGCGAAGTGACCGCGCGTGTTCAGCACGGCGGTGAGGATCCCGGAGACCCCGATGAAGAAGATCATCGGAAGCATCAGGTAGGAGAGCAGCGTGACCAGTCGCCGGAACGCGTCGCTCTGATCGTCGCCGGTGTAGAGCACGGTGAGCACCGAGGCCGCGGCCGTGACGAGCGCCGCGCCGCACGCGAGCAGCAGCACCGTCAGGGTCACCAGGCGCTGCGTGTACGCCTCGCCCCGGTCCGGGTCGTTCTTCCGGCGGCGCACCAGCACCGGAATGATCGTGCTGCCCAGTACCGCGCCCAGCAGCAGTTCGTAGACGATGCCGGGCAGGACCTGCGAGGTCGTGTACGCGTCGTTGATCGCGCCGCCACCGATCGCGGCGGCCAGGATGACCGTGCGCAGGAAGCCGGTGCCGCGGCTGACCAGGCTCCCGACGGCCATCACCACGCTGTTGCGGGCCGCGCTGCCCTGCTCCGCCTCGATGGCGGGTTTCGGCTCCGCCGGCACGGCGTTGGCGCTCCTGTAGTGGCCGCCGCTCATCTCACTCCGCTCTCGGTCACTGCCGTTTGGGGCGCAAGAGTACGGGAGGCAATCCGCCTGTGCGCCGGCGGTGCGACAGTCCACTGTGGACACATGTCGGGCCGAAAATGACATGCAACCCCGGGCCGAGCGGCTCTCGTCTAGGGACAGAGCATGCCGCGTCCCGATGGAGGCCCGAACTGTCCACGCACACGTCGATCGCGCTCGAACGGCCCGCGTACCCCGCCGCCGAACGGGTCCGACGCCTGGTGACGGGCGGTTCGGCACTGGGCGCACAGCTGTCGCGCGCCCTCGACCTACCGCTGCGTGACTACCTGCGCGCACTCATACCCGCCCCGCAGACCCGATGGAACGTGCACCGGCTGCGCCTGGCGCGGGCACTGGAGAAATACCTTCGCCGGCACGGTGACCCGTTCGTCGACGAGACGTGCGACCACCTACTGCGTGTGCCGGTCATGCAGCAGGCCGACCATTCCAGCCTGCTGCTCGACGCGCAGACCTTCCTGAACAATTACCTGTTCCACGTCGCCTGCCGGGAGGCGGGTGTGCCGGTGGCGCTGAATCACCAGTGCTCGACGGTGAGCGGCATCGTCCGCCGCGCACCGGTGCTCGGCCCGACGTTCCTGCCCACGCGCGGTGGCCTGTTCGGTGTCTTTCCGTTCTCGAAGAAGACACTGAAGAGCGCGTCGTTCTGCGGGTTGCCCGGGCCCGTGGAAATGACGTTCGACCCGTTGGCGGGAACCACTCACGACGTCGCCTCCGACCTGACGCTCGGGCCGCTCGTCGGCCTGCGGGCGCCGGACGCGCCGACCGCCTACCGGCGGGCCAACGACATCATCTGGCGCGGGCTCGACCTCGACCACGGGGTGCGGCGGGTCGGCATCGACGTGGACGTCGTCTCCGAATGCGTCGCCCTGCACCTCGAGGACCCGACGAGCCCGGTCTCCGCGCTGCTGTTCGACCCCGCCGTGCGCGACGCGTTCCTGCGCGTGAAACGGCGGCTGGTCGCGGATCCGTCGAACCTGGCCGTCAACAACGCCGCCCCGGACTTCCTGTGGATCCGCAGGGGGCACCGGCTGCACCAGGTGGTGCTCACCGGTTCCGGCCATCGTGCACAGTGGACGGTGGAGACCGACGGCGCACCACTGCCGGTACCGATGGAACCGACCGCCGTCGCCGCCGCCCTGCGCGCGGGGGTGCTCTATCCGGACCGGATCCTGACCTATCTCGTGCGCTGCCTGCTGCCCGGCGTCGTCGCCGTCGGGGGAACGAGCCAGCAGGACTACGTGAAGCTGTACCGCCGGATGTTCGTTCTCGCCGACGCCGAAACACCCTTCCTCGACCGGTCCGACCTCGAGCACATCCGCCGCCCCGGGCACAGCGTCGCCGGCGGTCGGCCACTGCTGGAGCCGTACGGCGAAGCGATGGAGCTGATCCGCCGGCTCGGGCCGCACACCCGCCTCGACGACCTCGACGACGCGTACCTCGACCGCCCCGTCGGCGAGACGATCGGCGAACTGCGCTGCGTCGGCCACCTGGAACGCGCGATCGACCGCTGACCCGTTCTCAGCCGGTGCGCGCGCGCAGTGGCCGCCGGGCCTGCTCCCGCAGGTGACCGAGCACCTCGAGCACCGCCGGCAGCACCCGCGCCTGCCGGCGGTGCAGAGCGGTCATCGTGACGACGGTGGAGTCGCCGGCGAGCGGCCGG
The DNA here is from genome assembly GCF_016863615.1 of Virgisporangium aliadipatigenens. Classification (GTDB taxonomy): domain Bacteria; phylum Actinomycetota; class Actinomycetes; order Mycobacteriales; family Micromonosporaceae; genus Virgisporangium; species Virgisporangium aliadipatigenens. The sequence continues at coordinate 43,350 of NZ_BOPF01000018.1, read as the reverse complement.
GTCACGATCAGCCCGGCCCGTTCGAGCGGGTCGCCGAGCACGCTGTAGTCGGGCAGCACGGTCAGCCCGATGCCCTCGGCGACCATCATCTTGCCCATCTCGGCGCCGTCGGTGGAGTGCCACGCGGCGGGCAGGTCGGAGCCGAAGAGCCGGTGCGCGAAGCGGTGCATCAGGTAGCCGGCGCGCATCGCGACGAAGCGTTCGGCGCGCAGGTCGTCGGCGGTCACCTCGCTGCGCGCGGCGAGCGGATGCCCGGCCGGCAGCACCGCGGCGGGGCGGCCGACCACCAGGGCGACGGCGACCAGTTCGGGCGGCACGTCGTCGCCGTCGAGCAGGTTGACCAGGCCCAGGTCGAGCGTGCCCTCGGCCAGGCTCACCTGGATCTCGTCCTGCTGGAGGTTGCGCACCTCGACGGCCGCGCCGCCGTTCGCCGCCTGGTAGGAGCGCACGGCGGGCAGGACGAGGGAGGCGGTGCCGGCGTTGACGGTGCCGATGCGCAGCAGCCGTCGGGTGGCGAGCTTGTCGCCGGCGGCGGCGCGCAGGCGTTCGACCGATTCGAGCACGTCCACCATCGGCTGGAGGAGTTCGCGGCCGGCGAGGCTGATCCGCGCGCCGGAGCGGTGCCGCTCCAGCAGGGTCACGCCGAGTTCCTGTTCGAGTTTGCGGATCGCCTCGCTGAGGGCGGGTTGCGAGACGTGCAGGCGTTCGGCGGCGCGGCGCAGGCCGCCGTAGCGGGTGACGGCGGCGAAGTACTCCAGCTGTTCGATGCGCATCCTCGGCTCCGTGGGTGATCGGGGGCGGCGCCCGGGTGATCGGCAACACCTTCCATGCGGGGGCTTCCGCATATCCTACTAACCCGATAGTTTAAGGCTAGTTTAGTTGCCGGCCGTACCGGAGAACCGCATGCCAGAACGTCCCCTGCACTTCGCCGCCTTCGTGATGAACACGACGGGCCACATCATCCAGGGCACCTGGCGCCGGCCGACCGCGCGTCAGGCGGACTTCAACCACCTCGACCTGTGGGTCGACCTCGCCCGCACCCTCGAACGCGGCACGTTCGACGCGATCTTCTTCGCCGACGTCGTCGGGCTCTACGCGCCGTACCGCGGCGACGAACGCAAGTGCGTCGTCACCAACTACCTGCCCAACGCCTCCCGCAACTTCGGGCTCGACGGGCTGACGAAGCACGACGAGCGCTACGCCTGGGCGGACGAGTACGTCGACGTCACCTACAAGCTGTGGGAAGGCTCCTGGGAGGACGGCGCGCTGGTGCAGGACCGGGAGACCGGCGTGCACGCGGACCACGACAAGATCCATCGGATCGACCACGAGGGGCCGCGCTACCGGGTCGAGGGCCCGCACCTGGTGAGCCCGTCGCCGCAGCGCACTCCGCTGCTCTTCCAGGCCGGTGCCTCCGAGGCGGGGCGCACGTTCGCCGCGAAGAACGCCGAGGCGGTCTTCATCGCCGCGCCGAACGTCGACGCGGCTGCCCGCGACACCGCCGACATCCGCGCGCGTGCCGTGGCGCACGGGCGTTCCCCCGGGGATCTGAAGTTCTTCCAGGGGTTGCACTTCGTCGTCGGTTCCACCGAGGAGGAAGCGCGGCGCAAGAGCGCCGAACTGGACGACTGGATCGACTACGACGGGCAGCTGTCGCACATGTCCGGTGCGGTCGGCATCGACTTCGGCCACGAGGACCTCGACCGCCCGGTCGGCGAACTGAAGACCGAGGGCGTGCAGTCGATCGTCGGCTGGATCAAGGATCTGGTGACCGACCGCGAGCCGACGCTGCGCGACGTCGCCCACTACACCGCGCGCAACGGCCGGATCACCGGCACACCCGAACAGATCGCCGACCGGCTGGCGCAGTGGCGGGCCGCCGGCGTGGACGGCATCAACGTGGTGAACGCCGAGATCCCGGGCAGCTACGAGGAATTCGTCGACCACGTCATCCCGGTGCTGCGCGAACGCGGCCTCGCCCAGCGCGAGTACGCCCCGGGAACGTTGCGCCGGAGGCTCTTCGGCCGGGGCGACCGCCTCCCCGACACACACCCGGCCGCGCGATACCGCAACGCATTCGTGGGTGCCCAATCATGAAGCGCCTGATTCTCAACCTGTTCGAGATGAACTGCGTCAGCCACATCACGCACGGCCTGTGGCGCCTGCCGGACAACAACCGCGAGCGGTTCAACGACATCGAGTACTGGACCGAACTGGCGCAACTGCTGGAGGAGGGCGGCTTCGACGCGGTCTTCCTGGCCGACGTCGTCGGCACGTACGACACGTTCCGGGGCTCGGCCGCCACCGCGATCCGGCAGGGGCTGCAGATTCCCAACAACGACCCGGCCTCCGTGGTGCCGGCGATGGCGGCCGTCACGAAGCACCTCGGGTTCGGCATCACGTTCAGCACCACCTACGAGCCGCCCTTCGCGTGGGCCCGCCGGATCAGCACGCTCGACCACCTGACCAAGGGCCGGGTCGGCTGGAACATCGTCACCTCATATCTGCCCAACGCCGCCCGCAACTTCGGGCACGAGGGCGAGGTCGACCACGACACCCGGTTCGCGATCGCCGACGAGTACCTCGACGTGCTGTACAAGCTCTGGGAGGGCTCCTGGGACGACGACGCCGTCGTCGCCGACCGCGAAGGGAACGTCTTCGCCGACCCGGGAAAGATCCGGCCGATCCACCACAACGGCAAGTGGTTCAGCGTGGAGGGGCCGCACCTGCCCTCGCCCAGCCGGCAGCGCACACCGGTGCTCTTCACGGCGACCGCGAGCGCGGCCGGGACGGCGTTCGCCGGGAAGCACGCCGAGGTGGTCTTCACCGGCGGGCCCACTGTGGACGGTCTACAGAGGACGATCGCCGGGATCCGGGAGGCCGCGGTCGCCGCCGGACGCGAGGCCGACGACGTGCGGTTCATCACGATGGCGGGAGTCGTCGTGGCGCCGACCGAGGCGGAGGCGCGGGCGAAACTGGCGCGGTACCAGGAGTTCGCGAACGCCGAGGGGTATCTGGCGCACGCGAGCCTGCCGTGGGACCCGACGGCGCTTCCCCCGTCCGCTCTCCTCAAGGACGTGGCGAACGGCAGCGGCCGGGTGGGGCGGTTCCGGACCTTCGACCCCGAGCAGACCGTGGGCGAGTTCCTCGCCGGCTTCGGTGACCTGAGCCGGCAGCCGCTGCTCGCCGTCGGCGACCCCGAGCAGGTGGCCGACGAGATCGAACGCTGGCTCGACGAGGTCGGCATCGACGGCATCAATCTGCTCCAGTACCACTCCCACGACACGGCCCGCGACTTCATCGAACTGGTGGTGCCCGTACTGCGCGCCCGCGGCCGACTGCGCACGGAGTACGACGAGCGCGAGACGTTGCGCGAACGCATCTTCGGCGCCGGCGACCGGCTGCCCGAACGACACTTCGGCGCCCGCTACCGCGGCGGCGCACACCTGCCGGCGACCGGCATCAGTGATCCCACAGTGAAGGAAGACGCATGATGAAGAAACTCCGCGGTAAAGCCGGGATCGTCGCGGCGCTCTTACTGCTGGCCGGCTGCGGCGCCGGCGCCGACGCGGCCGGCGGCGGTACCCCGCAGACCGGCGGCACCATCGTCTACGGACACGTGCAGGAGCCGCCGTGCATCTTCGGCGGCTGGATCCAGCAGGCGTACATCTCCCGCCAGGTCCTCGACGGGCTGGTGACCCTCGCCGAGGACGGCAGCATCCAGCCGTGGCTCGCGACGTCGTGGACGGTCTCGCCGGACGGCACGAAGTACACGTTCACCCTGAAGGAGAACGTGAAGTTCACCGACGGCACGCCGGTCGACGCGGCCGCGGTCGCCTGGAACTTCGACTACTGGGAGAACAAGGGCGGCAACAGCACCGCGAAGGTCTCCATCGACCCGTACTTCAAGGCGGCGACAGCGGTCGACGCCACGCACGTGGAGATCAGCCTCACGCGGCCGTTCCCGCCGTTCCTCACGCTCATCACGCAGGGGTACTTCGGCATCCAGTCGCCGACGGCGTTCCAGAGCCGCGGCGAGAAGGAGAACTGCGAGAAGCCGATCGGCTCGGGCGGGTTCGTCGTCGAGGAGTGGAAGCACGGCGAGGAGGTGATTCTCGCGAAGAACCCGAACTACACGAGCTGGCCGGCGACGGCCAAGCACCAGGGCCCGGCGATCGTGGACAAGGTGCGGTGGAAGTTCATCGCGGACGGGGTGTCGCGCTACTCCTCGCTCGGCACGGGTGAGTCGCACGTCGTGTACGAGGTGCCGACGGTCAACTGGAAGGACGCGAAGACGCGCTACCAGACCATCCGCTACATCACGCCCGGCAAGCCGGTGTCGTTCTACATCAACACGAAGACCGGGCCGTTCACCGACAGGGCGGTGCGGCAGGCGTTCGCGTACGGGGCGGATCGCAAGTCGGCGGTCGAGGCGGGCTTCCACGGGGTCATCCCGTACGAGGGCAACCCCGCGGTGAGCCAGTCGACGCCGGGCTACAACGCCGAGGCGGCCAAGGCCTACGCCTACGATCCCGCCAAGGCCGAAGCGCTGCTGGAACAGGCCGGCTGGGCCAAGGGCGGCGACGGGATCCGCACGAAGGACGGCAAGCCGCTGACCATCAAGCTCGTCTACGGCGCGGCGTTCATCTTCACCCAGGAGGGCGCCACCGTCCTGCAGGTGATGCAGGAGCAGTGGAAGAAGGTCGGGTTCGACGTCAAGCTGATCCCCGCCACCCGGGCCGAACTGTGGGGCGGCAAGTACGCCGACCCGAGCACGTTCGACGCGACGCCGTCGTACTGGACCAGCCCCAGCCCGTCGATCCTGTGGATCGTGTGGCGTCCGTCCACTGTGGAGCGTCCTAACGGGAGCAACCGCTCGTTCTACAACAACGACACGCTCGGTCAGACGATCGACCGCGCCAACGGCGAACAGGACGCCGCGCAGGCGAACGCCCTCTACGGCCAGGCGCAGCAGATCATCCAGGACGACGCGGCCGGGATCGGGCTCTACACGCAGAACTCCACCTACGCGGTGGCGCAGAACCTCAAGGACGTCTGGCTGGAGAAGAGCCAGGGCGAGCCGGTCTTCTCCGACGCCTATTTCACCAGGTAGCCGACGATGAGATACCTGCTGAAACTGCTCAGTGCCGTGGCGGTGGTGATCGCCGCCGCCTCGGTCACCTTCTTCGCCCAACTGGCCGTCCCCGGCGACCGCGCCACCACGCTGATGAACCTGCAGACCGGCCAGGACCGCAAGTGGACGGCCGAGGAACTCGCCCCGCTCAACGAGAAGTACGGCTTCGACGACCCGATCGTCGTGCAGTACCTGGATTACGTCACCGGCCTGTTCCGCGGTGACCTCGGCACCTCCTACACGCAGAAGCGGCCGGTGCTCGAGGTGATCGGCGGGCAGCTGCTGCCCAGCCTCACGCTGACCGTGCTGGCGCTGGTGGTGGCGTGGTTCCTGGCGCTGGGCGTGACGCTGCTGACCGTCCGAAGGGGACGGTTCCTGTCCGGGCTGGGCGCCACGTGGGAGGCGATGACGGCGAGCCTGCCGCACTACTGGGTGGGCATCGTGCTGCTCGTGGTCTTCGCGGTGCAGCTGCGCGTCTTCCCGGTGATCGGCGGCACCAGCGGGTGGGGCACCGTGCTTCCCGTGCTGACGCTGGCGATCCCGCTGGCCGGCTTCGTCGGTCAGGTGACCAGGGAGGAGTTCGAACAGGTGCTGGCGCAGCCGTTCGTCACCACGGCCCGCACGCGGGGCATGTCCGACCTGGCGGTGCGACTGCGGCACGTGCTGCGGCACGCCGTTCTGCCCGCCGTCACGCTGTCGGGCTGGGCGCTCGGCGCACTGATCTCCGGAGCCGTCATCACCGAGAACATCTTCGGCCGGCCCGGGATCGGCCAGGTGCTGGTCACCGCCGTCGACACGCGGGACATGCCCACGGCCTCGGGCGTGGTGCTGGTCGTGGCCACGGTGTACGTGGTGGCGAACCTCCTCGTGGACCTGGCGTACGGCGCCATCGACCCGCGCCTGAGGAGGGCGACATGACGGTGAAGACACTGACGGCGGCACCCAAACCGGCCCTGGGCACCGTCCTCTCCCTCCTCGTCGTCACCTGGGTGCTGACGGCGGCACTCGCCCCGAGCGTGCTCACCGACGGCAGCCCCACGGCCATCGACCTGCACGCCACGCTGCTGCCGCCGTCCTGGGAGCACCCGTTCGGCACCGACGACGCCGGCCGGGACCTGTTGACCCGCGTCATCCACGGCTCCCGGCAGTCGCTCGGCATCGGGCTGGGCGCCACGGCGCTGGCGTTCCTCATCGCGCTGGTGCTCGGCTTCACGGCGGCGCTCGCCGGCGGGGTGGTCGACGCGGCCATCACGCGGGTGCTGGAGGTGGCCTTCGCGTTCCCGGCGCTGCTGCTGGCGCTGCTGGTCATCTCGGTGCGCGGGCCGTCGCTGGCGACCGTGGTGGTGGCCGTCGGCATCGGTTCGGCGCCGGGCTACGCCCGGATGGTGCGCGGGCAGGTGCTCGCCGTGCGCCAGGCCGGTTACATCGAGGCGGCCGCCGCGCTCGGCCACTCCCGGTTCGCGGTCATCCGCCGGCATCTTTTCCCGAACGCCGTGCGCCCGCTGGTCGCCGTCGCCACGCTCGGCGTCGGGCAGTCCATCGTGTGGGCCTCCGGGCTGTCGTTCCTGGGGCTGGGCGTCGCACCGCCCAGTTCGGAGTGGGGGGCGCTGCTGGATGCCGGGCGCCTGCACATCACCACCTCGTGGTGGCTGGAGATCCTGCCCGGCGTCGTGATCGTGCTCGTGACGCTGGCCGTCACCACGCTGGGGCGCACCCTGCAACGCCGACTCGAGGGAGCCGCCCGATGACCGCGACCGATCAGCAGGTGGCCGAGCAGCCGGTGCGCGAGGAGCCGGACACCACCGTCCTGCGGGTGGCGAACCTGCGCGTCGCCTTCGCCGGGACCGAGGTCGTCAAGGGCATCTCGTTCAGCGCGCAGGCGGGGCGGTGCCTGGCGATCGTGGGCGAGTCCGGCTCCGGCAAGAGCGTCACCGCCCGCACCCTCGTGGGCCTCACCGGCGGCAACTCCAGGGTCAGCGCCGACGCGATCGATCTCGACGGCGTGGACCTGCTGCGCACCGGGGAGCGGGGCTGGCGCTCGGTGCGCGGCAGCCGGATCGGGTTCGTCCTGCAGGACGCCCTGGTCTCCCTCGACCAGCTGCGCCGGGTCGGCGACGAGGTGGCCGAACCCCTGCGCGTTCACGGCCGGGGCACCAGGAGGAGCCGGGCGGCGAAGGCGGTCGAGCTGCTCGACGCGGTCGGCGTTCCGGAGCCGGCGGTGCGGGCCCGTCAGCGCCCCTACGAACTCTCCGGCGGCCTGCGCCAGCGGGCCCTGATCGCCTCGGCGATCGCGCTGGACCCGCCGCTGCTGATCGCCGACGAACCGACGACCGCGCTCGACGTGACGGTGCAGGCCCAGGTGCTGGACCTGCTCGCCGCCGCCAAGGAACGCGGCACCTCGATCATCCTGATCAGCCACGACCTGTCGGTGGTGGCCCGCCTCGCCGACGAGGTGGCCGTCATGCGCGACGGCGAGATCGTCGAACACGGCCCCGCGCGACGGGTGCTGCGCGAGCCGCGGCACGAGTACACCCGGATGCTGCTCGCCGCCATCCCGTCGGCGCACACCCGCGACACCAAGCTGAGCCGCCCGACCGAACACCGTCCACAGCGGACGGTCGACCGCGGCCGGCCGGTGTTGGAGGCGCGCCGTCTCAGCAAGGTGTTCCGCGGCCCCGACGGGGTCGACCGCACGGTGGTCGACGACGTGTCGTTCGAACTCTTCGGCGGCGAGACGCTCGGCATCGTGGGCGAGTCGGGCTCCGGCAAGACGACGACGGCCCGCATCGCGCTGGCCATCCTGGCGGCCACGGCCGGCGAGGTGCTGCTGCGGGGTGCGCCCTGGAGCGCCCGATCCGTCGGCGAAAGAAGGCCGCTACGCAAACAGATCGGTGTGGTGTACCAGGATCCGCTGAGTTCATTCGACCCGCGCTGGCCGGTCGGCCGGATCCTGACCGACGCGCTCGCCACGGGCACCCGCCCGCCGGCGTCGAAGGCCGAGGCGCGCGGCCGGGCGATCAGGCTGCTGGAGCAGGTGGGCCTCCGCGAGGAGCACTTCGACCGGGCGCCGCTTCGGCTGTCGGGCGGCCAGCGCCAGCGGGTGGCGATCGCGCGGGCGTTGGCGCCGGAGCCGTCCGTCATCGTCTGCGACGAACCGGTCTCCGCGCTGGACGTGTCGATCCAGGCGCAGGTGCTCGACCTGCTCACCGACCTGCAGGACGAACTGGGCGTGAGCTACCTGTTCATCTCGCACGACCTGGGGGTGATCCACCACGTGAGCGACCGGATCCTGGTGATGAAGGACGGGCGGGTGGTCGAACACGGCAGTGCCGCCGACATCTTCGAACGCCCGCAGCACGAGTACACGCGCCGCCTGCTGACCGCCGTTCCCCGGCTGGAACTGAAATGACGACCGACGCGGAACTCGCCGAACGCCTCGACCCGGTCTACGCCCGGATCGCCGAAGGCGCCGTGGAACGCGAATCCGACCGCACGCTCCCGCACGACGCCGTGGAGTGGTTGCGCGACAAAGGTTTCGGGAAGCTGCGGGTGCCCCGCGAGTACGGCGGGCTCGGCGCGACGGTGCCGCAATTCGCCGAGCAGCTCATCCGGCTCGGCCGGGCCGACTCCAACCTGCCGCAGCTGCTGCGCGGGCACATCGGCTTCGTGGAGAGCCGCCTGGTGTATCCGGACGCCGCGGTCCGCGAACGGTGGCTGCGCCGCATCGCGGCCGGCGTCATCGTCGGCAACGCGCAGAGCGAACGCACCAGCAGCTCGTGGTTCGCGCCGGAGACGACGCTCCACAATGGACGGTTGACCGGCCGCAAGTTCTACTCGACCGGCAGCCTCTTCGCCGACTGGATCCACACCACGGCCGCCACCGACGACGGCCGCACCGCGAACGTCCTCGTGCCGGCGACGGCGCCCGGCGTGACCCGCATCGACGACTGGGACGGCTTCGGCCAGCGGCTCACCGGCAGCGGCACCACGCTCTTCGAGGACGTGCCGGTCGACCCCGAGGACGTGGAGCCGTACGCCGACAATCCGTTGGTGGGTTCGTCGCTGGCCGCCCACTTCCAGCTCGTGCACCTGGCGACGCTCGCCGGCATCGGGCGGGCCGCGGTCGCCGACGCGGTCGCGTTCGTCAACGGGCGCACCCGCAACCTGTTCAACCCGGCGCATCCGGTGCCCGGCACCGATCCGCAGGTGCAGCAGGTGATCGGCCGGATCGCCGGGGACTCGTTCGCCGCGGACGCCGCGACGCTGGCGGCCGCCGCGGTGCTCGACGAGCTGCACCGGGCGCAGGTCTGCGGGACGGCGACGCCGGAGCTGTTCGACCGCGCCGACGTGGCCGTGTACGGCGCGCAGGGCGCCGTGGTGCGGCTGGTGCTGGGCCTGACGAGCGAGCTGTTCGAGGTCGGCGGCGCCTCGGCCACCGCCGAACGCCTCCGGCTCGACCGCCACTGGCGTAACGCCCGCACGGTCGCCTCGCACAACCCGGTGATCTACCGGGACCGCACCGTCGGCCGCTTCCACCTCGACGGCACGAGCCCGAGCAGTGCCCTGAAGGAGGTCCCGTGACCCAGCTCGTCACCAAGGTTCCGGTGCTCGCGCCGGTCGAGGCGGTGGCGCTGGCCGCCGGGTTCGCCGCCTCGTTCGCTTCCCTTTCGGCGGAACGGGACCAGCGGCGCATCCTCCCCCGTGCCGAGCTGGACCTGCTGAGCGAGTCCGGGCTGCTGGCCATCACCGTTCCGGCGCACCACGGCGGGGCGGACCTGCCGGTGGCCACCGTCGTGGAGGTGATCCGGCTGCTGTCGAGCGGGGATCCGAACATCGGCCAGATCCCGCACAGCCACTTCGTCTACGTCAACCAGCTCCGTCTACAAGGGACGGACGCACAGCAGCGGCGGCTCTTCGGCGAGGTGCTCGCGGGGCACCGCTTCGGCAACGCCCAGTCCGAGGCGAACACGAGACACGTGCGCGACATCCGGACCACGCTCACCGCCGACGGCCCCGGCCGCCGGCTGCTGAACGGGCGCAAGTTCTACGCAACGGGTGCGCTGCTGGCGCACCGCATCCCCGTGCTGGCACACCTGGGGCCGGACGGCCCGCTGCACGTCGCCTGGGTCGAGCGGCACGCCGAGGGCGTCGAGGTGATCGACGACTGGAACGCCCTGGGCCAGCGCACCACGGCCAGCGGCTCGGTGGTGCTGCGGGACGTCTCCGTTCCCGACGAACTGATCACGCCGTACGCGGTCACCTTCGACGGGCCGCAGACGTACGGCGCGTTCGCCCAGGTGCTGCACGCCGCGATCGACGCCGGCATCGCGCGCGCCGCACTGGGCGACGCCTCGGCGTTCGTGCGCCAGAAGAGCCGCCCGTACCCGGACGCGCAGGTCGAACGGGCCGCCGACGACCCGCTCGTGGTGCGCGCGTTCGGCGAACTGGAACTGGCCGTGCGCTCCGCCGAGGCCCTGCTCGGCGAGGCAGCCCGCGCGATCGACCGGGCGAACGCCGGCCTCACGGCGGAGTCCGCGACGGAGGCGTCCCTGGCGGTCGCCGCCGCCCGGGCGGCCACCACGCACGCCGCGCTGGAGGCGAGCGGTCGCCTGTTCGAGGTGGCCGGCACCCGTTCCGCCGCGGCGGGTTCGGGACTCGACCGGCACTGGCGCAACGCCCGCACGCACACGCTGCACGACCCCGCCGCGTGGAAGGTCCAGCACCTGGGTCGCTGGGCCGTCGACGGCACTCCCCCTCCCAACCACGGACAGGTTTGAGCGATGACAGAACTGGCGTTCCACTGGTTCCTGCCCACCAACGGAGGAGACGGCCGGCACATCGTCGGCGGCGGCCACGGCACCCCGGCCGGTGCCGGTGGGCGTCCCGCCTCGGTCGCCTATCTCGGCCAGATCGCCCGTTCCGCCGAACAGCTGGGCTTCGAGGCGGCGCTGACCCCCACCGGGGCCTGGTGCGAGGACGCCTGGATCTCCACCGCGATGCTGGCCAGCGTCAGCGAACGGCTGAAGTTCCTCGTGGCGTTCCGGCCCGGCCTCACGGCGCCGTTCCTCGCCGCGCAGATGGCCGGCACCTTCCAGAACCTCTCCGGCGGCCGCCTGCTGCTGAACGTCGTCACCGGCGGCGAGAGCCACGAGCAGCGCATGTACGGCGACTTCCTGGACAAGGACGCCCGCTACGAGCGCTGCGGCGAGTTCCTGTCCATCGTGCGCGAACTGTGGACCGGTAAGCCGGTCACCGTCGACGGCAAGCACTTCCGGCTCGACGACGCGCGGCTGGCGCAGGTGCCCGATCCGCTGCCGCGCGTCTACTTCGGCGGCTCGTCACCGGCGGCCCTCGACGTGGCGGCCGAGCACGTCGACGTCTACCTCACCTGGGGCGAACCCCCGGACGCCGTCGGCGAGAAGGTGCGCCGGCTGCGCGAACTGGCCGCGCGGCACGAGCGCGAGTTGGCGTTCGGGCTGCGGGTGCACACGATCACCCGGGACACCGCCGAGGAGGCGTGGGCCGAGGCGGACCGGCTGCTCGCCGGCATCTCCGAGGAGCGCATCAAGCAGGTGCAGGACGGGCTGCGCCGCAGCGAGTCCGAGGGCCAGAAGCGCATGCTCGCCCTCAACCGGGGCACCAAGGACGGGCTGGAGATCCACCCGAACCTGTGGGCCGGCGTCGGGCTGGTCCGCGGCGGTGCGGGTACCGCGCTGGTCGGCAGTCACCGGCAGGTCGCCGATCTCATCGAGGAGTACGCGGCGGTGGGGATCACGGAGTTCGTGCTGTCCGGCTATCCGCATCTGGAAGAGGCCTACCACTTCGGTGAGGGTGTCCTGCCGGAGCTGTCCCGGCGGGGCCGTTGGCGGCATCCGGCCCCGGCGCGCCGTTCCGTGTCCGCCGTTCCGTTCGGGAGTGCGTCATGAGCAGGATCGCCGTCGTCGTCGGGAACCCCAAGCCGGCCAGCCGCACGCTCGCCGCGGCCACCTACGTCGCCGAGCGACTCGGCGGCCGCGCGCCGGACCTGAGCGTCGACCTGGCCACCCTGGGCGCCGCCCTGCTGGACCGGGCGGATCCCGACGTGACGGCCCTGGTCGCCGAGGTCGGCGCGGCGGATCTGGCCGTCGTGGCGAGCCCCACCTACAAGGGCACCTACACCGGCCTGCTGAAGCTGTTCCTCGACCGGTTCGCCGGCGGCACCGGACTGCGCGGCCTCGCCGTGCCGCTGCTGCTGGGCGCCGGCCCCCAGCACGCGCTCGCCGCCGAACTGACCCTGCGGCCGGTGCTGACCGAGCTCGGCGCGACGGTCCCGGGCCGTGGACTCTTCGTCATCGACAAGCACCACGACGACCCGGCCGCCTACGCCGACTGGCTGGCGGCCACGGGACCGGTCGTCGCGTCCTATCTGCGGAACCGGGAGGAGACGACGTGACCACGCTGCACACGAACCAGGATCTCGACCCCGCTCGCCTACGTGAGGTGTTCGGCATCTTCCCCACCGGCGTGGTGGCGGTCGCCGCCGTCGTCGACGGTGTGCCGGTCGGCCTCGCCGCCAGTTCGTTCACCTCGGTCAGCCTCGAACCGCCGCTGGTGTCGTTCTCCATCGCGAACACCTCCAAGACGTGGCCGGACCTGCGGCGCGCCGCGCACATGGGCGTCACGATCCTCGCCGACCATCACCACACGGTCGCCCGTCAGCTCGCCGGCACCGTCGAACGCCGCTTCGACGGCCTCTCCCTCACCGCCTCGTCCGAGGGCGCCGTCACCCTGGACGACGGCCTGGCCCACTTCGACACCACCATCTACCGCGAGGTGCTGGCCGGCGACCACACCATCGTCCTGCTGCGCCTGCACGCCGTGGGTCGCCACGGAACCGGGGACATCTCGCCGCTCGTTTTTCACCGCAGTCGGTTCGGGCGGCTAAGTGCGTAGCCTGGCGGCATGGGCGAGGCTATTGCGGCGGTCTACGAGATAACGGCGGAGGATCCGGCCGCGCGCGCGGTGCTCGTCGCCGTCGAGCAGAGCCACGAGCTGCCCACCGAGCTCGCGCCGGACAACGCCGTCCGCGACTCGTTGGCGCACGTGCGCACCGTCGTGGAACGCCCCGGCCGGCCCGCGCTGGTGACCGTCGACTTCCCGGTCGACCTCGCCGGCGGTGAACCGGGACAGCTGCTGGTGCTGCTGCTCGGCAACGTCTCGCTGCAGGACGGGGTGCGCCTGGTCGACCTCGACGTGCCGGCCGGGTTGGCCGCGGCACTGCCCGGCCCCCGGCTCGGCGTGGCGGGTGTACGCGCGATCGTCGGCGAGCCCGAACGCGCGCTGCTCGCCACGGCGCTCAAACCGGTGGGCATGACGAGCGCCCAACTGGCCGACCTGGCCCGCGACTGCGCACTCGGCGGCCTGCACATCCTCAAAGAGGACCAGGGGCTGGCGAACCAACCGTGGGCGCCGTTCCGGGACAGGGTGCCGCGCGTGGCCGAAGCGGTGTCGCGGGCCAACGCCGAGACCGGCGGCCGGGCGGCCTACCTGCCGGTGGTCGACGGCACCGAGGAGCAGCTCCGCTTCGCGTTCGAGTCGGGCGCCCAGGGCGTGGTGGTGATTCCCGGCGTGGCCGGCTTCGGCGCACTGGCCCGGGCCGGTGCGGCCGGCGGCATCGTGCTCGCGCACCCGTCGTTCCTGGGCGGGTTCACCGCGTCGCCGAGCCACGGCATCGCCCCGGACGTGCTGTTCGGCACGCTGCTGCGCCTCGCCGGCGCCGACGTGTCGGTCTTCCCGAGCTGGGGCGGGCGCTTCGGGCTGGACCGGGCGCAGTGCCTGGCGATCGCCGACGCCGCGCGCCGCCCGCTGCACGGCGTGGCACCCGTGCTCCCGGCGCCCGGCGGCGGCATGTCGATCGCCCGCGCCCCCGAACTGCTCGACGCGTACGGCCCCGACACGGTCTTCCTCATCGGCGCGGATCTCCAGCGCGGCGGCGATCCCCGCCGGGCCGCACAGCGGCTGGCCGCCGCCCTCAAGTAATGGCCCGAGAAACAGGTCATGACGCGCGGATAACCTGTTTTTCGGGCCACTACTTACACGCGGATGAATGCGGCCACCGCGGGGTCCGCGCGCAGCGCCGCCAGCTCCGCGGCCGTCGGCAGGAGCGGCCGGTCGCGCACCACCGTCACGGCGCACAGGAAGCCCAGCGGCTCCGAAGCGGCGGCGCGGAACTGGTGCCAGCCCCAGCTCGGCACGAACACCACGTCGAACAGGGCCAGCGGCACCACCCGGTCCACCACGAGCGCGCTCCCGCTGCCCCGGATCGGGATCACGACGTGCGTGTGCTCGTGGCGTTCGAGGGTGGTGTGGCCGCCGGGGCCGACCTCGAAGTAGCGCAGGGAGGTGCCCTGCCCGTGCTCCGCGTCGCTGAGCACCTGCCGGGTGACGTCGCGGAACGTGCCGTCCGACTCCTTGTAGGCGAGCGTCGGCACGCCCTCCCACACGAAGGGTGCGCTCTGCCGCCGGTGCGTCGTCACAACGAAGAGCGTAGGTGTTCGACCACGAACCGCGCGTCGTCGGAGATGCCGCTGATGAACGTGGAGCGCCGCCGGCGCAGCACCGGCAATCCGAGCACGTACAGCCCGGGGCTGTCGGAGACGACGCCGCCGTCGTGGCGCAGCCGCCCCTTCTCGTCCAGTACCGGCACGTCGAGCCAGGAGTAGTCCGGCCGGTAGCCGGTCGCCCACACGATCGTGCGGATCTCGCCGCCGCGCAGGTTCAGCTGCCAGCGCGCCTTCGCCGGCACCCGGGTGGGCTCCAGGCGCTCGGAGGAAACAGAGCCGGCCCACGCGTCGAACGTGTCGAGCAGCCGCCGCGCCTTGAGGTCCGCGAGCGCGAGCACGTTGCGCAGCCCGCCGGAGAAGAGGGCGGTGCCGTCGCGCAGGCTCGCGAGGCGGCCGACCAGTTCGACGCCGTCGTCGCTCAACGCGTTGAGGTCGAGGGTGCGCCGCTCCGGGGTGCCGACGAGTTGCGGGGAGGGCAGCCGCCGCGCGCGTTCGAGGTCGTCCAGCTCGTCGTGGCGCTGGTCCCACACCCCGGAGGCGTCCATCCACCACAGGACGTCCTTGTCCCGGTAGGTGCGCGGCATCCGGACGTGCTCGCCGACCGCCAGCGTCACCGGCCGTCCCGAGCGGCGCAGTTCCTGCGCCAACTGCACGCCCGTCGCCGAGGCGCCCACCACGAGCACCCCGCCGTCCGCGATCCGCTCCGGCCCCTTGTAGTCGAACGTCGTGAGCTGTTCGACCCCCGCCGGTACGGCGGCGCTGAGGGCCGGCACGGCCGGCAGGTTGCACGCGCCGCTGGCGATCACCACGGCGCGGCAGCGGATCTCGCCGTCGTTCGTCGTCACGTGGTATCCGTCGTCGACGCGCCGCACGGAGGTGACGTTGACGCCGGTGCGCACCGGTGCGCCGGTGAACGCCGCGTAGCCGTCGATGAAGTCGACCACCTCGCCGGTGCTCATGTAGCCGTCGGGATCCGCGCCGTCGTAGGTGTACCCGGGCAGCCGGCTCTGCCAGTTGGGCGTCAGCAGCCGCAGGGACTCCCAGCGCTCCCGGCGCCAGGAGTTGGCGACCTGGCCGCGTTCGAGAAGAACGTGCGCGATATGACGTTCCCGCAAGAAGTAACCGGCGGCGAGGCCGGCGTGCCCGGCGCCGATGACGACGGCGGTGATGTGCTCGATCGCCGGGTCCTTCTACGCGACCTCGACCGTGACGTCGGTCGGGTTGGTGAGCGCGTCGAAGACGGCGGAACGCTTCTGGGACTGGGCGACCAGCGCCTCGATCTCCTCCTTGGAGGCGTCGGCGTCGATGTGGAACGTCACCTTGATGTCGTTGAAGCCGTTGCGCACGTCGCTGTCGACGCCGAGGATGCCGCGGATGTCGTGCTGCCCCTCGACGGTCGACTCGACCGAACGCAGCTGGATGCCGCGGTTCTGCGCCACGGAGGCGACGCCGGCGGTCAGGCAGGCGGCGAGGCCGACGAGCAGGTACTCGATCGGGGTGATGCCGTTGTCCTCGGCGGCGAAGACCTCGGGGTGGTCGGCGTCGAACGTGTGCGCGGATTTGTGCGCCTGATCCGCCCCCAGGCCGAAGAACTTCTGTACGGTCGTTTCGCTGTGCACGCCGTTGCTCCACCGGGACTTCGCCTGCCAGGTGAACTGGGCGGCCTCCGGGGCGCCCTTGAGCGCCTGGCGGGCGTCGAGAAGCGCCTGAACGTTCACACCGTTGTCGACAGTGGTCATATCGGATACCTCTACCTTTCGGAGTTTTCCGCGTTCTCCCATCGGGGTGGTAGACATTACCGCAGGAAGAAGGGGGTGGCCATGACTTCTGTCGGCACTGTCGAGACTCAGTATCTCGACCTGCCACAGCCGCTGAAGCTGGAATGCGGTCGGACACTCGACCGGGTCCGCGTGGCGTACGAGACCTACGGCGCCCTCTCCCCCGCCCGGGACAACGTGATCCTGGTGTGCCACGCGCTCAGCGGCGACGCCCACGCGGCGGGGCGCTCCGCCACGGCGCCGGAGGCGAGCACCCGCGACGGGTTCGCCGCCGACGACCGGGACGGCACCGCCGGTAAGGGCCTCGGCTGGTGGGACGGGATGATCGGGCCGGGGAAGGCGTTCGACACCGACCGGTACCACGTCGTCTCCACCAACCTGCTCGGCGGCTGCCGGGGCACCACCGGCCCGTCCTCGGCCGATCCGGCGACCGGCCGGCCGTACGGCTCCGACTTCCCGGTCATCACCGTCACCGACATGGTGCGCACGCAGCGGGCGTTCCTCGACGCGCTCGGCATCGAACGGCTCGCGGCCGTCGCCGGCGGCTCCCTCGGCGGCATGCAGGCCCTGGAGTGGGCGGTGCGCTACCCCGACCGGGTGGACAACGCGGTCGTGATCGCCTCCACGCACGCGCTGCACCCGCAGGGCATCGCCTGGAACGCCATCGCCCGCGAGGCCATCCTGCGCGACCCGGCCTGGCAGGGCGGCCACTACTACGGCACCGGCCGGACCCCGGCGGGCGGCATGGGCGTGGGCCGGATGGTCGGGCACATCACCTACCTGTCCGCGCAGGCGCTGGAGGACAAGTTCGCGCGGCGGCTGCAGTACGCCGACGACATCCGCTACACCGTCACCGAGCCCGAGTTCGAGATCGAGAACTACCTGCGCCACCAGGCCGACTCGTTCACCCGCCGCTTCGACGCCAACACCTACCTGTACCTGTCCCGCGCGCTGACCTACTTCGACCTGGCCCGCCAGCACGGCGGCGGTTCGCTGGTGCGCGCCCTGGAACGGGTCGCGGCGCGCACGCTGCTGCTGTCGTTCAGCTCGGACTGGCTGTATCCGCCGGTGGCGTCGAGGGAGATCGAGGCCGCGCTGCGGCTGCTCGGCAAACCGGTCGAGTCGCACGTCATCGACGCGCCGTACGGGCATGATTGTTTCCTGCTCGAAGAGGCCCGCCAGATTCCCATCGTCCGACACTTTCTCCACGAGGGGACTTCGTGACCGAGGAACCGTTCCGCACCGAGGAAGACCGGGAGTTCGGGTTCGAGACCCGGCAGTTGCACGCCGGGCAGCGGCCCGACCCGAACACGGGTGCCCGCGCGGTGCCGATCTTCCAGACCACCAGCTACGTCTTCGAGGACCCCGAGTCGGCGGCCGCCTACTTCAACCTGCAGGAGTACGGCAACACGTACTCGCGCATCATGAACCCGACCGTCGCCGTCTTCGAGGAACGGGTCGCCAACCTGGAGGGCGGGATGGGTGCGGTCGCCTTCTCCTCCGGGATCGCCGCCCAGGCGGCCGCGCTGTTCACCCTGCTGCAGCCCGGCGACCACGTGGTCTCCTCCGGGGCGCTGTACGGCGGCACGGTCAACCAGTTCAAGCACCTGCTGCGCAAGATGAACGTGGCGCTTACCTGGGTGGACCCCGACGATCCGGAGGCGTGGCGGGCGGCCGTGCGACCGGAGACGAAGGCGTTCTTCGCCGAGACGATCGGCAATCCCTCCGGGAACGTGCTGGACATCGAGACCGTGGCGACGATCGCGCACGAGCACCGGATCCCGCTGCTCGTGGACAACACGTTCGCGACGCCGTACCTGTGCCGGCCGATCGATTGGGGCGCCGACATCGTCATCCACTCGGCGACGAAGTTCATCGGCGGGCACGGCACCAGCATCGGCGGCGTCGTGGTCGAGGCGGGCACGTTCGACTGGTCGAACGGCCGCTTCCCGGTGATCGCCGACCCGTCGCCGGCGTATCACGGGCTGCGCTTCCACGAGACGTTCGGGACGTACGGGTACCTGATGAAGCTGCGCGCGGAGACGCTGCGCGACCTCGGCGGGGCGCTGTCGCCGTTCAACGCGTTCCTCTTCCTGCAGGGGCTGGAGACGCTGTCCCTGCGCATGGAACGCCACGTTTCGAACGCGTTGGCGGTGGCCTCTTTCTTGCGGGACCACGAGCTGGCTTCGAATGTGACCTACCCCGGCCTGCCGGACAGCAGGTACCGGCCGCTGGTGGAGAAGTACCTGCCGCGCGGCGCGGGGGCGGTGTTCTCGTTCGACTGCGCGGGCGGGCGCACCGGCGGCCAGGACCTCATCCGGGGCGTCACCCTCTGGTCCCACCTGGCCAACGTCGGCGACGCCAAGAGCCTGATCATCCACCCGGCCAGCACCACGCACCGGCAACTCGGCGACGAGGAACTGCGCGCGGCCGGTGTCGCGCCGGGTACCGTTCGGCTGTCCGTGGGCACCGAGTCGATCGACGATCTCATCTGGGACCTGCGGCAGGGCTTCGCCAAGGTCGCCGCGTCCGACGGGAGGGCATGACCGTGACCGATCTGAGCCGGTACCAGGACGCGGCCACGATCCAACGGGTGATCCACACCGCGCGGACCGTCGCGGTCGTCGGCCTGTCCGGCAACGCCCTGCGGGCCAGCTACTTCGTGGGCTACTACCTCCAGCGGCACCACTACCGCGTGATCCCGGTGAACCCGCGCGAGACGCAGATCCTCGGCGAGACCAGCTACCCGTCTCTGCGCGACGTGCCCGAGAAGATCGACATCGTGAACGTGTTCCGGGCGCCGGACGCGCTGCCGGGGATCGCCCGGGAAGCGGTCGAGGTCGGCGCCGGTGCGCTGTGGTGCCAGTTCGGGGTGGTGAACGAGGAAGGCAACCGGATCGCGGAGGAGGGCGGGCTGGCCGTCGTGGTGGACCGGTGCCTGAAGATCGAGCACGCCCGGTACGTGGGGCGGATGAACTGGCTGGGCTTCAACACCCGCCGCATCACGTCGGTGCGTACCGGCCTGCAGTAGCGGGCGCCGCTACCTGCGCGCCACCCGCTCCAGCCGCTCGACCAGGGCGGCCGGAGGGGGCTGTGCGGCGTTCTCGCCCTGCAGGGTGAGCGCGCCCGCCAGGAGTCGTTCGTCGCCGAGCAGCCGGTCGATCAGGGCGGCGTCGACCTTCTCGACCTCGTCGACGCTCAGCGCGAACCCGCGTTCGACGGCCACCCGCGCGTTGTGGAACTGGTCGCCGCCGTTCGGCACGATCAGCTGCGGCACGGCGGCCGCCACGGCGCTCATCAGGGTGCCGGCGCCGCCGTGGTGGATGATGCCGGCGCAGTGGCGCAGGAGTTCGGCCAGCGGCGCCCACGGCAGCGGCCGCACGTTGTCCGGCACCGCCCCGACCGCCGCGGTGTCGGCCGCCGGCAGCAGGAACTCCGCGTCGACCTCGGCGAGCACGGGCAGCAGCGCCGCGAACCGGGCGTCGCGCCGGTCCGGGCGGATGGCGGTGCCGAAGCTCAGCAGCACCCGCCGCCGCGACGACGGCGCGGCCAGTTCGCGCGGCAGCACCGCCGAACCGTGCGGCGACACGTAGCGGGTCTGCAGCGCGTGCGGCTCGGGCGCGCGCAGGCTCGGCGGCACGATCTCCACGCTGAGCGCGGCGGGCGGTCCGGCCACGTCGTGCCGCCGGTACAGGTCGGCCAGGTGCCCGGCCAGCAGCCGGCTCATCACCCGGCCGCTCAGCGGCCCGAACTGGTGCTCCACCGCCGGGATGCCGGTCACGGCGGAGATCAGCGGCAGCGCCCCCTGGAACGGGTCGTACAGCAGGATGTCGGCGCGCCACTGGCGCACCAGATCGAGCAGCGGGTCGACGGTGCGGCGGCACAGGGCCGCGTTGGCGATCGCCGGCGTGCGGTAGATCTCCTCCGGCGTGTCGCCGGGGTTGCCGTGGCGCCGGCCGGGGGCGTGCCGTTCGTACATCTCCCACAGGGTCGTGCCGTCGCTCACGTCGACGACGGACAGGCCCAGGCCGAGGTACCGCTGCGGGTCGGCGCCGTACGCCGCCACCAGCACGTCGTGGCCGGCCGCGCGCAACGCCTGCAGGGTGGGCAGCGCCGGCAGCAGGTGACCGGTGGACGGGGGCGCCGAGAAGAGGACACGCACACCCCACCGTAAGGACGATCTCCGTCGAGGCCGCTGCTCACGGGGCGGCTTCGGGTGATTTCCCTAGGCTCAGACCAGTTCGATCGGAATCTCCGTCACCGCGTCGTCGCGGATCCGGTACGCGCGGACCTCGACCGCGTCCGGATCCCGGGTCGACACGATCACGTAGAGACTCTCGGGATCGGCGTGCCTGACGGTGGTCCCGGACGGATACGCCGCGGCGGCGGTCGCCGAGTAGTAGATCGCGACCGCGTACTCGTCGTTGTCCTCCATCTCCCGGTAGACGGCCAGTTGCTGGGTCCCGTCGAACTGCCAGAAGTTCGTGCCGGCCGCGGGGTTCCACATCGGGACGAACCGCTCCGCGCTGGACGAGCCCGCCGGGCCGGCGACCAGCCCGCACGCCACCTTCGGGTGCGTCGCGAGGCAGTGCGCCACGATCCCGTCGAAGACGACCCGGCGCATCCGCAGCCCGCCCGGACCCGGCCGGCGCGGTGCGGAACGCCGCTGCCAGCCGTTGCGGGTCAGCGCGAGCCGGTCGATCGTGCCCGTGCCCCGCTGACCCGGGACCGGCAGCCCCTTGGCGAGCATGGCGGCGTACAGGTGCCGGAAGATCTCGCCGAACGTCAGCAGCTCCGGACCCTCGGGCACGCCGCCGATGAGCAACTGCAGGAGTTCACCGGTGAACGCCGTGTACCGGGAACCGGCGGGCGCGAGTGCCGGGGCGTTGCGCTCGGTGGCGGTGAGGGTGTAGCTGCCCTCGATGCCGACCTGGCCGAGCACCGCGGCCGTGGTGCCGCCGGCCATGTCCCGCACGGCCAGCCCGGAGAAGCAGGTGTCCAGCACGACGATCCGGTTGCTCGCCGGGCTGGCGCCGACCAGTTGGCGGATCACGTCGTAGGCGATGGCGCTCACCGGCAGCTCGTCCGGATCCGTGTCGGTGAGGCTCAGGTACAGCTCGTTGCGGTCGCCGGTGAACCCGTGGCCGGCGTAGTAGAAGAGCAGGGTGTCCTCGGCGGCGTCGGCGTGCCGGCGCAGCTGCCGGAAGACCGTGCGCGCGTCGCGGGGGTTACGGACGACGACGCACCGTTCCGGCGGAAGTGCCGTGCGGCCGGGATCGGTGAGGACGGTGCGCAGCGCGGTGAGATTGTTCTGCACGGCGGGCAGATCCAGGACGGTGTCGGCCTCGTAGGACCACACACCGACGAGCACCGCGTAGGAACGGGTCGGATCCGGGAGGCGGATCATCCCCGCACTCTAGCCAGCGTCGGCTCGCCGGCGGGCGGCCCGCTCGCTCACAGCACCGTACTGAACGCGCGATAACCGGTGGAGCAGGACATCCGATCGGCTCCATGCTTGCTGTGATGACCTGTGAAAGCGGGGACTGCCCCCACAGCTGGCACTACGCGCCCCATCGCAGCCTGCGCGGCGCACTGCAGAGAGGCCGCGGCCTCGCGGTCGCCCGGCTGCGTGACCGGCCCGAAGACGCTCGGCTCGTCTATGAGTGCACCGGCCGCGACGCCCGGTGGGACTGGCAGGTCGACGCTCGCTGCACCTATCTGGCCCGGCTGCTGCGTGACCTACGCCTCGATCCCGCTCCGCTGGTCGCGCAGCTGCGCGCCTGCGGCCCCTACCTCGGGCTGCAGCCGGATCCCACCGACGACGACAACCAGTTCGACCTTGCCGTCGGCATCTTGGCAACGCTGGCCCGTGCCGGCGAGGAGCAACCCCGCGCGGCGCTGCGCGGCTACGTGCGTGAAGGCGTGCGTTGGCTCGATGCCCTGACCGCGCTTGCCGACCAGTGGCCCGTCGAGTGGTGGGACGACCTGTGGGAGACCGCGGCCGGGCGCATCGACGCCGCGGATCCGGCCGAGTTGTGGCCCGACGAACAGCCGTGGCGATCCTGGCGCGGCCGCGACCGCCGCCTCGACGCGGCCCTCGCCTCCGCCGTCCGCTGCCGCCCGGCGGCCCGCGCTCACCGCACCGACCTGGCCACCGCCTCCGACGCGCAACTGCTGGCGCTCCTGCACACGAGCACCGACACCGGCACCCTCAATCTGGTTCTCGGGCGGATCCGGCACCAGGGACGCCCGATACCGGAGATACTCGACCTCGTCGACCGGCTGGCACCCGCACGCCCGGCCGGCCTGTTCGGTGCGCTGCGCGCACTCGGCCCCCAGGTCACCCCGCCGGCCCGAGCCTGGGCCGCCGATCCCGACCACCCACTGTTCCGCGACGCCCCGCACCTGCTCGCCGCACACGGCGACGAGCAGGACATCCCGGTGCTGCTCGCCGCTCTTGATCTGTGCGCCGACGACTGGTGCGGCTACGACGTGCTGACCGAAGGCCTCGCCCGGATCCTTGCCGGCTCGCCGTCGGCCACCCACACCGACGCCCGGACCAAGCTGGTGCGCCGACTGAAGTGGCTGACGGTTGCCTCGCCACATTCCTACGAACGGGCCAGCTACCTGCGCAGCCTGCTGCTGCTCGACCCGAACCGCACGATGGCTCTGCTGCCGATCCACCTGCTCGACTGCGAGCCCCAGGTGCGACTGCTGGCCGCTGCGCACACCCCGCTCACCGACGACGCCCACCGCTGGCTGACCGAGCTACGCGACGACCCCATCGAAGAAGAGGAGATCCGAAGCGTGGCGGCCGCACGCCTCAGCCCGAGCTGACGTGGCGAGAAACGGAGAGCCATCGTCCCCTACGACGCCGCCGGTCAACCGCCGGTCCGGGAAGTCCCCTTCTGCCGGAGGTGGCGTGCACAGCGCGGGGCGATGAAAGGGTCGAACCCGGGGTATCGAAGGTTGTGATTTGATCGAATCGCTCTGTACCCACCGTTCGACAGTGAGGGGCCCTGATGCGATCCGTGCGTAGCAACCGTGGCACCGGTGTCGCGTTCGCCGTTCTGGCAGCGCTGCTCATCCAGATCAGCCCGGGCACCCCGGCCATGGCCCGGCCGGGCGGCGGACCGGTCGCCGATGTCCCACAGGTCGCCGATGTCCCACAACAGGTGACGGTGCCCGGCGGCCAAGCCCTCGGCGCAGGCGCGCATCGCGTGCCGAATCCGCTGCTCAAGGAGCGATATGCGACCAGTCGCCGCGGCGGACCGGCCACGGAGGCCGATCCGCCGGCGGCCCTGTGCGCGGCCTTCCTCGGTCAACCGAATCCGTACCGGAACCCGGCGCCGAACGTCAACCAAATCAACAATGACGGCGTGACCAGGACCGGCACCGCCACCGGGTGTCCGACGGCGCAGAACGAGACCACGATCGTGGTCAACCCGCACAACCCGCGTCACCTCGTGGCCGCTGCGAACGACTACCGCGACTTCAACCCGCGCACCGGCCGCAACGACAGTTCGGGCTGGGGCTACACGTCCTTCGACGGCGGTCGGACCTGGAAAAACTTTCGGCTGCCCGGGCTGACCCTGCAGAGCGGCGGCGTGGGAGCCCTCGGCTATATGGACGGTGCGGGCGATCCCGCGCTGGCCTTCGGCCCCGGAAACACCGTGTACTACGCGAACCTGGTGTACAGCC
This sequence comes from Virgisporangium aliadipatigenens, assembly GCF_016863615.1. GTDB lineage: Bacteria > Actinomycetota > Actinomycetes > Mycobacteriales > Micromonosporaceae > Virgisporangium > Virgisporangium aliadipatigenens. The sequence goes on along the minus strand of NZ_BOPF01000018.1, from coordinate 19,195 downwards.
GCGTCGTCCCGGCCGACGGTTCGCAGTCGGCGAGCGGCATCACCGTGTCGGTCTCCCGCGACGGCGGGCTGACGTGGGGCCAGCCGGTGATCCTGCAGGTCGACGGGGTTCGGCCCGACGGCGCGCCGGCCCGGGCGTCCGTCTTCAACGACAAGGAATGGATCACCGCCGACCCGTACAGCGGAACGGTGTACGTGACGTGGACCAGGTTCACGTACGGCGACAGCGGCTACCTGGAGTCGCCGATCGTGGTGTCCAAGTCGACCGACTTCGGCCGCCGCTTCTCGGCGCCGCAACGCATCTCACCGAGCCTTTCCGGATTCACCGGTGGTATCACCTCCTACGCCCAGGGCTCGAACCCGCAGGTCGGACGGGACGGCAGTGTGTACGTGGCGTACGAGGCGTCGGTCTGCGCGACCGTCGACTGCACCGACGTCGAGGACCACAATGCGATCGTGCTCGCTACCTCACGCGACGGCGGGAGGACGTTCACCAACCGCGAGGTCGCCCTCAACCACGACATACCGGCGACATTGACCGGCCAGAACTTCCGCCTCAACAGCTTCCCGCTGACGGCCTACGACCGCCTCACCGACCAGCTGTGGATCACCTGGGCCGACGACCGCAACGGTCAGTACAGCCCGGAGGGTGCGTCGATCCGGACCAACGTGGACGTGTTCGTCATACAGGCGCAGGGCGGACGGTCGTTCTCGCCGACATGGCGGGTCGGCTCCGGCGCCGACGAGTTCTTCCCGGCGATCGCCGTTGTCTCGACGAGGGTCGCCGTGTCGTACTACACCCGCGCCTTCGACCCGGACGGGTTCAAGGTCGACTACGCGTACTCGGTCGGCTGGGGGCGACACGTAGACGGGGCCCCGCTGCGGCGGATCACCACCGAATCGCAGGACCCGCGGATCCAATTCACCTCGACCCGCCCGGACGGCAGCCTGATCCAGGGTGTATTCATCGGCGACTACACGGGCATCGCCATGGGTACCGACTTCAAGATCCATCCATGCTGGGTCGACTTCCGCGGCCGGCCCGGCGTCAACACCCCCAACCAGGACGCGTACACCCAGGCCATCTTCGCCCTTTTCTGACCGATCAGACATGCGCCGCAAAAGGCGTGCCAGCGAACAACGCGAGCTCATCGAGCTGCACGCTGCTCGCGGAAAGCGCAGCCGATCAGGATGGACGAGACTGGTCGGGTGATGAGTGGGGTCGACGGCTGGCCGGTGGGCGGGAGTGTCGATGACTTGGCGGCATACGCCGTGGCGGAAGGCGCCGAGGGTTACGACGTCCACGAGGTGCGGATCTGCCCGTCCGTCGATAGCCATCGCTTGTCACTGATTTTCAGCTATCGCCAGGAGCTTTCGGGGGGTAAACGGGGGCCGACATTCGCTTGCGCCAACCAAGTCGGGCACTCACCCTGGAGGCGTCTGGCATCGAATCCGGCATTAGCGCGCCCATGCCGGGCCGCGAGGCGACCGTTGACGGGTGAGTTCCGGGACCGAAGGCAGCATCCGATCAGAAATGCGGATGTTGGTCTACGGCACCGCAGGTCAAGAAGTGTGCTCCCCGCGCATGCGGGGGTGGTTCGTGAGTACGTGTCGGCCGCGGCAAGCGCCGTGACCATGAACATGCCACTCGTGCCGGTCGTCCGTGAGCCGTCGCAGAAGAAGCTCGACCTTTTCGTTGCCTACTGTCGTTTCATCCGCTCGAGTGTCGGTGTCCCGCCGCTGACGACCGGCCCGGATTGACGCACCTACCACGGGTCGACGCCGGCAAGGCGTCACGCGGTTCGCCGTGGACGTACAGGTCCGCGGTCGTCACCGCGTTCGGGTGCCCCGCGCAGGCGGGGGTTTCTTCCACCACCGCCGCCGGGCGGTGTGGGTCTGCTACTGGGTAGAGCCGCGCAGATCGTCAAGCTCGCGGTCGAGTTCGACGATCTGCGCCACCAGTTCTGGGCGGCCACGCCCGGCGTCGCGGCGCGCCGGCGGAGGCCCCTATCTGCAGTCGACGGTCAACTTGACCAGTTCCCAGCCGCCTTGGGGAACGTCGTCGTCCGGGTCGGTCCGCAGGTTCATCGGGTCGGCCATGCCGAGGTAGAGCGTCGATCCGTCGGCGACCATGTTGCGGACGCCGTAGTTGAGGTAGTTGCCGAGGCCGGTCTTGTCGACCGCCCGTGCGGGCCGCGTGGTCGAGTCGAACACGTACAGGTCGCCGCCGAACTTCGCCGGGTCGATATTGATGCCGGTCAACGGGGTCTGCAACTCCTTGGCCAAATAGCTCCAGTCCATCGTGCCGACGAACAGTTTCCCGGCGCTGACCACCATCTTCCAGGTGTAGTTGAGGAAGGGTTCCCCGAAACCGGCGGAACCGTACTTCGGGGTGTAACCGGTCGCCACCGGGTTCCAGGCCCCGGCGCCGCCCGCCGCCGCCGGGTCGTACGCGGGCAGTTGTGCCGCGCCGTACAACAGTTCCGTCCTTTCTCGGGAACTGCCGAAGTCCTTGCCGCGGAAGATGACAGTCGCCCGCTGGGTGTTCTCGATCGTGGCGCGGGTGCCCGCCTCGTCCTTCGGTGGATACAGTTCCAGGTGCGCGGTGGTGGCCTTCAGCGGCACGTGCATCGTTCCCCAGTAGAGGTAACCGCCGTAGGACGCGAGCCCGCCCAGCGCATAGGTGTGGGACGTGACGAGGTCGGGCTCGTACTCGGTCACCGACCACACCTGCTGCCACCCGTCGGCGTCGGCGGGGTCGAGCCCCGGAGCACCGGTCGACAACCTCGGGCTCATCCACACGGCCGCGAGCGGGCTCGGCGCCTCACCCGAGGTCTCCTCGTCGGCGGCACCCGCCGCGGCGGAGGCCGGCCATGTGGTCACGAACACCCGCCCGTCGTGGAAGGCAAGGTCGGCAGCCTGCGCGGTCAGGTTCGCCACCGACACGAATGCGAACGGGTCGGCCTTGCTGCCGACCCAGCGCAGCACGTGCCCACCGAGGCTGCCGTTGGCACCGACACCGACCCCGGCGTACAGGGCGCCGTCGGCGACCAGGAAGTGGCGGATGTTGCCGTACCCGGTGAAGTTCTTCGCGCCGAGATAGGCGCCGGTGTCCGCGTCGAAGGCGAACATGTTCATCGTGGCGCTGATCGACGGGCCGGCGAAGAACACCACGCCCCGGTGGGTGCCGGCCGAGCGGATGCCGGCCGTGGCCTGCAACATCTGGAGACCGGCGGGGGTCGCGGTCACCGCCGAGGTCTTCTCGGTCAGACTCCTGTTCCGCACGTCGTACATGTACAGGCGCGGCATGCGGTGGTCGCCGAGGTAGTGCGGCAGGTTGGGGTTGCGCTGGGCGATCTGGCTACGGCCGTACTCGCAGACCCAGTCGTCGTTGAGCGTCGGCTCCTTGAAGTCGAGCGTGCGCCCGCTGGTCAGGCAGTGCAGGTTGGCGCCGGTGCCGAACCACAGGCGGTTGCCCGCCAGCGCGGTTCCCCACACGTACGCCTGGTTGACCTTGGCCTGGCCGGCGGTGCACGGCGGCCCGGCCGGATAGGGCTGGCCGACCCCGTTGAAGCACTCGTCCGGCTGGGCTTTGGCGAGCAGTTCGTGCCGGAACTCCGGCGGCCGGCCCGCGGCGTGCGCCGGTGTGGCGACGAACGGCGCGAGCAGTAGGGCGGCCGCGGCCGCCGCTAGCAATCTCATCGAGGACGCTCCATCTCGGATCTGGCGCCTGTCCGGCGGGCTACGTATCTGGGGGCTGCGTATCTGGCGGGTCAGGCACGTACCGGGACGCCGACCCGACCGGCCATCCTGCCCGCCCACTCGTCGGCGTCTTCGAGTTCCAGGAACCGCCCCAACCGGGTCAGTTCCGCCGTGGAGTCCTCGACGAGGTCCTCATAACGCATTGTCAGCAGGTGCTCGGGGCGGGAGTCGTGCAGCGCCTGGTCGGCCTGGGCGGTCATGAACGCGCACAGGCCGAGATAGCGCCGAACGTCGGAGCCGCGTTCACGTAGCGCGTCAGCGGTCAGCCGCTCGGGAAGGAACCGCTCCATCTGCTCCGGAACCGGGTCGCCGGGCGCGATCCGGAACGGATCCACGCCGTGCAGGCCGATCGACTCCACGCGCAGCTGGATGAGTTGGAACGACGGGTGCCGGCTCATCGACTGTGCGGTGTCCTCCCAGTTCCGGGTCAGGTACACGATCTTCGCGGTGGGGTAGTTGCGCAGCAGGTACGGCGCCACATAGCTCGTTCCGCCGGAGCGTTCCACCCAGCGGCGCTTGCCGGTCAACGTGGCGAGCAGATCGAGGAACATCTGGTGGTGGCGTGACTGGCGCTGGCGCGGGAACGTCGGCACCCGTGCGGCGAGCGCCTCGAAGAGCGCGTCCGGGTCGGGCGTGATCTTCGACAGGGTGATCGCGAGGATCCACGGCAGCGTGGTGAGGTCGGCGCCCCACCGGCCGTCGAGCGGGTAGCGCACCTCCTTGGGCGCCATCCCGATGCGAAACAGCGCGGACAGGTCGGGCCGGGGACTGCTGAGCAGGCCCCAGTACTCGTCGCCGGAGACGATCCGGTCGTCCTTCGTCAGCACCGAGGCCGACATGAAGAACTCCTGTACCGACAGCGTTTCGGCGTGCTCGTGGATGAGGTCGGACAACAGGGTCGATCCGCATCGGCCGGTGCTGATGATGAGTGCGCGTCCGGGTATCTGCGGGTTCACGAGACCGCCTCCTTCGGGGTGTGGTGCAGCAGCCAGGGCACGACCAGTTCGCGTACGGCCGCCGGTCGGGTGATGAGCAGTGAGTGCCCCACGTCGGGTACGACCGCCACCTCGGCGTGCGGTAGCAGCCGCCGCACCTGCGGTGTGAGGTCGCGCATCCGCGAGGTTCCGCCGTAGACGCACAGCACCGGACAGGAGATGGCGGCGATCGCCTGATCACCGGGCAGCGGGCTGGCCGGCAGGTCGCGCGCCACGCTGGTCGCCTCGACGAACGCGCGGGCCGCGGCCGCTCGCCGGCCGGGGTTCGTCACGCTGTGGACGGTGTTCAGCCGCAGCGCGATCCGTTGGAACCAGGCGGTGGTAGGGGGTGCGGACTCGACGGCGGTCAGCGAGGCCACCGCATCCGGGTGGCGGATCGCGTAGCTGAACGCGATCGTGCCGCCGAACGAGTTGCCGAGCAGGTGTACCGGCCGCCGGACGTCGAGTTTGCGCAGTAGCGCGTGCAGGTCGTCGACGAAGTCGTGCAATGCGTACCCGGTCGGAGGGCGTTCGCTGCGGCCGTGGCCGCGCAGGTCGTACATGAGTACCCGCAGCCCGGCGGCGCCGACCGGCGCAGCGAGCGTCAGGTACCAACTCGCCAATGAGTCGCCGGCCATCCCGTGGATCATCACCGCGGTGGGTGGTTCGGGGTCGCCGGTTGTCGGCACCAACTGCGCCGTGTGCATGGCGATCCCGTTCGCGTGCACGACGCTCACGCCGCGACCTCGCGCCGCGCGTCCGCGATGAACTCGACGAGTTGCCCGACCTTCAGATCGCGCACCGACTCCAGGTCGAGCCCGGCGAGAAATTGCGCGAGGTTGACCGTGTCGCCGTAGCGGGCCTGCAACCGGCCGGCGAGCGCGACGACGTCGATGCTCTCCATCTCCAGGTCGTGCCCGAACGTGGTGTCCGTCGTGATGTCCTCGCCGACGGCGGCTGCCCCGAGGACCGCCCGCAACATGCCGGTGATCTCCGCGAGGACGCTGGCCTGATCCGCACCCATCTCGTGTTCCCTCCCACTGCTCACGGTGTCTCCTCAGTTCGCGACAGCGGTCCTCGCAAGCTGCGGTCCTTGCTGCTCACGGTGTCTCCCTCGGTTCGCGACAGCGGTCCTCGCAAGCTGCGGTCCTTGCTGCTCACGGCGTCTCCGGTCCCCATGTCCACCCGACGACGTACTGCCGCGGCGGGAGGTTCTCGGGGTTGTTCACGATGCGTTGGTCGACCCGGTAGACCCGGCCGGCGACCTCGACGGTGAGCGCCTCGGGAGTTGCCGCGACGACGGCGAGCCGCCGCGGGTCGCCGTCGAGCCCGGTGCCCTCAGCCTTTCCGGCGGCCTCCTTGGCCACCCAGAATCGGGTGAACCACTCCGTCGCGTCGCCGCCGATCGACGCCAACAGCCGTCTCTCCACAGTGGACAGTGCGAAGTGGACGGTGCTCTCCGGCCGCTCGGTGATCTCCGCGACGTCGATGCCCACGCCGGGTGCGTCCGGCCCGGTGCCCCGCTCGCGCGCTTTGGCGATGGCTACCCCGATCTCCCCGGTGTGTGCCAGGGAGACGCCGAAGTCCCGGTAGTCGCGCAGCGCCGACGTGCGCATCCGGGGCCGTCCGTTCGGATCGTTGGTGACCGTCAGCTCGACCGGGTAGACCTCGGTGTGGCCGTCGTCCCACAGCCCGAAGCGCACCGCGTCCTTGACCGCGATCCGGCCGAGGAGCCACTGCTTGCGACGCGCGGGCGGCTGCCGCTCATAGTCGGCGTAGGCGGCGTCGCCGAGGACGGCCCGCGCGGTCATGCCCTGGGTGACGAGGTCGGTCCAGTAGTCGAACGCCATCGTCCAGCCCTCCGGCTGCCGCAGCGACATCGCGTGCCGCTCGGGAAAGCGTTCGGCCAGTTTGACCGTGTGCTGGCTGTCGAACCGGCGGTCGACAGCACCCTCGATCTGCGCCCACACCTGCCCGCCGGCCTCGAGCTGGGCGTCCGCGACGAGCTGCGTGTCGTCGATCGAGCGGATCCGTACGACGCATTCGACCGGTGTGCCGGCGGGCGGTTGCGGGCCGAAGAACCGGACGTGGCCGAGGCCCACCGGCAGCGCGACCGTGCGGTACGACTGGGTGGCGAAGAGCCAGTTGCCGATCAGTTGGAGCGCGTTGTCAAGCAACGCGCCGGGCGGGGTCGGGGTGGTCAGCAGGCCACGAGCGTGCCGGTCGCCGAGCGCGTGCACGGTCGTGACGGCTTGGAAGAGCGGACCGTGGAAGAGCAGCCGATCCGTGTACATCCGGTCCGCCGGAATCGGGGTCGGTCGTTCGGTGGCGGGGTCGTGCCGCCAGATTTCCGGGCGCTGCGCCGGATAGTCGGCGGCGACGTCGACGGTGGCGCGCGCGAACGGTCCGAACTGGACGGTGTGGCTGCCGGCCACCGTCGGCGTCACGGTGATCTCGATCTGTTGCGGTGGTGCGGCGATGATCCAGCGGTTGAACCGGGCGTCGCGCACGCCGATCACGCGCTGCCCCGGCACCGCCCGCCGGACGGCGTCGATCATGTGCTGCACAACCGCGGTCGCGGGCACCACCGGCCACCGGTCGACGATGTGCGGCCAGTCCCGGGGCATCACGAAGAAGCAGTGGTCGCGCAGGTACGGCATAGTTTCGACGCTGACCTGGAGTGTCGTGCGGTAGGGCCCGGCCGGCGACGGCGCGGGCGCCGCCGGCCGGGTCGGGGGGGCCGTAGCTGCCGGTGCGACGGCCGTCGGTGGTGTGCCTCCTGATTGCCGCGCGGTTTCCAGCACGGTGACGGCGTTGTCCGCGGTCTCGCGCAGCAGCGCCGCCAGCTCCGCCGCCGCGCTGGACTGCACGGCGAGCCGGTTGAGGGTGTGCAGCGTGTCGGCGGCGTCCGGCCTCGTACCGTTACCCGCGACCGGGGCCGGTGCGGCAGGTGCCGCGGGCATGGCGGGCGTCGCCGCCATTGCGCGTGGGGCGGGGCGAAGGAGCGTATCGGCCCCTTCGCCGAGCCGGATCAGGGAGCCGCCGAGGTCGAGCTTGAGGGTCGGACCCGTGCGCTCAGGCCCCTGCCGGGCTTTTTTCGGGAGAACCGCGCCGAGGTCCGGCGTGCCGCCCTCCACCCACAGCGCGGTGGCGACCCGCCGCAACTGGTTGAGACCGCTGCGGTGCGCCACGTTGACCGGTATGGCGAGGTGTTCGCGCCCACGCAGGTTGTCGCCGATGAGCGAGGCCAGCTGGCCGGTCCCGACCTGGAGGAACACCCGCACACCCGCCGCGTACATCGCCTCGACCAGTTCGCGGAAGCGGACCGGCTCCAGCATGTGCCGGACGAACAGCCCGTGCGCCAGATCGGCGTCGGTGGGAAACGGCGCCGCGATCGTCGCCGACCAGACCGGCACCCGCGGTGTGCGCAGGTCCGCACCCCGCAGTGCGTCGCCGACCGCTCGCAGCCCCGAGGCGAAGCGTGGGGTGTGGGCCGCCGAACGAAACGGCAGCTTCTGGCACAGGAGATTCCTGCGGCGCAGTTCCGGGATCAGAGCGTCCACCTGGGACTCCGGCCCGTTGACGACGCACTGGGAAGGCGTGTTGTCGTGCGACAGCACCACGTCGGGGTACCCGTCGAGCAGGGGTGCCACCTTGGCGGCGGCAGCGCCGACGGCGACGAAGGCGCAGCCGGCTCCCTCGACCGAGTCCGCGTCGAACGCGGTGAGGAACCCGTCGATCGACGGCATGCCGACCTGGCCGCAGGTGAGGGACGCGGTCCACTCGCCGATGCTGTAACCGGCGGCGGTGTCCGGTCGTACCCCGATGCGTCCGAGCGCCTCGTCGAGCATCAGGCCCAGCTGGACCACGCCGGCGCCGTGGTGGCCCACGCCGATCGCCGACCAGTCCCGGTCGGCGAGTCCGAAGTGGGCGGCCAGGTCACCGGTCCGGGGCCGGAACTCCGCCTCCAGCCCGGGGAAGACGAACGCCAGCCGGCCACCGGACGTTCCACCGAGCAGTGGATCGGGGCTGAACCAGACGTCCCGGGCGCCACGCCACGGCGCACCCGTCGCGACGGCGCGGCGGGCGACGGCCAGCCGCCGCGCGTCGGGCCCGACCACGCCGAGCCGGCACCGCTCGCCGGTCACGGGAGTGCCGTGGCGACGGGCCCGCGCGGCACCGGCGGCCCGCACCGCCGCGTCGTCGCCGTCGAGCAACCCGGCGAGCGCTGCCCGGTCGGGCGCGCCCAGCCAGAGAACCTCGTCCGGCTCGTCGACCTCGAGCCCACGCACGGGCCCGACGGGAGCGGTTCCGTGGCTGTCCGCGCTCTGTGGTGCCTGCTCGATCACGAGATGGGCGTTGATACCGCCGAAGCCGAACGCGTTGACGCCGGCGCGTCGCGGCCCGTCGGACTCCCAGGGCCGTGCGGTGGCGATCGGCGTGAAGCGGGTGCGCGCCAGTTCCGGGCGCGGGTCGTCACAGTGCAGCGTGGGCAGCAGGACACCCCGGTACACCGCCAGCGCCGCCTTGATGAGCCCCGCGACGCCGGCGGCCGGCATGGCGTGCCCGATCATCGACTTGACCGACCCGATCACCGGCCGCGGGCCGCCCCGGTGCGGGCCGAAGACCTCGGCGACGGTGGCGAGTTCGGCCGTGTCGCCGGCGTGGGTCGCGGTGCCGTGCGCCTCCAGCAGGCCGAGGGCGTCGGGTGCCGCCGGGTCCAGGCCGGCCGCGGCCCAGGCCCGCCGGATGGCCAGCACCTGGCCGGCCGTGGCCGGGTTGAACATGCTGGCCGCGCGCCCGTCGCTGGAGGTGCCGCTGCCGCGGATCACCGCGTACACCCGGTCGCCGTCACGCAGCGCGTCCGCCATGCGTTTGAGCACGACGATGCCGGTGCCTTCGCCGATGAGCAGCCCGTCCGCGCCGCTGTCGAAGGGGCGGATCCGACCCTGCCGGGACAGGGCACCGAGCTGGCTGAACACCGACCAGAAGGTGATGTCGTGACTGTGGTGCACGCCGCCGGCGAGTACCGTGTCCAGCCGCCCGCTGTTCAGTTCGGAGATGGCCTGGTCCACGGCGAGAAGCGACGAGGCACAGGCCGCGTCCACCGTGTATGCCGGGCCGCGTAGGTTGAGCCGGTTGGCTATCCGGGAGGCGGCCAGGTTGGGGACGATGCCGATGGTGCCCTCCGGCTGGTGGCGGCCGAGCCGTTCGGCGAACCGCCGCCGCACGAGGTCGATACGGTCCGGGTCGACGTCCGGCAGCACCTCGCGCAGAACCTCCACGAGCTGGGTGGGTACCCGCACCCGCGTGGCGTAGCGGGCCTGTGCCGGGCTGAGCGTGCCGCCACGGCCGATGATGACGCCGACCCGGTCGCCGGTCGGCAGCCGCTGCGGCCCGCCCGCGTCGTCGATGGCCGCGGCCGCCACCTGCAACGCGATGAGCTGGTCCGGATCGATGTCGCCGACCGACGCCGGCATGATGCCGAACTTGAGGGGGTCGAACGTGGCGAGGTCGTCGACGAAGCCGCCGCGCCGGCAGTACAAACGGTCGGGCAGGTGCGCCTCGTCCGGGTCGTAGAAGGCGGGATCCCACCGGTTCGGCGGCACCTCGCTGATGGCGTCCACACCGTCGACGAGGTTGCGCCAGTACTCCTCGAGTGAGCCCGCCGAGGGCAGCAGCGCGGCCATTCCGACGATGGCGATCCGGTGTCCTGTCACATCGGCCACCGGTGCCTCACCAACCGGAAGCCGTGTAGACGACGGCGGTGGTGGACGGGTCCCCCCACGCCAGCTCGTTCAGCAGGCACAGCGCGCCCTCCTCAGGATCGATCATTTTGATGCCGCGGCGGGCGTACTCCTTGCTCAGTTCCGCCGTGACCATCCCGCCGTGCCCGGGGCCGGGCGCCCACGGTCCCCAGTGGACGGTGAGGCACCGGTTGCCGGTCGCTTCCGCCCAGCGCGCACCCATCGCCTCGAGCGCGTCGTTGGCGGCGGCGTAGTCGACTTGTCCCCGGTTGCCGAACGTGGCGGCGATGCTGCCGAACAGCACCACGAACCGGGGGCCGCCGGGAAGCCCGTGGAGCACAGCCCGCGCACCTTCGACCTTGGTGTCGAAGACGCGGGCGAACGATTCGGGAGTCTTGTCGGCGACGAGCTTGTCCTCGATGACGCCGGCCGCGTAGATCACGCCGTCGATCCGGCCGTGTGCGCCGTGCACCGACGTGAGCAGTTGGCGCACCGCGTTCCCGTCGCGCACGTCCACCGCGTGGTAGCGCACCTCGCTGCCGAGGTCGCGCAGTTCCCGAACGGTGGCCTCCACCTCGCGCCCGGCGAGCAGGGCGCGCGCGGCCCGCTCGATGTCGGCGGGCGAACGCATCCCTCGCCCGGCGAGCTCAGCCCGCAGTGCGGTGCCGTCGAGTCCCGCGAGCGAGGGGTCCGGCGGCCCGCTCGGCAGCGGCGTGCGACCGACCAGTTCGATACGGCAGCCGCTTGCGGCGGCGAGTGCGCGGGCGAACCAGGGTGTGATGCCCCGCGCTCCACCGAAGAGAACGACGACCGAGTCGCGGTCCAGCCCCACGGCGCGTGCCTCGGCCGCACCGTCGCCGGCCGGGCCGGCACCACCGGTGGCGAGCGCGCCGAGCGCCTCCGGCACCAGCGCGTACCCGTGGCGGAGGCCGCCGCTGCGGACCACTACCGGTTCGTCCCCGCCGCTGAGCAGCTCGTCGAGGACCTGGCCGGCGATGTCGCCGTCGGCGATCACGAGCCGGGCGGTGCACTGCGGGTACTCCCGGCTGAGCGTGCGGAAGAATCCCCGCAGGCCGTGGCCGGCCTCCGACGTGCTGTCGGCGGCCGCCAGCAGCCACCGGGCTCCGCCGGTCAGCGCGCTCTTGGCGAGCGGGAACGCCTCGGGCAGGACCGCCGCGCCGCCGAGCAGGATCAGGCCGTCCACGCCGGCGACGGCCGCGGTGTCGCCGGCGTCGATCACGCGTACCTCGGCGCCGTGCGCGGTGAGCAGGTCGGCCAGGGACTGCGCCGCCGGGTCGGCGGTGACGGCGAACACCGTTGCGGCGAGCGCCTCCGGCGTCCGGGTCGGGGTGTCGCCGAGCGCTTTCAGTGTCGGCACCAGCCGGGTGGGCGCGATGCCGGCGTACTCCGGCGGCGGGCCGGTCGAGTCCGGCTGTGCCTCTAACGACGTGATGCCGCTGCCGTTGACCGGCTGCGCGCTCGCACCGGCCACCTTCTCGTCGAGCCAGGCCACCATCGCGCGCACGGTGCGCGCCTTGACGAGTTCCTCCAGCTCTGCCTCATCACCCTCGGCGGTGAGCTCCAGTCGCGCGGCTACCTCGCCGGCCACCTCGGCCCGTTTGATGGAATCGACGCTGAGATCGGCCTCCAGGTCCAGGTCCAGGTCGATCAGGTCCTGCGGGTATCCGGTCCGTTCGCTGATCACCGCGAGGACCGCACCCTGGAAGTCCAGGGTGGCCCGGACCATCGCCGTGCCCGCACGCGCCGGCGAGGGATCGAGCGGGGCCACCGCAGCGACCGCCGGCGAGACCGGAACCGGCAGGACCGGCTCGGCGACGACCGTCGCGAGCGAGGCCTGGACCGCCGGCAGCGTCTGCGCCGGCGCGGGTTGCCAGACGAAATGTCCTCCGCCGCCGAAGTACGCGAGCAGGATGTCCCGCTGGGAGGCGATCATCTCCCGGTTGGTGCGCAGGAACTCGCTCAGCAGTTCGTCCCGGCTGTCGCGGCCGGCGGGCGTGGATCCGTCGTTCATCGACCACTCCTTGATGCGTCGAGGGGGCCTCATGCCGCCCGAAAGGCACTCACCGTTGCTGTCGCGCACGAGCTGGCCGTCAACCGTCCACAGTGGACGACCGGGCGGCTCGGAGACCGTGCTGTCCGCCGTTTCGCGGCCGTGGACCAGCCACCCGGGTCGCACCGGCAGGCCAGCGCAGGCCAGTTCGGCGATCGCGGTGAGGAATGCGCGCAGGCCCTCGCCGGGGCGCCCGTCACAGGCCACCGCGAGGTGCGGCCGGTCGCCGAGGACAGAGCGGACCAGCTTGGTGAGCACCTGGCCCGGGCCGGCCTCGACGAAGACGCGCGCGCCGTCGGCGTACATGGCCTCGATCTGGTCCACGAAGCGCACCGGTGCGCCGATCTGGGCGGCCAGCTCGGACCGGACGGCGGCCGCGTCGGGTTCGTACGGTGCGGCGGTCCGGTTCGCCCACACCGGGATGCGGGGCGCGGAAACCGGCTGCGCGGCCAGCACCGCGGCGAAGCGTCCGCCGCCGCCGGCGACGACCGGGCTGTGGAACGCGCACGCCACCGGCAGGAGCCGGGCGGACAACCCGGCCGCCTTCAGGGCGGCGATCGCCGCACGGACCGGCCGGGTCGGCCCGGAGATCACCACCTGGGTCGGCCCGTTGTGGTTGGCCAGGACCACCTCGTCGTCCAGCCCGCTGCCGGCCAGCACCTCGCTCACCTGGTCGGGGGTCGCGCTGACCGCGGCCATCGTGCCCGGATCGTCACCGGTGGCGGCGAGGATCGAGGCGGCCCGCTCGCGGCTGAGCGCGAGAAGCGTCGCGGGGTCGAGGGCGCCGGCGACGCACAACGCCACCAGTTCGCCGTAGCTGTGGCCACCGGCCAGGTCCGGCCGGATCCCGAGTCGGCCCAGCAGATGGTGCACCGCCAGGCCGCCGATGCCGAGTGCCGGTTGGGCGATGCGGGTGTCGCGTACCCGGTCCTCCTGCGCGCGGGCCAGTTCCGGGTCGAACGCGGTGGGCGGCAACAGCGCGTCGGCCCACTCACGCCCGAGCTGGAGATAGCGCCGCACCTCAGGGAACGTGACGAACAGGTCGGACAGCGCACCGGGACGCTGGCTGCCCTGCCCGGGGAAAAGGAACGCGACCTTGCCCGCCGGCTTCGTGGCCGGCTGGATGAGCCCGTCCGTGGGCGCGTGTTCGCCGGCCAGCGCCCGGTGCAGCAGCCGCAGCAGTTCGTCGACGTCCCTGGCGACGACCGCCACCTGTACCGGCCCGCTGCGGCGGTCCGACCCGCGGGCGAGCGTGGCGGCGAGGTCGCGCAGCGGCCGGGTCCGTCCCTCGGCGCGCTGGATGAACGTGCGGACGGCGTTGTGCGCCGCGGACCGGTCGGCACCACGGAAGCAGAACAGTTCCGCCGGCCACGCGTCGCGCGCGTGGCGCTGTGGCGGCGTCCCCGGGTGGGCGGCCAGGACAACGTGGTAGTTGGTGCCGCCGAAGCCGAACGCGCTGACCCCGGCGTAGCGCCGCTCGGGCGGAGTCAGCCAGGGCCGCGCCTCGGTGTTGAACGCGAACGGGCTGTGCCGCGGATCCCAGGCGGGATTGGGGCGGCTGAGGTTGCTGGTCGGCGGCTTGACCCCGGTGTGCAGCGCCATCACCGCCTTGATCACACCGGCGAGTCCGGCGGCGCATTTGGTGTGCCCGATCTGCGACTTGACCGAGCCCAGCGCACAGGTGCCGGGCATGGCGCGGTCGTCCAGGAACAGTCGGGTCAAGGCCTCCAGTTCGGTGCGGTCTCCGACTACCGTGCCGGTGCCGTGCGCCTCGACGAGTTCGACCTGACGCGGGGAGATGCCGCTGCGTGCGTAGGCCCGCTCCAGTGCCCGGCGCTGCCCGGCCGGGCGTGGCGCGGTCAGGCCGAGCGCACGGCCGTCGCTCGACGCGCCGAGGCCCTTGATGACCGCGTAGATCCGGTCACCGTCGCGTTCGGCGTCGGCGAGACGCTTGAGTACCAGGGTCGCGACGCCTTCGCCGAGGGCGATGCCGTCGCCGGTGCTGTCGAAGGTCCGGCAGCGGCCGGTCGGCGACAGCGCGTGCGCCGACGTGAACATCACATAGTCGGCGATGCCGTTGTGCAGGTCGGCCCCGCCGCAGATCATCATGTCGCTGCTGCCGGCCGCGAGTTCCTTGCAGGCCGCGTCGAGCGCGGCCAGCGACGAGGCGCAGGCTGCGTCGACGGTCATGTTGGGTCCGCCGAGGTCGAGGCGGTTGGCGACCCGGCCCGCGATGACGTTGGCGAGGATTCCCGGGAACGAGTCCTCGGTGACGCGGGGCAGTTGCTCGTCCAGTTCCTCGGGAACCTCGCCGACATACGCCGGCAGCAATGTGCGCAGCGCCTGCGCGTTGGCCATGTCGCTGCCGGACTCGGCGCCGAAGATCACGCCGGTGCGGCTGTGGTCGACCTCCGGCGCGTCGTAGGGGTAGCCGGCGTCGACCAGCGCCCGGTGCGACATCTCCAGCGCGATGAGCTGGGTCGGGTCGATGCTGGCCAGAGCCGCGGGCGGGATGCCGTAGCGGATCGCGTCGAACGGCACCGGGTCGATGAAGCCGCCCCACTTGGAGACGCTGATCCGGCCGGCCTCGCCGGGGCCCACCTCGGGTGCGTAGAAGCGCTCGGCGTCCCACCGGTCCGGCGGCACCTCGGTGATCGCGTCCCGGCCGGCCAGGATGGTCTCCCAGTACGCGGCCAGATCCGGCGAGTCGGGGAACACGCACGCCATACCGACGATCGCGATGTCCAACGGCGGGGGTGCCGCCTCGACCGGCTCCGCCGGGAGCAGTGTGTCGCGCAGGGCCGCGACCTGTCGCTCGTGGAAGTCCGCCGCAGCGGTGGTGACAGCGGCGTGCAGGTCGCAGATGCCGGTCGGCTCGTCCCGCAGCACCGCGACCTGGCCCGCCATGAACAGGCCCTCGCTGTGCTGCACCGACTCGTCCACCGCGACGGTGGTGCCGCCGTCGCGACGCAGTCCCTTGCTGGCGATGCGCAGCCGGCCGACGTTGAGCATCTCCAGGTGTTCCCAGACCTGCCGGTTCTCCACACCGGCCGTCTCCAGGTCGCGGCGCAACCGGTGAAAGTCGTCGACGAACGGGCTGTGCACACAGCGGGTCGCGTGGCCCGGGGCGGTTTCCAGCAACGCCGTGCGGGTCGCCTGAAGCGCCGTCCGCTGGAACAGCGGCTGCACCGCGCCGCACTCCACCGCCTCGCGGGTGAACAGGTACGCGGTGCCCATCAGGACACCGACCTGGACACCACGGCGAACCAGCGGTGCCGCCATCGCGGCGACCATCGCGGCGGATCTGGCGTCGTGGATGCCGCCCGCGAAGAAGACCTGCACCGCCTCGGCCGTTCCGGCCACCTGACTGTCGAGGAACTCCTCCAGCACCATCGACTGCGCCTCCCACAACGGGAAACTGGTGCGCGGCCCGACATGCCCGCCACACTCGGCGCCCTCGAAGACGAAGCGACGCGACCCGGCTCGCAGGAACTGCCGGAGCAGACCCGCCGAGGGGACGTGCAGGAAGGTGGCGATGCCGTCGGCCTCCAACGACTGTGCCTGCGCCGGCCGGCCACCGGCGATGATGACGCACCGCGGCCGGACCTCCCGGATGAGCTCGATCTGTGCCGAACGCAGGTCCTCGGGTGCGAAGCCGAGCACGCCGACCCCCCACGGCGCCTCACCCAGGGCGGCAGAGGTCTCGGTGAGCATGCGGCGGGACTGCGCGGCGTCGGCGAGGGCGAGGGCGGTGAACGGCAGCGCGCCGTCGGCCGCGACCGCCGCAGCGAACGGTGCCACGTCGCTCACCCGCGTCATCGGGCCCTGCGCCACCGGAATCCGCATGCCCAACGACCGGGCCAGCGGCGCGCCCGGTGCGAGCATCCGCCCGGCGTCTCCGTCGTCCAGCGCGCCGAGCATGGCGGCGCGGACCGCGCGGACCGCGGTGCGGGTGTCGCGCCACCGCCGCGCGAACGTGGTCGCCAACCAGCCGTCCTGTCCCACCGGAACCAGTTCGCCCTCTACCGGCAGGCCGCGTTCCCGATCGAGGAGCACGGTCTCGGAACCGTCCATACGGCGGATGGCGGCGAGCACGTCGTCGGGAAGATCGCACTCGGGCATCAGCGCGAGCTGGCTGTCCAGCACGACACCGGCGGCACCGCCGACGATGCAGGCGACCGCGGTGCGTGGGCCGATGCCGCCGGCCACCCACACCGGCACCGCCAGCGCGGCGTCGGCGATGAGCTGCTGCATCAGGACGAACGCGCTGAGGTCACTGACCCGTCCGCCTGATTCGGCGCCACGTGCGATCAACCCGTGAGCTCCGGCCGCGACCGCGGCGCGTGCGTCGTCGTGGCCGGTCACCTCGACGAGAACGCGGCACCGCCCGGCCGTATCGGATATCCGCCAGGGACTGTCGGGCGACAGTATGACCAGGTTGACCTGTCCGGTGGCGGCGCGTTGCACGTCGGACCATGTGATCGGGCAGCCGGCCGGTACCCGTACTCCGATCGGGCCGGTGGCAAGCTCGGTCAGCGCGGTGAGCGCGTTCTCCCCGCTGGACAGGTCGAGTACGGCTGAGGCGCCACCGGATCGCGCGGCGGCGACGAGACGTGGACTGGGTTCCATCCCGCTACCCGGTGGGATGGCGATCACGAGGTCGGTCGAAACGTGGACGGCAGTCATCGGACCCCCGGACGTAGGCGGCCTGCGGTGAAAACCGACCGATCCACAAATCCATACTTGATAGATGTGAATCGATCTCGCGTTCGCCGATACCGTAGGGGCGCCCTGTTACCGGCCGGTTAAGCGTTCCTCTGCTATTGAAGAACATGGATGCTAAAAACCGACCGGCCGGTCGGCCTCGATATTTTCTATCGGAGAGATATGAAATTTCGCCGGCGCGGCCCGTTGGCGCCGGCGAGGGAGCACGTCTGGCCGTTGTCGTAGTGGGCTGGCCGCTGATGTAGGGGACGGCGCCGGGGCAGATCTCCAGCCAAGACGGGTTCCCAGCGCTGGGCTTCGAAGTCGGAGGTCAGGCCCTCGTCGGGGTTGCGCCACTTGTCGGCGCCGATGACCCAGCTCTCCTTGCTATGAACAGTCACGATTCTGAACTTGTCGCGGATCGCACGGGGGCAGCGACGGGAAACGCGTGAGCAGCGGCAGAAGATGAACTACGCACGCCGTCGTATGCATAGCTGATTCCCCGCTGGCGCTGCCCGGTGACCATCGTCCAGGGCTGGAACTCCCGGACCCAGCCCCGCGAGTTCTTCACCGACGCCGCCGAACGCATCCCCCATGCGGCCCGCGTCCAGGTCCGCTACGTCGACGGCGGGCACTTCTGGCCGTTGGAGAGTCCCGGGCAGACCGGCACGATCCTGCGCGAGGGCCCTCGGTGCCGAGCCGGCACCGTGAGCAGCCGCCATCGCTGCCCGTTGTCGCCTGTGGGCAGCTGACCGAAACAGGCGCAGACCAGCCCCCGCGCTGGCACCGTCAGCGGCACTTTGAACGGCACCGTTCCCCGCTTGGCGTACAGGTCGAAGCCGTGCGACGTGACGGCGACCGCGGTGCGCGCGGAACCGGTTCATCGTCGCCGCCCGGACTGTCGGGTCAGCCGGTCGTCCTCGAACAGGTACCGGTCGGCGAGCCCGGCGGCGACCTGGACCGCGCCGGTGAAGTCGGCCACGGTGAACGGCTCCGACGAGCGGTATGCGCTGCGCGTCCGATCGCTCGATCCGGGACCGCCGCGCCACCACACGACGCGGTACCAGACACAGTCCTGCCCGGTGATAGGGGCCCGCAGCGGTGACGGCCGCGTTCGTCGCCTTGGCCAGCGTCCGGTGGGCCCGGGACGGGTCCGGCCCACGACGATCACGATTCGTGGCGTGCCCACCGCCGCGGTCAACTCGGCGCGCAGCCCAGCACGGCCGTCGTGGAAAGCGCGTGGTCCAACGCAGCGCGGTGCCGTGCGATCAGGAAGAAGATGGTACCGAGCGCGAGAGCGAGCAGGCCGTGATTTCGTTCGCGACAACGAGAGCCGGAGGTTCGCCTCCTTGGGAGCCCACCTCGCCCACCGCCGCCGCGTGAATGTTTGTACGAACGAGCGCCACTTGTTGACCATGGGCCGAAGCAGGGACAGCTCCTTGACCGCCTGCTCCATCACTGTCTGTGCACCTGTACCGCGTCCGCGAACGAGGGTCGATCACTCTTCCGATGACAGCGCAAATTGGGCCCGCATAAAGGCTTTCAGGAGTGCATCTCCATACATGTGATCAGTGCGCGGCCTCGGAGGACTGCCGCCGGACAGCCTGCTGGTGATCGCTCAAGACGCGCCGCGATCTACGAGCAGTCGTAGATGTACCAGATAACGTGTCGGAGTCGCGCAGTGGCTGGTGGGGGGCCATGACGGTCGTAGTCCCCTCTGTGTACCAAATAACGGTCCATTACCTGGTCGGGTTCGCTGCTTCTGGCGGTCTGTCGGAGGTCAGCTCGGCGAGGTACTCGAGGGATTCGTGCAGGTCTTGTTGGTAGACGTCGGGCCACCGGGTGGCCAGCCGCCGCCGAGTGGTGACGGCTTCCTCGATCGCGGCCAGCGCCGGCTCTCGCCGCCCCAGACCCGCCAACCGCACGGAGAGGTTGTCC
>NZ_BOPF01000017.1 GCF_016863615.1 Virgisporangium aliadipatigenens | reverse complement strand
AGCATTCCGTGGCTGCGCTAGGTGCCTGAACGGAAATGCCCCCGGCTCCGCCGGGGGCATTTCCGTTGTTCGATCAGGCGCTATTCGATCGGGAAGTCGAAATACGTGTCGGGATAGGGCTCGTCCTTCAACGTGTAGTGCCACCACTCGTACTCGTACGCGTTGAAGCCGCTCTCCTCCATGATGGCGCGCAGGTGCAGGCGGTTCTTCGCCTCCACCTCCGTGACGCCGTCCGCACCGTGGTGCGAGATCACGTCCATCACGTCGTGGTCGCCGCCCATCGGGGCGAGCTCGCCGGTGTCCAGGTGGTAGATGGTCAGGTCGACCGTGCTGCCCCGGCTGTGGCCCGACTTGGCGGCCACGTACCCGAGTTCGAACATCTGCGGGCGCTCGATCTTCGGGTAGTGCCGTTCCTTCTTGCGGCCGTCCTCCGGCTCCTCCGACCAGCGGATGAAGTTGTCCACGGCGCGCTGCGGCCGGTAGCCGTCCCAGAGCAGCAGGGCGAAGCCGAGCGACGCCGCCTTCTCCTGGGCCCGACCCAGCGCCGCGGCGAGCGCACGGGTGCCGACGATCCGGTTGACCACGTAGCCGTCCACCGGCTTGCCGGTGAAGTTGTCCCAGGTGGCGTACTTGGCGTCCCAGCGGATCCCGGGAACGATCTCGTCGATGAAGACGAAGTCGTCGTTCACTGCGTCTTGCCGGTCAGCGTCAGCGACACGAGGCGGTTGATCACCTCGGACAGCGGCAGGCCGGCGGCGTTCATCATCCGGGGGTAGCGGCTGTACGAGGTGAGGCCGGGCAGCGTGTTGACCTCGTTGAGGACCACCGAGCCGTCCTCCTTCAGGAACAGGTCGACGCGCGCCAGACCCCGGCAGCCCAGGGCACGGTAGATCTTCTTCGCCGTCTCCTGCACCACCGTGCGCGCCTCGGCCGGGATGTCGGCCGGGCAGATGAACGCCGAGTTCTCCGAACCGGTCTCCGGGCTCTCCTCCTGGTGGATCCGGAAGAAGCCGTGGGAGAGCGCCACCCGGTCGCACTCGCCGGCGAACAGGTCCTCGTCGTTGCCGAGAATCGCGCAGCCGATCTCGCTGGCGACGACCATCTCCTCGATGAGCACCTTCGAGTCGTACTCGGCCGCGGTCGCGAGCGCGGCGCTCAGCTCCTCCTTCGAGGAGACCTTGGTGACGCCGAACGACGAACCCGACCGCGCCGGCTTCACGAACACGGGATACGTGAACTGGTCGCCGTCGATGTCCTGGTCCAGGCTGACGATCCAGTAGCCCGGGGTCGCGATGCCCACGCTGTTGACGACCGTGTACGTGAGGGACTTGTCCATGCAGACCGCGGAGCTCTGCACGTCGCAGCCCACGTAGGGGATGCCGGCCAGCTCGAACAGGCCCTGCATCGTGCCGTCCTCGCCCATCTTGCCGTGCAGGACGGGGAAGACCAGGTCCAGGCGGATCGTCTCGAACTTGTCCCCGTCGAGAACGAGCAGGCCGTGCACGCTGCGGTCCGGCGACAGGACGGCCGGACGGCTCTCGGTCTCCCAGCCCTCGACCGGGCCGTCGCACAGGCGCCAGGTGCCGTCCTGCGTGATCCCGACGTAGAACGGCTCGTACTTCTCGGTGTCGAGGCTCTTTGCGACCTCACGCGCGGACTTGACGGAGACGGGATGTTCCTCGCCGGTGCCCCCGAAGAGGATTCCGATCTTCACCTTATCCATACTGTTTCCCGCTCTCGAACTTCAGGCAATTGACGATGGAATTTTCGACGGTGTCGCTGAGGGCGTGGTCCGTGTAAAAGGCGGTGTGCGGACTGATGAGGACGTTGGGCAGCTCCTGCAACAGCATCAGCGGAGAACTCCCCAGGGGCTTGTCCCGGCAGTCGGCGTAGAAGATTCCCTCCTCCCCCTCGACGACGTCCAACGCCGCACCGCCCAACCGGCCGCTTTCCAGTGCCGAAATAAGCGCCTCGGTCTCGATCAGTGAACCGCGCCCGGTGTTGATGACGTACGCGCCCAGCCGCATCTGCTCGATGCGCCGACGATCGAGCAGATGATACGTGGCCGGGGTGAGCGGGGTGTGGAGCGTGACAATGTCGCTGTGTTGCACCAGCTCGTCGAGCGGTACGTAGCGGACATCGGCGTGCGGGCTGGTGTCGTAGGCCAGGATCCGGCAGCCGAAACCGCGGAGCCGGTCGATGACGGCCGTGCCGATGCGCCCCGTGCCGACGACGCCGACGGTCAGGTCGCGCAGCTCTTTCCCACGAACGTCGTTGAGCCGGTAGTCGTGCGCGTCCACCCGGCGGATCATCGCCTTGGCACTGCGCACCGCCATGAGCATCAGCATGAGCGTGTAGTCGGCCACGCTGTCCGGCGAGTACGCGACGTTACCGACGGTGATGCCGATGCTCTCGGCGTACTCCAGATCGATGTGGTTGAAGCCGATGCTGCGCGTGGAGATGTACGTGACGCCGGCACGGCCGAGCGCGTCGAGCGTCGGGTTGGTGATCTGAGTTTTGTGCCCCACGCTGATGCAGCGGTTTCCGGCGGCGAGCGCGACATTCGCCTCGCAAACCGGCGAGTCCGTCATGATCGGCGCAATCGCATAGCGCGGCGCCAATTCCTCGAACAGAACGGCCTCGTCCCGCTCGCACGAATAAACGGTAATTCCCATTAACTGGGTATCGGTGGGCACATCCGAGGAAGACGGCAGCGAACCGATGCGGGCCGCCGACCGTGCTGGTTCGCTGTTTGGCATCCCCGCAGTCTAGGACATGGCTCCCAGGGCGGCACCAGTCCTGTCCGTGCCTTCCGGTCGACCATCGGATGACGCCGGCACACTTCCGGGATTCGATTTTGCCGACAATATGTTACCGACCAATTGCAGCGGGCAAGATTCCTCGCACATCGCCCAACATCCGCACCATCGACCTACAACAGCTCAAGCGGATCAACCTGTATCCGGACGGGGTGCGGTGCCTTGCGGGCGCTTCTGATACCGGCGGCGGTGCGCAGCGTCGCGGACAGGGCCGGGCCGCCCGCCCGGGAGGTGCGCAGCAGCACGCGTTCCTGCCCCTCCTCCTCGGCCTCGACCGGGCCGAGCAGCGCCACATCGGTCTGGTCGACGTGCTCCAGCAGCTCCGCCACGGCCTCCGGCACACCGGTCAGCGACACCATGCGTGCGGCCGGCGGGAAGCCGAGCTCGCGGCGTTCGGCCAGCTCGCGGGCCGCCAGCCAGGCCGCGTCCCAACGCACCAGCGCCTGAACGGCCGCCAGCCCCGCCTCGGCCACCACGACCACCTGACCACCGGCCGCGGCCGGCCGGGCCAGCGCCGCCGCCGCGAACCACCGCCGCACCGTCTCCTCACCGGCCCGCAGATCGGCCCGGGTGAGCAGGGCCCACGTGTCGAGCAGCAGCACCGCGCCGTAGCCGCCCTCGGCGACGGGTTCGGCGCCGGGCGTGCTCACCACGACGGCCGGCTGGCCGGGGACCGACGCGAGCACACCCTCCCGGCCGGAGGTGCGCACCGGCGCGCCGGGGAACGCCCGCCCCAGTTCCTCGGCGGTCCGGCGGGCACCGACGACGGAGGCGCGCATGCGGCGGTCCCCGCAGTACCCGCACCGGTGGTCGGCGGCGCTGCGGCCGCACCAGCGGCAGAACGCCGTGCCCGTGGCACTGGGCAGCGCCAACGGCCCCGAGCAGTGTTCGCACCGGGCGGGGGTCCCGCAGCGGTCGCACGCGACGGCCGGCAGGTACCCCCGACGCGGCACCTGCACCAGCACCGGCGTCCCGGCGGCGAGCGCATCCCGCGCCGCGCGCCAGGCGACGCTGGGCAGCCGGGCGGCCGCGGCGGCCGGGTCGCGCGCCCGCTGGAAGTCGTCGCCGGTGGGCGTGACGGCGGGCGCCCGCTCCCGCACGGTCGAACGCTCCGCCAGCACCTGCCGCGCCCAGCCCGTCTCCACGAGTTGCTGCGCCTCGGCCGTCCGCGCGAACCCGCCCACCAGAACGGCGCACCCGGTCAGCTCCGCGCGGGTCAGCAGCACCTGCCGGGCGTGCGGGTACGGCGCGCGCGGCTCGGCGTGCAGGTCGTCGCCGTCGTCCCAGATCGCCACGAGGCCGAGATCCTCGACCGGCGCCAGTGCGGCCGCCCGGGTACCGGCCACGACGCGCACCCGCCCCCGGCTCGCCGCCAGGAACCTCCGGTACCGCTCGGCCGGCCCCACGGCGGCCGACAGCGCCACGTGCCGCCCCGCACCGAGCATCGCCGTCAGCGCCGCGTCCACCCGGTCCAGGTCACGCTGGTCCGCGACGACGACGAGCGCACCCCGCCCCGCCCCGAACGCCGCCGCCACCGCCCCGGCGATCCGGGCCGGCCAGTCCTCGCCGGGCAGCGCGTTCCACACGGCCCGGGGCGCCTTGCCCGCCGCGATCGCCCGCAGGAACGCCCGCCCCGCGGTGTAGGCGTCCCACCCGGAATCACCCGCGATCTCCTCCTGCGGCTCCGGCCCGGCGACCACATCGCCGGCCGCCCCGGCGCTCCCGTCCCCCGCCGAACCCGCACCGCCCGACCCGCTCGGCACCTTCGCCACGTCGTCGCCCGACCCGACCGGCAGCTCCGTCCCGGCGGCCTTCTCCTCCGTCACGCCCGGCGCGCCGTCGGGACCGGCAGGCAACTCCGTCCCCGCGGGCTTCTCCCCCGGCACACCCGACGCGCCGTCGGGACCGGCAGGCGGCCCCACCCTCGCGGGCTTCCCGCCCGGCGCGCTGTCCGGCCCGGCCGTCAGCCCCGTCCCCGCGGCCTTCTCGACCAGCGCACCCGACGCGCCGGCCGGCACCTCGCGGGCGGCGGAGGGCACCTCGGGGGCGGCGGCCTCGACCTTCGCGTGGCGCGGCGGCACCGCCAGGCGCAACACGTCCGCCAGCGTCCCCGCGTAGCGGTCCGCGACGGCCCGCGCGACCTCGGCGACCCCGGCGGTCAGCACCACCTCCGGCGACACCACCCGGTCGAGAAACGTCAGCCGGCCCTCGTGCTCCGACTCCGCCACGCGCTCCAGCAGGAACCCGCTGACGAGCTGCCCGGCGAAGCGCACCCGCACCCGCACCCCCGGCCGGGCGGCATCGTCCGCCTCCGCGGGCACCAGGTAGTCGAACGGCCGGTCCAGGTGGGCGAGCGGCACGTCCACGCAGACCCGCGCCACCGGTAGCTCGGCAGCGGCCTCCCGCTCCTTCGCCGGCCCACGGGCCTTACCGCCCCGGGCGGCCGCCCCGGAGCCCCGCGAAGCACCCGGCGCGGCTCGTGAACCGGAGCGCGCCGACCCGGGCGCGGAGGGCGCGGCGCGGTCGGTGGACGGCGCGGGGCCGGCCGGCCCGGGGGCGGGCCAGTCAGCATCCAGGGCGATCTGCCCGTCCGCGTCCGTCACCCCACCGTCCTAACACCCACCCCTGACACTCCGCCGCGACACCCCGCCACCCCGCCGGGATCCGTCCCCGACGTGTGTGAGCTCACGGATATCAACTAGCCCGATGATCTCCCTGAGCTCACACACGTCCGCACTGAACTCACACCCGTGTGAGCGCAAGAAGAAAGGGCCGCCCCGAAAGGCAGCCCTTCCCTGAACGACGAAACTACGCTCCCGCGGCCGACTTCAGCTCGGAGACGCGGTCGGTGCGCTCCCAGGTGAAGCCCGGCAGCTCACGCCCGAAGTGCCCGTAAGCCGCCGTCTGCCGGTACACCGGCCGCAGCAGCTCCAGGTCCCGGATGATCGCGGCGGGGCGCAGGTCGAAGACCTCGTTGATCGCCTTCTCGATCCGGTCCACCGGCACGACCTCGGTGCCGAACGTCTCGACGAAGAGGCTGACCGGCTTCGCCTTGCCGATCGCGTACGCGACCTGCACCTCGCAGCGCTCGGCGAGCCCGGCCGCGACGACGTTCTTGGCGACCCAGCGCATGGCGTAGGCGGCCGAACGGTCCACCTTCGACGGGTCCTTGCCGGAGAAGGCGCCGCCGCCGTGGCGGGCGTAGCCGCCGTAGGTGTCGACGATGATCTTGCGCCCGGTGAGGCCGGCGTCGCCCATCGGGCCGCCGATCTCGAAGCGGCCGGTCGGGTTGACCAGCAGCCGGTAGCCCTCGGTGTCGAGGCCGAGGCCCTCCAGCTCGGGGGCGATCACGTGCTCCTGGACGTCCGGCGTGAGCAGCGACTCCAGCGAGATGTCGGGGGCGTGCTGCGACGACACCACGACGGTGTTGAGCCGCACCGGCTTGAAGCCCTCGTACTCGACCGTGACCTGGGTCTTGCCGTCCGGACGCAGGTAGGGAACCGTGCCGTCCTTGCGCACGGCGGTGAGCCGGCGGGCGAGCCGGTGCGCGAGCGCGATCGGCAGCGGCATCAGCTCGGGGGTCTCGGTGCAGGCAAAGCCGAACATCATGCCCTGGTCGCCCGCGCCCTGCGCGTCGATCGGGTCGGCGGCCTCGCCGGTGCGCTGCTCCAGCGCCTTGTCCACGCCCTGGGCGATGTCCGGCGACTGGGCGCCGATCGAGACGCTCACGCCGCAGGAACCGCCGTCGAAGCCCTTCTTCGAGGAGTCGTAGCCGATCCCCAGGATGGTCTCCCGCACGATCGCCGCGATGTCGGCGTAGGCGCTGGTGGTCACCTCGCCGGCGACGTGCACCTGACCGGTCGTGATCAGCGTCTCGACCGCGACCCGGCTCGTGGGGTCGGCACCGATCAGAGCATCCAGGATCCCGTCGCTGATCTGGTCAGCGATCTTGTCCGGGTGCCCCTCGGTCACCGATTCGGAGGTAAAAAGACGCCGTGCCACGATGCTCCCTCAGGTACATGCCTCCGGGGGTATTCCTACCGTCCGGATCGGATTTAGGGCCGAGTCTACGACCGGCCTCCTGACAGTGGGACCGGGGTGCGGGGTCCGGCCAGAACCCCGTCCGTCAGTCCGTATCGGGTGGCAGCTTATCCGCCACCAGGTCGAGAACCGCATCAGCCAGCCGGTCCTTCGACGTCATGTCGATGGTCGTCGCGGAACCGTCCGCATCGAGGACGACAGCCGCGTTGGTGTCGGTCCCGAAACCGATGGCCTCGCCGACCGCGTTGAGAACTATCAGGTCCGCCCGCTTGCGGACCAGCTTGTCCCGCGCATTGGCCAACGCCTCGGGCCCCCCAGCGGTTTCGGCCGCGAACGCCACGAGTATCTGCCCCGCCGCCTTACGTTCACCC
Source organism: Virgisporangium aliadipatigenens (assembly GCF_016863615.1). GTDB lineage: Bacteria > Actinomycetota > Actinomycetes > Mycobacteriales > Micromonosporaceae > Virgisporangium > Virgisporangium aliadipatigenens. Next base: position 123,626 of record NZ_BOPF01000017.1, on the reverse strand, counting down.
AGCTCGGCGGCGATGTCCGGGTTGGTGGTGAGCGTCAGCACCGGCGCGTCACCCCCGGGCGACTTCTTGATTTTCTGGTCCGCGTACACGGCCGGCCGGAAGTCCGCGGGTGCGGCGGCCATCACCACCACGTCGGCGTCCTTGGCGGCCGCCACCGTCGCGGCGCGCAGCTCCTCCGTCGTCCCGACCCGCACCAGATCCACGCCGGCCGGGTCCGGCAACGTCACGTTGGCCGCGACGAGCGTCACACGGGCGCCCCGCGCGACGGCGGCGCGGGCGAACGCGTACCCCTGCTTGCCGGAGGACCGGTTGCCGATGAAGCGCACCGGGTCGATGGGCTCCCGGGTGCCGCCGGCCGTCACGACGATCCGCCGCCCGCGCAGGTCCGGGGCGAGCGCCCCGCGCCGGAGCAGGGCGAGCGCGGCCTCGAAGATCTCCGGGGGCTCGGGCAGCCGGCCCTTGCCGGTGTCCGCGCCGGTGAGCCGGCCGACGGCCGGTTCGAGCACGACGGCGCCGCGCTCCCGCAGCAGCGCGACGTTGGCCCGCGTGGCGGGGTGCTCCCACATCTCGGTGTGCATCGCCGGGGCGAACAGCGTCGGGCAGCGCGCCGTCAACAGCGTGTTGGTCAGCAGGTCGTCGGCGAGCCCGTGCGCGGCCTTGGCGAGCAGGTCGGCGGTCGCCGGGGCCACCACCACGAGGTCGGCCTGCCGTCCGACGCGCACGTGCGGCACCTCGTGAACGTCCGACCAGACGTCGGTGTGCACCGGCTGCCCGGACAGCGCGGCCCAGGTCGGCGCGCCGACGAAGCGCAGCGCGGCATCGGTCGGCAGCACCCGCACGGAGTGCCCCGACTCGGTGAACAGGCGCAGCAGCTCGCAGGCCTTGTACGCGGCGATGCCCCCGCCGACGCCGAGGACGACGGAGGGGGCGCGCGTCACGGGTGCCTAGGCCGTCTCGGTGGGCTCAGCGGTGAGGAGACCGGCGTTGATCTCGCGCATGGCGATCGACAGCGGCTTCTCCTGCGGAGTGGTCTCCACGAGCGGGCCCACGTACTCCAGCAGGCCCTCGCCGAGCTGGCTGTAGTAGGCGTTGATCTGGCGGGCTCGCTTGGCCGCGAAGATCACCAGGGCGTACTTCGAGGAGCTCTTCTCCAGCAGCTCGTCGATCGGCGGGTTGGTGATGCCTTCGGGGTTGGCGACAGTTCCAGACACGGAAGCAGAACCTCTTAAGGTAGAAAGCTTGATGCAGGGTCCCGCTAGTGCAGGGGACCTGCGGGTAACCGAGAACCGAACAAGCCTACCAGCTCGTCAGCTGCACGTTCCTTCGAATCGTTGACAATCGTGACGTCGAACTCGGCCTCCGAGGCCATCTCGTCACGGGCGGCCGCGAGGCGTCGGGCGATCGTCTGCGCGTCCTCGGTCCCCCGGCCGGCGAGGCGGCGCGCCAGTTCCTCGAAGCTGGGCGGGGCCAGGAAGACCAGCAGCGCGTCCGGCATGGCCTTGCGCACCTGCCGGGCGCCCTGAATGTCGATCTTCAGCAGGGGGGCCTCGCCGAGCCGGATGTGGCGCTCGACGGGCTCGCGGGGCGTGCCGTAGAGGTTGCCCGCGAAGTCGGCCCACTCCAACAGCTGGTCCTGCTCGATCAGTCGCTGGAACTCGGTCCGGTCGACGAAGTGGTAGTGCTGTCCGTCGACCTCGTAGTGGCGGCGGGGCCGGGTCGTGACCGACACCGACAGCCACAAGGTCCAAGGCGAGCGCGCCCGAATCAGCTCGATCACGCTGTCCTTGCCGACCCCGGAAGGGCCGGACAGGACAGTGAGCCGTGCTGCCGGGCGCGCATCGTCATGACTTGTCACGGGTTGTTTCTACCTTGCCCTCAACTGCTGCTGGTAGCGAACTCCCCAAGCAGGGCCTTACGCTGCTGCTCGCCCAGCCCCCGAAGACGGCGACTGTCGGCGATCTTGAGCTTTTCCATGATCTGCTGGGCCCGGATCTTGCCGATGCCGGGCATCGCCTGCAGCACGGCCGACACCTTGAGCTTGCCGACGACGTCGTCGTCCTCGGCACGGTCGAGTACCGCAGCAAGCGAGGTTTTGCCCGACTTGAGCTGATCCTTCAGCTCCGCGCGCGCTTTGCGTACTTCTGCAGCCTTTTCCAGGGCGGCAGCGCGCTGTTCCGGGCTCAGTGGCGGAAGCGGCACCAGGTCTCCTCAGGTCCCTCGTGATGTAGCTGATGGTGGATACGGGTTCGACGCAGATATTGCCATTGTGCTGGTGTGGCCGGTGATGCGGGTGCGCCGTATGTAACCCGGTGTGACAGATGGAGCGGGTGTTACTGGCGCGGGGAAAACTAGCCGTCGGGGAGGTTTTCGGCAACGTCGCCGCGCCCATGATCTTCGAACAAGTCGATCACAACAGCCGCCGCACGTCGTCCAGCGTGCGGGTGACGGCCGCGCGGAGATCCTCCACGCGGGGCCCCCGACCGAGGATCTCGCGGGAGTACGACGGCAGCACGAGACGCGTCGCGTCGCCGAAAACGTCGACCAGATCGTCGACCTTTCCGCCCTGCGCGCCGAGCCCCGGAGCGAGTAACGGACCGTTCACTGTGGACAGTTCCAGAGCGGAACGGCCCACCGTGGCACCGATCACGGCACCGATGTCCCCCATTGGCGCCACACCCTCATTGACCTGCGCAATTGCGTTGATCATGGCCTGCGCGACGGTCGTTTTGTCCGGTCCTACGGCCCGCTGGACCTGGGCTCCCTCGGGATTCGAGGTGAGCGCGAGAACGAAGACTCCGGCGCCCGAATCGAGCGCGCGGTCGATCATCGGCCGCAACGATCCGAATCCGAGATATGGACTCGCCGTAATGGCGTCCGAGGCCAGCGGGGAGGTCGGATCGAGGTAGGCGTCGGCGTACGCGGCGGCCGTCGAGCCGATATCGCCCCGCTTGACGTCCAAAAGCACAAGTGTCCCGGCGTCGCGTAACTGTCGGATAGTTGACTCTAGAACGGACACTCCCGCGGCGCCGTGACGCTCGAAAAACGCCGATTGCGGCTTGACCACGGCGACCCTGCCGGCCATCGATGAGACGCAGGTCTCACAGAACTTCCGCAGCCCCGCCGCATCGTCCGAGAGCCCCCACGCGGTGAGCAACTGGGGGTGCGGGTCGATCCCGACGCACAACGGTCCGAGATTTTCCATAGCGCTGCGCAGCCGCGCGCCGAAGCGTTCCATCGCCTACTCCTCCCGGGCGGAGAGCGCCCGAACGGTCCGCCGCACCACGGACGGACCCCCGTACACGAAGCCGGTGTAGAGCTGGACGAGAGCGGCTCCGGCGTCGACCATCCGGAGCGCCGCCTCCGGTCCGTCGATGCCGCCCACCCCGATCACCGGAAGTTCTCCCTGCGTAGTGAGAAATTTCACTACTTCGACTGAACGCGAGTGAAGCGGCAGGCCGGAGAGCCCACCCGCCTCCCGTTCGGCCGTCTCACGGTCACTCTGCGCTACCCCGCTCCGGGCGACGGTCGTGTTCGTCGCGATGAACCCGTCGATCCCGCGATCCGCCGCGACCTGGCAGACCTCGCCGAGCGCCGCCTCGGTCAGATCCGGCGCCACCTTCACGAGGATCGGCCGGTCCGTCTCGGCCCGCAGCGCCGCCAGCAGCTCGTCGAGCGCCGCGCGGTCCTGGAGGGCCCGCAGGCCCGGGGTGTTCGGCGAACTGACGTTGACGGCCACGTAGGCGGCGTACGGCGCCAGCAGGCGCAACGAGTGGACGTAGTCCGCCACGGCCTCCTCCAGCGGGGTCACCTTGCTCTTGCCGAGGCTGATCCCCAACGGCACCGGCAGCGGCCCCAGGCGCGCCAGACGGGCGGCCAGGGCGGCGGCCCCGGCGTTGTTGAAGCCCATCCGGTTGATCACCGCCGCGGACTCCCTCAGCCGGAACATCCGCGGCCGCTCGTTCCCCGGCTGGGGGTGCCGGGTCACGGTGCCCACCTCGACGAACCCGAACCCGAGCGCCGGCCACGCGCGCAGGGCGTGCCCGTCCTTGTCCATGCCGGCCGCCAGCCCCACCGGGTTGGGGAAGCGGACCCCGAAGACCTCCCGGGGTCCGCACTCGAGGGCCCTACCGCGCAGCAGGCGCAGGGACCTGAGCGCGAGAAGGTGCGCGGACTCCGCGTCGCGGCGGAAGAGCAAGGGGCGCGCGACGCCGGTGTACCAGTCCACTACTCCTCCCGCGCGGGCGCGTTGCCGGCGCCTGATCCGCCGTCCCCGCGCGCGCTCGGCGGACGCATGGCGGCGTGGAGTTCCTGAAGGGGACGCACGGCCATCTCGCCGCGCAGCAGCGCCTCGATGCCCATCACCGCGGCCGCCGCACCCGGCAGGGTGGTGATGCACGGGATGTCGGCCACGACGGCCGCGCTGCGGATCTCGTAGCCGTCCTGGCGCGCGGCCGGACCCTGCGGCGTGTTGATCACCAGGTCGATCTCGCCCGCCGCGATCAGCGCCACGGCGTGCGGCCCCTCGCCGGCCTCGAAGTGCTTCGGCACGATGTCGCACTCCACCCCGTAGCGGCGGAACACCTCGCCCGTTCCGGCGGTGGCCACGATCGTGAACCCGAGGTCGGCCAGCCGCTTCACCGGGAAGATCATGCCGCGCTTGTCCCGGTTGGCGACCGTGACCAGCACCTTCCCCTTCGTGGGCAGGGACCCGTAGGCGGCCGCCTGGGACTTGGCGAACGCGTGCCCGAAGGCCGGGTCGATGCCCATCACCTCGCCGGTCGACTTCATCTCCGGCCCCAGCAGGCTGTCCACGCCCTGCCCGTCGGTGGTGCGGAACCGCTTGAACGGCAGCACCGCCTCCTTCACCGCGATCGGCGCACCCGCGGCGGCCTCCCCGCCGTCGCCCGTGGGCGGCAGCAGCCCCTCGGCGCGCAGGTCGGCGATGGTCGCGCCGAGCGCGATCCGGGCCGCCGCCTTCGCCAGGGGCACCGCCGTCGCCTTCGACACGAACGGCACCGTGCGCGACGCGCGCGGGTTCGCCTCCAGGACGTACAGCGCGTCGTCCTTGAGCGCGTACTGGACGTTCAGGAGGCCGCGCACGCCGATCCCGCGGGCGAGCGCGGTCGTGTAGCGGCGCACCTCCGCCAGATGCGTCGCGGAGAGCGTGATCGGCGGGAGGACGCACGCCGAGTCGCCGGAGTGCACGCCGGCCTCCTCGATGTGTTCCATCACGCCGCCGAGGTACACCTCACCGGCGCTGTCGGCGAGCGCGTCCACGTCGATCTCGATCGCGTCGTCGAGGAACCGGTCGACCAGCACCGGATGTTCGGGCGAGATGTCGGTGGCGCGGGCGATGTACTCGCGCAGGATCCGTTCGTCGTACACGATCTCCATGCCCCGCCCGCCGAGCACGTACGAGGGGCGCACCAGCACCGGGTAGCCGATCTCGTCCGCGATCTTCTTCGCCTCGGGGAAGCTCGTGGCCGTTCCATGGGCAGGGGCTCGTAGACCGGCCTCGGTCAGGAGCTTGCCGAAGACGCCGCGGTCCTCGGCGCTGTGGATCGACTCGGGCGAGGTGCCGACGACCGGGAGGCCGGCGGCCGCCAGCTTGCGGGCCAGGCCGAGCGGGGTCTGGCCGCCCAGCTGGACGATCACGCCCACCACGCCCGGGCCGCCGGCCGCGCGGCCGGACTCGTCCTCGGCCCGGAACACCTCGTAGACGTCCTCGAACGTCAGCGGCTCGAAGTACAGCCGGTCGGCGGTGTCGTAGTCGGTGGAGACCGTCTCCGGGTTGCAGTTGACCATGACGGTCTCGTAGCCCGCCTCGCGCAGCGCCATGACGGCGTGCACGCACGAGTAGTCGAACTCGATGCCCTGGCCGATCCGGTTCGGGCCGGAGCCCAGGATGATCACCTTGGGCCGGTCCGAGGGCGCGACCTCGGTCTCCTCGTCGTAGGAGGAGTAGTGGTACGGCGTGCGGGCCGCGAACTCCGCCGCGCACGTGTCCACCGTCTTGTACACCGGGTGCAGGCCGAGCCGGTGCCGCAGGGTGCGCACGCCGTCCTCGCCGGCCAGTTCCGGGCGCAGCGCGGCGAGCTGCCGGTCGGACAGGCCGGCCCGCTTCGCCTTGCGCAGCAGCGGCAGGTCCAGCACGGCCGCGTCCAGGATCTCCTGGCGCAGGGCCACCAGGCCGGCGATCTCCTCGACGAACCAGGGATCCATCCCGGAGGCCGCGCAGACCTCCGCCACGGACGCGCCGCCGCGCAGCGCCGCCTCCAGGGTGTAGAGGCGCCCGTCGTGCGGGACCCGGAGGCCGTCGAGGTCACCCTTGTGGGGCACGGTCCAGAAGCCCGACGCCTTCGTCTCCATCGAACGCATCGCCTTGCCCAGCGCCTCGGTGAAGTTGCGCCCCAGCGCCATGGCCTCGCCGACGGACTTCATCGTCGTGGTCAGTTCGGTGTCGGCCGCCGGGAACTTCTCGAACGCGAAGCGCGGGATCTTCACCACCACGTAGTCGAGCGTCGGCTCGAACGCGGCCGGCGTGGAGCCGGTGATGTCGTTCGGGATCTCGTCGAGCGTGTAGCCGATGGCCAGCTTGGCGGCGATCTTCGCGATCGGGAAGCCGGTCGCCTTCGAGGCCAGCGCGGAAGAGCGGGAGACGCGCGGGTTCATCTCGATGACCACGAGCCGGCCGTCCACCGGGTTGACCGCGAACTGGATGTTGCAGCCGCCGGTGTCCACGCCGACCTCGCGCAGCACGGCGATACCCAGGTCGCGCAGCCGCTGGTACTCCCGGTCGGTGAGCGTCATCGCCGGGGCCACCGTCACGGAGTCGCCGGTGTGCACGCCCATCGCGTCGACGTTCTCGATGGAACAGACCACGACCACGTTGTCCTTGCGGTCGCGCATCAGCTCCAGCTCGTACTCCTTCCAGCCCAGCACGCTCTCCTCGATGAGAACCTCGTGCACGGGGCTGGCGGCGAGCCCGGCGCCGGCGATGCGGGCCAGGTCGTCGTTGGTGTGCGCCATGCCGGAGCCGAGCCCGCCCATGGTGAACGAGGGCCGGATCACCACCGGGAGGCCGAGTTCGCGGACGGTCTCGTGCACCTCCTCCATGGAGTGGCACACCCGGGAGCGGGGCACGTCGCCGCCGGCCCGGACCACGATCTCCTTGAACAGCTGCCGGTCCTCGCCGCGCCGGATGGCGTCGATGTCGGCGCCGATCAGTTCGACGCCGTACTTGTCGAGCACACCCGACTCGTGCAGCGCGACGGCGGTGTTGAGCGCCGTCTGGCCGCCGAGCGTGGCGAGAATCGCGTCGGGGCGTTCCTTGGCGATGACCAGCTCCACGAACTCCGGCGTGATCGGCTCCACGTAGGTCGCGTCGGCGAACTCGGGGTCCGTCATGATCGTCGCCGGGTTGGAGTTCACCAGGGAGACCCGGATGCCCTCGGCGCGCAGCACGCGGCACGCCTGCGTACCCGAGTAGTCGAACTCGCACGCCTGGCCGATGACGATCGGGCCGGAGCCGATGACGAGCACGTGCTTGATGTCGGTCCTTTTAGGCATTGATGAGCTCCACGAACCGGTTGAACAGGTAATCGGCGTCGTGCGGCCCGGCGGCCGCCTCGGGGTGGTACTGCACGGAGAAGGCGCGGGCGTCGAGGCACCGCAGCCCCTCCACCACGTTGTCGTTGAGGCAGACGTGCGCGACCTCGACACCGCCGAAAGGAGTGTCGGCGACCCGGTCGATCGGCGCGTCGACGGCGAAGCCGTGGTTGTGCGCCGTCACCTCGACCTTGCCCGTGGTGCGGTCCATCACCGGCTGGTTGATCCCCCGGTGGCCGTACTTCAGCTTGTAGGTGCCGAAGCCGAGCGCCCGGCCCAGGATCTGGTTGCCGAAGCAGATGCCGAAGACCGGCACGCCGCGGCGCAGCAGTTCGGCGGTCACCTCGACCTGGTGGTCGGCGGTGGCCGGATCGCCCGGCCCGTTGGACAGGAACACCGCGTCGGCGCCGACCGCCAGCACATCGTCCACAGTGGACGACGCCGGGATCACGTGCGTGGTGACGCCGCGGGCGGCCAGGCGGCGCGGGGTGTTGCGCTTGATGCCGAGGTCCAGCGCCGCGACGGTGAACCGGTGCTCCCCCTCGGCCTCGTGCACATAGGCCGAATCGGTCGACACCTCGTCCACCAGGTTGGCGCCGGCCATCGACGGCTGCGTGCGGACCCGTTCCAACAGGGAAGCGGGATCGGTGTCCACAGAGGACACCCCGACGCGCATGGCGCCGCGCTCACGCAGATGGCGCGTCAGCGCCCGCGTGTCCACCCCCGAGATCCCGACGATGCCCTCGGCCGCGAGCCGGTCGGACAGCGCGCCGGTCGAGCGCCAGTTGGACGGGGCGCGCGCGGGATCGCGCACAACATAACCGGAGACCCAGATCCGCGACGACTCGTCGTCCTCGCCGTTCACCCCGGTGTTGCCGATGTGCGGCGCGGTCATCACCACCACCTGCCGGTGGTACGACGGGTCGGTCAGCGTCTCCTGATAACCGGTCATGCCGGTGTTGAAGACCGCCTCCCCGAACGTCTCCCCGACCGCCCCGTAGGCCTCGCCCCGGAAGGCCCGGCCGTCTTCGAGCACCAAAATAGCGGAGGTCACTTGACCACCTTCCCGTCGAGAACAGTTGCTTCCCCACGCAGGAAGGTCGCGACGATGCGACCGGGCAGGGTCATGCCGGCGTACGGCGTGTTGCGGCTGCGGCTCGCCAGCGAGCCGGGGTCGACCTGCCGGCGGGCGGCCGGGTCGACCAGCGTCAGGTTGGCCGGCACACCCGGGGCGGGGTCACGGCCGTGGTCGGTGAGCCCGGCGATGCGGGCCGGCGTGCGGGACATCCGCTCGGCGATGCCGTCCCAGCCGAGCCGGTCCAGCGCCACGTCCTGCACGATCGACAGGGCCGTCTCCAGGCCGAGCATGCCCGGCCGGGCGTAGGCCCACTCGCACTCCTTGTCCTCCGTGGTGTGCGGCGCGTGGTCGGTGGCGACGATGTCCACGATCCCCTCGACGAGCGCCTCCCGCAGCGCCTCGACGTCCTCGGCGGTGCGCAGCGGCGGGTTCACCTTGAAGACCGGGTCGAAGGACTCCGCGCGGGTGTCGGTGAGCAGCAGGTGGTGCGGCGTCACCTCGGCGGTGATCCGCACGCCGCGCGCCTTGGCCCAGCGGATGATGTCGACACTGCCCCTGGTCGAGACGTGGCAGATGTGCAGCCGGGCGCCGACGTGGCCGGCCAGCAGGGCGTCCCGCGCGATGATCGACTCCTCGGCGACCGCCGGCCACCCGGTCAGCCCGAGCCGGGCCGAAACAACGCCTTCGTGCATCTGGGCGCCGACGGTCAGTCGCGGTTCCTCGGCGTGTTGGGCGATCACTCCGTCGAACGCCTTCACGTACTCCAACGCGCGCCGCATGAGCCGCGGGTCGAAGACGCAGTGGCCGTCGTCGGAGAAGACCCGCACACTGGCCGCGGAGTCCGCCATGGCGCCCAGCTCGGCGAGGCGTTCGCCGCCCAGGCCCACCGTCACGGCGCCGATCGGCTGCACGTCGACCAGCCCCGCCTCGCGGCCGAGCCGCCAGACCTGTTCGACCACGCCGGCCGTGTCGGCGACCGGGTCGGTGTTGGCCATCGCGCACACCGCCGTGTACCCGCCCAGGGCGGCCGCGCGGGAGCCGGTCAGCACGGTCTCGGCGTCCTCGCGGCCCGGTTCGCGCAGGTGGGTGTGCAGGTCCACGAGACCCGGCAGGGCGACCAGGCCGTCCGCGTCGACGCTCTCGGCGCCCGGGGCGTCCGCGTCGGCACCGACGGCCGCCACGACGCCGTCGCGCACCAGCAGGTCGGTCGGGTCACCGCCCAGGATCCGTGCGCCTCTGATCCGGAACGTCGTCATGCTGTCTCCTGTTCGCGACGGCGGTGCTCGCAAGCTGCGCCCTTGCTGCTCACTTGAAGCCACCCAGCAGGTGGTAAAGAACGGACATGCGCACCGCGACCCCGTTGGCGACCTGCTCCACGATGGTGGAACGCGGCGAGTCGGCCACCTCGGGGGTGATCTCCATGCCCCGGATCATCGGACCGGGGTGCATGACGATGGCGTGCTCCGGCAGGCGGCTCACGCGCACCGGGTCCAACCCGTAGCGGCGCGAGTACTCGCGGGCGGAGGGGAAGTAGGCCTCACCCATCCGTTCCCGCTGCACCCGCAGCATCATCACGGCGTCGACCGACGGGAGAACCGCGTCGAAGTCGTAGCTGACGTCGGCGTTCCACTCGGACACCCCGACCGGCACCAGCGTCGGCGGGGCGACCAGGGTGACCTTGGCGCCGAGCGTGTGCAGCAGCAGCACGTTGGAACGGGCGACCCGGCTGTGCAGCACGTCGCCGACGATCGCCACGTGCCGTCCGGCGATCCCGCCGAGCCGCGAACGCAGCGTGTAGGCGTCCAGCAGCGCCTGGGTGGGGTGCTCGTGGGTGCCGTCGCCGGCGTTGATCACCCGGCCGTCGACCCAGGTGGCGAGGCGGTGCGGCGCGCCCGAGGCCTGGTGCCGCACGACCACCGCGTCGGCGCCCATGGCCTGCAGGGTGAGCGCGGTGTCCTTCAGGCTCTCGCCCTTGGAGACGCTCGACCCCTTGGCCGAAAAATTGATCACATCGGCGGACAGGCGCTTGGCGGCCGCCTCGAACGAGATCCGGGTCCGCGTCGAGTCCTCGTAGAAGAGGTTCACGACGGTACGCCCGCGCAGGGTCGGCAGCTTCTTGATGTCCCGGTCGGCCATCGCCGCCATCTCGACGGCGGTGTCCAGGATCAGCGTGGCGGAGTCGGCGTCCAGGTCGGCCGCCGACAGCAGGTCGTGGATCATGCCGTTTCCTCCTGGAGAACGACGGCGTCGCGGCCGTCGGTCTCGGTCAGCAGCACCTTCACCGACTCGGTGAGCGCGGTGGGGATGTTCTTGCCGACGTAGTCCGCGCGGATCGGCAGTTCCCGGTGGCCACGGTCGACGAGAACGGCGAGCTGCACGGCACGCGGCCGACCGATGTCCTTCAACGCGTCGAGCGCGGCGCGGACCGTCCGGCCGGAGAAGAGCACGTCGTCGACGAGAACCACGCGTCGCCCGTCGATGCCCTCCGGCGGTACCTCCGTGTGACCGACCGAGCGTGCACCGCGTAAGCGAAGATCGTCCCGGTACAGAGTGATGTCGAGCACACCGAGCGGTACATCGACGGACTCGAACGTCGAGATCCGTTCCACCAGGCGTCGGGCCAACGGCACACCGCGGGTGGCGATCCCGACCAGAACGACGTCACGGGCGCCGGAGGTCTTTTCGAGGATCTGATGGGCGATCCGGTCTATGATTCGACCGATATCGCCCGTTTCGAGAATCGTCTTACCCTGCGTGGATGGCGAAGCGGCCGACGCAGACGACGCTGGGTAGCCCAATGGAAGGGCCCTCCTTCCCCGCCTCACGGGACGGGTCGTTAAAGGATGCCGAACGCCCGACAGCCTACCGTCGGGCCTGCCGCTCAGCCCATTGACAGGCCCGTTGAGCGGATCTGTTTCGTCACACCCCTTGACCGCTGGTGCCAACCCGGTTACGGTCACGCTCCGTAGCGATCGCGGGGAACCACCCTCGGCACAGTAACTGGGAGTGTCCGTATGCCGTCTGAGTACGCCAAGTCCCTCGGAGCCCGTCTGCGCTCCATTCGCCAGCAGCAGGGCCTCTCCCTGCAGGGCGTCGAGGAGAAGTCGGCCGGGCGTTGGAAGGCCGTCGTCGTCGGTTCGTACGAGCGGGGAGACCGGGCCGTCACCGTGTCCCGCCTCGCCGAGCTGGCCGAGTTCTACCGGGTTCCGGTGGCCGAGCTCCTGCCCGAGGGCAGCGGCGTCCGCCACGAGTCCGCCGGCAAGATCGTGCTCGACCTGGAGAAGCTCTACGACGCCTCCGGCGACGATCTGCAGTACGTGGCCCGGTACGCCCGGGCGATCCAGCAGCAGCGCGGCGACTACAACGGTCGCGTGCTCTCCATCCGGGCCGACGACCTGCGGGCGCTGGCCATCGTGTACGACGAGTCGACGTCGAGCCTGGTCGAGCGGCTCAACGAGCACGGGGTGCTGGTCACCGACCCGCGCTCGCTGTTCGCCTCCTGATTCACCGCTGACAACAAAGGGGTCGTCCCGGCCGGGGGCGGCCCTTTGGCGTCCATGGCGGCGATGTGAACGCTAACCGAGCAGCGTGTAGATGAAGCTGACCGACTCCAGCGGCGTGTCCCGGCCGGGCACCACGTCGGTGACGGTGAGCGTGCCGTAGCGGTCCTGGTCGGTGCGCACGCAGAGCATCAATCCGCGGGTGAGCTGGCCCGCGTCGACCACGTACAGCCACGTCCCCGGTGACGCCTGGCAACTGTCCGGATTCACCGGCGGGCCGGTGCCGCGCACCTGCAACGCCCTGTCCCACGCCTGCAGATGCGTGGGCTGGAACGTCAGATCGGCCCCCACGCCGGCCGGGCTGCGGTCGGTGTCGAGGTCGACGCTGACGATCTCCTTCGACAGCCGCACCTCACGCGGCCGGGGCGGCTCCGGCGACTGCTGCACACCCGTCGACCGCGACGGCGCCCCCGGGCCGAACGTGCCACCGGGCGCCGCCGGGGCGGACTCCGACGGCGACGCCACCGCTCCGGCGGGCGGGCCGGCGGACTCCCGATCCCGCCCCATGTCGAACCCGAGAACGGCGACACTGGCCGACGCCGCCGCGATCACCACCGCCACCGCCAGCGCACCGAGCGCCAGCGTCCGGCGGGTACGGACGGAGTGGTGCGACTCCTGCGGCCGACCCGTCGACGTCACCATCACACCCTCGCCTCACCGCGCATGGGAGCACCATTGTGGCCGATGCGCGCACGCCGCGGGCAGTCCCCCCGATCAGTGCTTCCCGCTCAGTGCACGGCTCCGCCCCACGGCGGCTTCCCTCCGCTGCGCTCCGGTCCAGTGCCCCGGGGGGCTCAGGCGGCGTACTCGGCGATGCGACCGAGAACGCCGTTGAGGAAGCGGGGCGAGTCGTCCGTGGAGAGCGCCTTCGCCAGTTCGACCGCCTCGGTGATCGCCACCGGCGAATCGATGTCGTCGGCGTAGAGCAGCTCGAACACGGCGATGCGGGCCAGGTTGCGGTCGACGACCGGCATCCGGTCCAGCGTCCAGCCCTCCGCGTACGAGGAGATCACCTCGTCGATCCGGTCCCGGTGCCCGGCGACGCCCTCGACCAGGCGCACGGTGTACGCCAGGTGATCCGGCTTCGGCTCCAGCCGGCCCAGGTACGTCTCCAGGGTCGGCCGGATCTCCGCGTCGCGCAGGTCAGCCTCGTACAGCACGTCGAGCGCGCGCTTACGGGCCTTGCGGCGGGACGACAGGTTGCCCGCCGGCATGCTCGCGTCGGGCCCCGGCCGCGCCTCGCCGCTCTCCGCGGGATCGGGATCCAGCTCGACATACTCCGGCAGGGAGTAGTCGCCAGAGGTCATCAGGCGCGTCCGAGGTAACGGCCGTCCCGCGTGTCGACCTTGATCTTCTCGCCGGTGGTGATGAACAGCGGCACGTTGACCGTCGCGCCGGTCTCCAGCGTCGCCGGCTTGTTGCCACCGGTCGAACGGTCGCCCTGCAGGCCCGGCTCGGTGTAGGTGATCTCCAGAACCACGCTCGCCGGCAGCTCGGTGTACAGCGGCACACCCTCGTGCGTCGCCACGATCACCTCCGCCTCGGGCAGCAGGTAGTTGGCGGCGTCACCCACGGTGGCGGCCGGGACCGGGATCTGGTCGTAGGTGTCCAGGTCCATGAAGATGAAGTCGTCGCCGTCGGCGTACAGGTACTGCATGGTGCGCTTGTCGACGGTCGCCGTCTCGACCTTGGTGCCGGCGTTGAACGTCTTGTCGACGACCTTGCCGGAGAGCACGTTCTTCAGCGTGGTCCGGACGAAGGCCCCGCCCTTGCCTGGCTTGACGTGCTGGAATTCGACAACGGACCACAGCCCGCCGTCGAGGTTGAGCACGAGACCGTTCTTCAGGTCGTTGGTGGTGGCCATACCGGTGGGGTTCCCTACTTCCGTTCCGCTGCTAAAAGCCCGCGCAAGTGTACCGGCGCCGGGCCGGCACCGCGCGCCAGGCCCGATGTTCACCCGGCGCGACATCCAGGGTCACCGCGGCGACACCTTCTCCGGGCAGGGTGCCCGGGTGCGCCCCGAACCGGACCCGTTCACCTGCCGGTGGCTCGGCACGGCGGGCACCGCACTGATCGCCGTCGGGGGCGTGGCGGCCGGTGCGCTGTCGGTCGTCGATCCATACGCGCAGTTGCCCCTCGTCCGCGAACTGCACGCCGTTCCCGGACTGGCGGTCGGTGTCGTCTACGCCGGGCTGGTGCTGCTGGTCTCCGCGTGGCTGCGGCTCGGTGCCGCCCTGCCCCGGCCCCGGGACCTCGCCGTCACGCTGGCCTGCTGGTGCGCGCCGCTGCTGCTGGCACCGCCGATGTTCAGCCGGGACGCCTACAGCTACCTGGCGCAGGGCGCGATGGTCCGCGACGGGCTCGACCCGTACGTCTTCGGACCGGCGGTCCTCGGCGGGGTGGCTTCCCTCGACGTGCCGCCGATCTGGCAGTACACGCCGGCGCCCTACGGGCCGGTGTTCCTGGCGCTGGCCGCCGTCGCCGACACGTTCACCGACGGGTACGGGCTCGCGGGCGTCGTGGCCGTGCGGATCGTGGCGCTCGCCGGGGTGGCGCTGATGGTGCGGTTCGTGCCGATCCTCGCCCGGCGCACCGGCGTCGACCCCTCCGGCGCCCTGTGGCTCGGCGTGCTCAACCCGCTGGTGATCGTCCATCTCGTCGCCGGCATGCACAACGACGCGCTGATGGTCGGGCTCATGGTCACCGGGCTGGTGCTGGTGCTGCGCGGGCGGGCCACCCGCGGCGCCGTGGCGCTGACCCTCGCCGCCCTGGTCAAGGCGCCGGCCGGGCTGGCGCTGCTGTTCGCCGTTCCGCTGCTCGCCGGCCGGGACGCCGGGCCGCCCGGGTCCCGCCGGGAGCAAGGCCCACCCGCCGCCGGCCGGGTGCCGGACCCACCCGGGGCCGGCGGGGAGTCGGGCCCGCCCGCCGCCGTCCGGGAGTCGGGACGGTCACGCGCCGGTCGGGTCGCGGAACGCCTGCGGGCCGGCCGGGGAGCCGGGGCGCGGGTGCTCGTGCGGACCGCCGCCAGGCTCGGCCTGGTCGGAGTCGTCACGACGGTCGCCGTCACCGAGTTCACCGGGCTCGGCTACGGCTGGATCGGCGCGCTGCGCACCCCGGCCGTCGTGCACAACGGCCTGTCGCTCAGCACCGACCTCGGGTACGCGTTCGGGTGGCTGCCGCACGTGCTCGGCGTCGCCGATTTCGAACGCTCCATCGAGGCCGCCCGCGTGGTCGGGTTCGCGGCGGTCGTGGTCACCGTCGGCCGGGCGCTGCGGAGGAAGCCGCCGGTCGCCGGGCTGGGGATCGCGCTGTGCGCCGTCGTGGTGTTCGGGCCGGTGGTGCACCCCTGGTACCTGATCTGGGGCACCGTGCCGCTCGCCGCCGGCACGGCCGACCGGCGGATGCTGCGCCCGGCGATCCTGGTGAGCGCGGTGCTGACGTTCCTGCTCCAGCCGATGGGCGACTCCCCCGGGCCGGCGCAGGTCGTCGGGGCGTTCGTCGGGGCCGGGCTGGCGCTCGCGTCGCTGCGCCCGGCGGGGCTACTCCCGGCCCTGCTGCGCGGCGACGTACCGAAGCGCGAGGTGGTAGCCCTCGATGCCGAGACCGCAGATCACGCCGCGGGCGACCGCGGAGATCACCGAGTGGTGCCGGAACTCCTCCCGGGCGTGGATGTTGGAGATGTGCACCTCGATCAGCGGCCAGCGCAGCAGCGCACAGGCGTCGCGTAGCGCGATCGAGTAGTGCGACCAGGCGGCCGGGTTGAGCACCACCGCCGCGCCGGTGTCGGCCGCCTCGTGGATCCAGCCGATCATCTCGTGCTCGGCGTCGGTCTGGCGCACCTCGACGTCGAGCCCCAGCTCGGCGCCGAGCTCGACGCAGCTCTGAACGAGATCCGCGTAGCTGGTCAGCCCGTAGACGTCCACCTGCCGGGTGCCGAGCCGGCCGAGGTTGACCCCGTTGAGCACGAGCACCTTCATGATGTCTCCCGCGCAAGCGCCGTGCCGGCGCCTGAGGTGCCGGACCGTCGCGCGCTCATGCGGTCACCGCCGCGTAGGCGGCGCGGAGCAGGTCGTCGCTCGGACCGTCCAGTGTGGACGGTTCGCCGATCGCGTCCAGCACGATGAAGCGGAGTTTGTTGCCCCGGGCCTTCTTGTCGACCCGCATCACCGACAGCAGTTCGTCGAACGCGTCCGCGCGGTAGCTCACCGGCAGCCCCATCCGGGTCAGGATCTCCCGGTGCCGGGCCACCGACGCGGGATCCAGCCGGCCGGCCGCCCCGGCCAGCGCCGCCGCGTACACGAGGCCCACCGACACCGCGTCGCCGTGCCGCCAGCGGTAGCCCTCGACCTTTTCGATGGCGTGCGCGAGCGTGTGGCCGTAGTTGAGGATCTCGCGCCGGCCGGACTCCCGCAGGTCGCCCGAGACCACGTCGGCCTTGACCCGGATGGCCCGCTCGACCAGCTCCGCCAGGTGCGCGCCGGTGGGGTCGCCGGACTCACAGCGTTCCAAAATAATCGGATCCGCGATGAACCCGCACTTGATCACCTCGGCCAGCCCCGCGACCAGATCCGCTCTGGGGAGGGTGTCCAACGTGGACAGGTCGCACAGCACACCCGCCGGCGGATGGAACGCCCCGACCAGGTTCTTGCCCGCGGCCGTGTTGACCCCGGTCTTCCCGCCGACGGCCGCGTCGACCATGCCGAGCAGGCTGGTCGGCACGTGCACGACCGGCACGCCCCGCAGCCAGCACGCGGCGACGAAGCCGCCCAGGTCGGTGACGGCGCCCCCGCCGACGGCCACCACGGCGTCCGTGCGGGTGAACCGGGCGGCGCCCAGCTCGTCCCAGCACCGGGCGGCGACCTCGATGGTCTTGCCGGCCTCGGCGTCGGGCACCTCCAGCGGCAGCGGCGCGATGCCGGCGTCGCGCAGCAACGCGGCGATCCGGTCGGCGTGCGCCCGAAGCGGCGCGGCGTAGAGTACGGCGGTCTGTGCGGCACCGGCCACCAGTCGTGGCAGCGCGGCGAGCAGATCACGCCCCACCACCACGTCGTACGGACGGTCGCCGGGCACCTCGATAACGGTCTCCATCGGCTGGGAAGTCTTCCACACCGGCGGAACCGAACGGCACCGCGCCGCGTCCCATCCCATAACTAGCGGGAACCTGGAGGTCGGACATGCGGGACCGGCGAGCGGCACTCCTGGCGGCGATCGTGCTCGGCTCACCCGGCGGCCAGCCGCTGCGCGGCCCCGACAGCGACGAGACCCGACCGGCCGAACGGCCCGAGGCCGCTACAGCGCCCGCACCACCTCGGCGCTGACGCCGCCCCCAGCGACACTCCCGCACCACGGCCGAACGGCCCGAGGCCGCTACAGCGCCCGCACCACCTCGGCGGTGACCTCCTCGGGCGTGCGGCCGCCCGTCTTCACCACCACGGTCGCCACCTCCTCGTACAGCGGCCGGCGCTGGTCGAGCAGGTGCTTCAGGGTCGCCCGCGGGTTGATCGCCAGCAGCGGCCGGCCGGCACCGAGGCCGACCCGTGAGATCGCGTCGGAGAGGTCGACCTCCAGGTACACGACCGGGTGACCGCGCAGCGCCGCCCTGTTCTCCGGCGCCAGGATCGCGCCGCCGCCGAGGGCGAGCACGCCGCCGAAGCCGGCCAGCGCGGTCGCGACGGCCTCGCGTTCCAGCGCCCGGAAGTGCTCCTCGCCGTCCTGCACGAAGATGTCGGAGATCGGCTTGCCGGCGGTGGCCTCGATGTCGGTGTCGGTGTCCCGGAACGGCACGCCGAGTGCCTCGGCCAGCAGCACGCCGACCGTGGTCTTCCCCGCCCCCATCACCCCGACGAGAACGGCCCGCGGCCCCATCAGTGCTCCCCACGCAGCGTCGTGCCGCCCCGCCGCGCGCTCACCTGATGAAGAGGTTGTCGAGGTAGCCGGCCACGTTGCGGCGGATCTCCACCACCGAGTCGCCGCCGAACTTCTCCGTCGCCGCCTCGGCCAGCACCAGCGCCACCATCGCCTCGGCGACGACCGCCGCGGCCGGCACCGCACACACGTCGGAGCGTTGGTTGATGGCGGTGGCCGGTTCGCCCGAGGTGACGTCCACGGTCTGCAGCGCCCGGTTGAGCGAGGAGATCGGCTTCATCGCCGCGCGGACCCGCAGCGGCTCGCCCGAGGTGATGCCGCCCTCCAGGCCGCCGGCGCGGTCGGTCACCCGCCGCACGCCCTCCGGCGTCGGGACGATCTCGTCGTGCGCGGCCGAGCCGCGCGACCGCGCCTGGGTGAAGGCGTCGCCGATCTCCACACCCTTGATCGCCTGGATCGACATGAGCGCCGTGGCCAGCCGCGCGTCGAGCTTGCGGTCCCACTGCACATGACTACCAAGTCCCGGGGGAACGCCGTAAGCGAGCACCTCGACGATCCCACCGAGCGTGTCGGCGTCCTTCTTCGCGGCGTCGACCTCCTCGACCATCCGCGCACTGGCCTCGGGGTCGAGGCAGCGCAGCGGGTCGGCGTCGATCCGGTCGAAGTCCTCCGGGTGCGGCTGCAGGCCGGCCTTGACGGCGACCGAGCCCAGCTCCACCACGTGGGAGACGATGTCGATCCCGAGCGTCTGCTTGATCAGCGCCTTCGCGACCGCCCCGACGGCCACCCGCGCGGCGGTCTCGCGGGCGCTGGCCCGCTCCAGGATCGGCCGGGCGTCGGTGTGCCCGTACTTCTGCATGCCGGCGAGGTCGGCGTGCCCGGGCCGCGGGCGGGTCAGCGGCGCGTTACGGGCCTGGCCGGCGAGCTCCTCGGGGTCGACCGGGTCGGCCGCCATGACGGTCTCCCACTTGGGCCACTCCGAGTTGCCGATCCGGACCGCCACCGGGCTGCCGAGGGTGACCCCGTGGCGCAGCCCGCCGATGATCTCGATCTCGTCCTGCTCGAACGCCATCCGGGCGCCGCGGCCGTAGCCCAGGCGCCGGCGTGCCAGATCCTTGCGCAGGTCGTCGCTGGTCACCTCGACCCCGGCCGGAACGCCGTCGAGTACCGCCACCAGCGCGGGTCCGTGCGATTCGCCCGCGGTCAGCCACCGAAACACGCGCGCCAGTGTGTCATGGCGCGCCTACCGGCCGGCAGCGCCCTCCAGGGCGGCCCGCATGTCGGATACCGGCGCATCGACGCCCGTGAACAGCGTGAACTGCCGCACGCCCTGGGCCAGCAGGAGGTCGAGTCCGCTGACGACGCGGCACCCGGCCCGCTGCGCACCGGCGGCGAGCGCGGTCGGCCACGGGTCGTAGACGACGTCGAAGACCACGGTCTCCGCGGACCACGCCGCGACGGCCAGCGCGTCGGCGGCGCCCTTCGGCGCGGTGGAGATGACGACGTCGGCCGTGACGGCGTCCTGCGCCCGGCCCCACCCCTCCACCACGAACGGCACGCCGAGCGCGTGGGCGACGGGGCGCAGTTCCTCGGCGGCCTCGGGTCGCCGCACGTAGAGCACCACCTCGGCACCCAGGTCGCGGGCCGCGCCGAGCGCCGCACGCGCGGTCCCGCCGCCGCCCAGGACGGCGATCCGCTGCGCACCGGTGACGCCCGCCCAGCCGAGCGCGTCCGTCATGCCCGGCGCGTCGGTGTTGTACGCCGTCCAGCCGGTGTCGGTGCGCACCAGCGTGTTGGCCGCACCGAGCGCCCGCGCCAACGGGTCGACCTCGGTGGCGACCGTGAGCGCGACCGACTTCAGCGGCATGGTCAGGGACAGCCCGGCCCACTCCGGCCCCAGCCCGCCGACGAACGGCGCCAGTTCGTCCTCGGCGCACTCCACCGCCGTGTACGCCCAGCCGGTGAGCCCGGCGGCGGCGTACCCGGCGGTGTGCAGCGCGGGCGAGAGCGAATGCGCGACGGGTTGCCCCAGGACGGCAGCGCTCCTGTTGATCATTGCTGACCGGTTCGCGACAGCGGTGCTCGCAAGCTGCGCGCCTTGCTGCTCACAGGACCCCGTTCTTCTTCGCCTCTTGCACGTTCTTCTGGTGCTCGGCGTCGGTCGTGGCGAACTTCGAGTGGCCTTCCTTGTCGACCGCGACGAAGAAGATCCAGTCACCCGGGGTCGGCTCCACGGCGCTGACCAGGGCCGCCTCGCCCGGGCTGCAGATCGGACCCGGGGGCAGACCCAGCTTGCCGTGGGTGCTGTAGTTGTTCTTCGGGTCCGTCATCTCGGCGTCGGTCAGGTCCTTGGAGGCCTTCTTCGGCTTGCCGTTGAGCTGGAGCCAGTAGTTGGTGGTGACGTCGTACTCCAGCGGCATGTTCTTCTTCTTGATCCGGTTGTAGCCGACCCGGGAGATCTTGCCGAGGTCCTCGGCCACACCGGCCTCCGCCTGGGACAGCGACGCCAGGATCAGCGCCTCGTACGGGCTGAACTGGTTGCCCGCCGCCTCCAGCTTCTTCACGAAGTCGACCTTGGCGGCCACGTCGAGGAAGTGCTGGACCATCTCCTTGAGCACCTGCTGCGCCGTGACCCCCGGGTTGAACTGGTAGGTCTGCGGGAACAGGAAGCCCTCGACGCCCTTGGCCGACTCCTTCTTGTCGAACCGCGTGTACCAGAAGTCCGGCACGCCGAGCGCCTTCGGATCCTTGGCCGCGTCCTTGAACTGCTGCACGGGGATGTTCGTCCCCTTGGCGAGCAGCTCGTAGATCTCGAACGTGGTCTTCCCCTCGGGGATGGTGACCTTGCTCTGGACCTTGTTGTTGAGGTCGAGCAGCAGCGACAGGGCGTCGGCGGCGCGCATCTTCAGCCGCATCTTGTAGAAGCCCGGCTGGATGTCCTTGCTGCGCGCGTTCTTCTTCGCGGCCTCGACGAACGCCTTCTGGCTCTTCACCACGCCGGCGGTCGTCAGGTCGGTGCCGATCTGCGCCGCCGTCGAGCCCGACTTCACCTCGAACTGCGTCTCGCCCGCGCCGCCGGAGTTGTAGTCCGGGACGGCGAAGAAGTCGCGGGCCTTGTCGAACCCGTACCAGGCACCGCCGCCGAGCAGACCCATGATCAGCAGAACCAGCAACAGGGCGACGGCGGTGCGCCCGCCCCGACCCTTCTCCGAACTGCCCCGGTCCGCGGGGGGCTGTGCGCCGCCGCGCCGGTGACGATGGCGTGGCCGCTCGTCGTCCTCCCACGACAGATCGAGCTCGTGCTCGTCAATCCTCACGTCCGCCTCCGCTGCGTGTCGAGCCAGCTTTGCAGGATCTCCACCGCGGCCGCCTGATCGACCACAGCACGCTGCCGACGTCCTCGGACGCCGCGCTCGGACAGCCTACGCGCAGCGACGGCTGTGGACATCCTCTCGTCGGTGAAGACGACCGGCACCGGATCGATCAGGGTCGCCAGCGCCGCAGCGTACTCTCTCACGGCCGCGGCGGCCTGTCGTTCGACCCCGCCCAGCGTGATCGGCATCCCAACAATCACTTGTACCGCTTCGTACTCTTCGACAAGTCGCTTGATTTCCGTCATATCCGACGGGATCTGCGTGAAACTTTCAGGGGACGTCCGCGTGGTCGCAGCCGCCCGGGCGACGGTTGAGACGGGCGTCGCGAGAATCCCGTCCGGGTCGCAGCGCGCCACCCCGATCCGGACAGTGCCGACGTCGACGGCCAGACGGACCCCCCGCGTCCACCCGGTCACGAGGCAGTCCAAAAGAGCAAAAAGGACATTCCATCGAACGCCGAAGCGGCGCCCACCTTTCGGTGAACGCCGCCCCGTGCGTCGTCTCGCCGCATCACGTGCCGGCGATCGCCTTCTCGACGGCCGCCAGCAGCGCCGGTGCCTCCGCCGCGGGCAGGCCGCCGCCCTGGGCCAGATCGGCGTTGCCGCCACCCCGGCCGGACAGCGCTCCCTTGACCAGGTCAGCGGCGGACAGGCCGCGCTCCTTGGCCGCCGCGTTCACCGCCACGACCAGGGCCGCCTTGCCGTTGGCGCGCGACACGACCGCCACGACCCCCGGCCGGCCCGCCGGGATCTTGCCCCGGATGTCCTGCGCCAGCGTGCGCACGTCGTTGCCGCCCGCGCCCTCCGGCGCCTCGGTGCCGACGTAGCCCACCCCGCCGAGGTCCTTCGCCTGGTCCGCCAGATTGCCCGCACCGGCCAGCACGATCTGCGCCCGCAGCTTCTCCAGCTCCCGTTCCGCGTCGCGCAGCTGGGCGATGGTCTGCTCGACCCGTTCGCCCACGCCGGAAAGCGGCACGCGGTACAGGTCCGCGAGCCGCGACACCAGCAGGTGCTCCTTCGCGAGGAACCCGAACGCGTCCATCCCGACCAGGGCCTCGACGCGGCGCACCCCGGAGCCGATCGACGACTCGTGCAGGATCTTCACCAGCCCGAGCTGGCCCGAACGGGCCGCGTGCGTGCCTCCGCACAGTTCCCGCGCATAATCCCCGACCTCGACGACCCGCACCTCGTCGCCGTACTTCTCGCCGAAGAGCGCCATGGCCCCGATCTTGCGAGCCTGCTCCTGCGTCGTGACGAACGCCCGGACCTCGAGGTCGTCCATCAGCACCTCGTTGACCTGCTGCTCCACGTCGTGCAGCACCGACGGCGTGACCGCGCCCGGGGTGTTGAAGTCGAACCGCAACCGCCCCGGCGCGTTGAGCGAACCGGCCTGCGTCGCCGACTCGCCGAGGAAGGAGCGCATCGTCTGGTGGATCAGGTGCGTCGCCGTGTGCGAACGGGAGATCGCCCGCCGGCGCGTCACGTCGATCTCGGCGTACGCCTGCTCGCCCGGGCGGACCTCGCCCCGGGTCACCTTCCCGCGGTGCACCACCAGCCCCGGCACCGGCGTCTGCACGTCATGAACGGTCACCTGCCCACCGCCCGCGAACGTGATCACGCCCTGGTCCGGCTGCTGGCCACCGCCCTCCGCGTAGAACGGCGTGGTGTCCAGCACCACCTCGACGGCCGTGCCCTCACCCGCGGCGGCCAGCGGGGCGCCCTGCGCGTCGAGCACCGCCCGCGCCACCGTCTCGCGCGCCACGTCCTGGTAGCCGACGAACGTCACCGCGCCGCCGGCGTCCAGCACCGACCGGTACGACGACAGGTCCGCGTGCCCCGTCTTGCGGGCCTGCGCGTCCGCCTTCGCCCGGGTGCGCTGCTCCGCCATCAGCCGGCGGAACCCCTCCGTGTCGACCGCCAGCCCCTGCTCGGCCGCGATCTCCAGGGTCAGGTCGATCGGGAAGCCGTACGTGTCGTGCAGCTGGAACGCCTTGTCGCCGCTGAGCGTCTGCCCGCCGGTCTTCTTCGTCTCGGCGACCGCCACGTCCAGGATCGTCGTGCCCTGCCGCAGCGTCGACAGGAACGCCTCCTCCTCCGCGTACGCGTACGAGGAGATCCGGTCGTAGTCGTCCGCCACCTCGGGGTAAGACGGCGCCATGCAGTCCCGCGCCACCGGCAGCAGCAGCGGCAACGCCGGCTCCTGGAACCCGAGCAGGCGCACGCTGCGGATCGCCCGGCGCATGATGCGGCGCAGCACGTAGCCGCGCCCCTCGTTGGAGGGCGTCACCCCGTCGGCGATCACCATCAGCGCGGTGCGCACGTGGTCCGCGATCACCCGCAGCCGCACGTCGTCCGGGTGGCTCTCGCTGGCCGCGTGCCCCGAGTGCGCGCCGTAGCGCTTACCGGTCAGCTCCGCCGCCTTGTCCAGGATCGGCCGCGTCTCGTCGATCTCGTACAGGTTGTCGACGCCCTGCATCAGGGTCGACATCCGCTCCAGGCCCATGCCGGTGTCGATGTTCTTCGCCGGCAGTTCGCCGAGGATCGGGAAGTCCTCCTTGCCGGCGCCCGGACCCCGCTCGTACTGCATGAAGACGAGGTTCCAAAACTCCATGTACCGGTCCTCGTCGACCTCCGGCCCGCCCTCGCGGCCGTAGTCGGGGCCCCGGTCGTAGTACAGCTCCGAACACGGGCCGCACGGGCCGGGAATGCCCATCGACCAGTAGTTGTCCGCCTTGCCGCGGCGCACGATCCGGTCCATCGGCAGGCCGACGGTCTTGTGCCAGATCTCGATCGCCTCGTCGTCGTCGAGATACGTCGTCACCCAGATCTTCTCCGGGTCCAACCCGTAGCCGCCCCGGTCCAACGACTTCGTCGACAGGTCCCACGCGAGGGTGATCGCGTCTTCCTTGAAGTAGTCGCCGAACGAGAAGTTGCCGTTCATCTGGAAGAACGTGCCGTGCCGGGTGGTCTTGCCCACCTCGTCGATGTCCGGCGTGCGGATGCACTTCTGCACGCTGGTCGCCCGCGGCCACGGCGGGGTGCGCTGCCCCAGGAAGAACGGCACGAACTGCACCATGCCGGCGTTGATGAACAGCAGGTTGGGGTCGTCGATCGCGGGGAGCGGAGCACTCGGGACCACGGCGTGTCCGGCCTGCTCGAAGTGGCCCAGGAACCGCCGCTTGATCTCCGCTGTTCTCATCGGTAGTCGATGCCTTCCTCAGGATTGAGTTCCTCGTCGAGGATGAGCCCCTCCGCGATGGCGGCGTGGATCTCCGCCTCCCGCTCGGCCATGCCCTCGCGCACGTCGTCCACAAAGGTACGGACGGACTCCAGCAGGCCGACAGCGGATTGCTGCACCGAACCCGCGATGCCCTCCGGCGTGAACGCCTGAGCCTTCTTCGACATCGCCCGGAACACCAGTCCCCCGACCGCGAGGCCCACCCCGAGCCACAACAACCGGCGCATCGTCGCCCCCTACACCTTCTGCTTGCGCCGGCGGCGCAGCTCCGCGCGCACCGCCTTGTCCTCGTCGGCCTGGCGCCGGCCCGCGGCCGCCTTGCGCACGCCGTAGCCGAACGCCGCCACCTTCACCAGCGGGTTGGCCGCGGCGGCACTGACCACAGTGGACAGGTTCGCGACGTTGGTGCTGATGTGCTGAACGTTGTTGCTGATCGCGTCCACCCGGGCCAGCTGCAGGTTGACCCCGTCGAGCGAGGTGTGCACCTGCGTGAGAGCCGTATTGACATTGCCGATCGTGGTGTTGACCGACGTCAGCAGCGGACCCGTCTGGTCGGCGACGTCCCGCATCGCCTTGGTGGCCGCGTCAACCGTGTGCCGCAACCGCAGGATCGGCACCGCCAGCGCCACCACCAGGACCGCGAACGCGATCGCCGCCACCAGTGCGGCAATTTCCGTAGGCGTCACGCCACTCACCTTCCCGCGCTATCCGTCAACCGTGCAGACCCTACCGTCCGTAGTGGACGTTCGCTCTTCAGGGCACGCGGTTTTCGCTGGACACGCGCGGGTGTGTCCTAGGCGCCACCGGCCGGCGGGCGATAGGCGATCCGGTTGATGACCTTGAGAGAGATCTCCGTCTTCGGGCACTCCACCGTCGTTTTCGGGTTCGCGCCGGGTTGATCCTGGGCCGGGGCGTTCAGGTCGACCTCGCACCGTTCCTGGTGCACCCACAGGTCCAGCACGTACTCGTCGCGCTGCCAGCAGGACTCCTTGGTGCCGGCGATCTCCCCGGCCGGACAGCCGGCGGCCTTCCAGGGCAGCCAGCCCGCCGCGCGCAGCGCCTTCTCGTACGCCGCGTGCGTCGGTTCCGGGTTCTGCTCCGACTGGTAGACCCGTTGACGGAACCGGCACTCGTTGATGCACCAGCGGCTGCCGTTCGCGGTGTCCTGCGGACTCAGTGACATGTCCTTCGGCAGTTCGAGCGCGTCCAGGCCGACGAACACCGGGTCCCTGGTCGCCTCCCGCATGATGTACACGGTCAGCGGCGCCCCGAGGATGGCCAGCACGATCAGCATCATCGTCAACATCTTGAACCGGCGCGCCTGGTCGAAGTCGACGCCCACCTCGGCGCGCCGGCTGCGGATCTCCCGCTCGCCGCTGATGACGCCGATCTGCGACGGATCCTTCTCGATGGTCAGGTCGGGCGCCTGATCCAGCGGGGTCTGGTCGTCGGCGATCGGCGACGGGATCTCGCCCAACAGCGGCGGCGGGGCGGGTGCGGCCGGCTCGGCGGGCTTCGCCTGCACGGGCGGCACCGGGACGGCCGCGGCCGCTACCGCACCGCCCGCCCGCCCCGGAACGGACGCCACCCCGGCCGTGCCGGGACCCCCCGGCCCGTCCGGACCGCCATGCGCGGAACCGACCGCCGCACCACCACGAACCGGCCCGTCGGGACCACCACGACCAGGGCCACCCGGACCGACCGGCGCGGCACCACGGCTCGGCCCGTCCGGCCCACCACGACCAGGACCACCCGGACCGACCGGCGCGGCACCACGAACCGGCCCGTCCGGACCACGGCCGGGCGGCGGACCGCCGGGGCCGGCGGGGCCGACGGCGGCACCGCCGCGCGCCGGACCGCCCGGGCCACGCCCGGGCCCGCCGGAGTGCGGCACGTCGTCGGGGCGGCCGGGACCGTCGGGGCCGCCACGGCCCGGACCGGACAGCGGCGGGCCGTCGGGCGCGGCAGGGCCGCCCGGCGGGGCCTGCACCGGCGCGGCAGCGGAGGCGCGGGGCGCGGTCCGGCCCCCGGGCGCCGGAGCGACGCCGGGGCGGGCCCGTCCCGTGGTGGGCCCGTCGGGACGCGCACCGGCGCCACCGGGCCGGGGCGCGGGGGGACCCGCCGGGGCATCGCCGCGGGTGTCGTTACGGGAGCCGGGCGCACCGTCCGGGCGCGTTCCGGGAGGCACCACCCGGGCAGCGGCCACCGCGCCCGTGGCACCCACCGGCACGGAGCCGGACGCGGCACCGCCGACGGGGGCCGCGCCCTGGGCCGGGACGGAAGCGATGTTCGGCGGGGCGGCGGGCGAGGGACGCGGCGCGGGCGGGCCGGAACGCGCACCCGGCACCGGCCGTCCCGGTGTCGGTCGGGGCTGCGGGCGCCCCGGGCCGTCCCCTGGTGCGGGTCGTCCGCTGTCGTCCACGTTCCGCCTGCGGGCGCCCGTGGGAGTGTCGTCGGCCGCGCGACGGCGACCGCCGGTGGTCTCCTCGGGCGGCGTATCGGGTCCGTCCATCGGCGCGATGAACGCCGTGGGAACGTCCGTCCCCGGCCGACGACGCGCGCCGGTCGGCGCCTCCCGCTCCGGAGCGGCACGGCGACGCCCACCCGTGGTCTCGGGCCCCCCGGGCGGCGAACCGTCGACCCGGCGTCGGCCACCCGTCGTCTCCCAGTCCGGCGGCCCGGCCTCGGCACGCCGCCGCCCCCCGGTCGTCTCGGGATCCCCCGGCGGCGGACCGTCCACACGGCGCCGCCCACCCGTCACCTCGGGATCACCCGACGGCGTACCGTCCACCCGACGCGCACCGGTGGTCTCCCAATCCGGCGGCCCGCCCTGCGCACGCCGACGGCCGACCGTCGATTCGGGACCGCCGGGCGGCGGGCCGTCGACCCGGCGCCGGCCGCCGGTCGTCTCCGGGTCGCCGGGCGGCGGACCGTCGACGCGACGCCGGCCGGTGGTCTCCCAGTCGCGTTCGCCGGCTCCCTCGGCGCGGCGCCGGCGACCCGACGGGGTGTCCTCGTCCGGACTGTGCCCGGGATCGTTCCACGCCGCACCGCCCGGAGGACGGCGTCCCGCCGGCACCTGACGATGTGAACCCGAGGCGCCACCGGCCGAGTAGCTCGTCCCACCCGGCACCTGCCGATGCGAGCCGGACGGCGTGTCGACCGAGTGGCCCGGCACCAGCCGGTGCGAACCGGACGGCCCGTCGGCGGAGTAGCTTGCGCCACCGGGGACCTGACGATGCGAACCGGAGGCGCCACCGGCCGAGTAAGTGGTCCCGCCGGGGACCTGACGATGCGAACCCGAGGGGCTGTCCGCCGGATGCGGCCGCCCGTCCGTCGGGCCGCCGTAGACCGGGGCACCACCGCGTGGGTTCACCGGCGGGGCGGCCGCTCCGGAGGCCGCCTGACGCGGCGGGTTGCCCGCCGGTGGGGCCTGCCGTGGGCCGCCGGGGCCCTGCCGTTGCGGGCCGGGCGCGCCACCGCGGCCCGCCGGTCCGTCGCCTTGGCCGGGCATGCCGGCTCCACCGGTCGGTCCACCGGGGAATCCGGGACCACCGGCGGGGCCGCCTTCCGGCGAGCCGTCGTAGGGGGCGGGCACGCCACGGCGGTCGCGGCCACCGGGCCCACCGGGGCCGTGGAAGGCACCGGGCCCCTGCGGGCCGGAACGCCCGCCGGGCCCTTGCGGACCACCGGGCACCGGGGGCCCACCGGGCTCGCCGTAACCGCCGGGCCGCCCACCAGGGCCGCCGGCCCCCGGCGCACCCAAAGCACCGGGCCGACCACCGCCAGAACCACCAGCACCACCCGGCCCACCGGGCTCGCCGTAACCGCCCGGCCCCTGCGGACCGGGCCGACCGGCGCCAGAACCACCAGCACCACCGGGCCCTCCAGGGCCGCCATGGCCGACGCCCTGCTGACCACCCGCCCGGCCGCCGGGCCCACCAGGACCGCCGTAGCCGCCGGGCCCCTGCGGACCGGGTCGACCACCGCCAGGACCGCCGGGACCGCCAGCACCGCCAGCACCGCCGTGCCGTCCCGGCTCGCCGTAGCCACCGGGTCGGCCACCGCCCGCACCAGCGGGCTCGCCGTAACCGCCGGCCCCCTGCACACCGGGCCGGCCGCCAGGACCGCCAGTGCCGCCGGGCCCAAAGGGCTCGCCGTAGCCACCGGGCCGCCCACCGCCAGGACCGGCACCGCCGGGCTCGCCGTAACCGCCGGGACCACCAGGACCAACCGGCCCGCCAGGACCACCGGGCCCGCCGTAACCACCCGGCCCCTGCGGACCACCGGGCCGTCCAGCGCCGCCAGGACCACCGGCCCCACCGGGCCCACCAGGGCCACCGGACCCGTACACCGCGGCACCACCGCGGGAAGGCCCGGCCTGAGTTCCGGGCACGCCGGAGCCACCGGGTGCACCGGACCCACCGGGCGGAACGGGCCGCGCCGTACCGGCCGGCCGCGGCGCCCCGCTACGGCGCCCGGCGCGCGGTTCGTCGTTCATGACGGGGATGTGCTCCGTGGGTGCGCTGCGCGCGTCGACGGGTCCGCGTGGGCCGGGGACCGGCTCGTCGCCGCGAGTGCGTGGACCGGGGCGGGGGCGTGGGCGGTTGCCGTCCTCGGGCTCGCCCTGCAGGCCGGCCAGCCATGCGCCGTCGTCGTCATCGGTGTGGCCGCGCCGGCTCACGCCCTCACCCCGCACAGCATCGGAACAGCGCCGATGGCGCCGCCTTCCCTCGTCGCTCCGGTCGCTGCGCTCCCTACGCTCCTCGGTCCAGACGGCACCGCGCCGCCCCGCTGCGTGCTCACGCCTCCTCCTCGCCTGTCGTTCCGCCGCGCACGATACGCCGCAGTTTCGGCAGCCGCGTCGCCACGGCGCGCTCCGCACCGTGTTCACCCGGCTGGTAGTAGTCCCGGCCGACCAGTTCGTCGGGTGGGTACTGCTGGGTGACGACACCGCGCGGGTCGTCGTGCGGATATTTGTAGCCCGAACCGTGCCCGAGCCCCTTCGACCCCGCGTAGTGCGCGTCGCGCAGGTGCATCGGCACCGGCCCGGCCGCTCCGCTGCGCACGTCCGCGACGGCCGCCCCGATGGCGGCGGTGACCGTGTTGGACTTCGGTGCGGTCGCCAGGTGGATCACCGCCTGGGCGAGGTTCAACTGTGCCTCGGGGAGTCCGACGTATTCCACCGCGTGGGCTGCTGCGTTCGCCACGAGAAGTGCCATGGGGTCGGCCATGCCGACGTCCTCGCTGGCGAAGATGACCATGCGCCGGGCGATGAACCGGGCGTCCTCGCCGGCGGAGAGCATCCGCGCGAGGTAATGCACGGCGGCGTCCGGGTCGGACCCGCGCATGCTCTTGATGAACGCGCTCACCACGTCGTAGTGCGCGTCGCCGGCCCGGTCGTAGCGCAGGGCGGCGACGTCGACGGCCTTCTCCGCCATGGCCAGATCGATGGTGGCGGCACCGGAGGCCACTGCGGACGAGGCCGCCGCCTCCAGGGCGGTGAGCGCCTTGCGCACGTCGCCGCCGGCCAGCCGCACGAGATGATCCGCCGCCTCGGGCGCCAGTTTCAGGGCACCGTCGAGGCCACGCGGATCCTCCAACGCTCGGATGATCAGTTCGCGCACGGCGTTCTCGTCGAGGGGACGCAGGGTGAGCAGGACGCAGCGGGACAGCAGCGGGGAGATCACCGAGAAGTAGGGGTTTTCGGTGGTGGCCGCCAGCAGCGTGACCGTGCGGTCCTCGACGGCCGCGAGCAGCGAGTCCTGCTGGGTCTTGCTGAACCGGTGCACCTCGTCGATGAACAGCACGGTCGGCGCCCCGCCGGAACGCCGTCGCCGCCGCGCGGTGTCGATCACCGCGCGCACGTCCTTGACCCCGGCGGTCAGCGCCGACATCGCCACGAACTTCCGGTCGCCGGCCCCCGCCACCAGGTGCGCGACGGTGGTCTTGCCGGAGCCGGGCGGCCCCCACAGGATCACCGACATGGGGGACGTGCCGGTGACCAGCTGGCGCAGCGGCGCACCGGGCGCGAGCAGGTGTTCCTGGCCGATCAGCTCGTCGATGGA
The DNA here is from genome assembly GCF_016863615.1 of Virgisporangium aliadipatigenens. Lineage (GTDB taxonomy): Bacteria > Actinomycetota > Actinomycetes > Mycobacteriales > Micromonosporaceae > Virgisporangium > Virgisporangium aliadipatigenens. Next base: position 92,836 of record NZ_BOPF01000017.1, on the reverse strand, counting down.
GCCGGGGCGCATGCGGACGGCGAGGGGCGCGTCCGCCGGAGGCGGCGTGAAGCCCTCCCCCGGTTCGTTGATCTCGAACAGCCCGTCGTCCACCCCGCGACAGTACCGAGGGAAAGGGCGCCCGACCTAAACCGCACGTCCGGCGATCATGTCCCGGTACCAGAGGGCGCTGTCCTTGAGGATCCGCCGCTGTGTGGGGTAGTCCACGTAGACGATTCCCCAGCGTTGGCCGTATCCCTCGGTCCACTCGAAGTTGTCGAGCAATGACCATACGTGGTACGCCTCGACGTTCACGCCCTCGGCGATCGCCTTCTTCATGGCGGCGATGTGGTCGCGGATGTAGGCGGTGCGCTGCGGGTCGTGGACCCGGTCGCCCTCGAGGGTGTCCGGGAAGGGTGCGCCGTTCTCGGTGATCATCAGGGGGATGTCGCCGTAGTCGCGCTTGAGCCGGACCAGCAGGTCGTACATGCCCTGCGGGTAGATCTGCTCCCAGGTCGCCTGCGAGGTGGGGAACTTCTTGCCGCCCAGGGTCGCCGGGTTGTAGTACTGCACGGCGAGCACGTCGTTCGGGGCCGAGATCAGTGCGAGGTCGCCGTCGCGCACCGGCGCCTCGACCCCGGACGGGTACGCGCCCTTGAACAGCGGGTCGAGGAAGCGCCTGTTCTCGAAGATGTCGGCGGCGGTCACCTGTGCCGGGTCGGCGTTTCCGTCGTGCACCACCGGCGACAGGTTGAGCGCGGGGCCGATGCGCTGGCCGGGGAGCGCGGCGCGCAGGCGGCGAACGGCGGTGCCGTGCGCCAGGTTGAGGTGGTGCATTACCGCCTGCGCGGCGGCGCGGTCCCGCTTGGCGGGCGGGTGCACGCCGTCGGCGTAGCCGAGCTGCACGATCGTCTTGGGTTCGTTGATGGTGAGCCAGGTGGGGGTCGCGTCGCCGAGCGCCCGGAAGACGATCTCGGCGTAGTCGCCGAACCATTGGGCGCTGTCCCTGTTCTCCCAGCCGCCCTGGTCCTGCAGGGCCTGCGGCAGGTCCCAGTGGTACAGCGTGACGACCGGGGAGATGCCGCGTTCGCGCAGGCCGCCGACCAGCCGCTTGTAGAAGTCGAGGCCCTTCTGGTTGGCCGGGCCGCGCCCGTCCGGCTGGATCCGCGGCCACGCGACGGAGAAGCGGTAGCTGGTGAGCCCGAGATCACGGGCCAGATCAAGATCCCCGGCCCACCGGTGGTAGTGGTCCGCGGAGACGTCGGCGTTGTCGCCGCCCCTGATTTTTCCGGGGGAACGGGTAAAGGTGTCCCAAATGGACGTTCCCCGGGAATCCTCTGCGGTGGCGCCCTCGACCTGGAACGCGCTCGTGGCGGCGCCCCACCGGAAAGCTCGCGGGACGCCGGAGGCGGCGGCGCTCGCGGCGGGCGACGGCGCCGGAGCGTCGTCACAGGCCGCGAGTGCCGCGGTGGCGGCGGCCCCACCGAGAAGCCGCCGCCGCGAGACCATCAGCCGGCCCGCTCGACCGGCGCCGCACCACCGGCGGTACCGGCGGCGGCCGGGGCCTTCGGCTTGGCGTCGACGCCCGCCTCGGCCCGCTGCTGCGCGGTGATCGGCGTCGGCGCACCGGTCAACGGGTCGAACCCGCCGCCGGTCTTCGGGAACGCGATCACCTCGCGGATCGAGTCGGCCCCGGTGAGCAGCATGCAGATCCGGTCCCACCCGAAGGCGATCCCGGCGTGCGGCGGCGGCCCGTACTGGAACGCCTCGAGCAGGAACCCGAACTTGTCGGCCGCGTCCTCGGGCGTGATCCCGAGCGTGTCGAACACCCGCTTCTGCACGTCGCCCCGGTGGATACGCACGGAGCCGCCGCCGATCTCGTTGCCGTTGCACACGATGTCGTAGGCGTACGCGAGGGCCCGGTCCGGCGCCTCCTCGAACCGGTCCATCCACTCCTCGTTGGGCGAGGTGAACGGGTGGTGCACCGCCGTCCAGCCGCCGTCCTCGGCCGGCTCGAACATCGGCGCGTCGACCACCCAGCAGAACGCCCACGCGTCCGGGTCGATCAACTGCGCCCGCTTGCCGATCTCCAGCCGGGCGGCGCCCAGCAGCTCCTGGGCCTCCCGGCGGTTGGCCGAGGCGGCGAAGAACACCGCGTCGCCGGGCTTGGCACCGACGGCGTCGGCGAGCCCGTTGAGGTGATCCGCGGAGAGGTTCTTGGCCACGGGGCCACGCGCCTCGCCGGTCTCCGCGTCCAGCACGACGTACGCCAGCCCGCGGGCACCGCGCGCCTTGGCCCAGTCCTGCCAGCCGTCCAGCTCCTTGCGGGTCTGCGCCGCCCCGCCGGGCATGACGACCGCGCCGACGTAGCCACCGGCGTCGATCGCCCCGGCGAACACCCGGAACTCGGTGCCGCGCAGGTACTCGGTCAGCTCGTTGAGCTCCAGCCCGAAGCGCAGGTCCGGCTTGTCCGAACCGTAGCGGGCCATCGCGTCGTGCCAGGTGAGCCGCGGGATCGGCGTCTGGACGGTGTACCCGGCCAGCTCGCCCCAGAGCGCACCGACGATCGCCTCGCCCAGGTCGATGATGTCGTCCTGGGTCACGAACGACATCTCGATGTCCAGCTGGGTGAACTCCGGCTGCCGGTCGGCCCGGAAGCCCTCGTCCCGGTAGCAGCGGGCGATCTGGTAGTAGCGCTCCATCCCGCTGACCATCAGCAGCTGCTTGAACAGCTGGGGCGACTGCGGCAGCGCGTACCACGTGCCGGGCTGCAGGCGCACCGGCACCAGGAAGTCCCGGGCCCCTTCCGGGGTCGAACGGGTCAGCGTCGGCGTCTCGATCTCCAGGAACGCCCGCTCGTGCAGCACCTTGCGGGCGATCTGGTTGGCGGAGCTGCGCAGCCGCAGGGCCTTCGCCGGGCCGCTGCGCCGCAGGTCGAGATACCGGTACTTGAGCCGAACGTCGTCCCCGGCGTCCACGTGGTCGTCCACCGGCAGCGGCAGCGGGGCCGCCTCGGAGAGCACCGCCAGCTCGGTGGCGACGATCTCGATCGCGCCGGTGGGCAGCTCCGGGTTCTCGTTGCCGGCCGGGCGTTCGCGCACCTCGCCGGTGACCTTGACGCAGTACTCGTTGCGCAGGCCGTGCGCCTCGGCCAGTTCCTCGCGGAAGACCACCTGCACGATGCCGGAGGCGTCCCGCAGGTCCACGAAGATCACGCCGCCGTGGTCGCGCCGGCGGGCCACCCAGCCGGCGAGGATGACGGTCTTGCCGACGTGCGCGGGGCGCAGCGTGCCGGCTTCGTGGGTTCGGATCACTGTGACGTCTCCTTCGGCGCGGTCGTTCCCGGGACATTCTTCCAGGAGCCGCGAGAGCATTACGCCCGGGCGGGACACCCGGCCAGGGCAGGATGTAACCGGTCGGAAACACTTTGTTGCGAAGATCCGGTACCCCCACCCTGGAGGTGCGATGTTCCTGACGCCGCACGAGCAGGAGCGGCTCATGATCCATGTGGCCGCCGACCTGGCGCAGCGGCGCCGCGCGCGGGGCCTGCGGCTCAACTATCCCGAGGCGGTCGCCGTCATCACGGCGTTCCTGCTGGAGGGGGCGCGGGACGGGCGCACTGTTGCGGATCTGATGCAGGCCGGGCGGGGTGTGCTGGCGCGCGAGGACGTCATGGACGGCGTTCCCGAGATGCTCGCGGAGGTGCAGGTGGAGGCGACGTTCCCGGACGGGACCAAGCTGGTGACCGTGCACGAGCCGATCCCATGAGCGCGCGTCGGGGCGGTGCGACGTCGCCTGGACCGAGGAGCGCAGCGACGAGGGAAGGCGGCGTCTCAGGCGCCGCCCCGACGCTGGGCGGGAAGCAATGAGCGCGCGTCGGGGCGGTGCGACGTCGCCTGGACCGAGGAGCGCAGCGACGAGGGAAGGCGGCGTCTCAGGCGCCGCCCCGACGCTGGGCGGGAAGCAATGACGGGCATCGTTCCCGGCGAGATTCTCTTCGGCGACGGCGAGGTCGAGATCAACGCGGGCCGCGCCGTGCTGGAGCTGCGCGTGGTCAACACCGGCGACCGGCCGGTCCAGGTCGGTTCGCACTACCACTTCGCCGAGGCCAACCCGGCGCTCGACTTCGACCGCGCGGCCGCGCGTGGGCACCGTCTCGGCATTCCCGCGGGAACGTCCGTGCGCTTCGAGCCCGGCATCCCCCGTGACGTGGCGCTGGTGCCGCTGGCCGGACAGCGGGTCGTTCCCGGACTTCGCGGAGAAGTGGGAGGTTCGCTGTGAGCAGCAAGGACCGCAGCTTGCGAGGACCGCTGTCGCGAACGGGGGGCAGATGAGGCTCGACCGGAGAAGGTACGCGAGCCTCTACGGCCCCACGGCCGGCGACCGGATCCGGCTCGCCGACACCGACCTCCTCATCGAGATCGAACGCGACGACTGCGCCGGCGGCGACGAGGCGGTCTTCGGCGGCGGCAAGGTGATCCGCGAGTCGATGGGCCAGTCGACGGCGACCCGCGCCGAGGGCACCCCCGACCTGGTGATCACCGGCGCCGTGGTGCTGGACCACTGGGGCGTGGTCAAGTGCGACGTCGGCATCCGCGACGGCCGCATCGTCGCGCTGGGCCGGGCCGGCAACCCGGACACGATGGACGGCGTCCACCCGGACCTCGTGATCGGCCCCGGCACCGAGATCCTCGCCGGCAACGGCCGCATCCTGACCGCCGGCGCGATCGACAGCCACGTGCACTTCATCTGCCCGCAGATCCTCGAAGAGGCGATCGCGTCCGGGATCACCACGGTCATCGGCGGCGGCACCGGTCCGGCCGAGGGCACCAAGGCCACCACGGTCACGCCGAACGCCTGGCACCTGGCCCGCATGCTCGAGTCGATCGACGCCTGGCCGGTCAACGTGATGCTGCTCGGCAAGGGCAACACCGTCTCCGAGGCCTCGATGTGGGAACAGCTGCGCGGCGGCGCGGGCGGGTTCAAGCTGCACGAGGACTGGGGCACCACGCCGGCCGCGATCGACGCCTGCCTACGCGTCGCGGATGCCTCCGGCGTCCAGGTGAACATCCACACGGACACGCTGAACGAGGCCGGGTTCGTGGAGGAGACGCTGCGGGCGATCGCCGGGCGGGCCATCCACGCCTACCACACCGAGGGCGCCGGGGGCGGCCACGCGCCGGACATCATCACGGTCGCCGGCCACCCGAACGTGCTGCCCTCCAGCACCAACCCCACGCGCCCCTACACCCGCAACACGCTGGACGAACACCTCGACATGCTGATGGTGTGCCACCACCTGAACCCGTCCGTGCCGGAGGACCTGGCGTTCGCGGAGAGCCGGATCCGGCCCTCGACGATGGCGGCCGAGGACATCCTGCACGACCTGGGCGCGATCTCGATGATCGGTTCGGACTCGCAGGCGATGGGGCGGGTCGGCGAGGTCATCCTGCGCACCTGGCAGACCGCGCACGTGATGAAGGCGCGCCGCGGCGCCCTGCCGGGTGACGGCGCCGCCGACAACCTGCGGGCCCGCCGGTACGTCGCCAAGTACACGATCTGCCCGGCCGTCGCGCACGGCATCGAGAGCGAGGTCGGTTCCGTCGAACGCGGCAAGCTCGCCGACCTGGTCCTGTGGGAACCGGCGTTCTTCGGCGTGCGGCCGCACGTGGTGCTCAAGGGCGGCATGATCGCCTGGGCCGCCATGGGCGACGCGAACGCCTCCATCCCCACGCCGCAGCCGGTGCTGCCGCGGCCGATGTTCGGGGCGTACGGGCGGGTGCCGGCGGCGACCAGCGTGGCGTTCGTCGCGCCGGCCGCGATCGAGGACGGGCTGGCTTCGCGGATCGCCGTCGAGCGCAGGCTGGTGCCGGTCGCCGACGTTCGCAGCCGGGGCAAGGTCGACATGCCGGAGAACGGCTCACTGCCGCGCATCGAGGTCGCGCCGGACACGTTCACGGTGAAGATCGACGGTGAGACGGTGGAGGCCGCACCGGTCGACTCGCTGCCCATGGCCCAGCGTTACTTCCTTTTCTGATGAACGCCCGCACGTCGCTGCTGCTGCTCGCGGACTCCCGCCTGCCGGCCGGCGCGCACGCCCACTCCGGCGGCCTGGAGGCGGCCGTCGCGGCGGGCCGGGTGACCGACACGCACACGCTGCGCGGCTTCCTGGAGGGCCGCCTCGCGACGTCCGGCCTGGTCGCCGCCGCCTTCGCCGCAGCGGCCGTGACCGCCGCGACCGCTGCCGCAGCCGGCGGCGCGACGCCCGGCGGCGGTGTAGCGCTCGGTGGGCTCGACGGGCTCGATCTCGCGCTCGATGCGCGGACGCCGTCCCCGGCGCTGCGCCGCGCCTCCCGGGCCCAGGGGCGGGCGCTGATGCGCGCCGGGCGAGCCATGTGGACGCTCGCACCGTGCCCCGCCGCGCCGCACCAGCCCGTGGCGCTCGGCGTCGTCGCGGCGGCGGCCCGGCTGGACGCCGGGGACGCGGCGTTCGTGGCGGCGTACCAGTCCGTCACCGGGCCGGCGAGCGCGGCGGTGCGGCTGCTCGGGCTCGACCCCTACGCGGTGCAGGGTGTGCTGGCCCGCCTCGCCGGCGACTGCGACGACACCGCCGCACGCGCCACCGCGCGCGCCGCCGCCGGCGACCTGCCCGCCGCGAGCGCACCGTTGCTGGACATCACGGCCGAGGTTCACGCCACCTGGGAGGTACGGCTCTTTGCAAGCTGAACAGCACACCCATCCCCACCCGCACGGCGACCCGCACGCCCCGCTCGACGGCGGGCGGCGCGCGCTGCGGATCGGCGTCGGCGGGCCGGTCGGCTCGGGCAAGACGGCCCTCGTCGCGGCGCTGTGCCGCATCCTGGCCGGCGACCTGAACCTCGCCGTCGTCACGAACGACATCTACACCACGGAGGACGCCGACTTCCTGCTGCGCAACGGCGTTCTGCCGGCGGAGCGGATCGTCGCCGTCGAGACCGGCTGCTGCCCGCACACCGCCATCCGCGACGACATCGCCGCCAACCTCGACGCCGTCGAGGACCTCGAACACCGGCTCGGGCCGCTGGACCTCGTCCTCGTGGAGAGCGGCGGCGACAACCTGACGGCGACGTTCAGCCGGGGGCTGGTGGACCGGCAGATCTTCGTCGTCGACGTGGCCGGCGGCGACAAGGTGCCGCGCAAGGGCGGCCCGGGGGTCACCTCGGCCGACCTGCTCGTCATCAACAAGACGGACCTGGCGCCGCTGGTCGGGGCCGACCTCGGCGTGATGGCCCGCGACGCGGGTGCGCGCCGGGGCGACCTGCCGACGGTGTTCCTGTCCCTGGTCGACGACCCCACGGCCGCGCCCGTCGCCGAGTGGGTCCGCGCGGGAGTGGCCGCCCGCGCCGCCGGTGCGTGAGCGGAAGGAAAGCCGCCGTGGTCGCGGGCGTGTGAGCGCGGGCCTGGCGGCCGGGTCCGCGGCGCGCGGGCGTGCCGGGGCTGAGCGTGTGCTTCTGCGGGCCGGTATCCGGGTGGGCGTGCGGGTGGCTCGACGGCGTGCGCCGGACCTGGCGGACCGCATCGCGGGCACGGTGCGTCGGGCCGGCGCGGGGCGGGTGGCCTGAGTGCGGGCGCACGCGCTGATCGTGGCCGAGGCCGACCCGGCCGGCCGTACCCGCCTGGTGGACGTGCGCGGGGAGGTGCCGCTGCTGCCCCGCCGGACCGGCAGCCGCGCCGACGGTGGCGCCGTGGTGCACCTCGTCGGTGGGGCGGCCGGGCCGCTGGGTGGGGACGAGTTGACGTTCCACCTGGAGGTCGGAGAGGGGGCGAGCCTGGAGGTGCGGTCGGTCGCCGCGACGATCGTCTACCCGGGCAACGGCACGTCGCGCCTCGCCGTCACCGCGAACGTCGCCACCGGCGGCACCCTGCACTGGCTCCCCGAGCCGCTCATCGCGACGGCCGGCTGCGTCCACATTGGAACGTCCACAGTGGACATCGCCGACGGCGGGCGGGTGCGGTGGCGCGACGAACTCGTCTGCGGCCGTCACGGCGAGGATCCCGGCGACGCGCGCCTCGGCCTGTCCGTGCGCTACGGCGGGAAACCGTTGCTGGAACACGAGTTCGCGGTGGGGCCGTCGGCACCGGGCTGGTCCGCGGCGGCGGTGCTCGGCGGGGCCGGCGCGATCGGCTCGCTGCTGGAGGTCGACCCCGACCTGAAACCCGAGGACCCGCGGGTGCTCGGCCCGGCGTCCGCCGTGCTGCCGCTCGCCGGGCCGGGCCGGCTCACGCTGTCACTCCTCCAGCAGGCCTAGGTCCGTCGGGGAGAGCGTGCCGGTGACGAGGAGTTCCCGGATCAGATTGTGGTTGAGAGCGTTGCCGACGGGTGGTGGGATCTCCTCCTCCATCAGCCGTGGAACGGTGGGACTGAGCCGCTTGCGCACGTTCGTGACGATGTGCGCGGCCCGCCGCCAGGTCCACTGTTCGCCGGGGCGCAGCCGGCTCAGTTCCTCGGCCACCTGCGCCCAGGTCAGCGGCTGCGGGGCCGGTTCGTTGCCGAGATAGCGGCGGCTCAGGCAGGCGAGCACGAGGCGTTCGTGGTGTTCCAGGTGCCAGGCGGTGCCGCGTGCGGTGTCCGCATCGTATCCGTCGACCGGCTCGGCGGGGCGGCTGCCCAGGGCGACGCGGGTCTCCAGGAGGTGCTCCTGGCGCGGGCCGACGACGAAGAGCGCCGTGTGCGTCGATGCCAGTTCGGCCCGGTCGCCGCCGAGCAGCAGCCGGCCGTCGGGGAACCGGATCGGCAGCCGGCCCAGGTTCGTCAGCACCCAGCGGTCCCGCCCGCGCGCGATGCGGCCGTGCCGGCGGCTCACGTGCGGATCGGTGGCTCCCACGCAGACGTGCACGTCGGGGACGTTCCGGCCGAAGATCACCTCGAACCCGGCGTCCGGCGCCACCCGGATCCCGCCCGCGCTGCCCATGACGAACAGCGTGCCCGGCTCCGCCGCCGGCAGCCCACGCCCCGGCGACCCGAACTCCGCCGGCAGCAGCCGCACCTTCGACTCACGTGGTGCCATCGCCGTCCACCTCCGCCACACCGCCGTCGGACGCCCGACCGCCGCCCGTCCCGAACGTCGCGCCGTCGAACGGCACGCGGATCGCATCGTGTCCACTTCGGACGGTGCCGGCCGCCGGTGCGCCACCACCGAGGAGGAGCGGACCGCCGGCGGCGGCGAGGAGCAGGCGCCTGCGGCTGAACCGGGGCGGGGTGCCGGGGTCATCCGGACCGGCGGCGGCGCCATCGGGCACGCGCGCGTCGGGGTTTTCCGGGGCGGTTGCCGCCTGCCCCGGTACCCGGGCATCGGGCGCCGCGTCCCACACGACACCGGCGCCACCCGACCCGCCTGCCGCAGCGTCCGAGGGTGCACCGGTGCCGACGGCGTCACGGCCTACCGGTGGCTCCCCTCGCGGCGGCGGGTCGACGGCCTCGGCCGCCGCCCGCTCGATGCCGGCGATCACGGCCGGCGCCAGCCACGCCGTCCCCGCCGCGGCGGCCCCGATCCCCGCGTCATCGACCACGACGGATGCGGCCGGCGCGGCGAAGGGGACCGTCGGGGCGCCGCTCGTCCCGTGCCCACCGGACTTGACCCGATCGGCGAGACCCGGCACCGCCCCACCCCCACGACCACCACCGCCACCCGGACCGGCCGGCCGGCCACCGCCACGACCGCCGCCGGCGCCACCCGGGCCGGCAGGCCGGCCACCGCCCGGAAATCGTCCACTGTGGACAGTCCTCGGAGCGGCCGCGGCTCCCGACGCCGCACGCCGCACCACGTCCCCGATGCCCGGCCGACGCGCCGGTTCCCGGGACAGGCACTGTGCGAGCAGCTCCCGCAGGTGCGCGTCGCCGACCCCGGCCGTCCCGTCGACCCGCGTCCCCGCGCAGGCGTACACCAGCGTCGCCCCGTACCCGTACACGTCGCCGGCCGGCCCGACGATGCCGCCGAGTGCCTGTTCCGGCGCCATGAAGCCCGGTGCCCCGGCCGGCACCGCGGCGGCGTCCGGGCCCAGCCGGGCGAGGCCGAAGTCGACCAGCCGCGGACCGTCGGCGGTGAGCAGGACGTTCGCCGGGTTGACGTCGCCGTGCACCACTCCGGCGGCGTGCACGGAGGCCAGCGCCTCGGCCAGTCCCACGGCCAGCGGCCGCGCCGATCCGGGCGGCAGTGGGCCGCCGAGGCGCACCGCCTCCCGCAGCGACACGGCGGCGAGGTATTCCGTCGCGAGCCACGGCCGTTCGTCGTCGGGGTCGGCCGCCAGCACCGCCGGGCTGTACGGTCCGCCGGCGGCCCGGGCGGCGGCGACCTCCGCGCGGAACCGTTCGCGCAGCGGCGGATCGGTGGCGAACTCGGCGTGCAGCACCTTCACCGCCGCCGGCCGTCCCGACGGCGAACGTCCGAAGTAGACGGTCGCCATCCCGCCGGCCCCGATTCGGGCAAGGATGCGGAACCGGCCGACGGTGCGCGGGTCGCCCGCCTCAGCCGGCCGCACCGGCGCTCCCGTCCCACCCGGCCGCCCCGCCGACGGCCCGCACGCCGGCTGCCCCCGCACCAGCGACCGAACCGACGCCGGACCACGAGCCGACGTCCGACCCGATACCGGACCACGAGCCCGCGCCCGTGAGCCACGCGGCGGCCGCTCCGACGGCACCGGCCGCGCCCGCGGCTCCCGCGCCGATCAGCGCCCGCCGGGACATCCGCCGCCCACCGTCCACGGTGGAGGCCACCGACGGCGCAACGGTCACCGCGTCCACCGCCACGGCACCACCCATATCGAAGACACCACGTCCGCCACCCCCGCGCCCGTCAGCACCACCGAGGCCGCCCCCACGCAGGACACCCCACGCGGACACCCCGTCGAGCACCTCGCGCGCCGACGGCCGCCGCCCCGGCACCGGCGCCACGCACGCCCCGACCAACCCGCGCACGAACACGTCGTCCACCCCCGACAGGTCGACCTCTCCCCGCGCCGCGCGCACCAGCTTCGACGCGGCGTCCCCGGTCCCGAACGGTTCCCGCCCGGTGGCCGCGAACGCCACCAGCGCCCCGAGCGCGAACAGATCCGACGCCGCCGACGCCCCGGCAGCGGTGAGCTGTTCGGGTGCCATGAATCCGGGCGTTCCCACGAATGTCCCGTGGTGGGTGATGGCGGTGACGTCCGCGGCGCGCGCGATCCCGAAGTCGATGACCCGTGGCCCGTCGGCGGTGAGGATCACGTTGGCGGGCTTGAGATCGCGGTGCACGACGCCCACCCGGTGGATATCGGCGAGCGCCTCCGCGAGGCCGGCCGCGAGCGCGCGGACCGCGGCCGGCGCGAGCGCCCCGCGTGCGGCCACGGCGCGCCGCAGCGTCGGCCCGGGCAGGAACGCGGTCGCCAGCCACGGCGCCGGCGCGTCCGCGTCGACGGCGAGCACCGCCGCGGTGAAGGCTCCCGTCACCGCCTTCGCGAGCACGGCTTCGCGCCGGAACCGCGCCCGGTACTCGGCGTCGCGGGCGAACCGCTCCCGCACGACCTTCACGGCGACCGGCCGCCCGCCGGGCGTGTGTCCGAGGTGGACCACGCCCATGCCGCCCTCACCGAGCCGGCCCACGATCCGGTGGTCGCCGATCCGGGTGGGATCGCCGGGGCGCGGCGGCAGCACGATGGACACCCGTCGAGTGTCCCTTCGCCGCGACCCCGCACGCGCGCGTCGTCCTGTTCCTGCCGAGCCTGCCGGAGGGTCCCGGGGACGGGTCCCGGGCGTGCGGAAGCACACTGGCGGCGCCGTTCCCGTGCAGGAGGGACCACTGTGGACAGTCGTGCCCGCGCGATCGTGGCGACGGCGGTCGCCGTGCTGTCGCTCGCCGCTTGTGCCCGGCCCGCGGACCGGAGCGTGGCCAGGGAGCTGCCGACCCCGACCCCGAGCCGCAGTTCAAGCCCGAGTCCGAGTCCGTCCCCCGCCCGTCCGACGGATGCCCCGGCGGCCGACGGCTCCGACCTCTCGGCCTGTTTCGACGGAACGTGCGAGGTCGAGGTAAAGACCGGTGACGTGATCCGCTTCGGCGAGCGCATCCGCGCCACCCCACCGGTCGACCGGATCCAGATCGTCAGCGTGGCACCGGGCAACACGGGGTTCCTGCTGCCCGGCGGCACGATCGCCTACGGCACGAACATCACGGTCAACGACGCGCTGCACATCGAGGTGATCCGCGCCGACGGCCGCCGCGCGGTCATCCGCTTCTCCCCCGCGTCCTGAGCGGGCGGCCTACACCGCGAGCAACGCGTGCACCGGCTCGTCGCCGAGTTCCTCGTGAGGACCGGCCCGGACCACCTCGCACGTCCGCCGGGGGCGCGACCGCTGCCTCCCGGGCCGCACCACTGGACCCTCCGGGTCTACGCTCCCGCGCCCGCGTGCGGTCACGCTCGCCTCCGGCGGCCGGATCACACCGTCCGGCCGCCGTGCGCCGGCGTCAGCCGAGCGTGGGGTGCAGGTCCTCGGCCGGGGGCACCCAGGTCGCGGGATCCGCGGGGGCCTGGTCGCCGGAGCGGATGTCCTTCACCTCGCCGGCACCGGCTTCCTCGCCGGGGAACCACACGAACGGGATGCCCCGCCGGTCGGCGTAGCGGATCTGCTTGCCGTACTTGGCGGCCGTCGGCGCCACCTCCACCGGGATCCCCCGCGCGCGCAGGGCCACGGCGATCCGGTCGCACTCGCGCCGGCGTGCCTCGTCGGGCAGCGCCACGAGCACGCACGTCGGCACCGGCCGCGACGCGGACAGCGCGCCCGAGCCGAACAGCAGCCCGAGGATGCGCGACACCCCGATCGAGATGCCCACGCCCGGGAAGCGATCGGTGCCGGTGCTGGCGAGGTTGTCGTAACGCCCGCCCGCGCACACGGCTCCCGACTTCTCGAACCCGCGCATCTTCCCCTCGTACACCGTGCCGGTGTAGTAGTCGAGCCCCCGCGCGATGCTCAGGTCCGCCACCAGCAGCCCGGGCGCCAGCTCCGACGCCGCACTCAGCACGGTCGCCAGCTCCGCCAGCCCCTCGTCGAGCAGCGGGTCGGAGACGCCGAGCGCGGCGACCCGTTCGACGAAGGAGGCATCCGGGGTGACCACCTCGGCGAGCGACAGGCACGCCTTGGCCTGACCGTCGGAGAGCCCCTCCGCGACGAGCGCGGCGACCACCTTGTCCGGCCCGATCTTGTCGAGCTTGTCGACGATCCGCAGGACGGCGGCGGGATCCTCGACGCCCAGCCCCCGGTAGAACCCCTGCGCCAGCTTCCGGTTGCTGGTGTGGATCACCACCGGCGGGATCGGCAGCCCGGCGAGGGCCTCGGCCGCCACCAGGGGCAGCTCGTAGTCGTAGTGCAGGCCGACCTCGTCGCGGTCGACGATGTCGATGTCCGCCTGGCGGAACTCCCGGTACCGCCCCGCCTGCGGGCTCTCGCCGCGCCACACCTTCTGGATCTGGTAGCGGCGGAACGGGAACTGCAGCTTGCCGGCGTGTTCCAGCACGTAGCGGGCGAACGGCACGGTCAGGTCGAAGTGCAGCCCGAGCTGCTCGTCGGAGGTGTCCTCCGGCGTGGCCTGCAGCCGGCGCAGCACGTACACCTCCTTGGAGGTCTCGCCCTTGCGCAGCAGCTGGTCGAGCGGCTCGACGGCGCGGGTCTCGACCGGCGCGAACCCGTGCAGCTCGAAGACGGAACGGAGGCGTTCGACGAAGCGCTGTTCGACGATCTGCTGTCCGGGCAGCCATTCGGGGAAGCCGGACAGTGGAGTGGGACGGGTCATGGAAAGGTCTACCAGCCTCTGGTGGGGGCCGCCGGTCCGTCTTGGACCTCGCGCAGGAACGGGTTGCTCGCGCGTTCACGGCCGATGGTGGTCGCGGGGCCGTGGCCGGGCAGGACGACGGTCTCGTCGGCCAGCGGCAGGATCTTGTCCCGCAGGCTGGTCCGCATCTGACCCATGTCGCCGCCCGGCAGGTCGGTGCGCCCGATGGATCCCTGGAAGAGCACGTCGCCGCTGATGCACAGCGGTGCGTCGTCGCCGGGGAGCCGGAACAGCACCGACCCGCCGGTATGGCCCGGCGCGTGGTCGACCGTGATCTCCAACCCGGCGATCTCCAGGGTCGACCCGTCGGCGAGCGGTTTCACGTCGCTCGGCTCCGCCCAGGTGAACCTGCCGCCGAAAAGTTCACGGAGGTCCATCGAGAGTCCCTTGGCGGGGTCCGCCAGCATGAAGTCGTCCGCCGGGTGCAGATAGGCCGGGATGTCCCGCGCCTCGCACACCGGCGTCACCGAGAACGTGTGGTCCAGGTGCCCGTGCGTCAGCAGCACCGCCACGGGGTGCAGCCGATGCTCCTTCAGCAGGTCGTCGAGGCGTTCGGTCACGCCGATACCGGGATCGACGACCACGCATTGCTCCCCCGGCGCGGTGGCGACGGCATAGCAGTTGGTGCCGAACGCGTCAGCGGGGAAACCGGCGACGAACACTGGGAAACCTCTCAGCAAAGCGGGCAGTGGACCTGTCACAGAGTATCTGTAGCCAAACCGGGACCGGTCGCGCACACGCCTCGAAGTCCGGGACCGTACACTCGCCGGGGCGTGTCCTAGGTGGGCCGCGCCGCAGTACACGATGGGTAAGACATCGGAAGGGGTTAGCACCGTGGCCCGCACCAAGGACCGCCAGCGCGCGTTGGCACGCGCCAAGCTCGAGCGGCAGATCGCTCGCCGTGCCGCCGCGGCCCGCCGCAAGCGCCAGATCCAGGCCGGTACGGCCGCTGGCATCGCGTTGGTCCTGGTGGTGCTCGGCGGCCTGTGGATCGGCGGCGTGTTCGAGCCGGACAAGGTCGACCCCCTGGCGCAGAAGTGCGCGTGGACCACGGAGGCCGCCGAGGGATCGAAGGACGTCGGTCGGCCGCCGACGGAGAAGATCCTCGAAAACGGCTTCCAGACGATGAAGCTCACGACGAACAAGGGCGAACTCGAGGCCCTGATCGACGTGTCGAAGGTGCCGTGCACCGCGGCGAGCTTCACGTTCCTGGCGGGCAAGGACTACTTCAAGGACACCAAGTGCCACCGGCTCACCACCGAGGGCATCTTCGTCCTGCAGTGCGGCGACCCGGCGGCCAACGGCAAGGGCGGCCCCGGCTACAAGTTCGCCGACGAGAACCTGCCGACCCCCGCCGCGAGCACCCCGGCCACCGACCCCAGCGCCAGCGCCAGCGCCGCCCCGCCGGCCGGCAAGGTGGTCTACAAGGCCGGCACGATCGCCATGGCCAACTCGGGTGCCGACACCAACGGCAGCCAGTTCTTCATCGTGTACCAGGACTCGACGATGGACCCCAACTACGCGGTCCTCGGCACGGTCACCAAGGGCCTGGACGTGGTGCAGACCCTCGCCAAGGCGGGCACTGCCGAGGGCAACACCGACGGCGCCCCCAAGGAGGAGGTCGTCATCCAGTCGTTGACGATGAGTGCCGGCGAGCCCGCCCCGAGCGCCTCCGCCTCGACGGCACCGTCGGCGAGCAGCGCCCCGAGCGCCAGCACCTCCTGACCCCCCACAAGACCGCAAAGACCAGGGAGAACGGACCGTGACGTCAAACCGCGACCGCGCGCGTGCCTCAGCTCGGGCCAGGCTCGAACGCGACATGGCGCTGCGCGCCGAGCGGGCCGCCAAGCGCCGCCGCACGCAGACCATCGTGGCCAGCGTGGCGGCCGGTGCCGTCCTCGTCGGTGCCATCGTGTGGGTGGCCATCGCCACCTCCGACGGCAACGACAAGCCGAGCGCGAGCCCGAGCGGCGACCCGTCCGCCTCGTCGACGCCGACCACGTGCACGTACCGCGGCGTCAACGACCCGGAGCCGGGCGCGTCCACCCCGTCCTCCCCGGCGCCGCTGCCCTCCGGTGCCAAGGAGGTCGGCAAGCCGAGCGCCGACGTGCCGCGCACCGGCAAGCAGGTCATGACGATCACCACCAACCAGGGCGTCATCAAGGTCGAGATGGACCTGACCAAGGTGCCCTGCACGGCGGGCAGCTTCGCGTACCTGGCGGAGAAGAAGTTCTTCGACAACACCAAGTGCCACCGCCTGGTGCCGGCCATCGGCGCCCTGCAGTGCGGCGACCCGCAGGGCGACGGCACCGGCGGCCCGACGTACCGGTTCGACGACGAGAACCTGCCGACCAACCGCCGCCCGGCCTACTCCGAGGGCCTGGTCGCGATGGCCAACGCCGGCGCCAACACCAACGGCAGCCAGTTCTTCTTCGTGTACAAGGACAACGCGCTGCAGCCGCAGTACACGGTGATCGGCAAGGTCACGGCCGGGCTGGACGTGGTGAAGAAGATCGCCGAGGCCGGCGACGACGGCAAGTACGAGCCCGAGCCGGGCGGCGGCATGCCCAAGCTGGAGACCATCATCCAGACCGTGACGGTCGAGAAGGTCGCCTAGCTCCCACGCGACGTCGCAGAGAAGTGGTCCGGGACCCCTGTCCCGGGCCACTTTCGTATGGAACGACGGGGAACGCCTCACAAGCCGGAGCCAGGTCGCGCCGCGACCGACGCACGGGGGAGGGTCGATGGCGCCGTCGGCACAGGAACTGCTCGCGTCACTCTGCACGGATCTGCGGCAGCTGCGGGCCCAGGCGGGCGGGCCGAGCCTGCGGGTGATGGCGGGCCGCCTGGGACTCGGCAAGAGCCAGCTCAGCGCGATCCTCAACGGGCAGATCCGCCGGCCGCCGGACTGGCAGGTCGTCGCCGGGCTGGTCGAGTGCATCCGCGAGCACGCCGTCGACAACAGCCGCACCGAACGCCTCTCACTGCGCACCGGCCTGGCCGAACACTGGCGGCCCCGGTTCACGGTGCTCGAGTACGCGTTCAGCGCGCCGGCCACGGGACCGACGGTTGGCGAGCCGCACCGAACGGGGCCGGTGCCCGCGCAACTGCCCGTCGCGACGGCCGGCTTCGTGGGCCGTTCCGCCGAGCTGAACGCCCTTGACGCCGCGCTCGCCGGCGCCGACGACCTGCGGCCGGGCTACCCCATCGTCGCGCTCACCGGCACCGCCGGGGTCGGCAAGACAGCGCTCGCCGTGCACTGGGCGCACCGGGCCGCCGTGCGGTTCCCCGACGGGCAGCTCCACCTCGACCTGCGCGGGCACGCCCCCGGCGGGCAGCCGGTGGAGCCGCACGCGGCGCTCGGCTTCTTCCTCGCGGCGCTGGGTGTGCCGGCGGCGGACGTTCCCTCGTGCCCGGCCGGTCGCACCGCCCGCTTCCGCAGCCTGATCGCGGGTCGGCGGGTGCTCCTCGTGCTGGACAACGCCCGCGACGCCGAACAGGTGCGTCCGCTGCTGCCGGGCGCCCCGGGGTGCATGGTCGTCATCACCGCCCGCTGCCGGCTCACCCCGCTGACGGTCACCGAGGGCGCCCGGACGATGACGCTCGACCCGCTCACCGCCGACGAGGCGTGGGAACTGCTGGAGCACCGGCTCGGCCGGCCACGGACCACGGCGGATCGGGCGGCCACCGAGGCCGTCATCGACGGCTGCGCACGGCTGCCGGCCGCACTCGCCATCGCCGCCGGTCGGGCCGCCGGCGCACCCGTCCGTTCGCTGCGCGCGCTGGCCGAGGAACTGCGCGCCGTGGACACCCGCCTCGACGTCCTGCGGGTCGCCGACGGTGGGCCGTTCGCCGACATGCGCGCCGTGCTGTCCTGGTCCTACCGGACGCTGTCGTCGGAGGCGGCGCGGCTGCTGCGGCTCATCGCCTGCCGGCCCGAACCGGACCTAGACGCCGCCACCGCGGCCTACCACGCGGAGCTGCCGCCGGACCGGATCCGGCCGTTGCTCGCGGAGTTGCTCAACGCCAACCTGCTGGTCGAACGGCCGCCGGGCCGCTACACATGCCACGACCTGCTGCGTTCCTACGCCGCCGGCCCGGTGCGCACGGCCGGCCCGGCGTTCGACGACTTCCTGGTGCGCGACACCGGCCGGTACCTGGTGGGGTACCGACCGGTGAGCGGCGACGCCTCAGCCCGTCAGGCGGTCTGGGGTAGGTAGTTCCACAGCTGGCCGTCCTCGAACGGCTTGCAATCGAGCATCTGCACCGGCACGTTGTTGCCCGGGTTCCGGTCCACGATGTCGATGCAGAACGGCCGGTTCGCCCAGCGGAGCAGGACGTTCGCGCCGAACGGGTCCTCGATCCACTGCGCCGCGATGTCGCAGCTGAACGTCTGGAGCCGGGTCCCGAACGTGACCTCGCCGTCGCTGTTCGCCGCGATGTCCAGGCAACGGCCGCTGTGCTTGTTCATGAACCGCTTCGAGGTGCCGTTGTTGTCGATGACCGTCCAGAACTGCCACGGGTCCCCGCTCCGGCAGGTGAACATGACGATCGGCACGTGGTTCCCGGTCCCGCTGCCCTTCGGGACCATGCACTTGTTGTTCATCTTCGACCGGATCATGAAGAACCCGGTCGAGGGCGCGGCCTCCGCCGGAGCGGCCAGTCCGAGCGACGCGACGAACACCGCCGCGGCCATGACCCGAAGGGCGATCGTGAGCCTGTTACGCATCCCGTCTCCTCTGATGTGTGTGGAGGGATGCGATGAACCTGCCAGCGCGCTCACCCGCACCGGCCGAACTCCGTACACCGGCGCGCACGCCGGCTGTCGCCGCAGCTCACCGCGGCCCCGTCCGGCCTGTCCACAGGACGGGACCGGACACGCTCACGCGCCGGACGTCACCCGGTAGGCGTCGTAGACACCGTCCACCTTGCGGACGGCGCCGAGCAGATGCTTCAGGTGCTGCGGGTCGGCCATCTCGAAGCTGAACCGGCTCACCGCCACCCGGTCGCGGGTCGTGGTCACCGTCGCCGAGAGGATGTTGACCCGTTCCTCGCTCAACACCCGCGTCACGTCGGCCAGCAGCCGGTTGCGGTCCAGCGCCTCCACCTGGATGGAGACCAGGAACGTCGAGGCGCTCGTCGGCTTCCACTGCACCTCGAGCAGCCGGTCCGGCTGGGCCTTGAGGTCGGCGGCGTTGGCGCAGGTGTCCCGGTGCACGCTGACCCCGCCGGAACGGGTGATGAAGCCGAAGATCGCGTCGTTGGGCACGGGTGTGCAGCAGCGCGCGAGCTTGATGTAGATGTCGTCGTCGCCGTTGACCACCACGCCCGGGTCCTGCGCGGAGGTGCGCACCCGCGGCGGCTTGGTCGGGATGGCCGTCTCGGCGATGTCCTCGACCGCGCCCTCTTCCCCGCCGTAGCCGGCGACGAGGCGCTGCACGACGGACTGCGCGGAGACCTGGCTCTCGCCCACGGCGGCGTACAGGGCCGCCACGTCGGCGAGGTGCAGGTCCCGCGCGATGGCCAGCAGGGCGTCGGAGGTGAGCAGCCGCTGCATCGGCAGGCCCTGCTTGCGCATGGCCTTGAGCAGCGCGTCCTTGCCCTCCTCGATGGCCTCCTCGCGGCGTTCCTTGTTGAAGTGCTGGCGGATCTTGGTGCGCGCCCGGGGGCTCTTGACGAACCCGAGCCAGTCCTGCGTCGGGCCGGCCGTCTCCGACTTGGACGTGAAGATCTCGATCACGTCGCCGTTGGACAGCGTCGACTCCAGCGGCACCAATTTGCCGTTGACCTTGGCGCCGATGCACTTGTGCCCGACCTCGGTGTGCACCGCGTACGCGAAGTCCACCGGCGTCGACCCGGCCGGGAGCGCGATCACGTCGCCCTTCGGCGTGAAGACGTACACCTCCTGGCTGGACAGGTCGAAGCGGAGCGCGTCGAGGAACTCGCTCGGGTCGGCCGCCTCGCGCTGCCAGTCCAGGAGCTGCCGCAGCCACGTCATCTCGTCGATGTGCGCCGGCGGGCCGGCGATCGTGGCGTTCTTGGTCTCCTTGTAGCGCCAGTGCGCCGCGATGCCGTACTCCGCCGTGCGGTGCATCGCGTACGAACGGATCTGCAGCTCGATCGGCTTACCCGTCGGCCCGATCACGGTCGTGTGCAGCGACTGGTACATGTTGAACTTCGGCATCGCGATGTAATCCTTGAACCGGCCCGGGACCGGCTGCCAGTTGGCGTGGATGACACCGAGGGCCGCGTAGCAGTCCCGCACACTGTCGACCAGGATCCGCACCCCGACCAGGTCGTAGATGTCGGCGAACTCCCGCCCGCGCACGATCATCTTCTGGTACACGGAGTACAGGTGCTTCGGCCGGCCGGACACCTCCGCCTTGATCTTGGCGGTGCGCAGGTCGTTGCCGACCTTCTGGGTGACCTGCCGCAACAGCGCCTCCCGCTGCGGCGCGTGCTCGTTGATCAGGCGATGGATCTCCTCGAACCGCTTCGGGAAGAGCGTCCCGAACGCCAGGTCCTCCAGCTCCCACTTGATCGTGTTCATACCGAGCCGGTGGGCCAGCGGGGCGAGGATCTCCAGCGTCTCCTTCGCCTTCTGCTCCTGCTTCTCCCGCGGCAGGAACGTCAGCGTGCGCATGTTGTGCAGCCGGTCGGCCAGCTTGATGACCAGCACCCGCGGGTCCTTGGCCATCGCGACGACCATCTTGCGGATCGTCTCGGCCTTGGCCGCGTCGCCGAGCTTGACCTTGTCCAGCTTCGTCACGCCGTCGACCAGCAGCGCCACCTCGCCGCCGAACTCCGCGCGCATCTCGTCCAGCGGGTACTCGCAGTCCTCGACGGTGTCGTGCAGCAGCGCCGCCACCAGGGTCGTCGAGTCCATGCCCAGGTTGGCCAGGATGGTGGCCACCGCGAGCGGGTGCGTGATGTACGGGTCGCCGGAGCGCCGGTACTGCCCGTGGTGCAGCTCGTTGGCCTTGTCGTAGGCCTTCTGCAACAGCCGCAGGTCCGCCTTCGGATGCGACTTGCGGTGCACCGAGATCAGCGGCTCCAGCACCGAACTGACCTGCGAGGACTGCCACGGCGCGTTGAACCGGGCGAGCCGCGCCCGCACCCGGCGACCGGTCGGCGTGCCCAGCAGCCCGAACGCGCTGGACGGCGAGTCGTCCTCGGCACCGGGGACGAAGCCCTGCGGGCCGCTCGTCACGGGCCGCGGCGACGCCGGGCGCGCGGATCCGCCGTTGGCAGCCGTCGACCCACCGTTTTCGGACGCCTCCGGGAACGGCAGGACCACAGCGGCGCCGTCCCCGCTTTCGTCAACCCCGGTGGATGTCCCGGCCGGCCGGACCGAACCCTCCGCCGGAGGCGCGACTTCGCCGGACACCGAGCGCTCCTCCTCGACCACGCAAACCCCGCCTCCACACCCTTCCGGGTGCCGTGTTCGCAAGCGGACCGGTCCCGCCGAGCCGCGCGCCCATCGTACCCGCACCCCACGGGCCAGATGCCACGTCGACGACGAGGCCTGGCCGGTTGGCCTACACCTTCAGAAGCGCGTGTACCTGGCGATTCGACAGCCGCTGTCGCGCGTTGAGGAATTCGAGTTCCAGGAGAACACTGAACCCCGCGATGGAACCGCCGGCCCGTTCGATCAGGCCCAGCGTCGCCTCGGCGGTCCCGCCCGTCGCGAGCACGTCGTCCACCACCAGCACACGCTGCCCCGCAGTGAACGCGTCCGCGTGCACCTCGATCGACGCCTCGCCGTACTCCAGCGCATAGGTCGCCGACAGCGTAGCGCGCGGCAGCTTGCCGGCCTTGCGCACCGGGATGACGCCCGTTCCCGCCGCGTAGGCGACGGCCGCCGCGATCACGAACCCGCGCGCCTCGATGCCCGCCACCACGTCGAACCCGGTCCGCCCGTGGTGCGCCACGATCCCGTCGATCACCTCGGTGAACGCCGCACCGTCGGCGAACAGCGGCATCAGGTCCTTGAAGACGATGCCCGGCTTCGGAAAGTCCGGCACGTCGAGAATCCGACTCGCGATCAGCGCGGCGAGCTTCTCCCCGCTGTCCCCTTTGGCTGCCATGACGTCCCTCCCATGCTCAAGAAGAGGCCCGGCACCATCCACACGGTGCCGGGCCCATCAGGTCCTGCTCAGCGGCGCTTGCCGCCCTGCCGCTTGCGCGGCGCGTTGCGACCACCCGGCCCCGGCCGGCCACCGGGACGCGGCGCGCCGCCCCGCGAGGAACGCGACGACGCCGCGACCGGCTCCTCGATCTCCTCGTCCTCGACCTCGTCGACCTCGTCGTCCTCGCTCTTGCTGAGGTTGGCCTTCTTCGCGGCCGCCTTGGTCGCCCGGGCGCCCTTGCGGGCCTCCTTCGGGTCGATGCCGGCCCGCCGGGCCAGCACCCGCTGCGTGTGCAGCTTGTACCGGGAGTCCAGCAGCTTGAAGTCGACCAGCCACGGCGTCGCCAGGAACATCGACGAGTAGGCACCGGCCGCCAGACCGACGAACAGCACGAGCGCGAGGTCCTTGAGCGTTCCCACGCCGAGGAGACCGGCGCCGACGAACAGCAGGCCCGCGACCGGCAGCAGCGCGATCACCGAGGTGTTGATCGAACGCATGAGGGTCTGGTTGACCGCGGTGTTGGCCGCCTCCGCGTAGGTCTGGCGGCTGGAGCCGAGCAGGCCCCGGGTGTTCTCCTCGACCTTGTCGAACACGACGACCGTGTCGTAGAGCGAGAAGCCCAGGATCGTCAGCAGGCCGATGACCGTGGAGGGACTGACCTCGAAGCCGGACAGCGAGTACACACCCGCCGTCAGGATCAGGTCGTGGATCAGCGCGCCGATCGCGGCCAGCGCCATCTGCCGCTCGAAGCGCACCCACAGGTAACCGGCGACCAGCACCAGGAAGACCGCGAGGCCGAGCAGTGCCCGCTCGGTGACCTCGCTGCCCCAGGAACTGCTGACCTCGGTGGCCGTGACCTGGTTCTGCGACACCTTGGCCGTGTCGACGATCGCGTCGAGCGCCTTCTCACGCTGCTCGTCGTCGAGCTTGGGCGTGCGGATCAGGTACTTCGGGTCCTTACCGGCGGTGCCGACGGTCTGCGCGGAGACGACGGTGATGCCCTCGGACTCGACCGCCTCCCGCACCTTCTCGACCGTGGTGCCGCTCTGCACCGGCACCACGAACTGGCTGCCGCCGGCGAACTCGACGCCGAGGTGGAAGCCCTTGAAGGCCATGCTGCCGATGAGCACCAACACGATCAGCAGGGAGGCGGCGTACCACCGCTTCCGGGTGCCGATGAAGTTGATGTTCGTCTCGCCCCGGTAGAGCCGGCGAAGACCACCCATGACTCAGGACTCCTTAGTCCGAAGCGAGCCGCGCCCACCGGTGGTCGCCGAGGCGGCCCGGTCGGAACGCAGGTTGCCGAGCCCGGAGATCCGCGGCGACGTGAACGCGTTGGACCGGGCCAGCACCGCGACCAGCGGATGCGTGAACAGGAACACCACCGCCAGGTCGATGATGGTGGACATGCCGAGCGTGAACGCGAAGCCCTTCACGCCACCGACGGCGAGGATGTACAGCACGACCGCGCCGAGCATCAGGACGGTGTCGGCCGACAGGATCGTCCGCCGCGCCCGGGACCAGGCCCGGGGTACCGCGCTGCGGACCGTCCGGCCGTCCTTGACCTCGTCTTTCAGTCGTTCGAAGAAGACGACGAAGGAGTCCGCCGTGATACCGATCGCCACGATGAACCCGGCGACGCCGGCGAGGCTGAGCGTGTAACCGAAGTTGCGACCCAGGAGGATCAGCGAAGCGAAGATCGTCGCCGCCGACACCACGAGGCTCAGCACCACCACCAGGCCCAGCGCCCGGTAGTAGAAGAAGCAGTACAGGATGACCAGGCCGACGCCGATGGCACCGGCGAGGAGACCGCCGCGCAGGGCCGCGAGGCCGAGCGTCGCGCTGACCGTGTCGTAGGACTCGATCGAGAACGCCAGCGGCAGCGAACCGTACTTGAGCTGCCGCGACAGCGTCTGCACGTCGGTGCGGGAGAAGCTGCCGTAGATCTGCGCGTCGCCGGAGATCACGCCCTGGATGGTCGGCGCGGAGACGACCTTGTTGTCCAGCACGATGGCGACCCGGCGCTGTTCCTCGGGGGTGCTGCCGCCGCCGTAGACCTCGCTGGTGAGCTTGGTCCACTTGTCCTGGCCACCGCTCTTGAACTTCAGCGACACCACCCAGCCCTGGCTGGGGTCGTTGCCGAAGTCGGCGCCGCTGACGTCCTCACCGAGCACCTTGGCGATGTCGAGCAGGTACTTCGTGGGGGCGCCGTTCTCCTCGCCGCACGCCACGACCTGCTGCTTCTCGTCGGTGATCGAACCGGCGGGCCGCTGGTTGAGCTTCTGGCAGGTGATCTGCGGGATGATCAGCTGGGTCTGGGCCGGCAGCACGGACACCTCTTCGGGCGTCAGCGTGCTGAACGGCGCCAGCATCTCCGGCGGGATCTGCGAGATCTGGCTCGGGTCCTGGATCTGGCCGGCGATGTCGAGCGCGTCGCCCAGCTTGGCGACCACCTGCTCACGCAGCTTCAGGGTGCGCGCGTCGACGGACGGCGAACCGCTGCCGCTCGGCGCCGCGCTGCCGCTGGCGGACTGGGAGCCGCTCGGCGCCGCGGAACCGGAACCCGAGGCGCTCGGGGCGGCGCTGGCGCTCCCGCTCGCCGACGGCGCGGCGGAGCCGGACGGACCGGTCGAGGCCGAGGCGCTCGCCGACGGGCTGGTGGTCGCGTTGGCGTCCTCACCCGACTCGTCCGCCTGGGTGCTGAGCACCTTGCGGAAGCGCAGCGTCGCCGGGGCGACGAGCTGGCGCAGCTCGGCCTCCTCGACGTCACCGGCCACCTGGACGACGATGTTCTGGTCGCCGTCGATGTTGACGGAGGGCTCGGAGACACCGGTGGCGTCGACCCGCTCGGCGATGATCCGCCGGGCCTGCTCCAGCTGCTCGCGGTCGGGTGCCTTGCCGTCGGGCGTGCTCGCCTTCAGGGTCATCGACGTGCCGCCCTGGAGGTCCAGGCCGAGCTTCGGGTCGGGCTTCTTGGAGCCCGTGAAAAAGACCAGCCCGTAGAGCACGGCGAGAATCGCCGCGAGCGCCAGGAAGTACCTCGACGCTTTGAGCTGTCCGGTGGGTGCGGCCACGGTGGTTCGGTCTCCCTGCGAATGGCGTTCCGGGTGGCGACTGCGGGTGCGTCAGTCGGAGTCGACGGCCTTGGTGGTGTCGACCTTCTTGCTGGTGGTGGCGGTGGAGGGCTCGGACTCGACAGCGGCGACCGCCTCGGTGCCGCTCTCCTCCTCGTCCGCGACGTCGTCGTCACTGTCGGCCTTGTTGACGACCGAACTGATCGCGGTACGCGCGTAGCGGTTGGTGATGCCGGTGGCCACTTCGAGAACGACGTACTCGTCGTCGATCTCCTGCACCACGCCGAACAGGCCGCCGATGGTCAGCACCTCGTCGCCGGGGCCGATGTGCGACTGCATCTCCAGCACCTGCTTGCGCCGCTTCTGCTGCGGGCGGATGAGGAGGAAGTACATGGCACCGAAGACGAGCAGCAACATGAGGAAGAAGCTGATATTGCTTCCACCACCCTGGGCCGGCGCGGCGCTGGGGATGGGCATCTCTTTCCTGGCCTTCCGTCGACCGGATCCACGTGGGCGAACCCGGTATGTAATCGGTCCGCGACACGAACCGCGGAGAGTCTAATCGGTGAAGCTGCGAGTTGGGCCAGCCCGAGATCACGGTCCAGTCACACGGAGCTTTACGTATCCAGACTAAACAAATCGTTTTGCAGGCCCGCCACCGGCGGTGGTGTCCTGCCCAGATGGTGCCACGCATGGACGGTCGCCACTCGCCCGCGGGGGGTACGGGCGAGGAGTCCGACCCTCAGGAGAAAGGGTTCGCAGACCTCGGCGACGGTGTCCGGCTGTTCTCCGACGGCGATCGCGAGGGTCGACAAACCGACCGGTCCCCCGCTGAAATTCTCCACCAGCGCTTTCAGAACGGCCCGGTCGAGCCGGTCCAATCCGAGCGCGTCGACGTCGTAAACGGCGAGTGCGGCGCGCGCGGCGTCGACATCCACCACACCGGCCCCACGCACCTCGGCGTAATCCCGCACGCGGCGCAGCAGCCGGTTGGCGATCCGCGGCGTGCCGCGCGAACGGCCCGCGATCTCGGCGGCACCTTCGGGCGTGATCGGGATGCCCAGGATGCCGGCCGAACGGGTCAGCACCCGGTGAAGTTCGGCCGGCTCGTAGAAGTCCATATGCCCGGTGAACCCGAACCGGTCGCGCATCGGCCCGGTCAGCAGGCCCGCCCGCGTCGTGGCCCCCACCAGCGTGAACGGCTCCACGTCCAGCGGGATCGCGGTGGCGCCCGGCCCCTTGCCGACCACCACGTCGACCCGGAAGTCCTCCATCGCGCTGTACAGGAGTTCCTCGGCCGGCCGGGCGATGCGGTGGATCTCGTCGATGAACAGCACGTCACCCGGGCCGAGGCTGGTCAGGACGGCCGCGAGGTCGCCGGCGCGCTCGATGGCGGGGCCGCTGGTCAGCCGCAGGCCGGTGCCGAGCTCGGCGGCGACGATCATGGCGAGGGTGGTCTTGCCGAGGCCGGGCGAGCCGGACAGCAGGATGTGATCGGGCGGCGTGCCGCGGCGCATGGCGCTGTGCAGGAGAAGTTCGAGCTGCTCCCGCACGCGCGGCTGGCCGACGAACTCCTCGAGCCGCTTCGGCCGCACGCTCGCTTCGGCGTCCCGCTCCTCCGGCGCCGCGAACGCCGAGACCATGGAGTCGGTCATTACCGGGCCCGGCCGAGGAGCCCGATGGCCTGCTTGAGCAGCACCGGAACGGCCGGCGGCGACTGCCCGTCGAGCGACTCGGCCACCTTGGCGACCGCCTGGTCGGCCTGCTGCGGTGTCCACCCGAGCCCGACCAGCGCCTCGCGCACCTGGAACGCCCAGCCGGCGCTCACCGGGGCCGCCGCCGAGACGCCCTCGACCGGGCCGACCCGGTCCCGCAGCTCCAGCACCAGGCGTTCGGCGCCCTTCTTGCCGATGCCCGGCACCCGGGTCAGCGTCGTGGTGTCGCCGGAGGCGATGGCCCGGCGCAGCACGTCCGGCGCGTGCACCGCGAGGGCGGCCTGGGCCAGCCGGGGGCCGACGCCGCTGGCGGTCTGCAGCAGCTCGAACAGCGTGCGCGCGTCGTCGTCGGCGAACCCGTACAGGGTCAGCGAGTCCTCGCGGACGACCAGGCTGGTGGCCAGCCGCGCCTCCGCGCCGACCCGCAGCCCGGCCAGCACGCCCGGGGTGCACACGACGGAGAGCCCGACGCCGCCGACCTCGACGACGGCGGTGTCCGGGGCGAGTGCCGCGACCCGCCCGCGCACGCTTGCGATCATGATCTTCCTCCAGGGTTGCGCTGGGCGGCGAGCGCGGCCGCGAGCCGGCTCTGCGCGGTCCCCCGCCACGTGTGGCAGATGGCCAGGGCCAACGCGTCGGCGGCATCGGCCGGCCGGGGCGGCGAGTCGAGCCGGAGCAGCCGGGTGACCATGGCCGTCATCTGCCGCTTGTCCGCCTGCCCGGAACCGGTGATGGCGGCCTTCACCTCGCTGGGCGTGTACATCCGTACCGGCAGTCCCGCCTGCGCCGCGGCCAGCACGGCGACCGCGCCGGCCTGCGCCGTGCCCATGACGGTGCGCACGTTGTGCTGGGCGAACACCCGCTCGACGGCCACCTCCTGCGGGCGGTGCTCGGCGATGTGCCGGGTCAGTTCCCGCGACAGGTGCAGCAACCGGTCGCCCAGCTCGAGGTCGGGGTCGGTCCGGACCACGTCGACGAAGACTAGGGTGCCCGGACGGCCCGGACGCCCGTCGACCACGCCGACACCGCACCGGGTCAGCCCGGGGTCGACGCCCAGCACCCGCACCCCACGGCCTCCTCCCGCTCGAACACCGGTTCGACCCTAGCGGCCACCCGATCGCGCGTGGACGTCGACACGCCCGCTCCCGGAGCCGCTACCGTCAGCCACCATGCAGATCGTCAGCGGGGCGGGCGCGTTCACGCCGTCGAACGACCCGGCGAAGACCGCCAACTATGTCGAGCACCTGTCCGTACCGGACCTCTCGGTCGGTACGTACTCGATCGCGGCCGGCGGTGCGGACGGGCAGGGCCCGCACACGGAGGACGAGATCTACGTCGTCACGGCGGGTCGCGCGCGGCTGGTCACGGAGTCGGGCGAGGCGGACGCGGTGCCGGGCGCCGTGCTGTTCGTGCCGGCCGGGGAGGTGCACCGGTTCGTGGAGATCAGCGAGGACTTCGCCGCGCTGGTGATCTTCGGGCCGGCCGAGTACTCGCGGGCCACGTGAGCGCCGGGGACACCGCCGCGTTCGAGGCCACGCTGTGGCGCTCGCTCGGCGTGTTCCGGGTGCTCGCGCTCACCTACGCGACCGTGCGGATCGTGGCGGGCGCGGAGACGTTCGCGAATCAGGCCGCGGGCTGGGGCGTGCTGGCCGTCATGATCGCGTGGACCGGCGCGATGCTGTGGGCGTACGGGAGTTCGCGGGTGCGGGGGTGGCCGCTGTACACCGTCGATCTCCTGGTGGCGGTGGTGCTGGTGCTGCTCAGCCGCCCGATCGTGGGCGCCGAGGCGCTCGGCGCCGGGCAGTCGATCCTGCCGGTGACGTGGCACGCGGCGCCCGTTCTGGCGTGGGCGGTCGCGGGCGGGCGGACCGTGGGCGTGATCGCGGGTGCGGTCATGGGCGTGTGCGACTTCGGGACGCAGGCGATCGACGTTCCGGGTGGTGGGTCGCCGACCGGCGCCGTCCTGCTCCTCCTGGGTGGGATGACGGTGGGTCACGTCGCCCGTCTCGCCGTCTCCGCGGAGGAACGTCTTCAGCGCGCCACCGAACTCGAAGCGGCCACCCGGGAGCGGGAACGCCTCGCCCGCGACATCCACGACTCCGTGCTGCAGGTGCTGGCCCTGGTCCAGCGGCGCGGCGCGGAGATCGGCGGCGAGGCCGCCGAACTGGGCAGACTCGCCGGCGAGCAGGAGGCGGCGCTGCGCGCGCTGGTGGCGTTCGGCCGGCCGGCGCCCGACCGGACCGGCGGCCCGGTGGACCTGCGCGCGGAGCTGGCTCGCTTCGGCGCACCGCACGTCACCCTCGCCGAGCCGGCCGAACCGGTCCTGCTCCCCGCCGCCGCGGCCGAGTGCCTGGCCGCCGCGATCGGCGCCGCGCTGGACAACGTTCGGGAGCACGGCGGGCCGGACGCGCGGGCCTGGCTGCTGGTGGAGGACGAACCCGACGCGGTGACCGTGACCGTGCGCGACGACGGCCCCGGCATCGAGCCCGGCCGGTTGGACGCCGCGGCGGCGGAGGGCCGGCTCGGGGTCGCACAGTCGATCAAGGGACGCCTCGCCGACCTGGGCGGCACCGTCGAGATCTACTCGAAACCGGGTGAGGGCACCGAGGTCGAACTCCGCGTACCGCGCACCAACTAGGGTGTGCGGCATGGGGGAGGCAATCCGCGTGATGGTCGTCGACGACCACCCGATGTGGCGCGACGGCGTCGCCCGTGACCTCGCGGCCGCCGGTTACGAGATCGCCGCCTGCCTGGGTGAGGGCGCCGCCGCGGTGCGCCTGGCCGCCGCCACCCGCCCCGACGTGGTGGTGCTCGACCTGCAGCTGCCCGACCTCTCCGGCGTCGAGGTGATCCGCGGCCTGCTCAACGCGCACCCGAGCACCCGCGTGCTGATGCTCTCGGCGAGCGGCGAGCAGCAGGACGTCCTCGACGCGGTGAAGGCCGGCGCGGCCGGCTACCTGCTGAAGTCGGCGTCGCCCGCGGAGTTCCTCGACGCGGTGGCGCGCACGGCGGCCGGTGACGCGGTGTTCACGCCCGGGCTCGCGGGCCTCGTGCTCGGCGAGTACCGGCGGCTGGCCAGCACCCCGGCGACGCCCGACGTGCCGCAGCTGACCACCCGGGAGACCGAGGTGCTGCGGCTGGTGGCGAAGGGGCTCTCCTACAAGCAGATCGCCGAACGCCTCGTGCTGTCGCACCGCACCGTGCAGAACCACGTGCAGAACACGCTCGGCAAGCTCCAGCTGCACAACCGGGTGGAGCTGGTGCGCTTCGCCATCGAGCAAGGGCTCGACGGGGAGTAACGCCTCAGACCGTGCTCTCGATGGGGAAGAGCCGGTCGAGGCCGGTCAGCCCGAGCAGGGTCTGCACGCGCGGCACCGGGTCCCGCAGCACCAGCTCGCCGCCGGCCGCCTGGGCCCGCTTGTGCAGCCGCACCAGTCCGGCGAGTCCGGTCGAGTCACAGAACGTCAGCTCGGCGAGGTCCAGCACCACGCGGCGCCCCTCGTCGACGGCGACACCCACCACCTGCTCAAGCTTCACGCAGGTGCGGATGTCCAGCTCCCCGTGGAGGCGAATCAGCCCGCCTCCGGCCGGGTCCACGTCCAACTGCGTACCGGGCTCCACCGTCACAGCCCCCATACTGCCCTGAACCGGGCCGCCTGTCCGCTTCCTGTCGCCTGTTCGGCGATGTGTGCCAACATGCCGGAACGGTCAGCGGCGGCGCGCGCCATCGAGTACGGCGTCCACCACCCGCTCCGCCAGTTCCCCCCGATCGATCTGGGTCTGAAGGCCGCCGATCGGACGTCCCGTCATGGGTGCGGACAGAACGGTCAACGTGACCTCGACGTCGAGGTCCGGGCGGAGCATGCCCTCGGCGATCCCGCGGCGCAGCACCTCGCGCACCCGCTCGCGCCGCGGCTCGATCACCTTGCGGTACCACACCTGCAGCTCGGGGCTGCGCTGCACCTGCGCGGAGAGGCAGGTGAAGACGTGGTTGCGCTTCGTCGCCGATTCGCTCGGCCCCATCGACGTCAGGAGCGCGATCAGGTCGTCCCGCACGTCCTCCCCGACCAGGTCCGGCACGGGGAGCTTGAGCGAGGCGGCCGCGTCGACGATCAGATCCTCCTTCGAGGACCAGCGCCGGTAGATGGTGGCCTTGCCGACGCCGGCCTTCGCCGCGACGGACTCGATCGACAGCGCCTCGATGGCGACGTCCTCGGCGATCAGGTCGAGAACGGCGTCGATGATGGCCTGCTCGGCGCGCGCACTGCGCGGCCGGCCCGGGGTGCGCTTGTCCGGGTCGACCGCGGCAGTGGTTGGCGTCATGGAATTCATTGTGGCGTTACACGGTGGCCTCGGCCAACGCGGGTTCCTGTGGTGTCTCCCGCTTCTGCGTCGGCGTCGGAGCGGTCGTGCTGCGGCGCGGCATCCAGGCCAGCACCACGGCGACCGAGATCGCGCCGACGAACACCGAGGCCAGCGCCACCATGTGCATCGCGTCGATGAACGCCGCGTTCGCCGGGGCGATCAGCGCCGCACCGCGCTCCCCCAGGCCGTCGGCCACGCCGTAGGTGCCGGCGAGCGACTCCTTCGCGGCCTTCGCCAGCGGTGCCGGGAGGCCGGCGACCTGGTCGTCCATCGCGTTGCGGTACGCCGCCGACAGCAGCGAACCGAGCACCGCCACACCCAGCGCGCCCCCCACCTGGCGCACGGTGTTGCTGACGGCCGAGCCCACGCCGGCCTTCTCGCGCGGCAGCGTCGACATGATCGACTCCGTGGCCGGCGGCATGACGTTGGCCATGCCCACGCCCATCAGGAAGAAGAGCGCCCCGACCGTCCAGACCGGCGTGTCGGCCCGGATCAGGGTGAACCCGACCAGCGCCAGCGTCGTCAGCGCGAGCCCGCCCGAGGCGACGAACTTCGGCCCGAAGCGGCGCACCATCGCCGCACTGCGCGGCGCGAAGATCAGCTGCGCCACCGCGAACGGCACCATCAGCCAGCCCGTCTCCAGCGGCGACAGCCCGCGCACCAGCTGCAGGTAGAACACGATGAAGAAGAACGACCCGAGCACGGCGAAGAACGCCAGCCCCACCGCGGCGGAGGCCGCCGAGAAGGCCGGGTTGCGGAACAGCCGCACGTCCAGCGACGGGTGCGTCGAGCGGCTCTCGATCCACACGAACGTCGCGAGCACCGCCACGCCGGCCACGATCGACACCCACGCCTGCGGCCGGTCGAACCCGTGCTCGCCGCCGTGGATGATGCCGTACACGAGCGCGGTGAGGCCGACGATGGACAGCAGCACGCCGCCGACGTCGATGCGCCCGGGCTTCGGGTCCTTCGACTCGGGAACGAGCACCGTCACGGCCACCACGCCGCCGATCACGATCGGCACGTTGATCAGGAAGACCGAGCCCCACCAGAACTTCTCCAGCAGGCCGCCACCGACCAGCGGTCCGATGGCCGCGCCGAGCCCGACCGCGCCGGCCCACGCGCCGATGGCACGGGCGCGTTCGCGCGGGTCGAAGACGTTCGAGATGATCGAGAGCGTGGCGGGCATGATGCCGGCGGCGCCGAGCCCCATGAACGCCCGCGCCGCGATGAGCTGCTCCGGGCTCTGCGCGTAGGCCGAGGCCAGCGACGCGGCACCGAAGACGACGAGCCCCACGGTCAGCATCAGCCGGCGGCCGATGCGGTCGCCGACGACGCCGGCGGTGAAGAGCAGGCCCGCGAAGACCAGGGTGTAGGAGTTGATCGCCCATTCCAGCTCGCCCTGCGTGGCGCCGAGGCCCTGTTCCTTGTCGGCGATCACGCGCAGGGCGGTGTTGAGCACGGTGTTGTCGAGCACCACGACGAGCAGGGACACCACGAGGACCCCGAGGATGGCCCAGCGGCGCGGGTGCCCGGTGTTCTCCGGAACGTTCACGCCTTCCCCCCAAAATTAAATACGAGACGGTTCCGTTTCACGTGGAGACTCTACGGATCTCCCCGGTAAAAACGGAACGGTCTCGTATCGAAAGTGGGTTGGGTCACATCGCGTCGCTCCGGGAATGGCGGCTACCAGCGCCTCCGGAACCGGTCCCGCCAGGCTCGCCCGTCGGGGTCGTACATCAGCCGGTACGCCGGCAGCGCCCACAGCCGCGTCGGCAGCGGGAGCCGCTCCGGCCGGTGATGCCGCAGCCGCCCCGGCGGGCGCGGCCCCTTCCGCCCGCCCTCGTGCCACGCGTCCAGGGCGTTCGCCCGCTCGGTCAGGCACCGGAAGAGCGACTCCGGATCGACCAGGTCGGCGTCGTCGTCGAGGTCCAGGTGCTCCTTCAACAGGGCAAGACGAAGATTTCGGGGATACCGGCGCGCCCCGTCCCCTCGCCCACCGGGATCGTCCGGCGCTCGACCGTCGAGTTCGCCGTCCAGCACCGCGCAGGAGAGCTCACTGTCGTGGCTCCACGAACGGCGGTTGAAGTTGTCGCTGCCCACACTGGCCCACACGTCGTCGACCACGCACACCTTCGCGTGCACGTACACCGGCGTGCCGGCGTGGTTCTCCACGTCGAACACGTGCACCCGGTCGCCGCCGGCCTTGCGGCACAGGGCGATCGCCTCCTGCCGGCCGATCAGGTTGGGCGGAAGGGCCATCCCGCCGTCGACGTCGGGGTAGCGCGGCACCACCGCCACCAGGTGCAGGTCCGGGTTGGCGCGCAGCGCCCGCGCGAACAGCCGCGCCACCGAACGGGACCACAGGTACTGGTCCTCCAGGTAGATCAGCCGCCGGGCGCGGTTGACCGCCTTGGTGTAGCCCCGGGCGATCGACCGCTCCCCCACCGGCGCGAACGGGTACCCCGGCTTGATCGCCGGATACGTGCGCAACACCTGAACGGCGTGCGGCCCGCACTCCGGCGGCGCGTCCGGCTGCTCGGGCAGCGGGTCCGGCCGCAGGTCCGCCCCGTCCAGCTTGTCCCTGGCCCAGGCCACCGGGCTGTGATGGTCCAACGGCGTCGGGTCGGTCCAGCGTTCCCGGAAGACGGTGTCGAGCGCACCCACGACCGGCCCCCGCAGCTCCAGCTGAACGTCGTGCCACGGCGGGTGCTCGCCGTAGCGCGGCGACATGTTCACGGCCTGGCGGTCGCCCCCGTGCGCGGCGTCGTCGCGGCGGCTGTGGCACAGGTCGATCCCGCCGACGAACGCCACGTCCCGCTCCGGCGCGTTCGGATGGCGCAGCACGACCAGCTTCTGATGGTGCGAGCCGCCCCGCCGGACCCGCTGGTCCAGCAGCACCTCGCCGCCGGCCTGCGCCACCTCCTCGCCCAGGTGCCTGTTCTCCTCCTCGCTGTACTGGAACCTGTCCAGGTGCGAACGCCACATCAGGCCCTTGACGACGACCCCGCGCCGGGCCGCGGCGCCGAAGAGTTCGGCCACGGTGGGGCCCTCGTCGCGCAGCCGTTCGTCGGGATCGCCCCGCCAGTCGGTGAAGAAGAGGTGATCGCCCTCCTCCAGGGCCTCCACCTCTTCCACCAGGCGGTCGAAGTACGTGGCGCCGTGCACCAGCGGCGTGGCCCGGTTGCCGGTGGTCCACAGCGGCAGCGCCGTGTCCGGGTTGTCCCGCTCGTCGGCCGCCAGGAACCACTCCGTGAGGTCTACCTCGGCCCGGCGCACACTGTCGTCTCCGCTCACCATCGCTTGGCCAGTCTCTTACGCAGCGGCCGCCCGTCGGGGTCGTATACGACCCGGTACAGCGGAACCGCCCACAGCTTCGAGAAGACGTGCAGGCGTTCGGGGCGGTGCCAGCGCAGCCGTCCGGGCGGGCGCGGGCCGACCTTGCCACCGGCGTACCACTGGTCCAGGCGGTCGGCCGACGCCGCGATCGCCTCGACCGCCTTCGACGGGTCGATCAGGTCGTCGTCCGCGCTGCCGTCCATCGGCCGGTCGAGGTGCTCGCGCCACAGCCGCAGGCGCAGTTCGCGGGCGTAGACCCGGGCGCCCTCCCCGGTGCCCGCCGGATCGACCGGCTCCCGCGGGTCGCGGGTCCCGTCGAGCACCGCGCAGGAGAGCTCACTGTCGTGCGTCCACGAACGCCGGTTGAAGTTGTCGCTGCCCACGCTTGCCCACACGTCGTCGACGATGCAGACCTTGGCGTGCACATACACCGGCGTGCCCTGCTCGTTCTCCACGTCGAACACGTGCACCCGCTCGCCGCCCGCCTTGCGGCACAGGGCGAGCGCCTGCTGACGGCCGACGATGTTCGGCGGAAGCGCCAGTGCGCCGTCCACGTCGGGGTGGCGCGGCACCACGACCACCAGGTGCAGCTCCGGGTTGGTCCTGAGCGCCCGCGCGAACAACCGGGCCACGTCCGAGGACCACATGTACTGATCCTCGAGGTAGATCAGCCGCCGCGCCCGCTTGACCGCCTTCGAGTAGCCGCGCGCGATGGAACGCTCCCCGCGCGGCGCGAACGGATAGGCCGGCTTCACCGCGGGGTACGTACGCAGCACCTGAACGGCGTGCGGCCCGCACTCCGGCGGGTCGGGCGGCGGGGGCGGCAGCGGATCCGGATCCAGGTTGGCCCCGCGCACCTTGTCGTGCAGGAACGCGAACGGGCGCTTGACGGTGAGCGGCGTCCGGTCGTTCCACCGTTCCCGAAAGGAGTGATCGAGCGCCCCGACGGCCGGACCCCGGATCTCGACCTGAACGTCGTGCCACGGGGGATGCTCTCCATAGTGCTTGGACATCGGCACGGCCTGCGGATCGCCGAGATGGCGCCCGTCGTCCCGGCGGCTGTAACACAGGTCGATCCCGCCCGCGTACGCCACGTCCCGCGCCGGATTGTCCAGATGCCGCAGCACCACGAGCTTCTGGTGATGCGAACCGCGCCGGCGCACCCGCTGGTCGAGCACCGCCTCCCCGCCCACGGCCTCGATGTTCTCGGCGACCTCGCGATTCTCCTCCTGGGAGAACTGCCCGATGTCCAGATGCGAACGCCAGAACAGCCCCCGCACCACCACCCCGCGTTTGGCCGCCGCCCGGAACAGCTCGACGACCGTCGGCCCGTCCTCGCGCAGCAACTGGTCCGGATCGCCCCGCCAGTCCGTGAAGAACAGGTGATCGCCGGGACCGAGCGCTTCCACCTCGTCCACGAGCCTGCTGAAGTAGTCGGCGCCGTGAATCAACGGCTCGACGCGGTTGCCGTCCAGCCAGGCGGGTATGGACGTGGCGGGGTTACCGCGCTGCTCGTCCGTCAGGAACCAGTCCTCGATCGACACGCACTGGTTCCTTCCCGATCCGCGAGCTTGCCAATCGGAATGGATGATCCTCCGAAGTGTGAGATGAAACCAGAGCCGCGTTACTCGGCTGAGCGTTCCTTCTCCAACTCGGAGAGCAACACCGTCCGCTGACGCACGTACGCGGGCTCCCCGCCGGTAAGCGTCAGGTGATGGATGTGCACCAACCCGTCATCGTCGTCGTGCTCGGGTGTCTCGTCCACGATCCAGTACTCCGGGATCCCCTGCCGCGCGTACCAGAGCGCCTTGTCGGTGTACTCGCCGTTTTGCGAGTGGGCGGAGACGATCTCGACGACGAGGCTGTAGGCCGAGCCGGGAAGGTTGGAGTACGACGCGAGGCCGGCCGGCAACCGGATGACCACACCGAGGTCGGGCAGGCGGAGATCGCGTGGACGGTCGCCCCGAATCCCCGGATCCTGAAAAACCTCGACACCCGCCGCGTGGAGCATCAGCAGCAGTCGCCGTGCCATCGCTTTGTGCCAGAACGTGGACGGGGTCATGATGACGAGGTTTCCCTCGTGCAATTCGTAGCGGTAGCCCTCGGGGAGAGCGGCAAGGTCGTCGACATCGATGTGCTCTATCGGCGGCAGCGTCAGACCGGTC
This sequence comes from Virgisporangium aliadipatigenens, assembly GCF_016863615.1. Classification (GTDB taxonomy): domain Bacteria; phylum Actinomycetota; class Actinomycetes; order Mycobacteriales; family Micromonosporaceae; genus Virgisporangium; species Virgisporangium aliadipatigenens. The sequence continues at coordinate 56,232 of NZ_BOPF01000017.1, read as the reverse complement.
ATCGCCCGTGTGCACCTCCTCTGAACCAGCGTAGAGGCTTCGAGCGTGGCGGTCATCAGCCACCGACTCCCAGGCCGTCCACGAGTGTCCCCCTCATTGATCGACTTTGTCCGTTCGTCATGGCAAAGACGCTAGACCGGTCGACCACGGAGGGGGAACTCTCACTTTCCGCCTGTGGATAAGTGCCCCTGAAGAACCTCAGCCGACGGCGGCCATGACCTCGTCGGAGACGTCGAAGTTCGCGTAGACGTTCTGCACGTCGTCGCAGTCCTCCAACGCGTCGATCAGCTTGAACACCTTGGTCGCACCCTCGGCGTCCAGCGGCACCTGCACGCTCGGCACGAACGACGACTCCGCCGATTCGTACTCGATGCCGGCCTCCTGCAGGGCGGTGCGCACCGCCACGAGGTCGGTCGGGGCCGACACCACCTCGAACGCCTCGCCGAGGTCGTTGATCTCCTCGGCACCGGCCTCGAGCACGGCCTCCATCAGGTCGTCCTCGGACAGCTCGCCCTTGGGCACGATCACGACGCCCTTGCGCGTGAACATGTACGACACGCTGCCGGCGTCGGCGAGGCTGCCGCCGTTGCGGGTGAGCGCGGTGCGCACCTCCGTCGCGGCACGGTTGCGGTTGTCCGTCAGGCACTCGATCAGCAGCGCGACGCCGTTGGGGCCGTAGCCCTCGTAGTTGGCGGTCTGCCAGTCGGCGCCACCGGCCTCGGCACCGGAGCCACGCTTGACGGCGCGGTCGATGTTGTCGATCGGGACGCTGCTCTTGCGGGCCTTCTGGATCGCGTCGAAGAGCGTCGGGTTACCGGCCGGGTCACCGCCGCCCGTGCGGGCTGCCACCTCGATGTTCTTGATCAGGCGCGCGAACAGCTTGCCGCGCTTGGCATCGATGACGGCCTTCTTGTGCTTGGTGGTCGCCCACTTTGAGTGGCCGGACATTACCCCTCCGTCTGCTGGGCCCGCGCCATGTCCACAAAGAGACGATGGACCCGCAGGTCACCGGTGAGCTCGGGGTGGAAGGCGGTGGCGAGGACGTTCCGCTGGCGTACCGCGACGATCCTACCGTCGACCTCGCCGATCACTGTCACCCCCTCGCCCACGCGCTCCACCCAGGGTGCCCGGATGAAGACCGCGTGGACCGGCCCGTCCACCCCGCTCAGCTCGATCTCCTTCTCGAACGAGTCGACCTGCCGGCCGAACGCGTTGCGCCGCACGGTCATGTCGATCCCGCCGAGGCTGCGCTGGTCCGGGCGGCCGTCGAGCACCTCGTCGGCCAGCATGATCATGCCGGCGCAGGAGCCGAACGCGGGCAGACCCTCGGCGATGCGCTTGTGCAGCGGTTCGAACAGCTCGAAGTCGACCAGCAGCTTGCTCATGGTCGTCGACTCCCCGCCGGGGATGACGATGGCGTCGACGTCGTCCAGTTCAGCCGGACGGCGCACCGGCCGCGCGATCACGTCGCACTCGGCCAGTGCCGCCAGATGTTCCCGGACATCGCCCTGAAGAGCGAGAACCCCGATAATCATTGCTTCCCGCCCAGCCGGGGGCGCCGCCTCGTGGCGGTGCCCTCCTTCCGCTCCACTGCGCTCCGCTCCCTCCGGGCCCCGCCCGGCGCCCCCGACGCGCTCAAGTCAGCTCACCAACCGCGCGTGGCGAGGCGCTGCTCGTCGGGGAGCGTAGCGACGTTGATACCGACCATCGCCTCGCCGAGACCCCGCGAGACCTTCGCGATCACGTCGGGATCGTCGTGGAACGTCGTCGCCTTCACGATCGCCGCCGCCCGCTTCGCCGGGTCGCCCGACTTGAAGATGCCGGAGCCGACGAAGACGCCCTCGGCGCCCAGCTGCATCATCATCGCGGCGTCGGCCGGAGTGGCGATGCCGCCGGCGGTGAACAGCACGACCGGCAGCTTGCCCGTCTCACTGATCTCCTTGACCAGCTCGAACGGCGCCCGCAGCTCCTTCGCGGCGGCGAACAGCTCGGTGTCGTCGAGGATCGTGAGCCGGCGGATGTCGGCACGGATCTGGCGCATGTGCCGGGTCGCCTCGACGACGTTGCCGGTGCCGGCCTCGCCCTTGGAACGGATCATCGCCGCGCCCTCGGCGATGCGGCGCAGCGCCTCGCCCAGGTTGGTGGCCCCGCACACGAACGGCACCGTGAACGCCCACTTGTCGATGTGGTTGGCCTCGTCGGCGGGGGTCAGCACCTCCGACTCGTCCACGTAGTCGACGCCGATGGCCTGCAGCACCTGTGCCTCGACGAAGTGACCGATGCGCGCCTTGGCCATCACCGGGATGGAGACCGCGTTGATGATGCCCTCGACCATGTCGGGGTCGCTCATCCGGGAGACGCCGCCCTCGGCGCGGATGTCGGCGGGCACACGCTCGAGGGCCATGACGGCGACGGCGCCGGCGTCCTCGGCGATCTTCGCCTGATCGGCGTTGACCACATCCATGATCACCCCGCCCTTGAGCATCTCGGCCATGCCGCGCTTGACGCGGGCGGTACCGGTGACGGGCGCACTGGTGACGGGTTCGGTGGACACGGTCGATCACTCCTTGCGGAAAGCGTGGGTTCGCCCTCATCGTACGTCCGGCCGGTTGCCGGTCGCCCACGTCCAATTTCCACACCGCGGCCCGTCACCGGCCCGGGTCAGGCCCGGTCGAGCACCGGGTCGTCGATGTCGAAGTAGGCGGGGCGGGCATGCCGCCTGGCCAGCCGCAACAGGCGCACCAGGCGGCGCCGCCGCAACGACAGCGCGTCCCGGACCAGGTCGTTGTGCACCTGCCGGGCCAATGCCGCGCGGCGGCTCGCCGCCACCACATCCGCGTCGTCCGCGTGGTCGGGATCACTGCCGGCGACCTTCTTGTGGTGCTCGCGCAGGACGCGGGTGAGGTCGTTCTCGGCGGCCTCGCGCTCGTCGTGGGCGGCGTCCAGCGCCACCCGGGCGGCCCAGCGCAGCTGCTCGTCCCCCGAGGTGCCGGCCAGGGCCAGCGCGGCGGCGGCCCGGCGGACCAGGTGCGCGTCCAGGGCGGCCTGCGCGGCGGAGGCCCGGGCGTGGCACCGGTCTACCCGCCCGGACATCCAGAAGACGTAGAGGCCCAGCAGCACCACCAGCACCGCTGCCCCCGCGAGCCACCACATGGCGGGCATGCTACTTAGGATGAGCTTCGCCAGTCGGGACCGGTGTCGACGGCGTGCACCTCGATCGCCGTCGCGTACACCTCCAGCACCCGCTTCGCGAGGACCGGCCAGTCGAAGCGGGACACCGCCCGGGCGGCGCGGGCGACGAGTTCGGCGCGGGCGGCGGCGTCGTCGAGCAGGCCGGCCAGGACCTCACACAGGTCGGTGGAGTCGCCGGTCCGGAAGAGGGCGCCCGCGCGGCCGCCGTCGAGCACGGCCCGGAAGGCCTCCAGGTCGCTCGCCACGACGGGCGTTCCGGCCGCCATCGCCTCGGTCAGGATCATGCCGAACGACTCACCGCCGGTGTTGGGCGCCACGTACAGGTCGACGCTGCGCAGCATCCTGCGCTTGTCCTCCTCGGAGACGAGGCCCAGGAACACCACCCGTTCCCGGACGCCTGCCGGCACCTGTTCGAGCACGTCGTCGGGGTCCCCCGGGCCGGCGACCAGCAGCCGCAGGTCGCGCCGGCGCGCCGCCAACGCCACGAACGCCTCGCGCAACAGCGGGAACCCCTTGCGCGGCTCGGTGAACCGGCCGAGGAACCCGATCGCCCCACCGGCACCCGGCCACCCGGGCAGCGGCTCCGCCTCGGCGAACTTCGCGACCGAGACGCCGTTCGGGATCTCCCACGCGGAGCCGCCGAGGTGCTCCACCTGCACCTTGCGGGCCAGCTCGCTCACGGCGATGCGCCCGGTGATCTTCTCCAGAACGGGCTGCAGGATGCCCTGCGCGGCGGCCATGGCCCGGGAGCGCGGCGTCGCCGTGTGGAACGTCGCCACGACCGGCGCGTCCGAGTACATCGCGGCGTACATGGACAGGCCGGGGCTCACCGGTTCGTGGACGTGCACCACGTCGAAGTCCCCGGCCTGCAGCCAGCGGCGGGTGCGCATCGCCGCGATCGGCCCGAACTGCAGCCGCGCCACCGACCCGTTGTACGGCACCGGCACCGCCCGCCCGGCCGCCACGACGTACGGCGGCAGCTCGGCGTCCTCGTCGGCCGGGGCGAGCACGCTCACCTCGTGGCCCATCTCGATCAGGGTCTCGGCGAGGTCGCGGACGTGGTTCTGCACACCGCCCGGTACCTCGAACGAGTACGGGCACACGATGCCGATCCGCACGCCGGCTCCCCTCAGCCCGCGGCTCTGGCCGGTTCGGGGAGCCACATGCGTTGCAGCATGTGCCAGTCGGCCGGATGCCGGGCGATTCCGCTCGCCAGCAGGTCGGCGACGCGCTGGGTCAGTTCGCGGACGCGCTGGTCGAGCGGGCCGCCCGTGGGGGGCTCGACCGGGCCTTCCAGGGCGGCCACCGGGATGTCCTTCTCGTACCACATGTGCGCGACGTACAGCGGGCACCCGGTGCGCAGTGCCAGCAGCGCCGGCCCCGGCGGCATCCGGGTGCGCCCGCCGAAGAACGTCACCTCGACACCCCGGCTGGACAGGTCCCGGTCGGCCAGCAGCGGAACGACCGCGCCGTCGCGCACCCGCTGTTCGAGGACGTCGAGCGGCGGCTTCTCCCCGCCGGTCAGCGGGATGATCTCCATGCCGAGCGCGCGCCGGTACGCGAGGAAGCGTTCGTAGACGGACTCGGGCTTGAGGCGTTCGGCCACGGTGGTGATGGGCCAGCCCTGTGCGGCCACCCACGCCCCGGCGGCGTCCCAGTTGCCGCCGTGCGGGAGCGCCACGATCGAGCCGACCTTGTTGGCGACGTTCTCGGCGAGCATCTCCGCGCCGTCCAGACGGAAGCCGGCGCGCAACTGGTCGCGGCTCAGCGCCGGCAGCCGGAACGCCTCCTGCCAGTACCGCGCGTAGGAGCGCAGGCCCTGGCGGACCAGCGCGTCGAGTTCGGGTTCGGGCAGGTCGGGGCCGACGACGCGGCGCAGGTTGTCGCGCAGGCGCTGCGTGCCCTTGCCGCGCCGGCGGGCGGCCAGGTCGGCACCGGCGACGAAGACGGGCCGCGTCACCCCGGCGGGCAACGCCTTCACGATCCGCCAGGCGGCCCCGTAGCCGAGATCTACAAATTTACTCATGGGCGGGGGTCGGCCAGGGCGGCTTCGCGGCGCACGTGCACCACCCGCTGCACCACGGTGAACACCGACAGGACCGCCAGGATCCAGAGCACGACATGCATGCCCTGGTCGACCCCGAGCCCCTGGGTCAGCCCGCCGATGCCGATGAGCAGCAGCCGCTCCGTGCGTTCCATCAGACCGACGTTGGCGGTCAGACCGAGACCCTCGGCGCGGGCCCGGACGTACGACACGAGCTGCCCGCTTACCAGAGCGATCAGGGCCGCGACCAGTGCCCAACGGCGGTCGTTGACCGCGCACCAGTAGGCGACGCTACCGAAGACGGCGCCGTCGGCGATGCGGTCCATGCTCGAATCGAGGAACGCCCCGAACTTCGTCGGGTAGCCCCGCAGCCGCGCCATCGAGCCGTCGAGCATGTCGGTGAGGCAGGAGACGGTCACGATCAGCGTGCCGAGGAGGAGGTGACCGCGCGCACCGAAGCCGATCGCCCCGATCAGCACCCCGACGGTGCCGGTGACGGTGACGGCGTCGGGTGAGATGCCGGCGCGCAGGAGGGCGCCGGCGACCGGGTCGACCACCCGCGCAAGAGTGGACCGGGTCCCACTGAGGATCTTCGCCATGGCGGCCTCCACCTTAGCGGCCGCGGCACGGGCCGTAGTCTCCGGCGGGTCGGACAGATGGGGTTGTGTCCGACACGTTTCGGGTGTGGGATCGGCACACAACCGAAAAGTGAACTGCCTCACAGACGGCGTGAACACTACGGGTGACGGGAGGCGCGTAATGGCGCAGAAAAACCAGGACAAGGGGGTTGCCGGCGCCGCGCCGGCGGTGGAGGACCCCGCCAGGGTGCGAAATGTGGTCGTGGTCGGCCACTCCGGGGCGGGGAAGACGACGCTGGTCGAGGCGCTGCTCGCGGCGACCGGCACGGTGAGCCGGGCGGGTTCCGTGACCGAGGGGACCACCGTCTGCGACTCGGATCCGGCGTCGGTCAAGCAGCAGCGCTCCGTGGCGCTGGCCTGCGCGCCGGTCCTGCACGACGGCGTGAAGATCAACCTGCTGGACACCCCCGGATACGCGGACTTCGTCGGCGAACTGCGCGCCGGGCTGCGCGCCGCCGACGCCGCGCTCTTCGTGGTCTGCTCGGTCGACGGCATGGACGCCGCCACCGCCGCGCTCTGGGAGGAGTGCGCGCACGTCGGCATGCCGCGCGCCGTCGCGATCTCCCGCCTCGACCACCAGCGCGCCGACTTCGACGAGACGCTCGCGCTGTGCCAGCAGGTGTTCGGCGACAACGTGCTGCCGCTGTACCTGCCGATGCTCGGCGACGACGGTCACTCGGTCGAGGGACTCATCGGCCTGATCACCCAGCGGGTCTTCGACTACTCCGACGGGTACCCCGCGCAGGTGCGCGAGCCCGACCCCCAGCACCTCCCGCTGATCGAGGAGTCCCGCAGCACGCTGCTCGAGGGCATCATCGCCGAGAGCGAGGACGAGTCCCTGATGGACCGTTACCTCGCCGGCGAGACGATCGAGACCGACGTGATCATCGAGGACCTGGAGAAGGCCGTCGCGCGCGGGCACTTCTACCCGGTCGTTCCCGTCTGCGCCGAGACCGGTGTCGGCCTGGAGGGCCTGCTGGAGGTGATGACCAGGGGCTTCCCGTCGCCGCTGGAGCATCCGTTGCCGGTCGTCACCGGGATCGACGGTTCGCCGCGCGACGTGCTCACCTGCGACCCCGACGGGCCGCTCGCCGCCGAGGTCGTCAAGACCACCATCGACTCCTACGTCGGTCGGGTCACCCTGGTCAGAGTCTTCAGCGGAACGCTCACGCCGGAGTCCGTGATCCATGTGAGCGGCCACGGGATGGCCGAGCGCGGACACCCCGACCACGACGCCGACGAACGCTTCGCCCACCTGTACACGCCGCTCGGCGCCACCCTGCGGGAGACGCCCAAGTGCGTCGCCGGCGACATCTGCGCCGTCACGAAGTCGACCACCGCCGAGACCGGGGACACGCTGTCCGGCAAGGAACATCCGCTGCTGATGGCCCCGTGGGAGATGCCCGAGCCGCTGCTGCCCGTCGCGATCGTGGCGAAGACCCGTTCGGACGAGGACGCGCTCGCCAAGAACCTGCACCGGCTCGTCGCCGGTGACCCCACGCTGCGGCTGGAACGCAACGCCGAGACGCATCAGCTGGTGCTGTGGTGCATGGGCGAGGCACACGCCGACGTGGTGCTCGACCGGCTCAAGGCGGGCGGCGTGGACCTCGACACCGAGCCGGTGCGGGTGGCGCTGCGCGAGACGTTCCAGGGGCGGGCGAAGGGGCACGGCCGGCACGTCAAGCAGAGCGGCGGCCACGGCCAGTACGCCGTGTGCGACATCGAGGTCGAACCGCTGCCGCGCGGCTCCGGGTTCGAGTTCGTCGACAAGATCGTCGGGGGTGCGGTGCCGCACAACTACATCCCCTCCGTGGAGAAGGGCGTGCGGGCCCAGATGGAACGCGGCATCGCCGCCGGCCAGCAGGTCGTGGACCTGCGCGTGACGCTCTTCGACGGCAAGGCGCACTCGGTGGACTCCTCCGACGCGGCCTTCCAGACGGCCGGTCAGCTGGCGCTCAAGGATGCCGCCGAGCACACCACGGTCAGCCTCCTCGAACCGGTCGACGAGGTGGCGATCCGCGTGCCGGACCAGTTCGTCGGCGCGGTCATGAGCGACATGTCGGGGCGCCGCGGGCGGGTGCTGGGCACCGAGGCCGACGAGGAACACGCCGACCGCACGGTGGTGCGCGCCGAGGTTCCCGCGACGGAACTGGTGCGCTACGCCGTCGAGCTGCGCGCCATGACGTCGGGCGCGGGAACGTTCAGCAGGTCGTTCGCCCGCTACGACCTGATGCCCCACAACCTGGCCGAACAGGTCAAGAAAGAGCACGCCAACCGCTGACCGCAGCGCTTGCGCGGGAGTATGGACGTGGCCTCCGCACAGGAGGCCACGCTTCATCATCTTCACCGGATCTTCGTCACGCGGGCGTCAATCCACGGGTTGATTCATCCCTTAGGGGACGGCCAGGCATCAGCGAGCATTTTTCGGGTGTCGACCAGGAGCTGCGGCAACACCTTCGTCCGGCCGACGACCGGCATGAAGTTGGTGTCGCCGCCCCACCTCGGCACCACGTGCTGGTGGAGGTGGGCGGCGATGCCGGCACCGGCGACGGAGCCCTGGTTCATGCCCAGGTTGAAGCCGTGCGCGTTGCTGACGGCGCGGATCACCCGCATGGCCGTCTGGGTGAACGCGGCGACCTCGGCCGTCTCGGCGGCGTCGAGATCGGTGTAGTCCGCCACGTGCCGGTACGGGCACACCATCAGGTGACCCGGGTTGTACGGGTACAGGTTCAGCACCGCGAACACCGTCTCCCCGCGGGCGACCACCAGCGACTCCGCGCTGTCGTCCGCGGGGATGCGGCAGAACGGGCACCGTTCACTCGACTCGTCCGTCGGCCGGTCGTCGCCCTTGATGTACGCCATGCGATGTGGCGTCCAGAGGCGTTCCAGCTCGTCAGGCTGCACTGGGCCCCACATTGACGCGGGACTCCACGATCTCCACCACGTGCGCGACGGCTTCCTCGATCGGCACACCGTTGCGCTGCGAGCCGTCCCGGTACCGGAACGAGACCGTGTTGCCGGAGACGTCCTCGTCGCCGGCCAGCACCATGAACGGGATCTTCTGCTGCTGCGCCGTGCGGATCTTCTTCTGCATGCGGTCGTCGGAGTGGTCGACCTCGGCCCGGATGCCCTTCTTGCGCAGGGCGGTGACGAACTCTTCGAGATAGGGCGCGTGGTCGTCCCGGATCGGGATCCCCACCACCTGCACCGGTGCCAGCCACGCCGGGAACGCACCGGCGTAGTGCTCGGTCAGCACGCCGAAGAAGCGTTCGATGGAGCCGAAGAGCGCCCGGTGGATCATGACGGGCCGCTGCCGCCCGCCCTCGGCCGCCGCGAACTCCAGCTCGAAGCGCTCCGGCAGGTTGAAGTCCACCTGGATCGTGGACATCTGCCAGGTGCGCCCGATCGCGTCCTTCGCCTGCACCGAGATCTTCGGCCCGTAGAACGCCGCACCACCCGGGTCGGGCACCAGTTCCAGCCCGCTGTCCTGGGCCGCCTGACGCAGGGCCTCGGTGGCGCGTTCCCAGTTCTCGTCGGTGCCGACGGACTTCTCCGGGTTGCGGGTCGACAGTTCCAGGTAGAAGTCGTCGAGCCCGTAGTCGCGAAGCAGCCCCAGCACGAACTGCAACAGCGACTTCAGCTCGCCCGGCATCTGCTCCTCGGTGCAGTAGATGTGGGCGTCGTCCTGGGTCATGCCGCGCACCCGGGTCAGCCCGTGCACCACGCCCGACTTCTCGAACCGGTACACCGACCCGAACTCGAACAGCCGCAGCGGCAGTTCGCGGTACGACCGGCCGCGGGACCGGAAGATCAGGTTGTGGAACGGGCAGTTCATCGGCTTCAGGTAGTACTTCGCGCCCTCCATCTCCATGGGCGGGTACATGCCGTCGGCGTACCAGTCGAGGTGCCCCGACACCTCGAACAGCTTCGACTTGGTGATGTGCGGCGAGTTGACGAAGGAGTAGCCCTCCTCCTCGTGCCGGCGCCGCGAGTAGGACTCCAGCTCCCGCCGGATGATGCCGCCCTTGGGGTGGAACACCGCCAGCCCGGAGCCGAGCTCGTCCGGGAACGAGAAGAGGTCCAGGTCGGCGCCGAGCTTGCGGTGGTCGCGGCGAGCGGCCTCTTCGAGCAGCTTCTGGTACACCTTGAGCGCGTCGCGGGTCGGCCACGCCGTGCCGTAGATCCGCTGCAGCTGCGGGTTCTTCTCGCTGCCGCGCCAGTAGGCGGCCGCGGAGCGCATCAGCTTGAACGCCCCGATCAGTCGCGTCGTCGGCAGGTGCGGCCCCCGGCACAGGTCGGACCAGCAGACCTTCTCCGTCTGCGCGTCGAGGTTGTCGTAGATGGTCAGCTCTCCCCCGCCGACCTCCATGACCTCGTCGGTGTCGACGTCGCTCTTCACGTCGACGAGTTCGAGCTTGTAGGGCTCGTCCGCAAGCTCTGCCTTGGCCTCGTCGACCGACGCGAAGCGCCGCCGCCGGAAGCGCTGCCCCTGCTTGATGATCTCCTGCATGCGCTTCTCGAGCTTGCCGAGATCCTCCGGCTGGAACGGCTTCGCCACGTCGAAGTCGTAGTAGAACCCGTGCTCGATGAACGGCCCGATCCCCAGCTTCGCGCCCGGGAAGAGGTCCTGCACCGCCTGCGCGAGCACGTGCGCGGTCGAGTGGCGCAGCACGTTGAGGCCGTCGGGGCTGCTCATCGGGACGGCCTCGACGACCGTCTCGGTCTCCGGCGCCCAGTCCAGGTCGCGCAGCCGCCCGTCGGACTCGCGCACCACGACGACGGCGTTGGGGCCGTTGGCCGGCAGCCCGGCCGTGGCCACCGCTTCCGCGGCCGTCGTGCCGGCCGGCACGGTGACGCGGTCGGGCGGGGCAGCGGCGGGTGCAGACACAGTGGACTCCTAGGAGAGCGTTCGGCTTTGCGACGATGCTATCCGCCCGGCCGTCCGCCGGTGCTGACGGTGGGCCCCCGTACAGCGTCAGGAGCTTTATTTACGCACGTCCGCCGGGCGCACGACCGCCCGCTCCCGCGCGCACCGCTCCGGGCCGGGCCGCTTCGCGTGCCCGGCCGCTCCGCTGCCGGCCCCGCGTGCGGTCGCCTCGCGGGGTCGGCTCGTCTGCCCATTGCTTCACGTGCCACGTAAATCCGCCCGGAGTTACGTGGCACGCGTAGCACTCGCTCTTGCGGGGTCGGCGGGTCAGCGCTTCCAGAAAGGCCGCCGCTCGGGCCTGCCCGCGATCCCCGGCGAGCCGGGGGTGCCCGGGGTGCCGGGCGGCGTCGGTGGGCCGAAGGGCGCGGATGGGAGCTGGGCGGGGAGCAGTTCGAGCGTGCGGATCGCCTCCGGCCAGATCACCTCCAGGGCGACACCGACCGTGCGGATGCGCACGGCCAGGCCGGAGAGGCCGGCCAGCACGGGTGCGCCGGGGCCGAGCCGGCCGAGGTCGGCCGTTGCCGCGTCGATCCAGTCGGCGAGCCGCTCCAGCAACTCCCGACGGTGCTCCGGCAGGTCCCGCTCGGCGGCCCGGAGATCGGCGAGCCACCGCACGGACTCCTCCGCGATCCGCCGCCGCGTCTCCGAAGCCGGGTCGGTGGGCGTCTCCGGCACCGGCCGCACCGGCGGCTCGAACGGCTCGCGCCGCCCCGGATCGCCGGGCACCACCGGACCACCGGGCACCACCGAGTCCCCCGGCCCGGGCCCGTACGGCTCGGGCGACAGCGGCCCGCCGGGGCGGCCGTACGGCGGCGTGCCGGGAGCCCCGGGCGAGACCGGCGCCGGCGGGACCGGCCCACCGGGCGGGGTGTGCCGGGGCGGCAGCGGCCGTCCGGGAGGCACCACCCCGGGCGGGACGGGTCCGCCCGGCGATACCGGTGCGCCGGGTACACCGGGAGCACCGGGGCGGCCGGGCGGCACAGCGCCGGGAGCGCCGGGGCCGGGCGGGACGGCGCCGGGGCGGCCGGGGGTCGGGGCCGGGGAGGTGGGGAAGGGCGCCGGCGCGCCGGGTTGGGCGTTCGGCGGGGGGACGGGTGTGCCGTAGGCGCCACCGGTGTCGCCGGCCGCGGTCTGAGTGCTGTCCGCGGCGTAGCCGCTCACGCGGGGTGGTGGCGGTGGGGTGCCGTCGTAGCGCGCCGCCGCCGGGGAGGCGCCGCCGGTCAGGCCGCGCAGGCGCATCGACTTCCGGCTCATCGTCTCCCGCGGGGCGGGGGCCGAGAAGCTCGCCAGCGTCATCGTGGGGCCGGCGGCGTTGTCCCAGCCGTCGACCGGCTCGACGGGTTGGACCACGCGGTGTCCGGGCCCGCCCTCGGCCACCACGCGCGGGTCCACCGCCACGTAGGCGGTGAAGCGGCACAGCACGCCGAAGCGGAGCGAGGTGTCGACGATGCGGCGTTCGAGAGAAGAGCGGCCGGGGTCGGCGCCCACCAGGTAGGCGTCCTCCAGGTCACGCAGGTGCGCGCGGGCCCAGACGGAGGTGACGGCCGGGTTGTCGTGACGGGTCGCCGCGGGTTCGGCGTCCCAGGCGCCGCCGTCGGCCGCCCGGCCGCGCACCCGCAGCACCGCCGCATCGGCGGCACCCGCCGCGTGTGCCGAGTAGCGGCCGCGGATGACCAGGGGCACACCCGGGAAGAGGTCGGGCAGGCGGGCCGGGGCGACGGTGCCCGGTTCGACGGTCAGGCCCAGCGGCTCCAGCGACAGGTCGGTAACGAGCGGCGAACCGATGCGGCGATGGATGTTCGCCATCACCTCGTCGAGGCGGTCCTCGGTCTCCACCAGTTCGAACACGCCGCCACCGGCCGCTGCGAGCCGGCCGAGGAAGCCGGCGTTGACGGCCCGGTCGATGCCGATGGCGTGCACGCGGATGCCGTTCAGGGTGCCGAGCGTGCGCAGGATCTGGTCCTCGTTGCCGACCTGGCCGTCGGTGAGCAGAACGAGCACCCGGTCGCGTTCGCCGTCGGTGGCGGTGAGCAGGTCGCGGCCCTGCGTCAGGGGAGCCAGCATCTCCGTGCCGCCCCGTGCGTCCACTGTGGACAGATGCTGAACGGCGCGGAACCGGTTGCGGTCACTGGCCGGCACGAGCCCTGCGGACAATCCGGCGGGGCGGTCGACGTGATGGTCGAACGTCAGCACCGCGAACCGGTCCGCGTCGGTGAGCGTGTCGACGATGCGGGCGGCGGCCCGGCGGGCGCTGATCATCTTCCAGCCGCCCATGCTCCCCGAACGGTCGAGCACCAGCACCACGTCCCGCGGGCGCGGCGGTGCGGCACCGAGCGGCGGCAGCACGGTCAACTCGAAGGTGCCGGCCGAGTCGGAGTCGGCGTCGGGGCACAGCTGCACCGCCGGCGCCGTCGCCGGGGCGCCGTAGGCGAGGCGCAGCACGAAGTCCCGGTCCGCGCGTTCGCCGGGCAGGATCCGCCACCGTCCGTCCACTTCGGACAGTGCGTGGAGGCTGCACCGGACGTCGCCGAGCGGCAGCCCCGCGGGGTCGATGCCGACGTCGATGGAGAGCCGCACCGGGTCGGGGAACCCGGGCAGCAGCACCGGCGGGCTGATCCGCGACGCGTCGGGCACGGCGTCGGTGTCCTCGTTGACGCCGTCTCCGGCCTGCGGCCCGCCGAGGGGCACACCGGGGACGTAGCGCGGCGCGACGACGAGCGGGAACCGGAACTCCGCCGAGCCGTCGGCGCTCAGGAGCGGGCCGGCGAGGGTCAGCTCGACGGTGACCCGTTCGCCCGGAACGATGTTGCCGACCCGCATGGTGAACACGTCGGGCCGGTCCTCCTCGGCGATGGAGGCGCGCTGCCCCGCCGCGACGGCGCGGTCGTAGGTCTCCCGGGCCTGCGCGCGCTCCTGCAGTTCGGCCTCGACGACGCGGTCGTCGGCGGTCATCCGCATGCGCGTGACGGCCGCCCGGTCGGGCAGCGGGAAGATGTAGGTCGCCTCGAGCGGGACGGCGTGCGGATTGCGGAACGTCTGCACCATCGTGACCCGCGAGACGAGGCCGGTGATGTCGGCGCTGACGTCGAGCGCCTCCAGCGGCAGGTTGCCCGATTCGGTGCGCAGGCAGCCGATGCCGCTGTCGGGCAGTGGCGCGGCGGCCCGCTGCGCCTGGTCGTCGGGCATGGGCAGGATCCGGACGATCACGGCGCACTCCTGTCTTCGGGCACGAGGCCACGGGCGATGAGCAGGTCGATGAGTGGTCGGGCCGCGTCGCGCAGCGCGGCGAGGTCCTCGGGGCCGGGCGTCGCCGGCAGCAGCAGCACGGCGCCGCCGCCCAGCGGGACACCGGTCAGCACGCCGTCCGGCGCCGGCGCCGCGCGGGACGCCTCCCGCTCGGCGCGCGGCGCGGACGGGACCGGCGCCGCGAGAGAGGCCCCCGGCTCAGGCGGCGCGGACAGCGCCGGCGAGGCCGGCGGGGCGGGCACGCTGGTCCAGAAGGCCGCCCGCGGCCGCACCGTGACAGTGTCAGCGTCAGAACCGTCCACAGTGGACCCAGCGGAGCCAATGGAGTCCGGGTTCACCGGCAGGCCGGCGATCTCGGCGAGTCGGGCGTCCGTGGCGCCGACCAGCTCCGCCTGGATCTCGGTGAGGCTGCGCCCCTCCGCCTGCCGCCGCTTGATGGCGACCAGCTGAGCGAGGTGGCGGGTGCCGTAGAGCGCGGTGCGCCCGCGCATGGCGGCCGGCCGGTCGAGCAGCCCGATCGTCGTGTACCAGCGCACGGCCCGCCGGTCCGGCACATCGCGGACCCGACCGTTGGGCGCGCCGCGGTAGTCGACCGCGCCGAGCGCGTCACCTACCCGGGCGACCAGGTCGTCGAGAGTCCAGTCGGATGCCATGCGACCGAAGCTAACACTGTCATATGACAGTGTCAAACCTGGGTCAGGCCTCCGACCGCACCCGCGCCATCAGTTCGACCAGGCGGTCGGGCTCCTCGAAGAGCGGCCAGTGCCCCGAACGGGACGCCGTCGCCACGTGCTTGGCCGGCGCCTGCACCGCGGCGAACCACTGCGCGAACAGCTCGGCCATCCCGCGCATCTCGTGCGCCCCCTGCAGGAAGTACACCGGCACCGCGAAGCCGCGCGCGGACTCCCGCAGGTCGACGTTCTGCATGCGCGGGTACAGCACGTGGTACGCGTCCACGAACGACGCCAGCACGTGCAGCCGTTCGAGGAACGTCAGCTCGCCCGCACCCACTCCCCCGATGGCCGAGGCGTCCCGCGCGGCGGGGTCGGCGCTGTCGTAGCGGTACACCGCGTTGAGGTTGGTGACGATCGGCTCGTACGCGTAAAAGGTCCGGTACGGCGGCGGCCCCTGGGAGGACAGCGCGGACACCACGTCGGCGCGGCCGGTGGCCCGGGCCCAGGCGAGCGTGTCGGCGTAGAAGATGCGGTCCTGGTCGGCCAGGTCGACGGCCTGCCCGGTGCCGATGTACGCGCGGTACAGGTCGGGTCGGCGGTGCACCGCCAGCGCGGCCGGGATCGACCCGCCCGAGTGCGCCAGCAGGTACACGCGCTCCTGGCCGAACTTCTTGCGCAGGTGCTCGGTGACCGCGTGGATGTCGGCGACGAGGCGTTCCGGGTCGAAGGATCCGGCGGGGTCCAGGGCGGCGTAGGAACGCGCCGCGCCGCGCCGGTCCAGCGTGGCCACCACGAAGGAACGTTCCAGCCCGCCCAGGTACCTGCGCACGGCCCCCAGCTCGGAACCCCCGGGCGGGCCGGGCACGAAGAGCAGCACCGGCAGGCTCCGGGAGTTCCCCCGGATGAGCAGGCCGAGGTCGGCGGAACCGACGCGGACGGACGTCAGCTCGGCGACCCCGTCGCGGATCGCGGGCGTGCCCGCGGGCAGGACGACCAGCACGGCCGTGACCGCCACGACGAGCGCACCCGCCCCCGCGGAGAGGTGCCGCAGCACCGGCCGGCGCCCGCCGGTCCCCCGCCGGCCGTAGATCGCGCCGACGACGAGCGGCAGCACCGAGACGAGGCCGTGCACGCCCCGCCCGAACACCAGCGCCACCAACCCCAGCGGGCTCAGGTGCGGCGCGTCCACGGTCGGCCCGGGCAGCCGGAAGCGCACCAGTTCGACCGAGAGGACGAAGGCGAGCGCGACGAGCACCGACCGTCGGGACCGGGTCAGCCACCCGGCGAGCCCGCCCACGGCGAGGCTCACGGCGATAGACGCGACCCCCTCGACGGCGGTCAGCGGCCCCCGCGGCGTCCAGAACCCGGCGAGCGCCCCCCACACCACCGCGACCGACACCGCGACGAACCACCGACCCCCCATGGCTCGATATTCAATCTCATCGAACCCGCCGACGTCGCCGCAGAATCAGCGCCACCACCACGACCGAAAGGACGATCGCCGGACAGGTGCCCCAGGTGACCGCCAGCCCCAGCGTCTCGGCGGAGTTGTGGCCGAAGTCCGGCTCCCCGAGCGGCCGGATCCGCTCCACGAGATCGGTCGCGACACCGAGATACCGGGTGCCCTCGGGGCCGGCGAGCACCACCTCCGGAACGGCTGCGCCCGGGCGCAGCCGCACCAGCGCGGTGCCGGTGACGTCGACGAGATCGTCGGTGCGGTGGTTGGTGTAGGAGACGACCGCGTAGGCGACGTCTCCACGCCATGTCAGCACGTTGACGTACATGGCGTCGCGGATCGCGGGATAGTCGGGCGCGGCGACCCGCTCGCCGGTGGCGCCGTCGCGGGCGCTCAACCGCCACGTCCCCGGCTTCCAGCCGCAGAGGTCGCAGACGGTGTCGGTGCGGTCGAAGACGAACAGCCGGCCGTCGGGCCGCCACGCCGCGCGCCCGGCGACGACCAGCGCGTCCGTCGAGACCTCCTGCGACCAGCTGAGCGTCCCGCCGACGTCGTACCCGCGCAGCAGGTTGTTGCTCTGCACCACCACCGTGCGGGCGTCCGGCGACACCATCACGTGCTGGTCGACCGGCCGCTGCTGCGGCGTGCGCAGCACCCGTTCGACCTGGCCGGAGGGCCACGAGACGAGCACCACGCGGTCGTCCTGGACGGCGACGATCCGCCGGCCGTCCTCCGTCCACCGGCCGTAGAGCTGGACACCGCCGTCGTACGGCGGCGTCTCGCCGTCCGGCGCCCAGCTCTGTTCCGGCGGGACCGTGCGCAGCTTCAGGCGGTCGTCGCCGGTGGCGAGGTCCAGGACGCGCCCCTCGGAGAGGAGGTAGCGGCCGTCCGGGGAGAGTTCGGCGCCGGTGGAGTAGCCGGCCCGCACGATCCGGTAGGCGTCCCGGTCGCGGGCCACGATCGTGCTGGACTCGACCGTGTGTCCGCCGCGCCACCAGGCGAAGCCGAAGTCCTCGTGGTCGGACTGCGGGTTGTCCTCCCCCAGGGAGAAGATCACCGCCGCCGGGCCGACCGGGTCGGCGCCGTTCGCGCCGGTGGAGGCGGGCACGCTCAGGAGCCGTTCGGGAAGGCCGTCCTCGCCGCCGCCGAAGCGTTCCGCCTGCGGGTGCGGTCGGGCGATCAGGCCGGTCACCACGAGCGCCGCGATCGCGAGGACCGCCGCCACCGCGGCCGTTCTGCGGCGCCTGCGGTTGCGTCGGGCGTTCACATACAGATCCGGGGGAACCGGCACCGCCGGCGCCTCCTCGGCGAGTTCCCGCATCAGGCCCCGGAGGTCGGTCATCGCATGGCCTCCTCGTTCTCGTCGGCCAGCTCCGGCGCGACGGCGCGCAGGCGGCGCAGGGCGTCCCGGGTCTGGCTCTTGACGGTGCCGAGCCCCACCCCGAGGATCTCCGCCGTCTCCGACTCCGAACGGTCTTCGTAGAAGCGCAGCACCAGCACGGCCCGCTGCTTCGCGGTGAGCCTCTTGAGCGCGTCGGCGAGCACGATGCGCAGGTCCGGATCGTCCCGGGACACCGCGCGACGCTCCGGAGGCGCGTCCGTCAACACCTCCGAACGCCACCGCCGGCGCACCCGCCACCACGACACGGCCCGCGTGTACAGGACCCGCCGCACGTACCGCTCCGGGTCGTCGAGCCGGGTCCACCGCTCCGCCGCGGCGGTCAGCGCGGTCTGGACGAGTTCCTCGGCGTGCTGCCGGTCGCCGGTGAGCAGGTACGCCGTGCGCGCGAAGGCACCCGTGCGCGCCCGCACGAACTCCTCGAACCCGTCCCTCATGCCGCCGCTCATACCTGCGTCGACCATCGCACCGTCTTCCGCACCATCACCAGGAACCCGATGAGCACCACCGGGCAGCACGCCCAGTTCAGCCCGCGACCGAGGTACTCGTAGAAGTTGACGCCGAACTCCGGCGCACCGGTCGCGCGCCGCGCGTCGACGAACACCGTCGCCACCGCCAACTGCTCGGTGCCGGCGGGCGGCTTCAGCACCACCTCCGGCGCGGCGGCCCCGGGGACGAGCCGGACCAGTTCGGGGAACGGGATCTCGTCCTGCGTGTAGATGCCCGGCACCGCGTGGCGCACGATCGCGTAGGCCACGTCGCCGCGCCACGCCACCACCTCCATGCCCATCGCGGCGGAGACCGGCGGGTAGGCGCCGATGTCGACGGGCGCACCGGTCGCGCCGTCCAGGGCCGCCAACCGGTACGGGCCGTTGACCTCCCGGGTCAGGCCCACCAGCCGCCCGTCGGGTCGCCACGCCGCCCGCCCGGACACCAGCCACGGCTCGTGCTTCGAACGACTCCACCGGCGCGTGCCGTCGCGGTTCAGCACGACGATCTCGTCGTCCAGAGTCAGGGCCACCGCGCTGCCGTCCTCCGGGATCACCGCGTCGCCGATGTAGTTCTGGTACGGGAACGTGGCGTTCCACTCGATCCGCCCGGAGGGCCACCCGGCGACGGCGACCCGGCTCTGGTCGACCACGACGACCCGCGTCCCCTCCGGCGACCAGGTGGTCACGCCGCCATAGCCGTAGTACGGCGTCGACGACGGGCCGGCCTGCGGGCGCGGCCCGGTCAGCTTGGGCAGGGCCCGCGTGCGGCCGGTGCTCAGGTCCAGCGCCTCCCCGCCGACCATCAGGAAGCGGCCGTCCGGCGAGAGGTCCACGCCGGTGGTGTAGCCGCCGCGGGCGATCCGGTACACGTCCTCGTGCAGCCCCACGACCGTGGTCGAACTGACCGTGTGCCCGTGCCGCCACCAGCTGAAGATCCTGAAGTCCTCGTCGTCGGACTGGACGTTGCGCTCGCCGAGGGAGTACGCCACCGCGGCCGGGCCGGCCGGCGAGTCGTGCACCGTCGCCGTGTCCCAGGACGGGAGCACCAGGTGGTCGGGCAGTCCGGCGGAGTCGCCGCCGAAGCGTTCGGGACCGGGGCGCGGCCATCCGATGAGGACGGCCACGGCCAGGACGGCGAGCGCGAGGAGGGCCGCGGCGGCACGGCGTTCGCGGCGACGGCGGCGGGCGGCGGCGTAGAGGCCGGCGGGCGGCCGCACCTCCGGGGCGTCCTCGGCCAGTTCCCGGAACGCATCCCGCAACACGCTCATGCCGCCGCCTCGCTTCGCTCACCGGCGCCACGAGACGCGAGCGCGCAGTGCTTCATGATTCGCTTCCGCAAGCGTCCGCTCATGACAACACCCCCTCGTGTTCCTCGGTTTCCCCGGTGAGATCGGACGTCAGGTCCGGCGCGACCTCGTGCAGCCTGCGCACGGCCGCCCCGGTCAGGTCGCGGAGCGCGGCGAGGCCGACGCCGAGGATCTCCGCCGCCTCGGACTCGGAACAGTCCTCGTGGAACCGCAGCACCAGCGCGGCCCGCTGCCTCGGCCTGAGCCCGGCGAGGGCCCGGGCGAGCGCGGCACCCCGCTCCGCCGGCGGGCCGACCGGCGACTGCGCCCGGCGCCGGAGCCGACGCCACCGGGAGATCGCCCGCGCGTACAGCACCCGCCGCACGTACCGCTCCGGGTCGTCGAGCCGGGTCCACCGCTCCGCCGCGGCGGTCAGCGCGGTCTGCACGAGTTCCTCGGCGTGCCGCCGGTCGCCGGTCAGCAGGTACGCCGTCCGCGCGAACGCACCCGTGCGCGCCCGCACGAACTCCTCGAACCCGTCCCTCACGCACGGACAGACGCACCGGGAGGGCCCCGCGGAGGGTGGGGATTTCCGCCGATCTCGCGGGCTGCCGGCTCGGCGGCGGAAATCAGATCGAGCGGCGCAGCCGCACGACCGCGCGCACGCCGGGCTCCGCGTCCTCCAGGATCACCGTGCCGCCGTGGCGGCGCACCAGTTCGCGGACGATCGCCAGCCCGAGGCCGGAGCCGCCGGCGTCGCGGGCCCGGGCGTCGTCCAGGCGGGTGAAGCGGTCGAAGACGCGTTCGCGGTCGGCGTCCGGGATGCCCGGGCCGTCGTCGGTCACCTCGAGCACCGCCTCCCCGCCGACGGACAGGCCGGCGAGCGTCACCGTGGCCGACGCGTGCCGCACGGCGTTGTCGACCAGGTTGCCGGCGACGCGCAGCAGGGCGTCGCGGTCGCCGACCGTCCACAGTGGATCGGTGCCGGGCACCACCTTCACGGGAACGCGGGCGTTGCGGCAGCGTTCGGCCGCGTCCGCCAGGAGGTGGCGCAGGTCCACCGGCTCCCGGGCCAGCGGCGCGGCGGCGTGCGCGTCGTCGGCGCGGGCCAGCAGGAGCAGGTCGTCGACGAGCCGGCCGAGCCGTTCCACGTCGGCGAGCAGGTCCGGCACCAGCTCCTCCGGAACGCCGTGCCGCTGCGCCACCTCCAGTTCGGTGCGCATGGCGGCGATGGGGCTGCGCAACTCGTGCGCCGCGTCGGCGACGAACGCCCGCTGACGCGCCCGGACGGCGGCCAGCCGGTCCAGCATGCCGTTCAGGGTGACGGCCAGCCGGTGGATCTCGTCGCTGGCCTCCGGCACGGGCAGCCGGTCGGTCAGCCCGGCACCGGTGATCGAGTCCGCGCCGGCGCGCAGTTCGTCGACGGGGCGCAGCGCGGCACCGACGACCCGCCACGCGAGCACCGCCATGAACGCCACCAGCAGCGGATACACGATCAGCAGCATGATGCGCAGCACGTGCGCGCCCTTGGTGACGTCGGCGGTCGGCTGCGCCACGAGCACCGTGTCGGAGCCCGCCTGAACGGCCACCACGCGCATCTCCCCGTCGGCGGAGACCCGGGCACCGGGCACGTACATCCGCTTGCCGGCGCGGGCGGACGCCAGTTCGTCCTTGCGCAGCATCGGCACGAGCCGGTCGGCGCCGATGGAGGCATTCAGCACCCGGTGCTGCGGGTCGACGATCTGCACCACCTGCCCACCGCTGGCCGGTACCGGGTCGGGCAGGTCGCCGGCGGTGTGCCCGCGCGCCACCTCCTCGGCCGTGGCGCGCGCGCCGTTGTCGACCGTGCTGCGCAGCACCACACCCAGCACGGCGAAGAGCAGGAGGCCGCTGACCAGGAACCCGACCGCCAGGCCGCCGGTACCGATGAGGATCAGCCGCCCGCGCAGCGACCGGCGCCGCCACCATCTCCGCACGCCGGTCAGCCCCCGGTCGTGCCGAGGCGGTACCCGGCGCCGCGAACCGTCTCGACCAGGTCGCGGCCGAGCTTGCGCCGCAGGTAGCCGATGTACACCTCGACCACGTTCGGGGCGGTGTCGGCGGCGGCGTCCCACACGTGGTCCAGCAGCTCGATCTTGGAGACGACCTGACCCGGGCGGCGCATCAGATACTCCAGCAACGCGTACTCGCGCGTGGTGAGCGTGACCGGCTCGCCGGCGAGGGTGACCGTGCGGCCGGCCGGGTCGAGAGCCAGTTCGCCCACCTCCAGAACGGCCGGCCGGGACGGCGCGCCCCGCCGCAGCAGCGCCCGCAGCCGGGCCAGCAGCACGACGTACGAGAACGGCTTGGTCAGGTAGTCGTCGGCGCCGCAGTCCAAGCCGTCGGCCTGGTCGTACTCGCCGTCCTTGGCCGAGAGCATGAGCACCGGCAGCCACACCTGCTCGGCGCGCAACTGCCGCACCACCCGGTAACCGGAGAGGCCGGGCAGCATCACGTCGAGGATCATCGCGTCGTAGGACTGGTGCCGGGCCAGCTCGAGCCCGGTCGGGCCGTCATGGGCCACGTCGACCGCGAACCCCTCCGCCGACAGCCCCCGCTGCAACGCCTTCGCCAGGCGCTGCTCATCCTCCACCACCAGCAGCCGCATGCCTGACAGCCTGGCACGCCGCCGCGCTGAGAGAACCTGTGAATCTCAGGGGACTCACAGCCGGCCAACGGCACAGTGGTACGCATGTCGCTCTTCACATCCCGACCCGCGCTGCGGTGGCTCGTTCCGTCGGCCGTCGCCGTCGCGGTGATCGGCGGCGGTGCGGCACTCGGTACCGTCGCCGCCTCCGCCGAGCCGGAGCTGCCCGACCGCAGCGCCGCCCAACTACTCGTCGACCTTCAGAACGCCAGCCTCGACGGCCTCTCGGGGACCGTGCGCACCACCTCGGACCTGGGCCTTCCGTCGCTTCCCGCGGGCGCCGGAGCGGGCGGTGCCGGAATCGGTTCGCTCCTGTCGGGTTCGCACCAGGTCCGCGTCTGGTACGCGGGCGAGGACAAGCAACGCGTCGCGCTCATCGGCACCGTGGGCGAGTCCGACATCATCCGCAACGGCAAGGACGTGTGGACCTGGGACAGCAAGACCCAGACCGCCACGCACCGCGAGCTGGGTGACGGCGAGGCCGCCAAGCCCGAGCGCCAGCTGCCCGGGTCGCTCACCCCGCAGGAGGCCGCCGAGCAGGCGCTGAAGGCGGTGGACCCGACCACGGTGGTGGAGGTCGGCCGCAACGCGCGGGTCGCCGGGCGTTCCGCCTACGAGCTGGTGCTCAAGCCGAAGGACACCGCGTCGCTGATCGGCAGCGTGAAGGTCGCCGTCGACGCGACCGAGCACGTTCCGCTGCGCGTGCTGGTGTACGGCAAGGGCGCCGACGAGCCGGCGTTCCGGGCGGAGTTCACCCAGGTGGACTTCTCGCGGCCGGACGACGCCCAGTTCACGTTCACGCCGCCGCCGGGCACGACGGTGACGGAGGAGGCCACGCCGTCGGCCGAGGAGCGGGCCCAGGCCGAGGCGGACGCGAAGGAGCACGCCGCGCAGGCGAAGTCCGAGTCGAAGGTGGTCGGCACCGGCTGGACCACGGTCGTCGTCATCAAGCAGCCGGCGAAGCAGCCCTCCGCCGAGAAGCCGGAGGACGGGCGCGGCCGGGGTGGCCAGGACCCCGCCGACATCGTGAGCGCCCTGCCGCAGGTCAGCGGCGACTGGGGCTCGGGCCGGCTGCTCAAGGGCAAGCTGTTCAGCGCGGTCGTGGCCGATGACGGCCGGATCGCGTTCGGCGCCGTCGCACCGGAGAAGCTCTACGAGGCGCTTCGTGGCTGAGGCCGCGCTGCGGGAGGGCGGGGACCGGTCGGTCCCCGCCCTCGGGGCGTCTTCCCACCGGAGCGACGACGCCGTCGCCACCTACGGTCTGACCAAGCGTTTCGGTCATCAGGTGGCGGTCGATTCGGTCGAACTGCGGGTGCCGCGCGGTGCGGTCTACGGGTTCCTGGGCCCCAACGGGTCGGGCAAGACGACCACGATCCGGATGCTGCTGGGCCTGATCATGCCGACCGCGGGACGGCACGATCTGCTCGGCGAGCCGTTCCAGGAGAAGGCCGGCGCGATCCTGCCGCGCGTCGGCGCGCTGTGCGAGGGGCCGGCGTTCCACCCGTATCTGTCGGGGCGCGCCAACCTGGCCCGCCTCGACGCGGCCGACCGCACCGCGGACCCGCGCACGGTCAAGCGGCGCATCGACGCCGCCCTCGAACGGGTCGGCCTGACCGCCGCGGCCGGCAAGCGCTACCGCGCGTACTCGCTGGGGATGCGCCAGCGGCTGGCCATCGCCGCGGCGCTGCTCACCCCGCGCGACCTGCTGATCCTCGACGAACCCACGAACGGCCTCGACCCGCAGGGCACCCGCGAGGTGCGGGCCCTGGTCAGCGGGCTGGCCGCCGAGGGCGCCACGGTGATGCTCTCCACCCACCTGCTGTCGGAGGTGGAGCAGATCTGCACCCACGTCGGCGTGATGCACCAGGGCAAGCTGGTGACGCAGGGTTCGTTGGCCCAGCTGCGGGCCCGGGCACAGCGGCGCGTGCGGGTGGAGACGGAACGCCCGGAGGCGGCGGCCGAGACGCTCACGGCGCTCGGGCTCGCCGAGGTGACGACCGGGCCCGGCACCGCGGAGGGCCTCCTCGGGGAGCTCGCTCCGGAGAAGATCGTCGCCACGCTGGTGCACGACGACGTGCCGGTGCGCGGGTTCGGCGTGGTGGCGCCGGACCTGGAGGACATGTTCGTCGAACTGACCGGGGAGGGCTTCGATGTCAGTGCGTGAAGCCACCCCGTATGTCCCCAAGCCGGTGAGCACCCGCTTCCTGCGTTCGGAGCTGATGCTGATCTTCGGCCGGCGCCGGAACTGGGCCGGCATGGCCGCGCTCGCGGCGATTCCGATCATCATCGCGGTCGTCATGAAGCTCTGGCCGGGCGGCGGGGGCGGACCCGACTTCTTCAACCAGATCGCCAACAACGGGCTCTTCGTCTCGCTCGCGGCGCTCACCGCCGAACTGCCGCTGTTCCTGCCGCTGGCCGTGGCCGCCATCGCCGGCGACTCGGTGGCCGGTGAGGCGAACACCGGCACGCTGCGCTACCTGCTCGCGGTGCCGGTCGACCGGACCCGGCTGCTGGCCGTGAAGTACCTCGGGGTGGTGATCTTCGCGTTCGCCGCCGTGGCGCTGGTCGCCGCCACCGGCATGCTGATCGGGCTGCTGCTGTTCGGCGGCGGCGACGTGCTGCTGCTGTCCGGGTCGATGGTCGGCTTCGGCGAGGGGGTGCTGCGCGTTCTCGGTGTGGTGCTCTACCTGGGCGTGTGCCTGTCGGCGCTCGGTGCGATCGGGGTGTTCGTGTCGACGCTGACCGAACAGCCCATCGGCGCCACCATCGCGATCATGGTGCTGACGGTGCTCAGCTTCATCCTGGACCAGATCGAACAGCTGGACTGGCTGCAGCCGTACCTGCTCACGCACCACTGGATGGACTACGGGGAGTTCCTGCGCGATCCGGTGGACCTGGGGGCGCTGGTGCCGGGGCTGTTGGTCGCCGCCGCGTATACGGGGGTGTTCCTGGCCGGCGCGTGGGCCCGGTTCGCGGGCAAGGACGTTTCTTCATAGGAGGCCGGCCGGTGCCCGCCTCACTGGGCACCGGCCGGGGAACCCTCAGCGGTGGCGCGCGCCGCCGAGCTGGAGCATCGCCGCCATCCCGTGCAGGTCGCGGGCCTTGGTGAGCAGTTCGTCCTCGCGCTCGCCCTCCTGGCGCATGGAGAACCCGATCGTGGTGTACGCCAGGGCGCTGATCACCACGCAGGAGATGATGCTGATCGGCGCCAGCATCACGAACGGGCTGACCCCTTCGATCGCCTCCGAGGTGTGGTGCAGCCGCACCCGGACCGCCGCCATGCCGGTGTAGTGCATGCTGCACACCGCGACCCCCATGAGCGCCGCGGCGCCCACGGTCGCGCCGGCGCCCCGGATCACCACGGCGAACCAGAGCGCCACCACCGAGGCCACCACCGCGATGCACACCGAGAGCGTGACCAGCCACGGGTCGTAGGTGATCGTTCCGCCGAGCCGGACGGCCGACATGCCCATGTAGTGCATCGCCGCGACGCCCACGCCGGTCAGCAGCCCACCGGCCACGATCCGGAACAGCGACGGCTTCCCGAGCGCCGCCACGATGAGCCCGAGGGCCACGATCGCGACGGACACCCCGAAGCTCGCGATGGTCAGCACGATGTCGAAGCGCAGGACGGTGTCCGGCACGTCGAAGCCGAGCATCGCCATGAAGTGCATGAGCCAGATGGCCGTCCCGCCGATGGCCAGCGCCGCCAGGAACAGCCACCGCAGCCGGCCCGTGCCGTTGGTGTCCCGGGAGCGGGCGGTCAGCACCAGTCCCAGCAGCGACCCGAGGAACGACAGGACGTACGCCAGGACGGGATTGACCCAGCCGTACGCGAAGTGGTGAATGTTGGCCACGGTGACTCCTTGTGCTGGCGGTAATCGCCAGAATTGAGCCACCGCAGGTCACGGCGAAGTCGCACAAACTGTGCGGATTAGGCTTATCGGGCAGGTGGGTCGTCGTCGTAATAGGTCTCCGAGGCGTACGGACTGGGTGACATCGGCTCCGACATCAGGATCGGCGGCGAGTCCCACAGCTCCTTCTTCGCCCTCCTCGGCGCGGCCGCCGCCGGCTGAACGGCGGGCTGCGCGGCAGCGGGAGCCGGCGACACGGGCACCGTCGCGTCGGTGTCGTGCTCCTGCGCCATCCGCTCCAGCCGGGTCGGCTCGTCCTCCGCGGCAGCGGCGGGCTCCGGTGCGGCGGGCTCGGGTTTGGCGTGCTTGGGGCGTTCCCCCGCGTCGAACTGGCCCACCACGAACCCGACGGCCAGCGCGGACGCCAGGAACTCCGCGGGTCGGTTGCGGGCGAAGTCACGCAGGTCCGCCAGGACCTCGGTCGGCTCCCGGTCGGACAGGTACTCGGCCATCCGGCGGCCGCTGCCGGCCAGCTCGGCGGCGACCGCGCGGGCCGGACTGCCGCCCTCCCCCGCCATGTCGGCGACGTCGTCGGCGAGCACGCGCAACTGCTCGGCGACCCAGGCCAGATGCGCGGCGGTCGGCACCCGCACCTCGCCGGTCGCGCCCTCCAGCGGCTCGGACACAGATCCTCCTGCGACTCAGGGAAGTCCAAAGGCAACAGTCTGCCGCTTCGACGCAATTCCGGGGTCAGCCGTTTGCCTCGGAAGGTCGCGGGTACGCCGGATGCCGTACCGAACGAAAGGAGCTGACCGCACATGAGCACCGTCGTGGAATCTGTCGACGTTGCCGTACCTGTCCGCACGGCTTACAACCAGTGGACGCAGTTCGAGCAGTTCCCGCACTTCATGGGCGGTGTCGAATCGATCCGGCAGGTCACTGACGACATGACCCACTGGACCGTGGAGATCGGCGGCGTACGCCGCGAGTTCGACGCCAAGATCACTGAGCAGCACCCCGACGAGCGCGTGTCGTGGACCACGCTCGACGGGCCGAAGCACGCCGGCGTGGTGACGTTCCACCGGCTCGACGAGACGCACACGCGCGTCACCGTGCAGATGGACATCGAACCGTCCGGTGTGGCCGAAACGGTCGGGGACAAGGTCGGGATCATCGACCGTCAGGTCAAGAACGACGTGAAGAAGTTCAAGGAGTACATCGAATCGCGTGGCGGCAACGAGACCGGCGCGTGGCGTGGCGACATCGATCGTCCGACGCCGTAAGTCCTCCTGTTGCGGCGGGCCGCATCCCTTTCACGGGGTGCGGCCCGTTCGCGGTAGCAGCACGTGCGAGCCGGGGTGCACCGTGATCCGGCACGGGACCAGCGGGCCCGGCTCGTCCAGCGCGGCGCCCGTCCCCGGGTTGCGCGCCCAGCGCGGGTGCGCGCCGCCGCTGACCTGCACCCGCAGGCGGTGCCCGGGCGCCAGGCGGTAGGCCGTCGGCCACATGCGCACCTCGACGTCGCGCGGCGCGGCCGGGTCCGCGTCCGTCACCCGGGTGAGGCCGTCGCAGACGTTCACCGACCGGCCGTCCGGGTGGACGTCACACAGTCGGACAAACACGTCGTGGAACGGCGTCGAGGCCGTCGTCCGGATCAGTGCCCGCACCGGGCCGGCGATCTCCACTTCCTGGTCGAACGGCGCACCGGTCCACACGAGCACGTCCCGCCTGGCCTCCAGCGGGCGGTTGTCCCGCGCACCCGCCTCCTTGCCCGCGAGCCGCGGCCCGCCCAAGGCCGGGGTCGGATTACGCGGGTCGTACCTGAACGTCCGGCCGGCCGGCTCCGTGTCCACGGCCTTCATGGTCCGGTCGGTGGGCCCGCTCGTGGCGGTGCTCGCCCGGGCGGCGCTCGGGACGTCAGCGGCGCTCGGATTCTCCGCCTCGGTGGCGGTCGGGCGCAGCGTGCCGTCGGGGATCAGGTGCCACGGTGTCGGGGTGTGCGGGGGCGGCCACTCCGGCAGGTCGCGCCACGGGCCGCCCGGCCCCACCTCGACCCGCACCGGGGTCGGCGGCGCCAGGTCGGCCTCCCCGCGCAGGTGCTCGCGCAGGAAGCGCACGCCCTCCCGCACCGACGCCCGGAACAGCCCGGCGCTGCCGTGGTGCCACCAGCCGAGCACCAGCCGCGGCTGCCGCCCCGCCGCGCGCAGCAGCGCGTAGTCGTCGAGCTGCCAGAGCAGGAAGATGTCGTAGAAGCCGCCGACCATGAGCACCGGCGCGGTCACGTCCGCGAGCCGGTGGGTGTGTTCCCGGGGCGACCAGTAGTCGTCCTCGTCGCCGCGCAGCCAGGCCCGGAAGAACGGCACCTCCGCGCCGGTCGCGACCAGGTCCGCGTCGTGCAGTTCGGCGTGGTGCAGGGCGCGGCGCAGGCGGGGCTGGCCGCGCAGCAGGTCAAGGACGGTGCCGTGCAGCGGGGCCCGCTGCGACGCGAGGATCGTGCTCCAGGTCAGCACGCCGTCCAGCGAGAAGCCGCCGCCCGCGTACGTCGACCCGCGGAACGACGACGCCGTCACCATCGTCGCCAGTGCCCGCAGGTCCGGGCCGGCCTCCGCCGCCAGGGCCCACTGGGTGAACCCGACGTAGCTCGGGCCGTAGGTGCCGAACGTGCCGCCGTACCAGGCCTGCCGGCGCAGCCAGTCGACCGTGTCGAGCCCGTCGTCGCGTTCGTGGGCCAGCGGCTCGAACCTGCCGCCGCCCGAGTCGAACGTGCCCCGGCACGACTGGATCAGCACGTGGAAGCCCTGTTCGCAGAGGGCCCGGCAGAGCGCCACCATCGGGCCGCCCCGGCCGTACGGGGTACGGATCAGCACCGTCGGGGCCGGGCCGCCCGGGCTGTAGTGGTCGGCGCGCAGGATCACGCCGTCGCTCATGCGCACCGGGATGCCCCGAACGGCCGTCGCCCTCGCGCGGGGCGCCGGCAGGCCCAGGGCCGCGGCGAGGGCCCGTCCGGTGAGGTTCACGAACCCGTCCTCGACCACATCGTGAGGCGCATCAGCCGCAGGAACCCCATCCGTTCGTAGACCGGCTGGCCGTCGTCGCTGGCGATCAGCACCGCCGGCAACTCCGGCGCGACCGCCGCCGCCCGGGCGGTCAGGGCGGTGCCGAAGCCGCGCCCCCGGAACTCGGGCAGCGTGGCCACCCAGTCGACCTCCACGACGCCGTGGTGCACCGCGGCCCCGGCCGCCGCCACCGCCCGACCGCCGGCGAACCCCAGGAAGAGCCGCAACGCCCCCAGCACGCGCGGATCGGCGATCGCCCCCTCCTGCCCGGCCGGCAGCGGATACCCCTCCACCAGCACCCGCCGGAACGCGTCCAGGTCGGCGGCGTTCGCCACGGGCACGATGCGCAGCCCCGCGGGCTCGGCGGCGACACCGCTGAACGGCGGGCGCAGCATCAGCGGCGGATGGCCCATCAGCGACAGCCCGTGGGTCGACAGATCCGGTGTCGGCCAGGCGCACAGCAGCACCCAGGAACGTTCCCCCGGAAAGAACGCCGACGCCCGATCGACCAGGGACCCGACGTCGCGGGGCGGCCGAAGCACGACGGCGGCGTTGTCGAAGAGGAACGGCGAGCCGAGATCGGCGAGGCTCAGCTCGTCGTCCCGTTCGGCCCGACCGCCGACCGACGCGGCCATCTCCCGGGTCCGGTCGGCGTAGGCGAAGATGAACTGCCGCAACACGCTGTCGCGCACCGGCAGGTCCGGCTCCCAGCCGGTGGCCAACGGATCGTCCACCCGCACATCCTGCCCGAAGAATGTGACTCAGGGACGGATGGTCGACCCCGCTTTGGCACGCGCGGGACCTGCCCGGGAAGATGAACCCATGGCAGTTCGCTCAGATCTTCGCAATGTCGCCATCGTGGCGCACGTCGACCATGGCAAGACCACTCTGGTCGACGCGATGCTCCGGCAGGCCGGTGCGTTCCACGCCCGGGCCGAGCTGACCGACCGCGTGATGGACTCGATGGATCTTGAGCGCGAAAAGGGCATCACCATCCTGGCCAAGAACACGGCAATCCGCTACGGCGAGCACACGATCAACATCATCGACACCCCCGGTCACGCCGACTTCGGCGGCGAGGTCGAGCGCGGCCTGACCATGGTCGACGGCGTGGTGCTGCTGGTCGACGCCAGCGAGGGCCCGCTCCCGCAGACGCGGTTCGTGCTGCGCAAGGCGTTGGCCGCGCGGATGCCGATCATCCTCGTGATCAACAAGGTCGACCGGCCGGACGCGCGGATCAAGGAGGTCGTGGACGACACCTACGAACTCTTCCTCGACCTCGACGCCGACGAGTCCCAGATCGACTTCCCGATCGTGTACGCGTGCGCCCGCGACGGCCGTGCCTCCCTGAAGCAGCCCGCCGACGGCGGCATGCCCGAGGACGACACCCTCGAGCCGCTGTTCCGCACGCTGCTCGACACCATCCCCGCGCCGGCCTACGACGAGGGCGCCCCGCTCCAGGCCCACGTGACCAACCTCGACGCGTCGCCGTTCCTCGGCCGGCTCGCCCTGTGCCGGGTCCGGCAGGGCACCATCCGCCGGGGCCAGACCGTCGCGTGGTGCAAGCAGGACGGCACCATCGACCGGGTCCGCGTCTCCGAGCTGCTGATGACCGAGGCGCTCGAACGCAAGTCCGCCGAGGAGGCCGGTCCGGGCGACATCATCGCCGTCGCCGGGTTCCCCGACATCATGATCGGCGACACGCTGGCCGACCCGGAAAACCCGACGCCGCTGCCGCGGATCACCGTCGACGAGCCGGCCATCTCGATGACCATCGGCACCAACACCTCGCCGCTGGCCGGCAAGGTCAAGGGCGCCAAGGTCACCGCCCGCCTGGTCAAGGACCGGCTCGACCGGGAGCTGATCGGCAACGTCTCGCTCCGGGTCCTTCCGACCGAACGCCCCGACGCCTGGGAGGTGCAGGGCCGCGGTGAGCTGGCCCTGGCGATCCTGGTCGAGCAGATGCGCCGCGAGGGCTACGAGCTCACGGTCGGCAAGCCGCAGGTCGTCACGCGGGAGATCGACGGCAAGGTGCACGAGCCGGTCGAACGCCTCACGATCGACTCCCCGGAGGACTACCTGGGCCCGATCACCCAGCTGCTGGCCACCCGCAAGGGCCGCATGGAGCAGCTGGTCAACCACGGGACCGGCTGGATCCGCATGGAGTGGCTGGTGCCGGCGCGCGCGATGATCGGCTTCCGCACCGAGTTCCTCACGGAGACGCGGGGCACCGGCATCCTGCACCACATGTTCGAGAAGTACGAGCCCTGGTTCGGCGAACTGCGCACCCGTCCGACGGGTTCGCTCGTGGCCGACCGCGCCGGTGTGGCGACCCCCTTCGCGATGATGAACCTCCAGGAGCGCGGCTCGATGTTCGTGGAGCCGACCACCGAGGTGTACGAGGGCATGATCGTCGGCGAGAACTCCCGCGCCGACGACATGGACGTCAACATCACCAAGGAGAAGAAGCTCACCAACATGCGTTCGTCCGCGGCCGACGAGACGGAACGCCTCATCCCGCCGCGCAAGCTGTCGCTGGAGCAGGCGCTCGAGTTCTGCCGCGAGGACGAGTGCGTCGAGGTGACGCCGGTGGCGGTACGCATCCGCAAGGTCGTGCTGGATCAGAAGGAGCGGGAGCGGCTGGCGCGCAAGCGGGCGCACGCCTAGCGGTCAGGTCCCGGGGACGGCCCGGTGTCGGCGTGATTGCGCCGGCGCCGGGCCGTTTCGCGTTGTCGCCGCCCGACCGTCTCGCGCGGTCCTCGCCCGATCGTCTCGCGCGGTTGCCGCTCGTGCCCGGCGATGGTGCGGCCGGCCCTCGGGACGGGCTCCCGCCCGGGGCCGCATGCTGCCGGGGCGGTCTACTTCACCCCGGCGACGTCCATGGCGCGCAGCTCCTTCTTCAGTTCCGAGATCTCGTCGCGGATCCGGGCGGCCAGCTCGAACTGCAGCTCCCGCGCGGCCGACAGCATCTGGTCGTTGAGCTCCTGGATCAGGTTGGCCAGGTCGGCGCGGGCCATCCCGGCCTTCGACGGCGCGGCCGCCGTCTTCGACTTGCCGCGGCTGCGGGTCTCCGGCGTCGGGGCCTTGCCCCGGCTCATCTGCCGGCCGCTGCCGCCGATGATCGCGCCGCCGGGGCCGTGCCCGCCGATCGCGCCCTCGGTGTCCTCCGCCTCCCGGTAGATGTCGTCCAGGATGTCGTGGATCTTCTTGCGCAGCGGCTGCGGGTCGATGCCGTTGGCCTTGTTGTAGGCCTCCTGCTTCTCGCGCCGGCGGTTGGTCTCGTCGATCGCCGTGGCCATCGAGGGGGTGATCTTGTCCGCGTACATGATCACCTGGCCGGAGACGTTTCGCGCGGCCCGCCCGATGGTCTGGATCAGCGACGTCCCCGAACGCAGGAAGCCCTCCTTGTCGGCGTCGAGGATCGCCACCAGCGACACCTCCGGCAGGTCGAGCCCCTCACGCAGCAGGTTGATGCCGACCAGCACGTCGAACTCGCCGCTGCGCAGCTCCCGCAGCAGCTCCACCCGGCGCAGGGTGTCGACCTCGGAGTGCAGGTAGCGCACCCGGATCCCGTGCTCCAGCAGGTAGTCGGTCAGGTCCTCGGCCATCTTCTTGGTGAGCGTGGTGACCAGCACGCGCTCGTCCCGCTCGGTGCGCAGCGTGATCTCGTGCATGAGATCGTCGATCTGCCCCTTGGTCGGCTTGACCACCACCTCGGGGTCGACCAGCCCGGTCGGGCGGATCACCTGCTCGACGAACTCGCCACCGGAGTGCTGCAGCTCCCACGGCCCCGGCGTCGCCGACAGGTACACCGTCTGGCCCACCCGCTCCTGGAACTCGTCGAAGCGCAGCGGCCGGTTGTCCATCGCGCTCGGCAGCCGGAACCCGTGCTCGACGAGCGTGCGCTTGCGGGACGCGTCGCCCTCGTACATGCCGCCCACCTGCGGAACGGTCGCGTGCGACTCGTCGATCACGGTCAGGAAGTCGTCGGGAAAGTAGTCGAGCAGGCAGTGCGGGGCGCTGCCGGCCTCCCGACCGTCGATGTGGCGCGAGTAGTTTTCGATCCCGGAGCAGAACCCGACCTGGCGCATCATCTCGATGTCGTACGTCGTGCGCATCCGCAGCCGCTGCGCCTCCAGCAGCTGCCCCTGCCGATCCAGCTCGGCGAGCCGCTCCTCCAACTCGGCCTCGATGGCGCGGATGGCCCGCTCCATGCGCTCCGGCCCGGCCGCGTAGTGCGTCGCCGGGAAGATCATGAGAGCGTCGACCTGCTTCAGCTCGTCGCCGGTCAGCGGGTGCAGGTACGCCAGCCGCTCGATCTCGTCGCCGAAGAACTCGATGCGGATCGCCAGTTCCTCATAGGCGGGGATGATCTCCAGCGTGTCGCCGCGCACCCGGAACGTCCCCCGCGCGAAGGACAGGTCGTTGCGCGCGTACTGGATGTCGACCAGGCGACGCAGCAGCTTGTCCCGCTCGATCTCCTGCCCCACCGCCACCCGCACGCTGCGGTCGAGGTACTCCTCGGGCGTGCCCAGGCCGTAGATCGCGGAGACCGTGGCGACCACGATCACGTCGCGACGCGTGAGCAGGCTCATGGTCGCCGAGTGCCGCAGCCGCTCGACCTCCTCGTTGACCGACGAGTCCTTCTCGATGTAGGTGTCGGTCTGCGGGACGTACGCCTCGGGCTGGTAGTAGTCGTAGTAACTGACGAAGTACTCCACCGCGTTGTGCGGCATGAGATCGCGGAACTCCTTGGCCAGCTGCGCCGCGAGCGTCTTGTTGTGCGCGAGCACCAGCGTGGGGCGCTGCAGCCGCTCGACCAGCCACGCCGTCGTGGCGCTCTTACCCGTGCCCGTGGCGCCCAGCAGCACGACGTGCCGCTCCCCCGCCTTCACCCGGCGGGCCAGCTCCTCGATCGCCGCCGGCTGGTCGCCGGAGGGCTTGTACTCACTGACGACCTCGAACCGGCCGTCGAGTCGTGGGATGTCGAGCGCCATGCGGACCACGTTAGCCCGGGGGTGTGACAACTTCCCGCCGTCGGCGCTTCCGGGCCGATCGGCATCGATATGCCGATTGTATTGTCAAGATCAACTGGCTACCGTTTCTGGGGTAGGCCGCTCGCGGCGGCCGACCGGAAGGCAACCGACCATCAACGGTGCGGTTCTTCCGGCGCGGGATTCGAAGCCCCGGCCCTGCCGGCAGCGCTCGTCCCGCGGCGGCGCCTTCGGCGCCCCGGCCGCCGCGAGCGCGCCCGCGTCTCCACCACCCTCCGCCCCGCACGCCGCCGACCCGGCGCGCGCCGGCCTGTTCTGCGGCGGCGCGGGGCCGCCGATGGGCGTTCAGGGCGTGGCGCGTGGGAGCAGCGTCTCGTGCCAGATCTTGTCGACCCGGGCGCGCAGTTCGGCCAGGCTGCCCTCGTTCTCGATCAGGATGTCGGCGGCGGCGCGGCGCTGGTCGTCGTTCGCCTGGGCGGCGATCCTCGCCTCGGCGTCGGCGCGGCTCATCCCGCGGTCGCGCACCAGGCGCCCGATCCGGATCTCCGTGCCGGCCAGCACGATCAGCACGAGGTCGTATGCGGCCTTCAGCCCGGCCTCCACGAGCAGCGGCACGTCGTTCACCACGATGGCGTCGGACGGGGCCGCCGCGGTGAGTTCGGCGGTGCGCGCCCGCACCCGCGGATGGATGATCGACTCGAGGGTGCGCCGCGCGGCCTCGTCGCCGAACACGCGCCGCCCGAGCGCCGGCCGGTCGAGCGCGCCGGCCGCGTCGAGCACCTCCGGCCCGAACGCCGCCACCACCTCGGCCAGGCCGGGTGTGCCGACGTCCACGACCTCCCGGGCCAGCCGGTCCGCGTCGATCACCACGGCACCCAGTTCGGCCAGCCGGGTGGCCACCGCGCTCTTGCCCGAACCGATCCCGCCGGTCAGTCCCACCTTCAGCATCCGCACAGTCAACCGCATCGGCTCGGGCGTGCCGCGTAGCCGTTCCACTACTGTCTGTTTAGGGTGTGTTTGTCCGTTTTGAAACGTGGAGGAACCCAGCATGACACCGGCCACCGCCGCACCCCTTACCCCGCCGGCGGAAGCCGCGACCGAGCCCGCCTCGGTGGCCACCGGACTGCTGAGTCCGGAGGAGCCGGCGCGCCCCGCCGTCGGCCGGCACCGGCTGGGGACGGCCGGCCTGCGCCACTGCCGGGAGATCGACTCCGTCGGCTCGCGGCTGAACCGCCGCGCCCCGGACGCCCTGCCCGCCCGCCACTGGCGCGCGGCCGTCGGCGGCGGCGCGGTCGTCGGCCTGGTCGCCGTCAGCAGCTGGTACACCGCCGCCGGCGCCGCCGCGGTCGCGCAGATGGTGAAGTAGCCGGACGGTCAGGCAGGTACGGAAAAGCCCCGGCCGGGATAACCCGACCGGGGCTTTCGCAACAGAGCGCGGACGCTTACTTGCCGCCCGCCAGCTTCTCGCGCAGAGCCGCGAGCGCCTCGTCCGTGGCCAGGGTGCCGGCCGGCTCCTCCGGAGCGCTGCTCCGCGACGAACCGCCACCGCTGCTGCTCACCGACGTGGTGCCACCGGTCGAAGCCGGGGCCTCCGGGATGTCGGCCGCACGCGCGGTCTGCACCTGCTTGGTGTGGGCCTCCCAGCGCTGGCGGGCCTCGGCGTACTGCCGCTCCCACTCCTCACGCTGCTTGTCGAAGCCCTCGAGCCACTCGCCGGTCTCCGGGTCGAAACCGTCGGGGTAGATGTAGTTGCCCTCGTTGTCGTACGTCGCCGACATGCCGTAGAGGGTCGGGTCGAAGTGCTCCTCGCCCTCGACGAAGCCCTCGTTGGCCTGCTTGAGCGACAGCGAGATCCGGCGCCGCTCCAGGTCGATGTCGATGACCTTGACCATGACCTCGGAACCGACCTGCACGACCTGCTCCGGGATCTCCACGTGGCGCTCGGCCAGCTCGGAGATGTGCACCAGGCCCTCGATGCCGTCGTCCACGCGGACGAACGCACCGAACGGAACGAGCTTGGTGACCTTGCCCGGGACGATCTGCTGGATGGCGTGGGTCCGGGCGAACTGGCGCCACGGGTCCTCCTGCGTCGCCTTCAGCGACAGCGAGACCCGCTCGCGGTCCAGGTCGACGTCGAGCACCTCGACCTCGACCTCCTGGCCCACCTCGACGACCTCGGACGGGTGGTCGATGTGCTTCCAGGACAGCTCGGACACGTGCACCAGGCCGTCGACCCCACCGAGGTCGACGAAGGCGCCGAAGTTGACGATCGAGGAGACGACGCCCTTGCGGACCTGGCCCTTCTGCAGCTTGTGCAGGAACTCGGTACGCACCTCGGACTGGGTCTGCTCGAGGTAGGCCCGGCGGGACAGCACCACGTTGTTGCGGTTCTTGTCCAGCTCGATGATCTTGGCCTCGAGCTCGCGCCCGACGTAGGGCTGGAGGTCGCGCACCCGGCGCATCTCGACCAGCGACGCCGGGAGGAAGCCCCGCAGGCCGATGTCCAGGATGAGACCACCCTTGACCACCTCGATGACGGAGCCGCGAACGACACCGTCGTCTTCCTTGATCTTCTCGATCGTGCCCCAGGCGCGCTCGTACTGGGCGCGCTTCTTGGACAGGATCAGCCGACCCTCCTTGTCCTCCTTCTGAAGGACCAGGGCCTCGATGTGGTCTCCGACCGCAACAACCTCAGCGGGATCGACATCGTGCTTGATCGACAACTCACGAGAGGGAATGACCCCCTCGGTCTTGTAGCCGATGTCGAGCAGGACCTCGTCCCGGTCGACCTTGACGACGGTGCCTTCGACGATGTCGCCGTCGTTGAAGTACTTGATGGTCTCGTCGATCGCGGCGAGGAAGGCCTCCTCGGAGCCCAGGTCGTCGACGGTGACCTTGTTGCGCTCGGGGGCGTTCGAGGTGGCCTCGATGCTGCTCGTCATGTGGGTTGTTGCTCCGGTCGGATAATTGCGTCTGGTCCTGACCGTTATGCTCCGGTCCGAACCTGGGCGCGCCAGTGGATCCGTCGTGAGAAACGGCCCGGACGTTCTAGAGGGAAAGAGCGGGATGTAACCACGACCGCGAGCCTGCTCCATGCCGAGGCACACAGACCCACAGGTGCATTGAACAGCCTACCGTGCGCAATACCACACGGTCCAACCCTCCCCGGCATCCGCCACAAATGACCGTACCGTGGGCGGATGACCGACTCCGCAGTGACCCGGCGCCCCGTGACCCAGGCAGAGAGTCGCCGGGCCAGCCGCGGCTGGTGGGACGCGGGGGCCGACGAGTACCAGGCGGAGCACGGCGAGTTCCTCGGGGTCGCCGACTTCGTCTGGTGTCCCGAGGGGGTGCGTGAGGCCGACGCCGGCCTGCTCGGTCCGGTCGCCGGTGCCCGCGTGCTGGAGGTCGGCTGCGGCGCCGCGCCCTGCGCCCGGTGGCTGCGTTCGCAGGGTGCCGACGTGGTCGCCGTCGACCTCTCGGCCGGCATGTTGCGCCACGCCGCCCGGCTCAATGCGGTCTCCGGGATCCACCCGCCGCTGGTCCAGGCCGACGCCGGCGACCTGCCGTTCGCGGACCGGGCGTTCGACGTGGCGTGCACGGCGTTCGGGGCGGTGCCGTTCGTCGCCGACTCCGGGCGCGTCATGCGGGAGGTCCACCGGGTGCTGCGCCCCGGCGGCCGCTGGGTCTTCTCGGTCACCCACCCGATGCGCTGGATCTTCCTCGACGATCCCGGCGAGGGCGGGCTCGTCGCGGTCCATTCCTACTTCGACAGACGTCCCTATGTGGAACAGGACGAGGACGGCCGGCCGACCTACGTCGAGCAGCACCGCACCCTCGGGGACCGGATCCGTGAGCTGGTGGCCGCCGGTTTCGTTCTCCAGGATCTGGTCGAACCGGAGTGGCCCGACGGGCACGAGAAGGAATGGGGCCAGTGGAGCCCCCTGCGTGGACGGCTTTTTCCCGGAACCGCCATCTTCGTCGCGCGCAAACCCGACTGAGGCTCGGATCGCGTATCGTTCCCGCGCGTGTCGTACCGGATGGCCGTCGACCTGGGCAGCTGCAACACGGTGGCGGTCGTGCGCCGGGCCGGCGGGGAGCCGCGCGCGCTGCTGTTCGACTCCTCGCCGCTGCTGCCGTCGGCGACGTTCGTGGACGGGGCCGGTGCGCTGCACGTGGGGCGCGACGCCGAACGCCTTATGCTGACCGACCCGGCGAGCTTCGAACCGTTCCCCAAGCGGCGGGTCGACGAGGAGACCGTGCTGCTCGGCGAACGGGTCCTGCCGGTGACCGCCCTGCTCGCGGCGGTCCTGCGGCGGGTGGGCACCGAGGCGGCGCACGCCGGCGTCCGGCCCGGCGAGCCGGTGGTGCTGACCTGTCCGGCCGCCTGGGGCAGGAGCCGGCGGGGCGTGCTGCGACGCGCGGCCGAGCAAGCCGGGCTGGGCGATGTCGACCTCGTCGACGAACCCGTCGCGGCCGCCACCTACTGCCTCGACGTCGTGGGTGCCACGCGCGGCGCGACAGTGATCTTCGACTTCGGCGGCGGAACGTTCGACGTGACGGTCGTGCGACCCGAACCGGGCGGCCCCCGCACACTGGGCTCCGGCGGCCTCGCCGACCTGGGCGGCGCCGACGTCGACGCGGCGCTGGTGGCACACCTGGCGCGGAACGTCGGAGCGGCCGACCCGGCGGCCTGGGACCGGCTCGCCCGCCCGCGCGGGGACGCCGACCTGCGGGACCGGCGCACGCTGTGGGCCGAGGTCCGGGCGGCCAAGGAGATGCTCAGCCGCACCGCCGCCGCTCCGGTGCAGGTGCCCGGCATGCCGCACGCGGTACACCTCACCCGCGAGGAACTGGAACGGGTGGCCGGCCCGCTGGTCGACCGCGCCGTCGCGGAGACCGTGCGAACGCTGCGCGCCTGCGGCGTCGGTCCGGGCGGCCTCGGCGCCGTCCTGCTGGTCGGCGGGTCGAGCCGGCTCCCGCTCGTGGCGAGCCGCCTGCACGCGGCACTCGGGGTCGCCCCGACCGTGCCCGAGCAGCCCGAACTCCCGGTCGCCTACGGCGCCCTGAGCACCGGCGACACCGCTCCGGCACACCCGCCCGAAACCCGCCCCGGCCCGCCGACGCCCGCGGACCGGGGCGGCGGCGCCCAGCCGCACGACACCACGACGCCCGCGGGCCGGACAAGCGGCGCCCAGCCCGCTCAGCGGCCGTCGATCGTGATCGGACCCGGGGTGACCATCGAGGGCAATGTGCACCTTCGCGGCGCCGGCGCCCCCACCTGGGAAGACGCCGGCGACGAGGACGAGCGCGAGGACGTCCCCGAGGAGCGATCCCGCCGGGCCGGTCGCGCCGCCGCCGGTGTGCTCAGACAGCTGATGCTGCTGCTGCGGATCCTCGTGCTGATGGCGATCCCCCTGGTGATCATCGCCGCCACCAACCCGCGGGCCCGCGAGTTCCTCGAAGGGCTGCTGCCCTAGGCGATCTTGACGGGGTCAGCCCGTCTCGCCCGCCAGTTGGTAGGAGCGCAGGCGGTCCACCGCCAGCAGCGTGGCGCCGACCGTGATCACCCCGGCCAGCACCAGGGAGACCGGCAGGGACACCTGCTTGGTCAGCAGGTCGCTGCCCGACACCGAGTCCGCCAGGGAGAGCGCGTAGTGGCGCACCGAGAGCATCCGGGTGCCGCCGACGAAGTTCCCCAGGAAGCCCTCCCAGAGCACGACGTAGCCCAGCGCGATGATCATCGGCCGGCTGCTCACGATGCTGATCGCCACGAAGATCGCCGAGTAGACGATGACCGCCAGCAGCGACCCGACCGCGAGTCCGAAGGCGAGCGAGGGCCCCTCCGCCAGTTCCCCCACAAGGAACATGGCGGGGACGACCACCAGGGCGGACGCGCCCACGGCGACCAGCAACTTGGCCTGGATGATCTCGCCCCGCGCCAGCGGCTTGGCGAGGATGTGGGCGATCGTCCCGTCGTCGATCTCGTTGCCGAGCACACCGATGCCCACCAGCAACGCCATCAGCGGCACCACCGCACCGAGCCCGAGCGCGTCCAGCAGCGTCCCGGACCACTCGATCGCCGGCACGTCCGACGACGCGGCGAACGCCGTCAGCGCCACCAGCAGCACCGGCAGCACGAACAGCAGCAGGAACCGGCGCCGCCCGAACAGGCCGCGCAGAGTGATCATGGCGATCGTGGCGTTCACTTGGCACCCACCAGGTAGGAGAAGACGCTTTCGAGGGACTCGTCGGCGGGGCGCAACCTCCGCAGCCGCAGCCCTTCGCGGCGGACGATCCCCGGCAGCACCCGGGTGAACGTCCCGAAGTCGGAGGCGCTGACCTCCAGCCCGTCCTCGCCGAGCGACACCCCGCGCACCGACGGGTCCCCGATCAGGACGGCCGCGAGGCGCCGGTTGTCGCTGGAGTCGATGGCGAACACGTGCGGCCGGTTGGTCATCAGGCGGCGGATCGTGCGGTAGTCGCCCGAGGCGGCGAGCCGGCCGGCGACCATCACCTGCACGGTGCCGGAGACCTGTTCGACCTCCTCGAGGATGTGCGAGCTGAACAGCACCGTGCGACCCCGGTTGCCCAGGTCGTGCAGCAGCGTCATCATCTGCATCCGCTGGCGCGGGTCGAGCCCGTTGAACGGCTCGTCGAGCAGCAGCACCTGCGGGTCGTGCACGAGTGCGGCGGCGAGCCGGGCCCGCTGGCGCATGCCCTTCGAGTACGTCGACAGCTTCCGCTTGCGCGGGTCGGCGAGTTCGACCAGGTCGAGGGCGCGGGCGGCGGCGCGTTCGGGCTCGGGGAGGCGGTGCAGGCGCGCACTGGCCACCACGAACTGCTCCCCCGTCAGGAACCCGTGCACCGCCTCCTTCTCCGTCACCAGGCCCAGCACCTTGTACAGGTCCGGGTTGCGCCAGGTGCGCTGGCCGGCCGCGGTGATCGTGCCCCGCGACGGCGGCAGGAACCCGGCGATCATGTGCAGGAGGGTGGTCTTGCCGGCGCCGTTCGGGCCGAGGAGCCCCGTGACCCCCGGCGGGAGCGTCATCGTGACGTCGTTGACGGCGACGACGTTGCCGTACCAGCGGGTGACCCCCGACACGTCCACACTCATGAGTCGACCCTCCGGTAACGGGCGTGCGTGACGGCGATGCTGCCGGCGACCAGGACCAGCGAGACGAGCAGGTACAGCCAGCCGAAGCCGCCGATGTCGATGGGGCCGTCGCCGGTGACCCAGTAGCGCAACCCGGCCCCGGTCATCGTCGGGCTGGGCAGGCCGGAGAGGTTCTGCGCGGCGCCGGTGCCGATCTCCGACAGGACGACCGAGACGGGCAGCGTCACCAGGTAGACGCCGACGATGCCGCCCGCGGCGAACGCCCGCCGCCCGGTGCACGCGGCGACCAGCATGGCCACGGCCGCGTTGATCAGCACCAGCACGAGCACGTACGCCAGCCCACCGAGCAGCAGCGTGAACTCCTTCCAGGCGTCGCCGACCGTGTCCGCGTCGAACGCCACCGCCGCGAAGACGATCACCAACGGCAGGCCGACGGCCATCCAGGTGGACGCCACGAGCGCGGCGAACTTCGCGCCGACGTAGTCGAACCGGCCGACCGGCCGGGCGAAGTACAGCGGCAGCACCTTGGCGCGCAGGTCGCGGGAGATCAGTTCGGGGGCCGCCACGGCCAGGAAGATGATGATCAGGACGGACATCTGGTCGACCAGGTTGACGTACGAGATGACCCGCTGTCCCGCGGTCGAACTGACCGCCGCGATGATCACGGTGATCAGGCTCGCCACGCCGACGACGCCCCAGGGGAAGATCTTCGACTTCATGCCCCGCCCGACGCCGAACGCCGTGCGCAGGCTGTGCTCGTACAGGCTGCGCACCGCGTACCCGCGGCCCAGGCGCGGCCCGCTGTAGCGCTGGTAGCCGATGTCGTGGATGACCGACGTCTGCTCAGACATGGAGGACGCTCCCCTTGATCTCCGGCGCCTGGTTGTTCGTGAACAGCTCCGAGAGGCGCCGGCGCTGGCGGTCCAGGCGGTGCAGGGGCAGTCCGGCGGCGACGACCGCGTCGAGGATCACGTCGTACGTCGACTCGTCGGCCCCGGCCGGAACGAGCACCGTGTGCCCGTCGCGCCGGGCGGCGACCCCGCGTTCGGCGAGCGCGGCGACGAGCGTGTCCGCCCCCTCGTCGACCTCGACCAGGAGCACGTCGCGGTCGGTGGTCATCGCGGCGACCGTGTCGGCCCGCAGGAGCTTGCCGCCGTCGATCGC
Organism: Virgisporangium aliadipatigenens; assembly: GCF_016863615.1. GTDB lineage: Bacteria > Actinomycetota > Actinomycetes > Mycobacteriales > Micromonosporaceae > Virgisporangium > Virgisporangium aliadipatigenens. Next base: position 14,008 of record NZ_BOPF01000017.1, on the reverse strand, counting down.
GATCAGCGAGGTGCAGATGCGTTCGATCTCGCCGAGCAGGTGCGAGCAGACCACGATCGAGATGCCGAACTCGGTGCCGATGCGGTGGATCAGGTCCAGCATGGCGTCGCGGCCGGCCGGGTCGAGGCCGTTCGTCGGCTCGTCCAGCAGGAGCAGGTCCGGGTCGTGCACCATCGCCTGGGCCAGCTTCACCCGCTGCTTCATGCCCGTGGAGTAGCCGCCGATCTGCCGGTAGCGCTCCTCGTAGAGGCCGACGTGGCGCAGCGTCTCGGAGGCGCGTTCGCGGGCGGCGGTGCGGGGCAGGCCGCTGATCCGGGCGAGGTGGGTGACGAGTTCGGCCGCGGACTGCTCGGGCGGCAGGCAGTCGTGCTCCGGCATGTAGCCGACGCGGGAGCGGACCCGGTCCGGCTCGGCCGCCGGGTCCAGGCCGAGGACCCGCACCGTGCCGCTGGTCGCCGGCAGCAGGCCCAGGATGATCTTGATGAAGGTCGACTTGCCGGCGCCGTTCGCCCCGACCAGCGCCACGATGCCCGGTTGGACGGCGAGGGTGAGGTCGGAGAGAGCGACGACGCCGGCCGGGTATCGTTTGGTCAAAGCCGTCGTCTCGATGAGAGTCACGCCGCGACCGTACGGCTGCCGGCACCCTCGCCGGATCCGGGGGAACTCCCTAATGCGTCACTCGTTGACGATTGGTGCTCCCCCACACGCGCCTTCCGTTCGTCGCGGTGCTCTGCGTCGGGACGTTCGCCGCCGTCTCCTCGCTTTTTCCCTGGAACGGGCACCAGCCGGCCGACCCGCCGTCACCTCGGGCGTCGACGCTCTACTACGCGGACGGCGTCACGGCGTTCGCCCGCGTGGGCGTCGTGGATCGGACAGATGTGCCGCTCGAGGAGATCCCGACACCGGTGCGGCACGCCTTCCTCGCGGCCGAGGACCGGGACTTCTACGCGCACCGCGGAGTCTCCGGACGGGGCTTCGCCCGCACGGCCTGGGCGGCGCTGACCGGCGGCGAACGGAACGGCGCCTCGACGATCACCCAGCAGTACGCCCGCAACGCGTACCTGAGCGGCGAACGCGGCGCCGGCGCGGCCGTTCTCGCCGTGCGGCTCGAACGCGCGCACACCAAGGACGAGATCCTCACCCGCTACCTGAACACCGTGTACTTCGGGCGCGGCGCGCACGGCATCGCGGCCGCCGCCCGGGCCTACTTCGGCCGGCCCGTCGACCGGCTCGGCCCCGCCGAGGGCGCCGTGCTGGCCGCCGTCGTGAAGGATCCGACCGGGTTCGACCCGGCCGTGGCGCCGGCCGCCGCCCGGGCCCGCTGGAGCTGGATCATCGCGGCGATGGCCACGCTCGGGTGGGCCGACGGCACCCCCGCCTATCCGCAGGTCCGCACCGAACCCGATCGGGCCGGACGCCTCGGCGGCTCCTCGGGTGCCGTCGTCGACCGCGTCGAACGCGAACTCGCCCGGCGCGGCGTCAGCCCGCAGCGGCTGCGCACCGGCGGTCTGCGGGTGGTGACCACGCTCGACGAACGGGTCCACCGGGCCGCGGTGCGCTCGGTCGAGCAGGCCCTCGCCGAGGCGCCCGCACACCTGCGCGCCGCTCTCGTCGCCGTCGAACCGTCGACCGGCGCCGTGCGCGCCTACTACGGCGGGGACCGCGGCAGCGGCTTCGCCGACGACGCCACGGCGGTGCGGCCGGCCGGTGCGACGTGCGCGCCGGTGGTGTTCGCCGACGGGGCGCCCGGCAGCGGCTCCCTCGCCGGCGAACTCGGCGTGGCCCCACCTGCCGCCGGTGCCTGTCCGGTGAGCGCGGCCGACCTGGCGTCGGTCTACGCGACGTTCGCCGCCGGCGGCACCCACGCCGAACGCCACCTCGTCGACGCGGTCGACACGGCCGGCGGCGCGCCGCTGTACCGTGCGGAGCCGGCCGCCCGTCGGCTCCTGGACCGGGCGGTCGCCACCGCCGCGACGACCCGCCTCACGCGCGAGGAACTCCCCGACGGCCGCCCCGCGACCACGACGTCCGACGCGCCCCACCCGCGGCGGGACGCCTGGCAGGCCGGCTACACCCCGGACCTGGCCGCAGCGGTCTGGCTCGGCCACGACACCGAGGCCCCGCACCTGACCACGGCCGCCCCCGAAGCGCTGTGGCACACCTTCATGACCGCAGCCCTGACCGGCCGCCCCCAATAACCGCCACGAACTCACACCCGTGTGAGAACTACAGCCGTGCGCTCACACCCGTGCGGCACCACGGCGGTTTTCCGGACGCGCGGGAGGGAAAGCAGGCGCGAGCCACGGGCGGCCGGCGACGCGGACAGCTACCCGCGGACGTGGCAGCGTAGACCCGAAGGGTCCAGAGGTGCCGCCCGGGAGGCAACGGTCAGGCCCCCGACGGCCCGGGAAATAAAGCTCCTAGCTGCGACGGCGCGCGGCGGTGAGCAGGTGTGAGGTCGCGCCGAGGAGGGACGGCTCGCTCTCCACGCGGCGCAGGAAGTCCATCAGCTGCCCGCGCCGCCGCGGGTCGTCGAGAATGGCCTCCAGGCGCGGCAGGTGCCACCCCGGCCCCTCGATCGCGTACCGCCCCGCCGGCTCCAGCCCCGCCTCGGCCGCCTCGGCGGGCGGCTCGTCCGGATGGTGGAAGTACGCGGTGGTGAACCAGGCGTTGGCCACCGGCCGGTGCGCCCCGGTGCGCAGCGCGCCGTCGACCACGGCCGCGTAGCCCGGTTCGGCGTAGAAGTCGCGGGCGAACCCGTCGAACGCCGACGCGAACCGGCTGATCGTCGCCGCGAGCACCACCCCGCCGGGGCGGACCACCCGGGCGGCCTCCCGCCAGGCGGTGCCGCGGTCGGCGCGTTCGAGCAGGTGGTACAGCGGCCCGAGGAGCAGCACGGCGTCGGCGCTGCCGTCCGGCTCGGGCAGGGCGCGCGCGTCGCCGAGCGCGGCCGTCACGCCGGGCAGCGCGGCCGCGGCGTCGACGTGCTCGGGCACCGGGTCCACGACGTGCGGCCGGTAGCCCGCCGCGGCGAGCGGCCCGGCGTAGATGCCGGTGGCGCCGCCGACGTCGAGCACGCGGGCCGGCGGCGCGGGCAGCAGGCGGCCGAGGAGGTCCCACGTGCGCAGGAACTCCAGCCGCCCGCTCGCCCTGACCCGCAGCCGGTCGGTCTCGCCCAGCTGCCGGTAGTACGCGAGCACCTCGTCGGCCAACATCCGCCGATGATCGCGCCGACCGGCGCGGGGCCGCGACGGAATTCCCACGCCGGGGCGACGCCGTCGGCCCGGCGTGGGCGTCAGTGATCCGCGGCGTGCCAGTCCCGACCGACGCCCACCGACACCGACAGCGGCACCGCGAGCGCGTACGCGCCACCCATCTGGGTGCGCACCAGCTCCTCCAACGCCTCCCGCTCGCCCGGCGCCACCTCGAAGACCAGCTCGTCGTGGACCTGCAGGAGCATGCGCGACTTGAGGTCCGACCCGGCGAGCGCGGTGTCGATGCCGAGCATCGCGACCTTGATGATGTCGGCCGCGGAGCCCTGGATCGGCGCGTTGAGGGCCATGCGTTCGGCCATCTCGCGGCGCTGGCGGTTGTCGCTGGTCAGGTCGGGCAGGTACCGGCGGCGGCCGAGCACCGTGGCGGTGTAGCCGTCCCGGCTGGCCTGCCCCACGACCGAACGGAGGTAGTCGCGCACGCCGCCGAAGCGTTCGAAGTACTCCTCCTTGAGCTGGCGCGCCTCGGCCGTCGGGATGCCCAACTGCTGCGACAGCCCGAACTCGGAGAGCCCGTACGCCAGGCCGTAGTTCATCGCCTTGATCTTGCGGCGCTGGTCGGCGGTGACCTCCTCCGGCGCGACGGAGAAGACCGAGGAGGCCGTCGCGGAGTGGAAGTCGAAGCCGGAGTTGAACGCGTCGATCAGCAGCTCGTCCTGGGACAGGTGCGCCATGATGCGCATCTCGATCTGGCTGTAGTCGGCGGTCAGCAGCGACTCGTAGCCCGGCCCCACGATGAACGCCCGCCGGATGCGCCGCCCCTCCTCGGTGCGGATGGGCACGTTCTGCAGGTTGGGGTCGGTGCTGGACAGGCGCCCCGTCGCGGCGACCGTCTGGAAGAACGTCGTGTGGATCCGGCCGTCGTCGCTGACCGACTTGAGCAGACCGTCCACTGTGGACTTGAGCTTGGCGACGTCGCGGTGGCGCAGCAGGTGTTCGAGCACCGGGTGCTGCGTCTTGACGAACAGGTCCTGCAGGGAGTCGGCGTCGGTCGTGTAGCCGGTCTTGATCTTCTTCGTCTTCGGCAGGTCCAGCTCGCCGAAGAGGATCTCCTGCAGCTGCTTCGGCGACCCGAGGTTGAACTCCCGCCCGATCACCCCGTAGGCCGCCTGCGCCGCCGCCTTGACCTCGGCCGCGAAGTGCGCCTCCAGCTCGGAGAGGTACTCGGTGTCGGCCGCGATCCCGGTGCGCTCCATCGCCGCGAGCACCTCGACCAGCGGCAGCTCGACCGTCTCCAGCAGCTGCGGCGTGCTGTCGTCCTCGCGGGCCAGCTCGGCGGCGATCGCGTCGGCGAGGTCGAGCGTGGCGCGCGCCTGGACCATCAGGTTTTGCTCGGCCTCGGTGTTGTCCCCGAGCCCGTCGAACGTCAGCTGCCCGTCGTCGACCGGGTTGTCGACCTTCAGCTCGCGGTGCAGGTAGCGCAGCGCGAGGTCGGTGAGGTTGTAGGTGCGCTGGTCGGGCCGGGCCAGATACGCCGACAGCGCCGTGTCGACCGACACGCCCGCCAGCTCCCACCCACGCGCCGTGAACGCCAGCCGCGCCGGCTTGCTGTCGTGGATCACCTTAGGGCGCTCGGGGTCGCCGAGCCAGGCCCCGACGGCCGCCTCGTCGGCGGGGTCCAGCGCCACCGGGTCGAACCACGCGGCCGCCCCCTCGGCGGTCGCCACGGCGAACCCGGTCAGCTCGCCGGTGCCCCGCCCGAACCGGCCGGTCAGCGCCAGGCCCACCGGCACCCCGGCCGGGGCGTGGAAGTCGAGCCAGCCGGCGACCGCGCCGGCGCCCAACACCTCCCCGGACAGGTCGAATCCGCCCTCGGCCTCCGGCTCCGGCGCCTCCAGGTACTCGTAGAGCCGGTTGCGCAGCACGGTGAACTCAAGCGCGTCGAAGACGGTGTGCACCCGCTCGCGGTCCCACCCCTGCCAGCCGAACGCGTCCGGCCGGATCGGCAGCGACACGTCGTCGACCAGCCGGTTGAGCTCGTAGTTGCGCAGCACGTCGGCGAGCTTGGCGCGGAGGTTTTCGCCGGCCTTGCCCTTGATCTGGTCGCACTTCTCGACCAGCTCGTCCAGGCTGCCGAACTCGGTGATCCACTTCGCGGCCGTCTTGGGCCCGACGCCCGGCACGCCCGGGAGGTTGTCGCTCGGGTCGCCGATCAGCGCCGCGTAGTCCCGGTAACGCTCCGGCGGCACGCCGAACTTCTCCTGCACGGCGGCCCGGTCCCGGCGGGCCATCTCCGAGACGCCGCGCACGAAGTAGAGCACCGTGACGCCCTCGCGCACGAGCTGGAACGAGTCGCGGTCGCCGGTGCAGATCAGCACCTCCATCCCGGCCTCGCGGGCCTGGGCGGTGAGCGTGGCGATCACGTCGTCGGCCTCGTAGCCGGCGGCCTCCACGTAGGGGATCCGCAGGGCGTCGAGGATCTCCTTGACCAGCGGGATCTGCCCGGTGAACTCGCTCGGCGACTTCGACCGGTTGGCCTTGTAGTCGGCGTACTGCTCGGTGCGGAACGACTGCCGCGACACGTCGAACGCCACCGCGATGTGGGTCGGCTTCTCGTCGCGCAGCACGTTGATCAGCATCGACGTGAACCCGAAGACGGCGTTGGTCGTCTGCCCGGTGGACGTCGAGAAGTTTTCCGGCGGCAAGGCGTGGAACGCCCGGTAAGCCAGCGAATGTCCGTCCAGCAGCAGCAGCCTCGGCTTGGTCTCAACCACGTCGGCGACTCTAGTCGTGGGGTAAGACACTTCGGCTCCCGGACACCATCACAATGGCCCGATGGGCGACGACCGGCCGATCCTGCACCCCGCCGTGTGGCCCGGGAAGATCAACGTGACGCGCCACGCGCCCGGTCCGGAACTGGCGCCGTTCGTGGCGTACCACTGGGTGGTGCGCTGGGACCTCGACGCGCCGTACACCCAACGGGTGCTGACCACGCCGCACGTTCACCTGGCGATCCAGCGGGACACCTCGTGGGTCTGGGGGGTGCACACCGGGACCACCACCCACCCGCTGCGTGGCGAGGGCTTCGTGTGGGGCGTGCGCTTCCGCGCCGGGGCGTTCCGCCCGTTCCTCGACGGGCCGGTCTCGTCCCTCACGAACCGCACGGTCGGCCTCGACGTGATCTTCGGGGTCGACCCCGCCGAGATCGAGGCGAAGGTCGCGCGGGAGGTCGACGGGTCGGGTCCCGCGCCCACGGTCGAGCGGATGCTGATCGACGCGCTGCCGGCCGCCGACCCGATGGTCGAGGAGGTCGGGGAGATCGTGGCGAAGGTCGCCGCCGACCCGGCCATCACGCGGGTCGCGACCCTGGCGAGCGTCGCCGGCGTGGGCACCCGCACGCTCCAGCGGCTGTTCCACGAGTACGTGGGCGCCGGGCCGAAGTGGGTGATCCGCCAGTACCGGCTGCTGGAGGCGGCCGGCCGGATCGCCGGCGGCGGGGTTGCGGGCTGGGCCGACCTCGCCGCCCAACTGGGCTACAGCGACCAGGCCCACCTGATCCGCGACTTCACCGCCGCGGTGGGTGCCCCGCCCGCCCGTTACGCGCAAACGGGCGGACGGGGCAATGGCGCGCCTTAGGCTGCGCCCAGATACGCCTCGCGGACCGCCGGGTCGTCGAGCAGGGCGGGTCCGTTGCCCTCCTTGACGATCCGGCCGGTCTCCATGACGTAGGCCCGGTCGGCGCGGGACAGCGCCTGCTGGGCGTTCTGCTCGACCACGAGGATCGTGGTGCCCTGCTTGGAGATCTCCGTGATGATCTCGAAGATCTGCTGGATCAGCAGCGGCGCGAGACCCATCGAGGGCTCGTCGAGCAGGAGCAGCTTCGGCCGGCTCATCAGCGCCCGGCCGACCGCGAGCATCTGCTGCTCGCCGCCGGACATGGTGCCGCCGGCCTGCTTGCGGCGTTCCTTGAGGCGCGGGAAGAGCCCGTAGACGCGCTCCAGGTCCGCCGCGATCTCCTTGGTGTCGCGCCGGGTGTAGGCGCCCATGTCCAGGTTCTCCTGCACCGTCATGCCGGGGAAGACGCCCCGGCCCTCGGGCGACTGGGAGATCCCGCGGATCACCCGCAGGTCGGCGCGGACCTTCGTGATGTCCTCGCCGTTGAAGGTGATCTTGCCGGAGGCCACCGGACGGATCCCGGAGATGGCCCGCATGATGGTCGTCTTACCGGCACCGTTGGCGCCGATGAGCGCGACGACCTCGCCCTGGCCGACGTTCAGGCTCACGCCGTGCAGGGCCTGGATGCGCCCGTACAACAGCGTGATGTTGTCGATCTCAAGCAGCATCTGCCGGCACCCCCAGATACGCCGCGTGCACCTTCGGGTCCGCGGCCACCTCGGCCGGCGACCCCTCGGCGATCTTGCGGCCGAACTCCAGCACCACGATCCGGTCGGTCACCCCCATGACCAGCCGCATGTCGTGCTCGATCAGCAGCACCGTCACGCCGGTGTCGCGGATCTTCTTGATCAGCTGCATCAGATCCTGCTTCTCGGCCGGGTTGAAGCCGGCGGCCGGCTCGTCCAGGCAGAGCAGCTTCGGCCGGGTGGCCAGCGCCCGCGCGATCTCCAGACGCCGCTGCGAACCGTAGGGCAGGTTGCGCGCCGCCTCGTGCTCGGTGCCGCCGATGCCGACCAGTTCGAGGAGGTCGTGGGCCAGTTTCAGCCCGTCCTTCTCCTCCCGGCGGTGCCGGGGCAGCCGCAGCAGCGCGCCGGGCACGCTGGTCCGGTGGTGCGCGTCGGCGCCGACCTGGATGTTCTCCAGCGCGGTCATCTCGGGGAAGAGCCGGATGTTCTGGAACGTCCGGGCGATCCCCATCTTGGTGATCTTGAACCGCTGCTGGCCCGAGATCTTGCCTCCCTGGAACCGGATGGCCCCCTCGGTCGGCGTGTAGACCCCGGTCATCGCGTTGAAGCAGGTGGTCTTGCCGGCGCCGTTCGGGCCGATCAGCCCCAGGATCTCGCCCTCGTAGAGGGTGAAGTTGACCTGGTTGAGCGCCACGACGCCACCGAAGCGCAGCGTGACGTTGTCGACCTCCAGCAGCGGCTTGCGATCCCCCGCAGGCGCGGCGGACGGCGTCGGCTCCGGTGCGTCCGACGGCTTGTCCAGTGACGGCTGCTCACTCACCGACTGCCACCTCCTTCTTGCGGTGCTGGATCTCCGCCGCCCGCCTCCGGTTGGGCCAGAGACCCTGCGGCCGGAAGATCATCACGACGATCAACACGATTCCGAAGATAGCGAACCGCAGGGACGTCGGGCTGATGTCGTAGGTGCTACCGCCGACCGTGACCGTCTCCGGAAGGCCGAAGACGTCACCGACGCTGCGCAGCCACTCCGGGATGTAGATCACCAGGAACCCGCCCAGGATGGCGCCGGCGATGTTGCCCGCCCCGCCGAGCAGAACCGCCGAGAGCACCAGGATCGAGTTCTCCAGGGAGAACGTCGTCGAGTTGACGAAGTTGGCCTGACCGGCCCACAGCGTGCCCGAGAGGCCGCCGACCGCCGCCCCGATCGCGAACGCCCACAGCTTGAACCGGAACGTCGGCACGCCCATCAGCTCCGCCGCGTCCTCGTCCTCCCGGATCGCCACCCAGGCCCGGCCGACCCGGCTGCGGACCAGGTTCCGGATGAGGAACACCGCGAGGATGATGACGCACAGCGCCAGCCAGTAGTACGGCTTCGCGTCGAAACTGAAGAGCGGCTCGCCGCCGACCGAGCCCGGCGGGTGCCCCACCTCGGGGATGCCGCGGTCGCCGTTGAGGATCCAGTCCTGCTGCTTGGCGACGATCCGGATCATCTCGGCGAAGCCGAGCGTCACGATCGCCAGGTAGTCACCGCGCAGCCGGAGCGTGGGCCAACCGAGCAGCACGCCCGCCAACAGTGACAGCGCGATGCCGATGGGTACCGCGACCAGCCACGGCCACGGGCTCTCCAGCCAGTTGTACTCGGTGAGCAGCTTGCTCTCCGGCGAGGTCAGCAGCGCCACCACGTACGCGCCGACGGCGAAGAAGCCGAAGAAGCCGAGGTCGAGCAGGCCCGCGTAGCCGACCACCACGTTGAGCCCGAGGGACAGCAGGATGATCCAGGTGCAGATGAACAGCACCGAGGCCATGTCGTTCTTGGTGGTGTACAGCGGGATGTAGGCGAATCCGAGCGGGATGCCCAGGTACTCGTAGAACCACTTGTTGGGCAGCAGGAACAGGAACACCAGACCCAGTGCGCCGAGCGAGTACCGCGCGGGCTTGGGCAGGTTGCTGATCCGCAGCCGTTCACGTAGAGCGCTCATGCGCGGGCCCTCCCCAGCGACTCGCCGAGCAGACCGGTCGGCCGGAACATCAGCAGCGCGATCAGCGCGACGAACGCGACGAAGTCGCGCCAGTTGGAGCCGAACAGCGCCGAGGCGTAGTTCTCGATCAGGCCGAGCAGGAGGCCGCCGAGCGCGGCGCCGCGCAGGTTGCCGATGCCGCCGAGCACCGCGGCCGAGAACGCCTTAAGGCCCAGCAGGAAGCCGACGTTGAACTTGGTCGAGCCGGTCTTGATGTCGTTGAACACCGCGGCGACACCGGCCATGAGGCCGCCGAGGATGAACACGAGCGCGATGACCCGGCTCTTGTTGACGCCCATCAGGGCGGCGGTGTTGGGGTCCTGGGCCACCGCGCGGATACCGCGACCGGCCCGGGTCTTCTGCACGAAGTAGTCGAGCCCCACGAGCATCGCGATCGCCACCACGACGGTCGTCACCTGGGTCGGGGTGACCGCCCAGCCGCCGATGTCGAAGAGCGGCTTCGACGGGAGAAGGGCCGGCACACCGAAGGGGCGCCGCACCGTCAGGCTGCCCGCGACCTCCATCAGCACGAACGAGGCACCGATCGCGGTAATGAGGAAGGCGAGCGGCGGTGCGTTACGATGTCGCAACGGCCGGTAAGCGGTCACCTCGATCAACAGTGCGACCGCTGCCGAGGTCACGGCCGCCACGACGATCGCCGCGAGGATCGCCAGCAGCGCGACCCCGATCGACGGCCGCTCGGTGTTGCTGTCCAGCCCGAAGAGTCCCCAGGTGAACAGGGCGGCGAAGGTGCCGACCATGAAGACCTCGGAGTGGGCGAAGTTGATCAGGCGTAGAACGCCGTATACGAGCGTGTAGCCGAGCGCGACGAGGGCATAGATGGCGCCCTGCGTCACGCCGGTGACCGTCAGCTCCGGAAAACTCCGGAGCAGTTCACCAATATTCACGGGAGCTCCCGAATCATCGCACCAACCAATGCGGCCGGGACGGTAGTCCCGGCCGCACGGGCGTATATCAACTGTTGGTGATGGACCTGTGGATCAGGTCAGCTCTTCGGGATCTCCTGCTTCGGCACCCAGGCGCCGCCCTTGGCCTCGTAGGCCCAGACCACGACCTGCGCCGGGTCGAGCTCGCCGGAGGCTTCCCACTTGTAGGTCACACCCGAGGCCGAGCCGGCCTTGTTGTACGAGCCGAGGAAGGTGTTGAGGTCCTCGCGGGTGCTCTTACCGTCCTTGATGCCCTCGAGGAAGATGTTCGCCAGGTCGTAGGCCACGTCGGCGTACACCGCCGGGTCGACCGAGAACTTCTTCTTGTAGTCCGCGACGAAGGTGCCCTTGGCGTTGGTCGCCGGGGCGCACGGGCAGGTCGCGATGGTGCCCTCGACGTCCTTCTGGCCGGTCACCGACAGCATGTTGGTGTCGTTGATGCCGTCGCCGCCGACCAGCGTGCCGGTCCAGCCCTGGGCCCGCAGCTGCTTGAGGAAGAGGCTCGCCTCGGCGGTGTAGCCGCCGTAGAAGATGACCTGCGCGCCGCTGGTCTTGACCTTGGTCACGGTGCCCGCGAAGTCGGTCTGCTTCTCCGAGGTCTTGTCCTCGCCCGCGATCATGCCGGCGCCGAAGACCTTCTTGGCCTCGTCGGTCAGACCCGCGCCGTAGGCGGTCTGGTCGTTGATCACGTAGACCTTCTCGGCCTTCATGACGTTCTTGATGTAGCGCGCCGCGGCCGGACCCTGCGAGAGGTCGTTACCGACACCGCGGTGGAAGATCTTCCAGCCCTTGGTCGACAGGCTCGGGCGGGTCGCCGACGGCGTGATCGCCGGGAGCTTGGCCTGGTCGAAGATGGCGTTGGCGACCTCGGACTCACCGGAGAAGCCGGGGCCGATCATGGCCACGATCTTGGTGTCCTGCGAGGCGCTGGTGGCCAGACCGCCGGCCTTGTCCGGGCTGCCCTGCGAGTCGAACGTGGTCAGCTCGACCGTGCAGTCCTTGTTCTTCTCGTTGTACTGGCTGATCGCCAGGTCGACACCGTTCTTCGCGGGGACGAAGAGACCTGCGTTGTCACCGCTCAGCGCGCCGAAGACGCCGATCTTCAGGCCACAGGCCGCCGAGCCCCCGTCTTCACTGTCTGCTTTGCAAGCGGCGGCACTGCCGGCGATGAGGACGGCTGCAGCCACCCCACCGAACACGCGCACCAATGATTGCCTCACGGCGAACCCCTTCTCATCCACGTTGTTCGAAACACCCTGCGCCCGGGGGGCTGCGGCGCACGAACGGCACCGGTTACCGGTCTGCGCGGGAAGCTATCTCACAGAGAGGGATAACCGTAAGACCCCGGCCCTCGCGTTGACCGAACCGTAACTAGGCGTGGCGACAACCGGCCGGCCCGACGGTGGGGGGTTGACCAGTCATTTGACCCCGGAGGCCCGCCAGACGCCCCCCGACCTGCCGTCGTCCAGCACCAGGAGGGTGATGCCGCCGGCACCCACCACCGTCAATGCGGCGTCGCCGCCGGCGGGGACGTTCCGCGGGATCGTCGCGTGGTGCCAACCGGTGCCGTCGCCTGCCCAGAGGCCCCGGCCGGCCTCGGCCTCGGTGGCGACCAGGAGGGTGTCGCCGAGGGCCGCGACGCCGCCGACGCCCGCGGCGATGTTCCCCCTGGTGGCGCCGAAGCGGTCGGTCGCGCTCCAGGTGCCGCCGCGCTCCCGCCAGACGCCGAAGGAGTCGCCGCGCACGCCGACCGCGAGCAACCCACCGTTGACCTGCACAACTCTCAGTAGAGCGTCGTCGCCCTCCTCCGCCGGGAACGGCACCGCCGTCCACTCCCGGCCGTCGGCCGACGTCCAGGCCGCCGCGTCGCGGCCGATCCCGGTGCGCGCCAGCACGCCGCCGACGACGAACCAGCCGGCGCCGCCGGGGATGCCGTCCGTCGCCGACGTGTTCGGGACGCCGAGCCGCTGGCCGAACTCCACGAGGGTGAACTCCGTCGCGTCCGCCGAGATCCACGCGGCGGCCCCGCCGACCCGGTTGCCGCTGATCAGCCACCCCGCCGGACCGCCGGCGAGGCGCGACACGCCCACGGCGTTCTCGCCGCCGTAGAGCGTGAACTGCGCCTGCACCTCCACCAGCGAGCCGTCGTCGCGCTGGTACCACGTGGCGATGCGCGGGTTGCCGTGCACGCCGCCGCTCTTGGCGCCGACCGCCGCGACCCGGCCGTCCCGGCAGCCGATCGTGTACAGGATGTTCTGCCGGCCGTAGTAGGTCAGCGGCGCGAGCGGGACCTCCGCCCAGGCCGCCGCGTCGGCGCTGCGCCACACGGCCGGCCGCGGGGCGCCGTCGGGGGCGATCACGGCGCCGGCGACGTACCACGTTCCCCCGCAGAGGACGGCGTCGCGCGGAGCCGCACGGCCGGGATCACCCGCCGGGACCGGCAACGTCGCGGCCTCCCAACCGACGCGGACCGTGCGCTCCGGTACCGGCTCGTCGGCCGAACACGCCGCGGCGAGCAGCACCGCGCCGACGAGGACGAACGCGGCCGGCCGGCGCACGGGCTCAGCCGGTCGCGTCGGACGTGTCGCCCGTGCCCGCCGTCTCCGCGATGATCCGCTCGGCGACGTCGCGCATGGTCATCCGATGGTCCATCGCGGTCCGCTGGATCCAGCGGAACGCCTGCGGCTCCGTCATCGAGTAGGTCTCCATGAGCGCACCCTTGGCGCGTTCGACCAGCTTGCGGGTCTCCAGCCGGTCGGAGAGCGAGGCGACCTCGGCCTCCAGCGCGACCATCTCGGCGAACCGCGACGCCGCCATCTCGATCGCCGGCACCAGGTCGCTCTTCTGGAACGGCTTGACCAGGTAGGCCATCGCCCCGGCCGCCCGCGCCCGCTCGACCAGATCGCGCTGGCTGAACGCGGTGAGGATCACCACCGGCGCCAGCCGCGCGGCGGCGATCTTCTCCGCCGCGGCCAGGCCATCCATGATCGGCATCTTGATGTCCATGATCACGAGATCGGGGCGCTGCTGCTCGGCCAGGCGCAGGGCGGTCTCCCCGTCGCCGGCCTCGCCGACCACGTCGTAGCCCTCCTCGACGAGCATCTCGCGCAGGTCGAGCCTGATCAGCGCCTCATCCTCCGCGATCAGAACCCTGCGCGCGGTGCGCGCCACCTCCCGCTCATCGGTCACGCCCGACTCCCCTTCGACCTCCGCACGGGGGTGAATCCCGTTTCCGTGGCGATCAGACTAGTCGGTAAGCTGTCCCCCGAAACGGTCCCCGTATCCCAACCGGCAGAGGAACGGAGCTCAAACCTCCGACAGTGTGGGTTCGAATCCCACCGGGGGCACCGTATTTCGTCTTTTCGGCGGACGCGCGTCGTCAGATGGAGAGCTTCATGTCGCGCGTCCGTCGGGCGCGCGACCGCCGCTGCCGCGCCGACCGCCGTGCCGCCGCACGGGTGTGAGTTCAC
>NZ_BOPF01000016.1 GCF_016863615.1 Virgisporangium aliadipatigenens | reverse complement strand
CGTTCGGCGACCCTTCCCAGGTCTTGGGAGCACGCGGCATCGCTGGGGGCCGGTCAGGTTCGGTCCAGGATCACCACCGGGATCTGCCGGACGGTCAGCGCCTCGTACGCCCGGTACGTGGGCATGATCGCCACCATCAGGGACCACAGCCCGGGGCGTTCGTCCGGGGTGGCGGTGCGGGCCCGGGCCGGGAACACGTCGGTGCCGACCTGGACGGTCACCTCGGGATGTGTCGTCAGGTTCAGGTACCAGGCGGGGTGATGATCCTTACCCTGGTTCGAGGCCGCGAGGATGAAACGTTCGCCGTCCACGGCGTGGACCAGCACCGTGCGGCGCAGCTTCCCGGTGCGGCGACCGCGGGTGGTCAGCAGCAGTTCGGGCACGCCGGGACGGGCCCGCCCGCCGGTCGCGAGGAACCGGCGCACGTGCGCGGCGACCCGTTCGTCGGCGCTGTCGTGGATCTCCTCGGCGTCCACCACGCGCTCACGCGGTCCGCACGCCGACGTGGGTGCGGTGGTGCTTCGGCGTGTCGACCTCGTCCACCACGGCGACCGCGAGGTCGGGGTAGGAGACCCGGGCCGTCGCGTCGGCCGGGGCGTAGCGGTAGGTGCCCGTTCGGCCGGCGGCGCGGTCGAAGTCACCCGACGGGCTGATCACCAGCCAGTCCGCGGCGCTCCCGCTCTTCTCCAGGACATCGAGGCCGGCCCGGTGGGCCAGGTAGAAGGCGCGGTAGTCGTTCGGGTAGCCGGGGGTGTCCATCAGCGCGGCCCCGGCCGTGGTCGGCAGGATCGACGCCAGCCCGACGACGACCAGCCGGGGAACGCCGCTCGCGACCAGCGCCCCGGCGGCCGCGCGGTAGAAGTCGGCGGTCGGGGCCGCCGGGTCGTACACCGCGGCGATCGCCGCCTCGTGGCCCTCGGCGAGTTCTCCGACGGCCGCCGCGTCGGTGACGTCGCCGGCCACCACCGTCACGCCACCCGCCGCCAGATCGACGTGCTTCGCCGGGGTACGCACCACCGCCGTCACCCGATGGCCCCGCCGCACCGCCTCGCGCACGGCGGCCCGCCCGGCCCTGCCGCCCGCACCGAACACCACGATCGCGCCCATGCCCGTCCTCCCGTTCCCCGGCCGCGTTCGCCGCCGGACGGCGCGACGGTAGCCGGCCGGGTGGTTACCGAACGGATACCGGCTACGGTGCGCAGATGCGCACACCGCTGGCTCCCGACATGTTCGACCCCGTGTGTCCGTCGGAGCTGTCGCCGATCAGGTTCGGGGACAAGTGGGCGGGACTGGTGATCCGCTGCCTCGAGGGCGGCCCGCGGCGCTACTCCGAACTGCGCGTGCCGCTGCGCCGCGTCAGCCCGAAGGCGCTCACGGCGTCGCTGCGTTCGCTGGAGCGCACCGGCCTCGTCGCCCGCACCGTGCGCACGGCACCGGTCCGCGCGGTGGAGTACGCGCTGACCCCGCTCGGGCACAGCATGATCGCGCCGATGAACGCCGCCTGCGCCTGGGCGAGCGAGCACTGGGACGAGTTGCTCGACGCCCGGGAGGGCCTCGGTACCCGCTAGGGCACGAGACACGCCCTAGTCGAACAACCTGTCGAGGAAGGCGGCCAGCTTGTCCCGGGTGCGCGCCACCTGCTCCTCCTCGGTCAGCGACTCGGCGAACCGACCGCCCGGCTCCGGCACCTTGCGCCCCCGCACGTAGAGCGAACAGGCCAGGTCGGTGCAGAGGTACACGCCGACCGAGTTGCCCTGGCGGCCGGCCGCGCCCGCCTTGCGGCCGGTCATCAGCGTCACGCCGGAACCGGGATGCGTGGTCAGGCAGACCGAGCACATCCCCCGGTGCAGGATGCCGGGCCGGGGCGGCGCGACCCGCAGCGAGACGCCGACGAGGCGGTCGCGGTGTTCGGCCACCAGGTACGCCCGGTCCAGGGTCGACGGGTCGCGCCAACCCAGGAAGTCGAGGTCGTCCCAGGGGCGTGCGGCCAGGTCGCGGGGTAACGCGATACGCGAGGCCTCGCCCTTGGTGCAGTTGACGAACGAGCCGCGGATCTCGCGTTCTGCCAGAGCCTTCACGTGAGCGGACGCTACGTCGGGGCCGACATGATCGACAACCGATATTCGCCGACCGGCCGACCCGCTACGCCGGAGCCATCAGGCGCTCGACCTCCGCCTCGTCGCCGGCCCCGTGGGCAGCCAGCAGCGCGGCGAACGTCTCCGCCGGCATGATCCGGATGCCCAACTGCTCGGCCTTCGTCGCCTTCGAGCCGGCCTTCTCGCCGACCACCACCAGATCGGTCTTCGCCGAGACGGAGCCGGAGGACTTGCCGCCGAGGCGTTCGACGGCCTCGTTGCCCTCGTTGCGGGACAGGCCCGGCACCGAACCGGTCACCACCACGGTCATCGGCGTGCCGTCCGGCCGGCGCAGCGGACCCCCGCCCGCGTTCACCACGACGGCCCCGTCGCTCGACGCCGCGGCTTCGGCGGCGGCCGCCGCCGCGACCTTCCCCGGCACGCCCGGCTCGGTCATGGTCAGCCCGCGGTCGACCAGCTTCTGGATGACCGGCGCCAGGTCGACCAGCTCGGCGGCGATCGTGACCGCCCGCTCGGGGCCGACCCCCTCCACCTGCTGGAGGTCCTCGACGGTCGCCTCCTGCAACGCCCGCATCGTGCCGAACCAGCGCGCCAGCCGCCGCGACATCGACCGCCCGGTCATCAGCACGCCCAGGCCGGTGAGCACGCGGGACAGCGGCTGCTCCTTGGAACGCTGGATGGTGCCGACGAGCTTCGTCGCCGAGATCTCACCCATCCGCTCGAGCCCCTGGAGGGTGGCCGCGTCGAGGTCGTACAGGTCGGCCGGGTCGAGGACCAGGTCGTTGGCGACCAGCCCGTGAATGATCTTGCCGCCGAGTCCCTCGATGTCCATGGCGTCGCGGCTGGCGAAGTAGCCCAGCGACTCCTCCGCCCCGCAGGCCCGGCCCTTCGTGCAGCGCCACCGCTTCTGCGAACGGTCGATCTCGCTGCCGCAGCGCGGACACTCCGTCGGCGGCACGAACTCCACCGCGTCGGCCGGCCGCTCGTCCAGCTTCGCGCCGGTGATCTCGGGGATGACGTCGCCGGCCCGGCGCACGAACACCGTGTCGCCCACCCGGACGTTGCGCCGCACCAGGTCGTCGAAGTTGTGCAGGGTGGCCGAGGTGACCGTGACCCCACCGACCTGAACGGGCTCCAGCACCGCCCGTGGCGTGATCAGCCCGGTGCGCCCGATCTGCACCACGATGTCGATCAGCCGGGTGGTGCGCGTGTCGGCCGGGAACTTGTAGGCGATCCCCCAGCGCGGCGCCCGGCTGGAGAAGCCCGCGGTCTGCCGATCCGGCTCCGCGTCGGCCTTGATCACCGCGCCGTCGACGGCGAACCCGAGCCCGCCCCGCCCCGCGCTCAGCGCCTCGACGGCCGCGAGCGCCTCCTCGATGCCCGCGCACACCGGCATGCCCGCCGCGGACTGCGCGGTCGTGGCGACGCCCAGCGCGGCGATCCGCCCGAGCGCGGACGAGTGCAGCCCGTCGCCCGCAAAGTCCTCGTGCTGAACGGCGTACGCCAGGAACGACAGCGGCGCGTCGTAGGCCCGGTCCTGCGCCCGCAGCGTGCCGGCGGCGGCGCTGCGCGGGTTGGCGAACGCCGGCTCCCCGTGCCCGGTCCGCAGCTCCTGCGCCCGCTCGAAGTCGGCGTCGGTCATGAACACCTCGCCGCGGATCTCCACGGTCATCGGCTCGGCGAGCTTCGCGGGCAGGCCGGCGACCAGGCGCGCCTGGCTCGTGACGTCCTCGCCGGCGACGCCGTCGCCGCGGGTCGTGATCATCGTCAGCGCGCCGTCGACGTACCGGGCCGCGATCGCCAGCCCGTCGATCTTCGGCTCGACCGTGAACCCGGCGACCGGCCGGCCGAGCAGCTTCTCCAGCCGGGCCGCCCAGGCGCGCAGCTCGTCGCCGCCGAAGACGTTGTCCAGGCTCAGCATCGGCGTGCTGTGCGGCACGTCGCCGACCACGCCCACCCCGGCCGCGACGGTGCCGGTCGGCGAGTCGGCCGAGCGCCACGCGGGACGGGCTTCTTCCGTGGCGGCCACGCGGGCCACGAGCGCGTCGTAGGTGGCGTCGTCCATCGCGAGGTCGGCGCCGTTGTAGTACTCGCGCGCGGCGGCTCGGATCTCGGCCACCGCCGCGCGGTAGTCGTCCACGGACTCGAACGGCGCCGCGCGCCCCGGGTCGACCACCGGATCGACGGAATCGACCAGCTCGTCCACGCCGCTCATGCCGCCGCCTCGCTTCGCTCCCCGGCGCCACGAGACGCGAGCGCACAGTGCCCCACGATTCGCTCCCGCATGCGTCCGCTCATGAAGATGCTCCTGTCGTTGTCCCCGCTTGCGTCAGCCACACCCTAGTAACGCCCTACGACAAAATGGTGATTGTGAAGCGCGACGCCGTGGACCACGCGCACCTGCTGAGCGTCGCCGACCTCGGCTACTGGGACGCGCTCGACCGCGCGGTCGGGTTCGTGGCGCCGGCGCTGTGGCACGGGTTCGACGGCGGCGGGGACAGCACCTGGACGGGTGGCGACCCGTGGCGCCGTCGCCGGCACCTGCGCCGCGAGGAGCCGGCCCGCGAACTGTGCGCCGCCGTGTGCGCCGGCGTCGCCGCGGGCCGCGACGGCGACCTGCGGATCTGGTGCCTGTTCGCGGCGGACGCGGTGCGCCGCTTCGAGGGGCTGCACCCGGGGGCGTACGCACTGGGACCGCACCGGCTCGGGGCCGTCTCCCGCGCCGAGCCGTCACCCGGAGTGCGGCCGGCGCCCGCGAACGAGCGCACCGCCGCGCCCGGGCGGCACGTCGCGACCGTGCTCGGGGTGCACCGGGTGGCCAGCCGCACGCTCGCCGGCCGCGAACCGATCGGCTGGCTGCTGTACCGGCTGCTCACCGCCGACCCCCGGGTGACACCGCTGGTGCTGGGCGCCCCGCCGGCACCGCCCGGCCCGGGGAGCTACGACCCGGTGGCCGAACTGACCGCCGCCGCCGAGCGGCTCCGTGACGTTCCCGTGACAGAGCTTGCCGTCGACCGCCCGCCGAACGGATGGTCTACCTGAGCGTCACTCTCGGTACGGTTGAACGGTGCCCGTGTGTGACGTCCGCGAGGTGGTGACTCAGCACCTTCCGGGCTACCGGGTGGAGTCCGTGGTGCCGGCCGGCGATGGGCTGCAAAACGTCGCCTTCGAGGTGAACGGCGAGCTGATCGTGCGGTTCAGCACGGAGCCGGATCCGGCACGCCGCACCGACCTGATCACCCGCGAGGCCGACCTCCTGGCCACCGTCGCCGGCCTGACCCCGCTGGCGGTGCCGGTCCCCCGCTTCACCGCCGCCGAAGCGGGATGCCTCGCGTACGGGCGGATCCCGGGTGCGCCGCTCATCGACGTTCCCGAGGAGCAGCGTCTCGCGCACGGGCCGTGGGTGGCGGAGACCCTGGGGGAACTGCTCACCGCCCTGCACTCGGCCCCGGTCGAGCGGATGGCGGCGCTGGTGGAGGCGGACGACGTTCCCCTGGAGGACTGGCGGGACGAGGCGGCCGAGACGTATGCGACGGTGGCCGCGCACGTCCCACCCGCTTATCGGCGCGCGGTCAGCGCGTTTCTCCGGACGGCGCCGCCGGCGGCCGGGTACGCGCCGGTCTTCACCCACAACGACCTCGGCGTGGAGCACGTCCTGGTCGACGCGTGGGCGGTCACCGGGGTGATCGACTGGAGCGACGCCGCGATCGCCGACCCGGCGCGCGACTTCGGGAAGCTGTACCGCGACCTCGGGCCGGCGGCGGTCGACGCCGCGGTGCGCACCTACCGGGCGGCGGCCGACGACGTCGCCACCCTGATCGACCGCGCCGTCTTCTACGCGCGCTGCGGCGCGCTGGAGGACCTCGCGTACGGGCTGGAGACCGGCCGCACCCGCTACTCGGCCAAGAGCGTGACGGCCCTGGAGTGGCTCTTCGCGTAGCGATCGCTACTCGCGGCGCAGTGCCCGGGTGGCGCCCGCCGCGATCGTCGTCGCCAGGATCCACCCCGCCGCCGTCAGCGCGTACGCCAGCCATTCCGTGCCGTCGCGCGGCACGAAAGCCCGTTCCTGGCCGAAGTCGATCAGCGGCAGCAGCAGGTCCAGCGCGTACATCACGGCGTGGAACGGCGGCGCCTTCCCGGGCTCCACGGCCGCCGGCGGCACCGTCCGGAACACCGCCGTCCCCAGCACCACCAGCGCGGCCAGCCATCCGGCGGCCCGCGCCGGCAGGTAGCCGTAGCCGACGGCCCAGTCCTGGACCAGTCCCCAGAGCCGCGCGCCCCACGGCAGCGCCGACCGGCGGTGGCGTTCGCCGGCGAGGAGCACCGCGCGGGCGGCCGCGAGCCGTCCCTCCCGCCGGTAGGCCTGCGCCAGTTGGCCGTAGGCGTGCGGGCGGTAGCCGCGCGGATCCCGCCGCAACCAGGCGAGCCGGTCGGCCGACCAGGCGATGCTGTCGTAGCTCAGGCCGTCCTGGTGCAGGACCGGCGGCCAGCTCGGCGGGTCGTCGCGCAGCACACCGATGCGGGCGTGGCTCAGGTCGACCAGCGGCGGCGGCCCGGCGGTGGCGAGGAAGAGTTCCCGGGTCTCCAGGTGGCGCAGCACCAGCCGGCCCTTGAGCACGGCGTTGTCGAAACACAGCCGGCTGCGCACCGCCGCGTACGCCAGGTGCACCTCGCCGGTGGCGGTGAAGCCCTCGCAGAGGTCGGCGATGGCGCCCACGCTCAGGTCCGGGGCGAAGAGGGCCTGGATGCGGGCGCCCTCCCAGCGCATCGCCCCGCCGATGACGGCCGTGTTGAGCCGGATCTCCGCCCGGCTCACGAAGCCGCCCTCGGCGCGCAGGTCGCCGCCGACCCGGACCCCGGTCGCGTTGAGCGCCGGGACGTCCGCGGCGACGTCGCCGTCGAGTTCGGCCCCGTCGAGGTTGAGCGTCCCGCCGATGTCGGCGCCGACGAGCCGGATCTCCGCCGTGCTCCGGCATTCCGAGAGCCGCACGTTGCCGTCGACCGTCAGGCTCCAGGCGACCATTCCGGGGAACGTCGAACGCGCCAGATTCAGCCGCCTGAGGTGCGCACCGTGCAGGTCGGGCGGCGCTTCGAAGGAACACTCCTCGAGCGACACCACCGCGGCGACGTCGGCGTGCACCAGGCTCAACTGCCCCCGCACGATCGCGCCGGTGAGCCGGAGGGCCGGCAGCGGTTCGGCTCCGGCGCCGGGGCCGCCGATCAGCAGGCCGCGCAGGACCTCGGCCCTGACCTCCCGGTCGGCGTGCCCCGAGAGGTCCAGTGGCGCACCGGCCGCGAAGGCCCGCGCCACCTCGTCCTCCGTCGGGGTGCGTGCCACGCCCGCCGATGTTAGCCGCGCGCGGGAACGTGCACCGGCGCCTTCGTCGACGGCCGGATCAGGAAGATGGACAACACGCTGATCAGCAGCCCGCCGGCGAGCACGAGCAGGTGCAGCGCGGCACTGGGCGGCGGGTAGAACCCGACCACGGCCACCGGCGCCTGCACCAGGACGACCAGGGCGAACAGGAACCTGTACGCCCGCGTTCCCCACAGGAAGACAGTCCACAGTGGAGCGGTGACGGCGCCGACGGTGAGCAGTTCCAACAGAGGACCCATGGAAAAACGGTAGGGAACCGGCCGGATGAAAGGCAGAACTCACGCCTGAGTGAGGAACGCTTTCAGCCGACCGATCTCCGCGTCCAGCGCCCGCGCGTAGGCCGCACCGGCCGGTGGCCGGTCGACGTAGCCGGGCTCGACGTCGGCACCGGCCCCGGCGCACGTGGCCCACCCGATCACGTTGTCCCGCCACAGCAACGGCATCGCGTAGTAGCCCATCACCCGCTTGGCCGGCGGCGTGTACGCCTCGAACCGGTAGTCCCAGCCCCACAGCTCGCCGAAGCGCCGCCGGTCCCACACCACCGGGTCGAACGGCGCCAGGATGCGCACCCGCGCCGGCGGCTCGGACTCCACCGGCGCCAGGTCGGCCGGCCACACGTAGCGGGTGCCGCCGACGTCCACGGCCGCCAGCTCCCCGCTCGCCACCAGCCCACGGATCACCGGCAGAACGTTGGGCCGCGCGCCGTGCGGCCGGCACCAGCGCAGCAGGTGCGCCGTGGCCATCGCCAGCGTCGGCTCGGCCACCGGGGCCAGCGTGCGGGCGACCCGCAGCACGAGCCGGGTGCGGCGTTCGGCCGGGTCGACGGTCGCCTCGGGCGGCGGCACCGCCGCGTAGCGCCGCACCCCGCCGACCCGGTCGGCGACCCGCAAATATCCGAAGTGGCGCAGCCGTTCGAGGTCCAGGGTGGTCGCCTGGGAGGTGCCGCCCCAGCCGTTGGTGGCGCGTTCGGCGCCGAAGTGCTCCTGCACCTCGCGCGGGTGGGCCACGCCGCGTTCGCGGACGAACGCCAGCACCTCCGCCATGCGGCCGGTCGGCGCGAACACCCCGTCGGCCGCGTGCCGGTCCGGGCGGGGATGCATGTAGGCGCGCAACCCCCCGGCCACGAACCCGTACGCGTACAGCCAGTCCTCGTCGACGTCCAGCGTGGGGTAGTGCCGCTCCAGGTCGCCCGCCCGGTAGCCGCGCACCCGCTGCCGCAGGATCAGGTCCTGCGCGCGGGCCGGTGCCCGGATCGGGTCGGCCTGCACGAACTCCAGCTCGGTGAGCGTCGCGGCGAGCGGCCCGGCCGTGCGGGGCAACGACCAGCCGACGGCCTGGCGGCGCAACCATCGCGCGTTCGACATCCGTCGACCGTACGACGGGGGTGTGACACTTTTCGGCGGCGCGGATCCCACGCCGCCGCCCGGGTTGCGGACCCAGTCGTTACCGATTCGATGTGCGGGCCGCGCGCTATAGGGCTTTTGCCTGCTACAACGCGCGCTCCGCTCCCCTAGGCTGCCCTGCGGCCGAAATTTACGAAGACGAATGACAGGGGACCGGGCGGTGTCCTTCGCACAAGCCTCCGGCCGGTCGGCGCGCATCGTTGCCGCGCTGACCGTCGCCGCGACCACACTCATCCTCTCGCCGCAACCGGCTCGGGCCGTCGAGCCGTACGCCGGCGTGTACTCCAACCTCAACGCCTCCGCGCTGGCGATCGGGACCGCCGGCAAGGAGGTCGGGCTGTTCTACAACGCCTACGCCGGCGGCGGCGCGTCGCGGCCGGACACGGTCACCGTGACGATCGACCTGATCACGATCTACAAGCTGAACGTGCGCCTCAAGGCCGCCACGCCGGGCTGCACCACCACCGGCATGGCGATCACCTGCACCAAGCGTTCCGACGCCGTGGGCGACCCCGACGGCGACCTCGAACTGGTCTTCACCCCGACGACTGACGCGAAGGTGGGCGACGTCGGGCAGGTGCGGGTGACCACCAGCGCGCCCGGCGTCGACAAGGAGGAGTCCACCTACCGGCTCGCGATCGCCGAGTCCGGGCCGGACCTGCGGGCCCGCCGCTTCAAGGCGGAGAGCACGCCCGGCGGCACCGTCACGTTCCGCCCGCAGTTCCGTAACGCCGGGGACCGCACGGCCGAGACGCTGATCCTGTATCTCGGCGGCGACACCTTCGCCACGTACACCGACCGGTTCGCCAACTGCCACTACAACCCCGATCCGGCGTTCTTCGGCGCGGTCTGCGTGCTGCGCGGGGTGGGCGTCCCGGTGGGCGGCACGGTACGGACCACGGCGCCGCTGACGGTGAAGGTCGGCGACGACGTTCCCGGCCGCACGTTCGCCTACTACAACGCCGAGGTGCTCGAGGACAACACCGGCATCGTCGGCTGGTGGGACTCCTGGCCCAAGGGCAACGGTTCCGACCTGCGGTTCGAGGGCGTCGACGCGTCGGTGGCCCGCGACGTCGACTACGCCGACACCCAGGGCAACATCGCCATCTCCACCCCGCCGAACCCGTCGGACGTGGCGGCGATCGGCGCGACCGGTTCGGGCAGCGTCGGCGGCACGCTCAAGCTGCGGGTCGGCATGACCAACAAGGGCCCGGGCTACATCAACGGCATCGGCGACAGCCAGGGCTCCGACCCCGACGACCCGTACAACGCGGGCTTCCGGGTGACGTTCCCGAGCGGCGTCCAGGTGACCGCCGTGGACGAAAACGAGTACTGCCGCGGGCTGGTCGACGGCAAGCCGGACGGCAGCTTCAACGAGCCGGGCCGCACGGCGTACCACTGCATCGAGTGGGCGCTCGGCGTCGGTGAGACGTACACGGTGGAGTTCACCGTGAAGATCACCGGTCCGGTGGGCACCGCCGGCACCGTCGTCGCGCACGGGGGTTCCTCGGATCCGGTGCCGGCGAACAACACCGCCGCCGTCACGGTCACCGCCGGCGGCGGCAACGGGGGCGGTGGCGGTGGCGGCGGCGGGCTGCCCATCACGGGCGCCAACGTCGCGCTGGTCTCCGGCGCCGGGGCCGTCCTGCTCGCGGTCGGCGCGGGCCTGTTCGTGGCGGCCCGGCGCCGCCGGTCGGTGTTCGTCGCCGACTGAGCACAGTGGACAGAGCCGGGCCGGACCGCACGCCGCGGTCCGGCCCGGTGCCGTTGCGCCGCAGAGCCGGGGGCGGTCTCAGAGCGGCAGCAGGCCTCCGTAGTCGCTGTAGCGGCGGATCCACTCCATGGCGAACGACCACGGCATCGCCGGCAGCTCCGCCGGCGGCGGGGGCGGCGGGAGTTCGCCGTCAGAGCCGCCGAAGCCGAGCAACGCGGTGAGCCGCCGGCGGTGCGTCGGGCCGGCCTCCGGATCGGTGCCGGCCGGATCGGGCAGCCGGATGTCGGCGAACGGCCGGCTGCCGGCCAGCCAGTACTCCAGCGCCTCCAGGTCGGGCCCGTGCAGCGCGCTGCTCCAGTACGGCACCAGGCCGGCGGTGCGCACCAGCCCCGGCGCCAGGTGCCGGCCGGTCTGGATCACCAGCCGGTCGGCGGGCCGGCCGTAGCCGCGCAGCCAGCCCCGGTACAGGTTCGCCACGCTGGCGCTGAGCACCGCCGGCTCGGTCATCAGCATCACCCGCACCGGATGCCCGTGGTCCACCCCGTAGCGGCGCACCGCCCGCATGAACGGCGACGTGACGCCCGTTCCGGCCGGAAAGTCGAAGCAGTCGACGCGGTCGCGGTGCGGTTCGCGGCCCTGTCGCAGGTGTGCCGAGGAGATCCGGCTGGTGGCCCGGCAGCGGCAGTCCGCGAACACGGCGACGGGCGCGCCCGGGCGCAGCCGTTCGCGCAGGAAACTCGTGTACGCCGCCGGCATGCTCGTCCACTTCACCGTCAGGTCCACGGTGGACGGGCCCGGGCCGGTGGCGTCGGACTCGTACAGCCGCACCCCGGGATGCCGGCGCAGCAGCGCCTCGAGGGGGGCCCGGATCCGCGACCCTCCAGATTCACGGACCCGGGCCCCCGGTTCGACCCTGAGGCCGAACCCTCCGGGCAGCCACACTCCGCCGAGCGCGGCC
This sequence comes from Virgisporangium aliadipatigenens, assembly GCF_016863615.1. Lineage (GTDB taxonomy): Bacteria > Actinomycetota > Actinomycetes > Mycobacteriales > Micromonosporaceae > Virgisporangium > Virgisporangium aliadipatigenens. The sequence goes on along the minus strand of NZ_BOPF01000016.1, from coordinate 126,175 downwards.
GCCAAGTGGACCGCCGCCCCGTGCGGCGAGCCGATCACCGCCGCGGGATAGAGCCGGGCCGGATACCGTGCGGCCAGCCAGCGCGCCACCGCCTCGGGATCGAGGTCGAGCAGCCGCGCGGCCGGGACGGCCCGGCCGGGTCCCGGGGGTACCACCGCCGCCACCCCGGACGCGCCGCCGGGCGCCGGGCCGTACAGACCCGCGAGCTGCCACAGCAGGGCGATCCCCAGGTCCCGGGGGGCGACGGCCGGCGGGTCGGATCCGGCGGTCGACGTATGCGGAGACGGGTTTGACACGGTGCGGAAACTCCTCGCCGGGTGAGCAGGAGCGGGCCGCTACCCCACGCGCGCAAAACTCAAACGCGGAGTTCAGGATCTGACAGATCCGGCGGAAGCGATCCTGAACAGCCACCAGAGCGACGGCGCCAGGATCACCCCGCCGGCCAGCGACACCCACAGCATCGCCCGCGTGACCGCGGGAGCCGCCGCGGCGTCGGCGACCGCCAGCCCCGGCAGCAGGAACGGATGCTGCGCCGCGCCCCACGCCCACACGACCGCCGCCGCCGCCAGGGAGGCCGTGATTCGCACGGCCACGAAGCTGCGGAAGTTCACCAGAAGAAGGGAGAGCAGCCCGGCGACGAGGGAGACGACGACGAGGGCGAGGGGGACGCCATGGCGCAGTTCCGAGAAGAGCGCCGGGGCGTCGGCGGCGACCACGACCAGCCCGAGCACGGCGAGCGCCCCGACCACCGCGCCGGTCCACAACGCCCGCCGGCGCAACCCGTCGACCAGTTCCGGCGCGTGCTTCTGCGCGTCCCGGGTGAGGAACACGACCGCGAGGTACGCGCCCACGCCGACGGCGAGGAGCCCGGTGGCGACCGAGGTCGGGTTCCACCACGAGGAGACCAGGTCGCCGGCCGCGATGCCCGGCGGGACCCGCCCCGAGGCGACGCCGCCCGCGGCCGCGCCGAGGAAGAACGGCGTCACGATCGAGGAGAACGCGAACCCCGCGCCGAACAGTCGCTGCCGTCCCAGGGTCACGCTCGTTTTCCGGAACGCGAAACCGGCGCCACGCCCGATGATGCCGAGCGCGGCGGCGGTCAGCGGGATGTACAGAGTGGACGCCACGGCGGCGAAGACCGACGGGAAACCCGTCCACAGCACGACGATCGTGAAGATGAGCCACACGTGGTTCGCCTCCCACACCGGCCCGATGCTGTGCTCGATGAGCTTGCGGTGCGGGCGCCCGCGTTCGGCCCCGCCCGCCACGAGGTCCCAGAAGCCTGCCCCGAAGTCGGCGCCGCCGAAGAGCGCGTACGCCGTCATCGCGGCCAACAGCAGCAGAAGCAACAGATCCGCGGCGGTCATGGGACGGGTGCCTCCGTGACGTCGGACTCCTGCGGCGCCACCGGTACCGGCCGGTCGCGCGCCAACCGCCGCAGCACGAACACCGTCGCCGCCGTCAGCCCCGCGTAGACCAGCAGCACCGTGACGAGGCCGACCGTGAGGCCCGGCGCCGGGTTGACCGCGTCGAGCGTGCGCAGCGAGCCGTAGACGACCCACGGCTGGCGGCCCACCTCCGTCGTCGTCCAGCCGGACTCCAGCGCCAGCACGGCCGCCGGCCCGCACAGCGCCGCCGCGACCAGGAACCACTTCCCCTCCGGCGGGGCCTTGCGGCGCCACCACAGGAACGCGAACCACGCCGCGACGGCCAGCATCGCCGAGCCGAGCGCGACCATGAGCTGGAACGACAGGTGCACCACGTTGACCGGTGGACGGTCTTCTTCCGGCACCTCGTTCAGGCCCTTGATCTCCGCGTTGGGGTCCCAGTGCGCCAGCAGCGACAGGGCGTTGGGGATCTCGATCGCGTACCGCAGTTCGCCGTCGACCGCCACGCCGCCGATGTGCAGCGGAACGCCGCGTTCCGTCTCGTACACGCCCTCCATCGCGGCGAGCTTGACCGGCTGGTAGTCGGCGACGAAATGGGCCGCCCAGTCGCCGACGCCCACCTGCACCGGCGCCATGATCGCCGCCACCGTGAACGGCACCACGAACCCGATGCGGTGATACCGGTCCCGCCGCCCCCGCAGCATCCCCACGGCGTACACCGCCGCCATGCAGAACCCGGTCACCATGAACGCCGCCACCAGCATGTGCACCGACTGCGGCGGCGTCGCCGGATTGAACATCGCCGCCCACGGGTCGACGCCGACGACCTTGCCGTTCTCGAGGTCGAAGCCGCGCGGCTGGTTCATCCAGGCGTTGGCGCTCACCACGAAGAACGTCCCCGCCACGCCGGCGATCAGGATCGGCACGGCGGACCACATGTGCACCCGCGGCGACAACCGGTCCCAGCCGTACAGATAGATGCCGAGGAAGATCGCCTCGACGAAGAACGCGAAGCCCTCCAGGGTGAACGGCAGGCCGATGACCTCGCCGTAGGTGCCCATCAGGCCGGGCCACAGCAGGCCCATCTCGAAGCTGAGGATCGTGCCCGACACGGCGCCGACCGCGAAGAGCACACCCATTGCGCGCGCCCACCGTCTGGCCAGCAGCCGGTACTCCACCTCGCCGGTCTTGTGCCCGCGCCACTCGACGAACAGGGTGATCGCCGGCATCGCCACCCCGAAGCTCGCTATGACGATGTGCCATCCCAGGGAGATCGCCATCTGGACCCGGGCAGCGCCGAGATCCGCCGGGGTGGCCGCCTCCGCCAACAACATCTCCACCGCACGCCTCCTTGAGTCGGTGGGTACGTCGGGAGCCACCTTCCCAACGCTCGGGACACCATGCGTACGGCGGGAGGCGTAGTCGAGACCCCTGTCACGTCACGTCACAAAACGGCCCCGAAAAACGACGCGGCGGGCGCCCACCCCCCAGGGTTGAGCGCCCGCCGCCCGCGTAAGCGGTTCAGACGCTGATCCTGCCCGCGCCCGCTCCGGCCGTGACGCCGGCCTTCACGTTGGCCGACGCATCGAGCGTGTACGAGTACGGGATGCTCGCCACGCTGCCGCCGGTCTGGCCCGAACCGGAGCCGACGAGCGTGTTGTTGCGCGCGACCAGGGTCCCCGGGCCGGAGTCGCCCTCGCCCAGGTGGAACGGGTCGGCGACGTTCTCGAAGTAGTTGCCCTCGACGAGCACGCCGGCGCCCTCGGTGGAGGCGACGCCGTAGCCGCTGTTCGCGCGGTAGTAGTTGTTGTACACGTGCACCGGGTTGCCGAAGCGGACCCGCGGGTGCCGCTGCGTGGTGCCGTCGAAGTAGTTGTGGTGGTAGGTCACCCGCAGGTGCCCGGTGTCCTGCGCGGCGTTGTCGTCGCTGTGGCCCAGCAGCATCGACTTGTCGTGGTTGAAGACGCGGTTCCACGACACGGTGACGAAGTCGGAGCCGCGCTTGATGTCGACGGCGCCGTCGTAGCCGTTGCTGAAGCTGTTGTGGTCGATCCAGATGTTCTTGGCCGACTCCTGGACGTTGATGGCGTCGTCGTCCCAGCCGGTGAAGTTCAGGTTCCGGATGATGACGTTGCTGTCGCCGTTGATGTTGAAGCCGCAGCCGGTGATCGTCGCGCCAGAGTTCCCGAGGATCGTCTTGTGGGAACGCACCCGCAGCATGCCGGAGCAGGAGATGTTCCCGGAGACCCGGATCACCGCCGGGCTGGTCGACGCGAGGGCGCTGGTCAGCGCGGAGGCGCTGGTGACCGTGGTCGTCGCGGCGCTGCCGCCGCCGGTGGTGCCGCCGTTCTGGGTGGCCCAGCCGACGAGGCCGGTCTGCGGGGTGCCGGGGTTGCCGGTGGGGCCGGACGTCGGCGTCGTGCCGCCGCCCACCTTCACGAGGCGGAACTGCTGGTTCGCGCCGTTGAGATCACCGAACTGCGAGATGCGGCTGCCGGCCGCCGTCGACCACTCCCAGGCGTCGAGCACCTTGCCGCTGCTGCGGTTGCGGAAGCGCACCACGTCGGTGGCGGAGTCGAGCACCTGGAACTGCTGCTGGTAGGCGGAACTCCCGCCGCCGGCGGCCATCTGCACCGTGGCACCGTCGGCGGTGCTGCCACCGGCGACCTCGACGACGCGGCCGCTGCTGCGGGACTTGAGGCGGTAGTACCCGCTGCCCATGTCGAGGAACTGGAACTGCTGCGTGGTCGAGGAGCCGTTCACCGGCTGCTGGAGCACGGTGCTGGTGTTGCCCTCGACGGCCAGTCCGCTGTTGACGTTCACGAACTGGTAGTAGGCGCCGGTGTCGATCGTGGCGGCCTCGGCGGGGTTGAGCACGAACGCCGTTCCGGCACCGACGAGGGTGAGCACGGCGGCACCGACGAGCCCGGTGCGCCAACCGCGGCGCAGCCGGAGACGGCGGGGGGTGGAGGTATCCATGCGGACCTTCCCGGGATGACGGCGGCGCACGTCGAAGGGGGTGAGCGCCGCGAGGTCCGCGCAACGTATCCGGTCCCGTCAATCGCCGGCAAGGACGGGAAAGCGTTTTCCTTGAGGGGTTCAGCCGACCGCCCGGCACCGTGGGCGTTTCTTCGCTGCATACGGCCGGGGCACGATGAATACTTCAGCGGGGCGGTCGTGAATCGTGCGATCGGTGTCGCTGCGCATCGAGGCGCCGACCGGTGGTTTCACCGATCCTCCTGCCCGGGCGCACCGGCCGGGCTGGCCAGCTCGGCGGCGTCGGGACGGCGGTACTCGGCCGCGTCGAGAAACCCGAACAGCAGCGGCCCGGGCAGGTTGCTCGCCTGCGAACTGCCGGCGGCGAAGACCGGCGCGTCGATGCGTTCGCGCAGGGCGGCGGCCTCGGCCGGGTCCACGCCCAGCGTCTCGGCGTTGTCCAGGCGGTAGCGGGCCACGGCGGCGCGGATCGTGTTGGCGACCGGCTGCGGGTCGGTGCGCCAGCCGGAGAGCGCGAGGGTCGGCAGGCCGTTCACCCGGTAGGCGCCCATCACGAGCAGCAGCACGCCGCGCTTGACGTACAGCCGGCTCGGCCACTGCCAGCGCACCTGGCCGGCCGAGAGGGTGCGCCGCCGGCGGGTGACCGACCGCGCGAGCCGGAGCGCCGCGCGCCACGCCCCGTCGGGCGGCGTCACGGCGAGCCCGCGCCGGCAGGTGAAGGCCAGGCGCCGGTCGGTCACGGTCACGTCGCACGCGGCGGGCAGGGTCCACCGGACGTCGTGCCGGTCCATGCCCTCGCTGTAGCGATACTCGGCGATCTCGGCGCGGCCCTGCCAGAGGATCGTCTCGCCGGGTTCGAGCGCGATGCGACCGTCGGCCGTCAGGACCGGGTAGTGCCGGTCGTCGATGCCCACCGCTGCGGTGCCGGGTCGGCGCGGGTGCAGCAGCAGGGGCGGCTCATCGGCCACCGTTGTCTCCTCGGGTGTGTGCACCGCCTGTTCCATGAGCTAAAGCCTCACGAAAAGTAATGGCGTCCGCACGACCCCTCTGGTGGTGACAGCGTCTGTCAGAAATCGTATAGTCCGGTCTAGACCAATCGGTCCTCCCGCCGATGACAGGTCAATCGGACGGCTATGGCTACCCGTCCGATCTCCCGACCCCTCATCGATTGGATCCCCCATGAAGCGTTCGTGGCGTCGCGCCCTCGCGGCCGGCGCGATCGTGGCCGCGGCGGTCGCCGTAGTCCCCGCTGTGCAGGCGTTCGGCGCCGGCAGCCTGACCGTCACGTTCACCTCCACCTCGGACTGGGGAACCGGCCACGAGGTGCGGGTCTCCGTCGTCAACGGCACCGACTCCCCGGTGAACGACTGGACGATCCAGTTCGCCCTGCCGGCCGGCACCACAATCAGCAGCTCGTGGGACGCCGACGTCACCTCGTCGGGCAACACGTACACGGCGAAGAAGAAGAGCTGGGCCGGCGCGCTCGCGCCCGGTGCCACGTTCAACTGGGGCTACATCGGCGCCGGTGCGTTCAAGGCGCCGAGCAGCTGCACGGTGAACGGCGCCAACTGCGGCGGTGGCACCCAGCCGCCGCCGTCGTCCGCGCCGCCCACCACGGGCGGGCCGAGCAATCCGCCGCCGACCTCGCAGCCGCCCACGTCGCCGCCCCCGCCCGGCGGCAAGAAGCTCGTCGGCTACTTCGCCGAGTGGGGCGTCTACGGCCGCAACTACCACGTGAAGAACATCGACACGAGCGGCTCGGCGGCGAAGCTGACGCACATCCTGTACGCGTTCGGCAACGTCACCAACGGGCAGTGCGCCATCGGTGACAGCTACGCGGACTACGACAAGGCGTACACGGCGGCCGACAGCGTCGACGGCGTGGCCGACACCTGGGACGCCGGCGCGCTGCGGGGCAGCTTCAACCAGCTGCGCAAGCTCAAGAAGAAGTACCCGCACCTGAAGGTGATCTGGTCGTTCGGCGGCTGGACCTGGTCCGGCGGCTTCACGCAGGCCGCGGCCAACCCGACGGCGTTCGCCAACTCCTGCTACAGCCTGGTCGAGGACCCGCGTTGGGCCGACGTGTTCGACGGCATCGACATCGACTGGGAGTACCCGAACGCCTGCGGCCTCTCCTGCGACAGCAGCGGCTACGAGGCGTTCCCGAACCTGATCTCCGCGCTGCGGAACCGGTTCGGCAGCAACCTGGTGACGGCTGCCATCACGGCCGACGGCACCAACGGCGGCAAGATCGACGCCGCGAACTACGCGTCGGCGGCGACCAAGCTCGACTGGATCATGCCGATGACGTACGACTACTTCGGGGCGTTCAACGCGCAGGGTCCGACGGCGCCGCACTCCCCGCTCACCAGCTACTCCGGCATCCCGACGGCGGGCTTCTACTCCGACGCCGCGATCCAGAAGCTGAAGAGCAAGGGCGTTCCGGCGAACAAGATCCTGCTGGGCGTCGGCTTCTACGGCCGCGGCTGGCAGGGCGTGACCCAGTCGGCTCCGGGCGGCACCGCCAGCGGCGCGGCACCGGGCACCTACGAAGCCGGTATCGACGACTACAAGGTGCTCAAGACGAAGTGCCCGACGACGGGCACGGTCGGCGGCACCGCGTACGCCAAGTGCGGCGACCAGTGGTGGGGCTACGACACCCCGGACACCATGCGCTCCAAGATGGCCTACGCCAACCAGCAGGGTCTGGGCGGCGGGTTCTTCTGGGAGCTCTCCGGCGACACCGCGAACGGTGAACTGATCACCGCGGTGCGCGGGGGCCTGGGGAACTGAACCGAATATCGGGTCCGGGACGTTCACCACAGTGTGTACGTCCCGGACCCGAGTAGTCTCGGTGGACTAGACCACCACGCCAGCTCACGGACAGGAGGCGGTGCCGTGGCGACCGCCACCGGTAGGACCGACATCGACGCACGCAGCCCGGTCCCGAAGTACTACCAGCTCCGCGAGATCCTGCTCGATCTCATCGAACGGGAGCTGGCCGTCGACGCCCCGGTCCCGTCCGAGCGCGAGTTGGCCGCCCGTTACGGCCTGTCCCGGATGACCGCCCGCCAGGCGGTGGAGCACCTGGTCTCCGAGGGGCGGCTGTACCGGGTGCAGGGCAAGGGGACGTTCGTCTCCCGGCCCAAGATCGACATCCCGTTGCGGCTGACGTCGTTCACGGAGGACATGCGTGCGCGGGGCATGACGCCGGGCTCGCGGGACCTCGGGCGGCGGCTGATCCCGGCGACCGCGGCCGTCGCGCGGGAACTCGCCCTGGAGGGCGGCGCCCCCGTTTACGCGATCGAGCGGCTGCGTACCGCCGACGGCGTGCCGATGGCCCTCGAACGTTCGCACATCCCGGCTGCCCTCGCGCCGGACCTGATGGAACGCACCCTCGAGGGCGTCTCGCTGTACGAGGTCCTCGCCGACGTCTACGGCGTCGTGCTGGACCGCGGCGATCAGGTCATCGAGGCGGGGATCGCCGACAGCGGCGACGCCGGCCTGCTGGGTCTGGCCCCGGGCAGCGCCGTTCTTCTTCTGCAGCGGCGCTGCTGGGCGGGTACCACACCGGCCGAGTACGCCGTCTCGACCTACCGAGCGGACAGGTACCAGTTGCGCGCATCGTTGGCCATGCAGTGAACGTCGAGAGGCTCGCCGACGGCGTTCTGCTCGTCGGGTACGAAGAGGTGGAGCCGCCGGAGTGGATCCGGCGGGCCGCACCCGACCTGGGCGCGGTGGTGCTCTACGGGCAGAACCTGCCGACCGACGCGGACGCCCCGCGCCTGGGCCGGCTGCTGTCCGAGGAGTACGGCGCCCTGGTCGCCACCGACGAGGAGGGCGGGGACGTCACCCGCCTGCACTACCGTTCGGGCAGCCCGGTGCCGGGCAATCACGTGCTCGGGGCGGTCGACGACGTGGCCACGACGACCGCCGTGGCGCACCGGATCGGCTCCGAGCTGCGGGCCGCCGGCATCCGGTTCGACCTGGCGCCGGACGCCGACGTCAACGTCGATCCGGAGAACCCGGTGATCGGGGTGCGGTCGTTCGGGTCGGATCCGGCCCTCGTCAGCAGGCACACCGCCGCGTGGGTGCTCGGGCTGCAGGCAGCCGGGGTGGCCGCGTGTGCCAAGCACTTCCCCGGGCACGGCGACACCCGCGCCGACTCGCACCACGAGCTGCCCACCACCCGCTGCACCGAGGCGGAGTGGCGGCGCGATCACCTGCCGCCGTTCGTCGCGGCGATCACGGCCGGGGTGCGCGCGATCATGACGGCGCACGTGGTGGTGCCGGCGCTCGACCCCGAGGGGCCGGCGACCGTGAGCCGCCGCATCCTCACCGACGTGCTCCGCGGCGAGCTGGGCTTCGACGGCGTGGTCGTCACCGACGCGCTGGAGATGGCGGGCCTGCGGGACCGCTACGGCATCGCCGGGGGCGCCGTGCGCGCGCTGGTCGCGGGCGCCGACGCGTTGTGTCTGGGCGCGCTGGGCGGCGAGGTCCGTTACCGCGAGGTCCGCGACGCGATCCTGGCCGCCGTGGCCGACAAGACACTTCCGGTGGAACGCCTAGAGCAGGCCGCCAACCGTGTGCGGCTACTGCGCCAGTGGGCCGGCGAAGCCGTTCCCGCGAAGGATGCGGGACTGGAGGCGGCGCGGCGGGCCGCGGTCGCACGGGGAGTGTCCCCGCTGGCCGGCGCGCCCGTTCTCATCGAACTCCGGCACGCGCCCAACCTCGCGGTCGGCGAGGCGGGGTGGGACCTCGGCGGACCGCTCGCGGCGCTCGGTTTCGCGCCGGTGCGCACGGTCGGGGCGGACGGCGTGGACGCGGCGGTGGCCGGGCCGGACCCGGTGGTGGTCGTGGGGCGCGACGTGGCGCGGCACGATTGGCAGCGCGACGTGTGGGCACGGGTACGGGCGGAGCGGCCCGACGCGGTGCTTGTGGATCTCGGGCTTCCCCGCCCTGACCTGCTGGACGGCGCCCCGGTGGTACTGGTCGGCGGGGCCGGCCGGCCCAACCTCCGCGTCGCGGCTGAGCTGCTCGTCACGGGCAGCTGAGTTCCATTTCGGCAAATCGGACCGTAGGATTCCGAACCAACAGGACTGGACCGGTATGGACCACTCGCCCTCGACGACTTCTGACGGGAGCCTGCCCATGAGCGAGACGATGACCGCCGGCGCGCAGATGGCGGCGGAGATCGCCGAACAGCCCGACGTGCTGGCGCGGCTGCTCGGCCGCGCGACCGAGATCGAGGAGGTCGCCGCGGCGGTGCGGCGGCGCAAGCCGCGGTTCGTCCTGCTCGCCGCGCGCGGCACCAGCGACCACGCCGCGCTGTACGCCAAGTACCTGGTGGAGATCCGCCTCGGGCTGCCCGCCGGCCTCGTCTCCCCGTCGACGATGACGCTGTACAAGGCCAAGCCCGACCTGTCCGACGTGCTGTTCGTCGCCGTCAGCCAGTCCGGCGGCTCCCCCGACCTCGCCGAGTCCACCGCCGTCGCCCGCGAGTGCGGCGCCACCACGGTCGCGCTGACCAACGTGCCCGGGTCGCCGGTGCACGAGGCCGCGGACTTCTCGTTCGCGCTCGAGGCCGGCGAGGAACTGGCCGTCGCGGCCACCAAGTCGTACACCGCCGAGTTGCTCGCGTTGTACCTGCTGCTCGGCGGCGACCCCGCCGGAGCGGCCGCACTGCCCGCCGCCGCGGCCGCCACCCTGGACAACGCGGCGGCAGTGCACGCGGCGGCGGCGCGGTACCGGTTCGCCAACCGGCTCGTCACCACCGGCCGCGGGTACTCCTACCCGTCGGCCCGCGAGGGCGCGCTCAAGCTCATGGAGACGTCGTACCTGTCGGCGCACGCGTTCAGCACCGCCGACCTGCTGCACGGGCCCGTCGCCATGCTCGACAGCAACGTGCCGCTGATCGCCGTTCTCTCCGGCGACGCCGGTGGCGACTCCGCGCGCGCGGCCGTCGACCGCCTCCGCGACACCGGCACCGACGTGCTCGTCGTCGGCCCCGACGCCGGGGAGCGCGGCCTCGCGCTGGTGACCGAGGGCGTCGTCCCCGAACTGGCGCCGGTGCTGGAGATCCTGCCGCTGCAGCAGTTCGCCTGGCGGCTCGCGCTCGACCGGGGCGCGGACCCCGACCGGCCGCGCGGGCTCGCGAAGGTGACGAGGACCCGTTGATGGAACTCGACCTCCTGCCCACCGACGGCGTCGTCGCGGCGCTCCTGGACAACGAGGCGCGGGTGGTGCCGGCGGTGCGCGCCGCGACGCCCGCTCTCGTGGCCGCCGCGGAACTGATCGCCACCCGCCTCTCCGCCGCCGGCGGCCTCGCCGCCGGCACCGAATCCGGCGCCCGCCTGGTCCTGCTCGGCGCCGGCACGTCCGGTCGGCTCGCCGTCCTGCAGGCCGCCGAGTTGCCCGGCACCTTCGGCCTGCCCGTGGACCGGATCGTCGGGCGGACGGCCGGCGGCGGCTCCTCCGGCGGCCCGGGGACCGACTACGACGAGGACGACGCCGACGCCGGCCGCCGCGACCTGCTCGCCACCGGCCTGCGCGGCAACGGCGTCCTGGTGGCCGTCGCGGCGAGCGGGCGCACGCCGTACACGATCGCCGCCGCGTTGGCCGCCCGCGAACTGGGCGCCGCCGTCGTCGCCGTCACCGCGCGCACCGGCAGCCCGCTGGCCGAACTCGCCGACGTCGCCGTCGAGATCGAGGTCGGCCCGGAGGTGCTGCGCGGTTCGACCCGCCTCACGGCCGGCACGGCGCAGAAGCTCGCACTCGACGCGATCACCACGGCGGCCATGGTGCGGCTCGGGCGGGTTCACGGGGATGTCATGGTGGACGTCGTGCCCGCCAACGCCAAACTCCGCGACCGCTCCGCAGGCCTCGTCGCCGGCATCGCCGGCTGCACCGAGCAACAGGCCCGGGACGCGCTCGAACGCTGCCGCTGGAACGCCCGTGCCGCCGTTCTCACGATCGTCGGCGATCTCGCGCCGGAGGCCGCCGTCGAGGCCGCGGCCGCCCATCCGACCCTGCGCGGCGCGCTCGACGCCTTCGCCCCTCGTGTCGCCGGCGAGCGGAGCGGGGCCGCAGTATGACCACGCTGACGGGGGCCCGGGTCGTGACCCGGGAGGGTGTGCTCGCGCCTGGTTGGGTTTCTTTCGACGGGGGCGTGATCACCGGTGTGGGTGCCGGTTCGCCGCCCGCGGGATCCACCGGCGTGCGCGACCTGGGCGGCGCGTGGCTGCTGCCCGGCTACATCGACCTGCACGTCCACGGCGGCGGCGGCCACGACTTCGGGGCCTCCCCCGAGGATCTCGCCGCCGGGGTGGCGTTCCATCACGCCCACGGCACCACGGGCACGTTGATCTCGCTGGTCACCGCACCGGTCGACACCCTGAGCGAACAGCTCCGCTGGGTGGCGGCGCGGGCCGAGGACTCCCCCCTGGTCCTCGGCGCGCACCTGGAGGGACCGTTCCTGTCCCACGCCCGGTGCGGTGCCCAGCATCCCGATCACCTGCTCACGCCCGACGCCGAGGTGATGGCCACGCTGCTCAAGGCGGCGCAGGGTCACGTCCGGGTGGTCACCGTCGCCCCGGAACTGCCCGGCGCGCTGGAACTCGTCGACCAGCTCCGCGAGGCGGGCGTGGTGGCCGCCGTCGGCCACTCCGATGCCCGCTACGACGAGGCGGCGGCGGCTTTCGCACGCGGCGCGTCGCTGGTGACGCACGCGTTCAACGGCATGCGCCCACTGCACCACCGCGAACCCGGCATCGTCCCGGCGGCGCTGGACGCGGGGGTCCCCTGCGAGGCGATCAACGACGGGGTGCACCTGCACGCCGGCGCGGTGCGGCTGCTCGCGCACGGCCCGATCGTCCTGGTCACCGACGCCATCGACGCCACCGGCCGGCCGGACGGCTCCTACGTGCTCGGCGGCCAGGAGGTCACGGTCCGCGACGGGCAGGCCCGGCTGGCGCGCGACGGCGCGCTCGCCGGCAGCACGCTCACCATGGAGGACGCCGTGCGCCGCGCGGTACGCGAGGTCGGCCTGACCGTGGAGGCCGCTTCGGTGGCCGCGTCCACGATGCCGGCGCGCGTGCTGGGCCTGACGGACCGCGGCCGGATCGAGCCGGGATTCCGGGCGGACCTCGTGGTGCTCAATGACGACCTCGACGTCGTGGACGTCCTGGTCTGACCCCGGGGGTGGGGTCGCGCGGTCCTGCGGTGGCGGGCGGTTGCAGAAGCCGTCCGCCCCGCAGGACCGGGTGAAAACTCAGGCGGTGTCGGTGTAGTTGTACGGGCGCAGCGGCTGCCGCGACCGCGCGCCCGGTGCGGTCGCCGCGGCGACCGTGTCGAACATCGTGCGCCCCAGCACCGCGTGCGCCTCGACGGCCGGGTGCGTGGCGCCGTAGTTGTCCAGCTCGGCCAGCCCTTCGGCGAAGAACGCGTAGGTCAGCACCGGCGCACCGTCGCTGCCGAACATGATCCCCGCCTCGTGCCGGGACGCGCCGAGGGTGTTGAAGTCCGCGCCGTACTTGGTCGCCACGCGGTCGCGTTCCCACGAGGACATGTTGCGGCGGATCCCGTCGTGGTAGCCGCTCGTCCAGCGCAGCACGCCCAGCATGAACGCGGTCGAGGCCGGCGACAGCAGGGTGCCCTGCGACAGGCGGTGCAGCAACTGGTGCGTCTCACGCGGCGTCGTAACCCCGAGGAAGAACCGGTTGGGGTTGGCCACCGGCTCGACCCGGCTGGAGACGAAGCCCTTCGCCTCGAGCGTCGCGTTGATCTCCGCGGCCGGGCAGACCAGCCCGCACAGGCGCACGGCGGTGTTGTCCGACACGAGCAGCATCGCGGTGAGGAAGCCCGCCACGGTCAGCTGGTCGCCGTAGGTCTTCTGCAGGTGGTAGATGCCGGAACCGCCGAGAATGATCTCCGGCGTCAGGGTCACCTTGGTGTCCATGGTCAGCGCGCCGCGGTCGACCTTGTCCAGCACCGCCGTCGCCACGAACAGCTTCTGCACGCTGTAGCCGTGCACGACGAAGTCTGCCTCGTCCTCGATGATCGGGGTGACGCTCGCGTCCGCGCCGATCAGCGCCACGTGCGAGTACCAGTTGCCGCCGGCCTTGGTGCTCTGCTTGGTGTACCGGTGCCGGATCTTGCCGGTCGCGTCGCGGTCGGTGCCCGGTGCGGGGGCCGCCAGTGCGGGCGCCCCGACGGCGCCGACGGCCGCGGCCGCCGCTCCCGTCACGATCGCCGCTCGTCGCGTCATTTCCGTCCCCATGATTTTTGTGCCTCCCCAGGATCTTCGTTACCCGGGCGAGGCTACCCGGGGAGGTACGGTCACGCGTCGATGCCCGGGGTCGGCCAGACGTAGTCCAGGTCGTCCGGGTCATCCGGCCACAGCGGACGGTAGTGGGCCGGGTCCTTGCGCAGCAGCGACGAGCGGTGACTCCGGTGGAACGCCGCATCGCCCAGCCACGGCGGCAACGCCGCCACGCGCGCCAGTTCGGCCTGGGTGCGCACCGGGCGGTCGTACTCCGTGCGCAGCGTGTCCGCCACGGTGTCGGCCCGGCCGGTGGCGCGCCACGCCGCGCACATCTCAAGCCCGTAGCGCACCAGCGCCTCGGTGTACCCGTGCCACATCTTCACGGCCGGATGGTGCCGCCAGCCGTAGTTCGCGACGGTGAGGCCGCGCAGCACCTGCAGCGTCTCCACGCGCTGCTTGCCGAGCCGCTTCGGGTCGAGCGCGCGGGCCGAGTCGGCGAAGTCCGCATACGGCAGGAACGTCTGCATCAGCAGGGCTCCCGCCACGCGTCGAGGTCCTCCTTCTTGCGCATCGAGGAGAACCCGTACCCCTTCGTCTGCGCGCAAAACGACGACCCGTCGGAGTACTCGACGTGGAAGACCGGCTTGCCCGCCGCGATGAACGGCCGCAGCTGCCCGCACTCCTCGTACTCCACGCACTCCTCGTTGACGGCGAAGTCGAAGGCGGGTTCCAGGGCGGCGGCCTGCTCGACGTCGTTCTTGAGGCCGATCGCCAGCCCCTTGCCGTGGGCCAGTTCGGCCAGGCGCCGGTTGTAGGTCAGCTGGTCCGCGGCGCTCAGCGGGAAGCCGGACGCGTTGGCGTAGCCGTCGACGTTGTCCGGCTCGACGGCGTCGAACCCCTTGCTCCGGCACACCTCGAAGCGGGCGCTCATCAGGGGGCCGAGGACGTCCCAGCGCCTGATGTCGAGCCAGCGTTCGCCGGGCCAGCCGTCGAGGCCGGCGCCGAGCACCTCGGTGGGGAAGGATGCCTTGTCCGGGCGCCAGTCCTCGTACGCGCCGGCGTTGACGTAGCAGATCACCTTGCGCCCGGCCGCGTGCAGCGCCGCCACGTCGGCCGCCGACGTCTCGACCGCGTCCACGTCGTACACGGGAACGTCCACCGAGCGGTCGACCGGCCCCGTCAACTGCCACTGCCAGGCGAGCCCGGGGGCCGGCCGCCACCAGCCACCGGCCGGGGTGGGCGGGACCGGACCGCTCGGCACCGGCGAGCCGGAGCCCATGGCGTCGGAGGGGCTGCCCGGGTCGCCGGGTTGCGGACCCGAGCCGTCCAGCCCGGGGACGCCGGGGGTGGCGGTCGGCGCGGCGCGATCCGGACCCGGCCCGCCGCGCGGCCACAGCGCCCAGGCGGCGACGCCGGCGAGCAGAACGGCGACGGCCACGCACGCCGCGATCACCCGCACCCGGTGGCCGGGCCACCCCTTCGGCACAGCGGCCGAGGACGCCCCGTCCGACGCTGACGGCTCGTGCGCCGCGGACGGCTCATCCGGCCGGTCGGGCGCGGACGGCGGCACCGCGGCGGCGTCGGACAGCGGCACCGCGCCGTCGGGCGGCTGTCGGTCCGGCGGGCCGGGCGGGCGGGGTTCGGTCATCGCGGGGCGGGGGCGGTGCCGCGCATCGGGGCGGGCAGCCCCGCGTAGGGGTTCGGCATGTCGAGGTCGGTCACCAGTCCGTGCGCCACGCGCCGGTGCAGGATCCGCCCGGCGGCGGCGATCTCCTCCGGCGGCACGGCGTACACGAGGTGCGCGGCGTTGGGCCAGTCCGGCTCGGCGGGCTCCGTCCGGTACACCGGCCACGGCCCCTCGAACGTGCACACCAGGTCCGCGAGCGCCGCGTAGCCGGGGGCGGGCCGCACACCGGGGTTGAGGACGACGCGGCCGCCGGCCGGGGCGAGGGCGCGGCCGACCCACGCCAGCGCGGCAGCGTCCGCCGGCACCTGGTCGAAGAAGACGCCGTCCACCGGATACCGTCGCCACCCCGCGATGTCCGCGTGGACCTTTTCGAGGGAACGCCTCGCGTAGCCCAGATCGACGTAGCCGAGCCGGCCGGCGCCGGCGTTCGCGAGGGCCAGGGTGGCGCGCCCGTACTCGGGGTCGTACCCGTCGCCGGGGCCGTTGTGGACGTTCACCACGGCCGTGACGGCCGGGCCGTACCGCGCCGCGCCGGTCCACGCCCCGGGGTCGTCGGCCGGGTACACGTACAGCGGCAGCAGCACGGTCACCGGTAGCTCCACCGGTCGCGCAGCACCATCGTCACGACGCCGAGCGCCGGCAGGCAGACCGCGATGAGCACTATCGCGACGAGAGTGTCCACAAAGGACCGTTCGGCGCCCGGGACCGCGCGGTACAGCACCCCGACGAGGACCGCCGGCCACCAGACCAGCAGGCCGGCCAGCCCGAGGCGGCGGTGCGCGACCAGCACCAGGCACAGCGCGAACACTCCGGTCACCAGCACGCCCGCCGCGAACCGCCCGGTGCCGGCCACCGTCAGCACGCACCCGGCGACGACCGGCGCCGCGAGCACCGCCACGGTGGCGAGCGCGACCTTCGTCAGCCGCCGCACGTACACGCGCCGGTCGGTGAGCGCGGCGCGCGTTCCGGCGACGCGGCGCTGGTGCCAGATGAGCACCAGCTCGGCGACGGGCACCCCGACGAGCAGCGGAACGGCCGCCGCCGGCACCAACGCCGGATCGGAGCCCGCGAGCACCACCGAGGCGAACAGGACGGCCTGTCCCGCGCCGACGGCGCCGTGCGCCAGGGCGGAGCCGGCCTCCCCCGGTGCCGGCCGGAAGCGGGCCGCCGTCCCGAACGCCGGCGCGAACGCCACGATGACCACGACCAGCACCCCGAACGCCAGCAGCCACAGCCCGAGCAGCCCGGCCCCGTGCGACAGCGCCAGCGTGGCGAACCAGACCGTGGACGCCGCCACGAGCACCCGCGTCTCCTGGCCGGTGACGAGGGCGACGCCGGTCGCGGCGAACAGCGCCAGCTGCCCGAGCGCCACCACGTGCGGCCAGGGTTCGGTGACGCCGAGCATGAGCATCAGCGCGACCCAGCCCGCGGCCGCCACCCCGAACCCGCCCGCGAGCAGCCGTGCCGCGCGGGCCGGCCCGGCACCGCCCAACGCCCGGTAGCCCAGGAACGCCAGCGCCTGCCCGGTGGCCCAGCCGAAGATGAGCGCACCGGCACCGGCCGGCGCCGGCAGCCCGACGAACCACTCCGCGCCGCCGACGGCCACGACGGCCGGCGTGAGATACAGGGCGGCCCGCACGAGCGTGGTCACCACGAGTTCGACGAACCCGTCGGTCCGGCCGGCGGCCGGTGCGGCAGCGGCGGGGCCGGTCCCGATGTCGGCCCGCAGCCGCGCGGCGAGTGCGAACACGCTCTCCTCCCCGTACTCGCGCAGCGCGATGCGGTCGTTGATCCCGCCCGCTTCCAGGTGTGCGGCGACCTCGTCGACGTCGACGGCGGCGCGCACCAGTTCGGTGAGGCGCTGCCGCAGCTCCGTGTACCGTTCGCTGTCCACAGTGGACACCGCCGGCGCGAGGCCGGGGATGACCGGCCAGCCGGGCGCGGCGTCGCCGCCGGGAAGCACCGCCGGGGCACCCATCAATCCACCTCCGCGGGAAGCCGGCGACGGCCGGCGACGGCCCGGTAGTGCGCCCGATAGGCCGACACGCACCGGTCGAGCGTGAACTGCGCGAGGGCCCGTTCGCGGCCGCGTCGCGCGAGGTCGGCGCGCAGGTCGTGCTCGGTGAGCAGGCGCAGGCACGCGTGGGCCAGCGCCACCGGGTCGCGCGGCGGGACGACGACACCCGCGTCGCCGACCGTGTCGGCCACCCCGCCGACGTCGGTGCTGACCGTCGCGCGGCCGCACATCATCGCCTCGATGACGGTGTACGGCATGCCCTCGGAGACGCTGGACAGCGCGGCGACGTGTCCGGCGGCGAAGGCCTCGCGACTGGAGGCGACCGGCCCCGCGAACGTCACCGCGGCGGCCACGCCGAGGTCGTTCGCGAGGCGGCGGCAGGTCTCGGCGTAGGCCTCGTTGCCCGCCGGCACCGGCCCCGCGAGGTGCAGCCGGGCGGTCGGGAGCCACGCCCGCACGTACCCGAACGCGCGGATCAGCGTCTCCAGGTCCTTCAGCGGGTCGATCCGGCCGACCCAGGCGATCGTGGGCTGCTCCGGTTCGCCTGTCAGCAAAGGGAAGCGCTGCGGGTCGACGCCGTTCGGGATGACGACGACGCGCGACGGGTCGGCGCCGTGCCGCAGCTCCCACCGGCGGTTGAACTCGCTCACCGGGGCGATCAGGGCCGCCTCGGTGTACGCGAGGCGGGTCAGCGCGCGGTGGAAGCGCAGCAGCGCGGCCTTCACGCCCGGTGCCAGTCCCGTGGTGGAGAAGTACCGCTCGCGCAGGTACACCCCGTGCTCGGTGAGCGCGAACGGGATGCCGTCGCGCCAGCGCGCCCCGAGCGCCACGAGCGCGGAGAGGCCGCCGGCGTTGGCGTGGCACAGGTCCACATCGGACGGTAGGGCCGCGAGCGGGCGGGTCGCCTGTTCCAGCAGGACCGCCGCGTCGTCGGCGTCGCGCAGCGTCAACGGCGGCAGCGCCGGGCTACCGGCCCACGCGTCGAGCAGGATGTCGGCGAGCGGCACCCCGGCGAGCGGGTGGCGGCCGATCCGCGCGGTCGGCGGGCGGTGCCCGTTCGTCGCCGGCAGGCGGCGCGGGCGGGGCAGGCCCCGGCGTCCGGCCCCGGGCAGCCACCAGCGCCCGCTCGCCGCGACGAACGCCAGCTCCCGCAGCCCTTCGGCGAAGACCGCCAGGTGTGCCGGGGTGTCGCCGAGCATGCCGCGGCACATCCGGGCGGCCGCGCGTTCGGCCGCGTACCGGGCCGGGCGGGCCGCGCCCCACACCGGCACCGGCAGCAGGACGTCCACATTGGACGGTAGCGGCGTCGCCGGTGGCGGGGCGTCGCCGGCCGTGATGGACAGCAGCGCCCAGGTGACGTCGTTCAGCCCGCGCACGAGCTGGTCGCACCAGGTGCTCACGCCCCCGGCCGCGTAGGGGTAGGTCCCCTCGTTGATCAGGGCGACCTTCATGGCTTCACCGTGAGGGTGGCGTTGCGGGCCAGGGAGGTCCACGCGCTGCGCTGCCCGCCGTACGCCTCGCCGTAGGCGCCACCGGGCAGGAGCCCGAGCGTCGCCGTCCGCGCCGCACTTCTTCCCGTCAGTGGAACGTCCACAGTGGAGCCGCTCCGGTTCGTCACGACCACGGTGTCGCCCTGCCGGTAGGCGGTGATGCTGCCGGCGGCGACCGCGGCGCGCCAGCGTTCCTGGCGCAGTTGCAGCTGGGCGACGGCGGACATGCGCGGGTTCACCAGTGGCGTGGCCGTCGTGAAGGCCGCGCGGTAGCGGCGCAGCAGCTCGTCGAGCACCGGGTAGAGGATCCGGTCCTCGGTCAGGTTGGACTGGTGCGCGTAGTGCGGTCGCGGGTCGGCCGACACGACGTGGTCGAACGCGATCCGCGCCTCCTGCGGCACGATGTGGCCCGTGAAGCCGTTCGCGCCCAGGGGTGCGATGCAGGTGGACGCCGGGTTCGTCGCGCACACGCCGCTGCCGCCGTCCACTGTGGACGTGTAGATCCAGTTGTACTCGTCGACCGCCTCGGCGACGGTGGCGGTGTTGTAGTAGATGTTCATCGGGTGCCGCGGGACCGTGCGGGCCGGGCCGATCGCGCGGGGCGCGGGCTCCCGGGAGGCGTCCGAGGCGAGGTGGGCGACGCCGCTGTCGGCCAGCGCGCCGGCCAGGTTCGGGTTGTCGGCCGGCATCCGCGGCAGGCTGCGCAGCCCGGAGTGCTCGCCGGTGACCAGTTCGGCCGGGTCGAGCGGCAGGCCCTTGGTCCGGGCCCACTGCGTGTTGCGGGTGACCTCGGCGGCGATGTCGGCGCGGGCGACCGTCGGCCCGATGTACAGGTGCGACCAGGTGTGGTTGAGCCAGCGGAAGTCGCCCCGCCGCTGCAGCAGCTTCGCCGTGAGCGGGTCGCCGGCGCCGGCCTCCTCGCTGCCCGCCCCGTTGAACGCCAGGTCGAGCTTGAGGCCGTTGCGCTGCTGCCAATTGGCGAGAGTGTCCACATCGGACGGTGTCATCCGGATGTCGCCGCGGCCGGTGACGCCGGCGGGGCAGTCGTCGCCGACGGTGCAGTTCGCCTCGGTGCTCCAGCGGTCGTCCGGCAGGAACACGTCGTCGACGTGCAGGCTGAACCAGTTGCGCCAGTGGCCCAGGTGCACGCCCCGGGTGAGCCACGAGACGATGCCGTGGGCGAGCAGGAGCGCGTGGGTCTGGTGCCGGTTCAGGGCGACGGTGACCGCGAGCTGTTCGCGACCGTCCACCTTGTACACCCCGAGGACGGTGCCGCGGGCGGTGCCGCCGGGCTGCGTCGCCTCGACCAGCGGCGTGAAGGCCGCGCCGTTCGCGGGTGCCCCGAGCGCCGCGAACGACTCCGAAACGCCGGCCGACCGGTCGTCCACCGGCACCGTGCCGTTGAGGTAGCCGAAGCCGTCCGCCTTGGCGGCAGCCGTGACCGTCATCGTGCCGCCGTCGAGCGTGCCGCCCCAGGCGCTGGTGAGCCCGACGTGCGGGCCGGCCCACGTGTAGGCGTTCACCCGGCGCACGCCGTAGGACTTCTCGTACGCCGCGAGGGCCGTCTTCTCGGCCGCCGTCAGCACCGACTCGTCGGGCAGGACGATCCCCTGGTACCTCCCGTGGTCGGTCCCGACGATCAGGCTCGCCGCCGTGAGCGGCTGCTCGCCCGGCCTCCGGACGTCGTACGGGATGCCCTCGCGGTCCAGCTGCGCGGCGACCGCGTCCACACCGGCGGTGCCGTCGCTGACGACCAGCACCCGCAGATTCACCTTTTTGGTGGCTTCGGCCGCGCTCGCCACGTTCCCCCAGATGAAGGTGGCGAGGACCGCCAGCGCGACGAGGGCGCGGACCCGACCCGTGATCACGCCGGGACCAACTCTGCCGCGGACCGCACGATGTCCTCCAGGCCGTGCCGCGCGGACCAGCCGAGGCGGGCGCGGATACGCTCGACGCCGGCCACGATCGACGCCGGGTCACCGGGCCGGCGGGCGCCGATCACGTGGCCGAGGCGGCGGCCGGTCACCTCGCGGGCCGTCTCGATCATCTGCAGCACGGACGTCCCCACCCCGCGCCCGACGTTGAGCACATCCGCGTGCAGCACGCCCTCGATCAGCGCGACCGCCGCCGCCGAGTGCGCCTGCGCGACGTCGGCCACGTGCACGTAGTCGCGCACCGGGCTGCCGTCCGGCGTCGGCCAGTCGCCGCCGTACACCCGGATCGGCATCCCCTGGTCGGCCGCGCGCAGCAGGCGCGGCAGCAGGTTCGTCCCGCCGAGGTCGCGCAGGTGCGGGGCGGCGGCGCCGGCGACGTTGAAGTAGCGCAGCGCCGCCCAGCCGAACCCGGCGCTCGCCGCCGCGTCGCGCAGCATCCACTCCCCCACGAGCTTCGTGCGCCCGTAGGGATTCACCGGGAACGGGGCGTGGTCCTCGGTGACCGGGCTGACGGAAGGCGTTCCGTAGACGGCCGCCGAGGAGGAGAACAGCACCGACCGGGTGCGATAGGCGGCACACGCGGTGAGGACGGCACGCAGCCCGTCCAGATTGGCGTCGTAGTAGGCCAGCGGATGCGCGGTCGACTCGGCGACGTCCTTGCGGGCCGCGAGATGCACCACCCCGTGCGGCCGGAACCGGCGGAACGCGTCCATCACCGGCCCCGTGTCGCGCACGTCGGCGCGCACGAACGCGACGTCGTCGGGCAGCCGCTCGGCGAGACCGGTCGACAGGTCGTCCACGACCAGGATCTCCGAACCGGCGTCGCGCAACGCCAGCGTCACGTGTGCCCCGATGTATCCGGCCCCGCCGGTAACCAGCCATCTCACGGACTGCTGAACGAACCAGTCCGCACCGACGGAACCGGACACGCCGGACGTCCATCCGATCGGCGCGAGGTTTGACGCAGCCCGTAACCAGGGCATCAGTGCTGATGTGACTGTGGCGAACGAGGCACGTGGGGCGGCCAGGCAGGCCGCCGGCAACGAATGGCTGGAACGGCTGGCCCGGTTCGGGATGATCGGCTACGGCGTGACCCACCTGCTGGTGGGCTGGATCGCGCTGCAGCTGGCGTTCGGCAAGGCGGCCAAGGAGGGTGACCAGTCGGGGGCGTTCAAGACGCTCGCCGACGGGCCGCTCGGCAAGTTCCTGCTGGTGGCGGTCGCGATCGGGCTCGCGGCGATGGTGCTGTGGCAGGTGCTCGAGGCGGCCGTCGGGCACACCGAGGACACCGGCAAGGAACGCGTCTTCGAGCGCGTGGCGTCGGTCTTCAAGGCCGGCTTCTACGCGTATCTGGCGTTCAAGGCGGTGCAGGTGCTGCAGGGCAGCGGGAAGTCCTCGGGCGACCAGCAGCAGCAGACCACCGGCACCGTGCTGGAGTCGACCGGCGGGCGGTGGATCGTCGGGCTGGTCGGCCTGGCCGTCGCGATCATCGGGGCGGGTCTGGTGTGGTACGGGGTCACGAAGAGGTTCGAGAAGCACCTGAAGACCGGCCAGATGGACGCGAAGGTCCGCAAGACCACCCGCGGTCTCGGGGTCAGCGGCTATGCCGCGAAGGGCACCGTCTACGGCGTGGTCGGCATCCTGGTGCTCACCGCGGCGGTCAACTACGACCCGGGCAAGTCCCGCGGCCTGGACCAGGCGCTGCACACGCTCGCCGAGCAGCCCGCCGGTGACTTCCTGCTGATCGCGGTCGCGCTCGGGCTCGTCGCGTACGGCGCCTTCTGCTTCGCTCAGGCGAAGTACCGCAAGGTGTGAGGCTGCCGCGGCCTTCTTCGCGACCGCGGTCAGCGGGCCTTGACTTCGCGACTGCGTCGGCCGGCCTTGGCGCGAAGGGGACGGGTCGATCGATGGTGGAATGCGTGACGGGCCGGCTCCCCCCGAAGCCAGCCCGTCGCGGTATTACTCCCGCCGTGTCGCGGTGTTGTGCTGTCCCCGCCGTGTCAGCGACCGGCGAGAAGCCGGTTGACCGCCGCGTCGACGTCGAGGTGATCACCCTCACGCCCCCGCGGAACGGCAATGTAGGTACGCCGCAGGAACCGCACCAGTACGCTGCGTGGTACCTCGAAAAGCGCGTTGCCGTCGGGAGACGACAGCGCCAGTGCGACGAAATCCCCACGTGGGCTCGCCCACGGCCAGACCCGGACATCACCGATACCGGCCGGCTCGTCGAGCCCCGTCACCAGCAGTTCGCGGGCGAACGACCAGCTGACCGGCTCGCCTCCCGCGGTCTCGGCGTGGAACAGCACGTGCACGGCGTACGGGTCGTCCGGGTCGTACCGGAGACTCGCGCGTACCGGCAGAGCCGTCGCATCCGGCGCCACAAGCCGAAGCGACGTCTCCACCTCCACGGTCGTGGGTCGGATAGCACTCATGTCGAACTCCCCCCGGCACCCCGCGAGGCATGCACGCCCCGCCCCTCCCAATACTCAGTGCTCATGAACCATTACGCTCCGCCATCTGCCGATCTCACCCGGTAGTGGGACCGCGACCTCGTTATGCCGCCGGGCGTACGGTTCACGGGTAAGATCAGCCGTTTTTTGCGCGACGGAGTCCGCTCGAAGGAAGCTCGGGCCGGACGTCATTTCACTTGCGAGTAACTGCCGCTCACCGCCACCGGTGACGGCCCAGCACCGCAAGGAGCCAAAAGTGCATGACGATATGCCGTCCGGGGCGTCAACACCACCGGCGACCATTTCGACCTCAAAAACGACTATAACGGACAAATCGTATTTTCGTAGGATCCGCTCGCGGATTCGGTCCTGGCCCGGCGGAGCGCTCGCGCTGAAGATCGTCGTGGGGGTGCTCGGAACGGCGCTGATCCTGGCCGGACTCCTGCTCGTCCCGCTCCCCGGACCCGGCTGGGCCATCGTCTTCGCGGGGCTGGCGCTACTGGCCGTGGAGTTCGCGTGGGCGCGCCGGCTGCTGCGGCGGGCCCGCCGGCTCGTCTCCCTCGGGACGCACTGGTTCGGCCGCCGGCACTGGGCGCTGCGGTACGGGTCGGGCGCGCTGCTCGCTGCCCTGCTCGCCGCCGGCGTCGCGGTCGGGGTGTGGATGTTGTAAGTGGTGTGGGGGATACCGGCGTGCGAGGCGCGACTCGGATCGGGTATGGTTCTCAGGCGCCCGGGCGATTAGCTCAGCGGGAGAGCGCTTCGTTCACACCGAAGAGGTCACTGGTTCGATCCCAGTATCGCCCACCCAGGTCGAGGCCCACATCTCATCTATGGATGTGGGCCTTCGTCGTTGGATGTGGGCCTTCGTCGTTCGTGGCCACCGATGCGAGATCGACACCCCTATGCTCCGTCGGTGGACTACGAGAGCCTTACCGCCACCGTCCGGCAGTTGGTCGACGAGGCCGGCGAGGAAAGCCTCCGTTCGTTCGGTGCCGAGACCGTCGCCCGCATCGTCCGGGCCGAGACCCAGCCGGGCTATGTGCACGAGTCGGCGCTGACCGGAGAAGCCCGACAGGCGCTCGCCGAGGCGTGCCGCAACGTGCCGACGGCGGGCGCCGACGAGTTGCGCGGGTACCTCGCACGGGTGAACCACGGTGTCCTCACCCACGACGACATGGACTTCGGGTTGGCGAATCTTCTCAACGCACTGGACGCGTGGACGGCGTTCCTCGAAACGGGCGACCCTGACCAGGTGTACGACCTGGCCGAACACGCCTTCGATCAGATCGACTTCCAGGCGGAGGAGGCGGCGACGGTTGTCGACATGGACGACGTTCTCGCCACCCCTGAGATGGCGGCCGAATACGAACGGGTCCAGCGGCAGCTCGCCGCCTAGCCGGTGGATGACGGGTCGCGATCGATGCGCTCACAAGCGCGCCATGGTGGGGCGATACGCGGGTTATCGCCGTTGAGTGACAGGAGTCCGTGTGGACAGCTCCGCTCAGCCGCCGGGCGGGCTGTCCGCGACGTAGACGCCGACGCCCTGCTGGCCTTCGACGTAGCCGAGCAGCTTCAGGTCGTCGAGGGCTCGCTTGATCGGTTGGTCCGACACCCCGTAGAGGTCGCGCAGTTCGGCGAGCGAGGGCAGCTTGGCGCCGGGTGCGAGCTCGCCGGACGCGATGCGGGTCCGGATGTCGTCGAACACCCGCTGCCTGTGGGTCGGGCGCGGCGGCATGGTCATCTCCCTGGTCAGCAGGTCAATGCCACCATTCCCGCAGCGCGAGTTCAAGTCCTAAGCGTTCTTAGTGTTCGAAGTCCTTCGCACTTGGCATGCTTAGGATTCTAAGCTCTTCGCGAGGGTTGCCCGCAGTCCTGGTCAGCAACCGTCGCGGGCACCCCGGCTGAACAGCGGACGAGAGGAGACGGGGCGGTGGGTGTTGCGGGTGTTCGATGTGCCGACGGACAGCGACGTGGTGGGGACTTATGCGGGTTATCGGGGGTCTTTGACATGCGTAAGGCCCCACCACTTGCGTCCCGGCCGGGACCGATCCCGATCACCACGCCCACCGCGCTCGATGACCTCCTCGACAGCCTCGGCGCCGATCCCCGCTTCCAGCGGTTCCCGGTCATGGTGTCCCTCGAGTCGCCCGACGGTGCCCACGTGCTCGTACCACCGCCTACCGTGATGCCGCCGTGCCCACCGACGCTGCGCGGGAGGCGGCGGGTCAGTTCGTCGCTACCGGCTCGCGGCCGACCGCCGTTGAGTGGCAGGAGCCGATCGTAGAGAGTTCCGCACCCGACCGACCGTAGGCCGTCAGGTGGGGTTGCTGGGCCGGGACTTGATTGTCGCCCCGGCTGTGCCGAGCGGACCGTCTGAGTGCAATCGTCGCGCAGCGCGATCACGTAGGCGCGCCGCCAATCGCATCGCTATGCCGGGAAGGTGTAGTCGAGGACGTAGGCTCTGCCGTCCAGCGTCATGCGGTTGACCTCGACGCACCGGCCTGCCTCGGTCGTGGCGTGGCGGGTGATCTCGAAGACCGGCGTGCCCGCGAGCAGTTCGAGGCGTTCCTCCTCGTCGCGGGTGGGCATGCGGGTGCGGACGCGCTCCACAAAGGTCGCCGGCGCGTGGCCCAGCTCGGCGAGACGCGCGTACATGCCGCCGGGGCCGGTGTCGGTGTGCATGATGGCGGTGCCGCGTACCAGTTCGGCGGGCATCCACGACACCGACAGTTGCACGTAGCGGTCCTCGACCACGAAGCGGCGGGATCGGAACGCCGCCACGGCGCCGTCCGCCAGGCCGAGCGGAGCCGCCACCCAGTCCGGGGCCACGCGTTCGCCGGTTTCCACGTCGACGGTGCGCGAGCGTTTGCCGGTGTCGGCGTCCTGGATCGTGGCGCCGGTGCCCCACCTGTCGCGAGCCAGGCGGCCGGGTGAGTTCCGGATGATGGGCTCGAAGCCTCGGACGTAGATGCCGCCGCCGCGAGTGGTGGTGACGAGGCCCAGCGCCTGGAGGCGGCCGACCGCGCGGGAGACGGTGCCGGGCGTGACCTCGTACCTCGCGGCGAGGTCGCGGACGGCTGGGAGTTGTCCGCCGGGGGCGATCTCCCCGGACTCGATGGCCGTTCGGAGCAGGGCGGCGATCTTTTCGTACGCGGGAACGTATTTGCCGCTCAACTTCCGCCCCCTTCGGACCGTGCCGGTCGGGGCCGAGGCTACCCGGGCGGTGTCGATTGAGTCGATCAACCGACTTTGTATCGGACATCTTGTTTGTTTAAACAATTCCTGTTCACTGGTCGGCAGCCGGCGAGGATCGACGAGAGGAGTTGGGGATGGCGACGCGCAGGCCTGTGGTGTCGGTTCGGGCGGAGACGGGGCGGTGGGTGTTGCGGGTGTTCGATGTGCCGACGGACAGCGACGTGGTGTACACGGCGGATCTCGGGCCGGCCGGTGCGGGGAGCGAGCGGCTGCGGGTCGTCGCCAAGGCGTGCCTTGTGGGGCAGGGTTTCCGTGGGCTTGACGAGTGGTGCCGGATGGGTGAGACCTCGTGGTACGGGCTCGCCTACTGAGGCGGCGCGCGGCGTGACAGGGGGCGTGTCAGGACCGAGGCGGAGGCGTGTCAGCAACGCCCGCCACAGTTCCCGGCATGACACAGCTAGCGATCTCCGCGAACGGCCTGCGTAAGGCCTACGGGGAACGGGTCGTGCTCGACGGCATCGACGTCAATGTGCGTGCCGGCACGGTCTTCTCCCTGCTCGGCCCGAACGGTGCCGGCAAGACCACCACCGTCAACATCCTGACCACCCTGCTCCGCGCCGACGCCGGCACGATCAGCGTCGCCGGCCACGACATCGACTCCGACACCAAGCCTGTGCGGGCGGCGATCGGGGTGACGGGGCAGTTCGCGTCCGTCGACGATCTGCTGACCGGCGCGGAGAACCTCCAGCTCATGGCCGATCTGCAGCGTCTGGGCAGGAGCGAGTCGAAGCGGGTCGTCGGGGAGCTGCTGGAGAGGTTCGACCTGGCGGAAGCGGCGAACAAGCTCACCACCACCTACTCCGGCGGGATGCGGCGCAAGCTCGATCTCGCGATGACGTTGGTGGGTAGGCCGCGGGTCATTTTTCTCGACGAGCCGACCACCGGGCTAGATCCGCGCAGCCGCCGGACGATGTGGAGCATCGTGCGGGAGCTGGTCGCCGACGGCATGACCATTTTCCTGACCACGCAGTATCTCGAGGAGGCGGACCAGCTCGCGGACCGGGTGGCCGTTCTCGATCAGGGGCGGATCGTCGCCGAGGGCACGCCGGCCGAACTCAAGCGAATGGTCCCGGGCGGGCACATCCGGCTGCGGTTCGCCGATGCCGCGCGGTTGGCCGCCGCGGCGCGGGTGCTCGCCGGGTCGACGCCGGACGAGGAGGAGCTTTCGCTGCGGGTGCCGGGCGACAGCGGGATCAGGGCGTTGCGCGGGCTGCTGGAACGGCTCGACGAGTACGCGATCGAGGTCGAGGAGTTCTCGGTGCACACGCCGGACCTCGACGACGTTTTTCTTTCCCTGACGGGCCAGAAGGCTACGGAGGTCAACCGATGAGCAGCACCACGGTCATGGTCCGGCGCAACGTCACGCACACCGTGCGCAATCCGGTCGCGATCTTCAACGCGGTCCTGTTCCCCATCGTGATGATGCTGATTTTCGTGTACGTCTTCGGCGACGCGTTCAGTGTCGGCGACGACTACATCGACTACGCCACCCCGGGCATGCTCATGATGGCGCTCTCCTACGGGCTCAGCGCCACGGCGACGGCCGTCAACTCGGACATGACCAAGGGGATCATCAACCGGTTCAAGGTGATGGACGTGTCCCGCAGCGCGGTGCTGACCGGACACGTCGTGTCGACCGTGGTGCGCACGACGGTGGCGCTGGCCGCCATTCTCGGGGTGGCGTTCCTCCTGGGGTTCCGGCCGGCGGCGTCGTTCGCGCAGTGGCTGGCCGTGATCGGGGTGCTGCTGCTGGCCGTCCTCGCGGTCAGTTGGCTCACCATCGCCATGGGGCTGGCCGCGAAGACGCCGGAGTCGGCCGGGTTCGCGACGGTGCCGCTGATCATGCTGCCGTTCCTCAGCAGTGCGATCGTGCCCGCCGAGAAGATGGGGCCGGGGGCGCGGCAGTTCGCGCAGTACCAGCCGTTCACGCCGATCATCGAGACGCTGCGCGGGCTGTTCGACGGCAGCCCGTCGACCTCGCACGCGATCGCCGCTGTCGCGTGGTGCGTCGGCATCGCGCTGGTCGGCTACCTGTGGGCGCGGAAGACGTTCAACAAGCGAGGGTGAGCGTGGCGAGGTCGTGCCAGGCCGCCGCACTCCCCTCCCGGGTCGCCTCGGTGAAGCGCTCAGCACCGAGGCGACGCCGCACCTCCGCCTCGATCCGTTCCGCGTCCGGCTCGGAACGGTTCGGCAGGCCGCGCAGGGCCGTGCTCGCTCCGAGCAGCCGCGCGGCCTGTTCGGGTTCGTCCCGCCGCAGCGCCAGATCCGCCACGCCGACGAGCACCTGTGCGATGAGGGACGGGTGCCCCGCCTCGGTCGCCGCGCGGAAGGCCGCGACCCGATGGCCCCGGGCCCGGTCGAGATCGTCGGTCACGTAGGCGCGCAGGTCCTCCAGCACGCCGCGGATGTTCGCCCCGTCGGCGTCGGCGCCCAGCAGCCGGGTCGCCACGTCCAACTCCCGGCGGGCCTGCGCCGCGTCGCCGTTCCAGCGGGCCAGTGCCGCCTTGGAGAGGGCCACCTCGGCCAGGGTGTTCGGCCACGCGACCCGGGCCGCGGCGCGCTCCGCCTCACTCATCGCCGCCGCACTCGCCTCCGCGTCGCCCAGCAGCCGGTACAGCTGGGCCTGCCGGGCCCGGATCCGCGCCACGTCGTCGACCGCGCCGAACTCCAGAACGACCGCCACCGCCTCCTCGTACAGGGCGCACGCACCGGCGAAGTCACCGCGTACGGCGATCCAGTTCGCCAGTTCGGTCAGGGCGAACGAGATGCCCCACCGCTCCCCCAGCGCCCGGAACTCGGCCAGCGCCGCGCGCAGATAGGCCTCGGCCTCCTCGGCACCGTGCCCGAGCATGGTGCGCATCTTGCCGAGGTGCAGCCGGCCGAGCGCGCGCACCCACGGGTCCTCGTCGTCGAGCAGCGGCACGAACGCGTCGAGCGCGTCCGAGGGCTCCCGCACAAGGCGTTCCAACGAAGCGGCTATCCGGAGCGCGGGGTGAGCTCCGCGACCGGAACGGCTGAACGCGAACGCCTTATGGATCCACTCCTGGGCCACGAACTGATCGCCGAGCCCGGAGGTGAGGAACTGCGCGACGAACGAGTACACCACCGCCCGCACCTCGTCGGGGACCTCGCCGGGCACCGCGGCCGCCGCCGTGACCAGCTCGTTGCCCTCGGCCTTGTGCCCGGCGAGCCACCAGTACCAGCCGGCCGCGGCGGCGAGGCGCATCGCCCCGTCCGCCTCGCCGGCCGCCAGCGCACCCCGCATCGCGGCCGTCAGGTTGTCGTGCTCGGCCGCCAGCGCGGCGAGCCACTCGAGCTGCTCGGCGCGGCGCAGGTGCGGATCGGCCTCCTCGGCGAGCGCGATGAACCAGCGCAGGTGCGCCCGGCGCGTCTCCTCCGACTCGCCCGCCTCCGCGAGGCGCAGCTGCGCGTACTCCTTGATCGTGCCGAGCATCCGGTACCGCGGCGCCTCGTCGCCCTCGGCCACCACCAGGGACTTCTCGGTGAGCGCGGTGAGCAGTTCCTCGACGTCGGCCGGCTCGACCGGGTCGCCGGCGCAGACCCGTTCGGCCGCCTCCAGGGCCGCCCCGCCGGGGAAGACCGAGAGCCGGCGCAGGACCGCGCGTTCGGCGTCGGTGAGCAGTTCCCAGCTCCAGTCGACCATCGCCCGCAGCGTGCGGTGCCGGGGCAGGGCGGTGCGGCTGCCGCCGGTGAGCAGACGGAAGCGGTCGTCCAGCCGGCCGGCGAGCTGGTCGAGGGACATGGTGCGCAGCCGGGCGGCTGCCAGTTCGACCGCCAGAGGCATGCCGTCGAGGGCGCGGCAGATCCGGGCCAACGTCGCGGAGGTACGGGCGTCGGTCCCGAGATCTTTGCGGACCGCGCCGGCCCGGTCCCGCAGCAGCCGGACCGCCGGCGAGGCCTCGATCGCGTCCGGGTCGGCGTCCTCCGCCGGCAGGACCAGCGGCGCGACCGGCCAGAGAGCTTCCCCGATGATGCCGAGCGGCTCCCTGCTCGTCGCGACGATCCGGAGCCGTCGACACTCCCCCAGGAGCCTGTGGGCGAACGTCGCCGCGGCCTCGATGACGTGTTCACAGTTGTCCAGCACCAGGAGCGCGTCCCGCTCGCGCAGGGCGGCGACGACCCGTTCGACCGGCTCCGCGTCGGGGGCCTCGCCGAGCAGCGCGTCCCGCAGGCCCAGCGCGGCGAGGGTGGTCTGGGCGATGTCGTCCTCGACGCCGATGCCGGCCAGTTCGACCAGCCGGATCCCGTCCGGAACGTCGTCGAGCAGCGTGCGCGCGGTCTCCGTGGCGAGCCGCGTCTTGCCGGTGCCGCCCGGCCCGACGAGGGTGGTGAGCCGGTGCGCGCCGATCAGCTCCCGAACGGCGGCGATGTCCCCGTCCTTGCCGATGTAGCTGGTCAGCTCGGCGCGCAGGTTGCTGCGCGGGCGTTCGTCGCGGCGGCTCACCTCGCCGCGCAGCAGCGCCACGTGCAGGGCGGTCAGCTCCGGTGCGGGATCGACGCCGAGCGTGTCGGCCAGCGTCTCGCGGGTGCGCTGGTACACCAGCAGCGCCTCGGTGTCGCGGCCGGTCGCGACGAGTGCGCGCATCAGGGCGGCGACGAGGCGTTCGCGCACCGGGTGGGCGGCCACCAGGTCGGTCAGCTCCGTCACCAGCGCGGCACCGTCGCCGTGGCCGATCTCCGCGATCTCCCCGAGCTCCGCGTCGAAGCGGTCCTCCAGGGCGGCGAGCCGCAGGCCTTCGAGCCGGGTGGCCGCCGCGTCGAACGCCTCGCTCTCCAGCGGGCCGGCGTCCTGCATCGCCGCGCCGCGCCACAGGTCCAGCGCCGCGCGCAGCCGCCGGGGATCGTCGTCGGCGCGGGCCCGGGCGAGGAGGCGTTCGAAGCGGACGGCGTCGACGTCGTCGGGCGCGACGTTGAGGCGGTAGCCGTTGGCGTGCCCCTCGACGACGCCGTCCGGCAGGATCTTGCGCAGCCGGGAGACCAGGCGCTGCAGGGCGTTGGCCGCGTCGGCGGGCGGCTGCTCGCCCCAGATCCAGTCGACGAGCGTCGCCTTGGCGACCACGTGGCCGGGATCGAGCGCGAGGGCGATCAGCAGTGCGCGCAACCGGGCACCCGGCACGTCGACCGGGGTCCCCTCCCCCGTCCGGACCTCGAAGGATCCGAGCACCCCGATCTGCACGCGGCGATTGTGCCACCCCTGTGTCGCCGGTGGCCGTCCCGTGTCAGCCCGGTGTCAGAGCCCTCCGCGAGCGTGGCCGTATCGACGACCACAACGGCCGCCACATCGGTTGCCACTTCGATTGCCACATCGGTTGCCACGGAAGGATCGCCATGAGCCTGAACGGACTACCCATGGACCGCGACGCCGGACCGTTCGACCCGCCGCGCGGGATCACCGCGACCCGCGACGCCCGCCCGGTCAGCCCGATGACGTTCCACGGCGGGCACCAGGGTTGGCTCGTCACCGGCTACGAGGAGGTGCGCCAGATGATGGCCGACACCCGGTTCAGTTCGCGGCAGGACATCGGGGTGCTGCACGTGCCGTACGAGGTCCCCGACATGCCCGTTCCGACCGAACCGTCGCCGCAGATCCCGGGCGTGTTCATCGCCATGGATCCGCCCGACCACACGCGGCTGCGCCGGCGGCTCACCGGGGCGTTCACCGCGCGGCGGATGAAGGCGCTGGAGGCGAGCATCGTCGCCGTCACCGAACGGCAGCTGGAGCATCTGGCCGGGCTGACGCCGCCGGTCGACCTGGTGAAGGAGTTCGCGCTGCCGGTGCCGGTGCTGGTGATCTGCGAACTGCTCGGGGTGCCGTACGGGGACCGGGACCGGTTCCAGGCCGACTCGGCGCAGTTCATGGTGAAGGACCAGCCGATCGAACAGAAAATGGCGGCCTACCTGGGACTGACCGGGTACCTCGCCGAGCTGGTCACCCGCAAGCGCGCCGAACCGGGCGACGACATCCTCTCCGACCTGGCCCGCCAGGAGGATCTGAGCATCGAGGAGCTGACCGGCGCCGCGTTCCTCCTGCTGCTCGCGGGTCACGAGACGACGGCGAACATGCTTTCGCTCGGGACGTTCGCCCTGCTGGAAAATCCGGACCAGCTGGCCGACCTGCGGGCGAACCCGGACCTGGTCCCGGACGCCGTGGAGGAACTGCTCCGCTACCTGTCGGTGGCCGACATCTTCTACCGGTACGCCACCGAGGACCTGGAACTCGGCGGCGAGACGATCCGCGCGGGCTCGACGGTCGTCGTGTCGCTGCTGGCCGCCAACCGGGACCCGCGGCGCTTCGAGCATCCGGACGCCCTGGACGTGCGGCGCAAGGCGCGCGGGCACGTGGCGTTCGGGCACGGGATTCACCAGTGCCTCGGGGCGCAGCTGGCGCGCATCGAGCTGCGGGCCGGGATCGAGGGGTTGCTGCGGCGGTTCCCGACGCTGCGGCTGGCGGTGCCGGCCGAGCAGGTGCCGCTGCGCACCGACATGAACATCTACGGTGTCCACTCCCTCCTGGTGACCTGGGAGCCCTCCCCGGCGTGAGAGGCTGGCCGGCATGGATCCGGACTGGGCGGCACGGCGGGGCCAGGCGATCAGCGCCCACGCCCGGGACCTCGAACGCCGCGAGGAGGCCGAGACCCGGCGGGCGCGCGAGATGCTGACGGACTTCGTCCGGGCCGCGCTGGAGAAGGGCATCGCGCCGGTGCCGCTGCGGGCCCGTTCCTACGACGGGCGGCAGCGGTACCGGACCGGGCTGCACGGCTGGTACCTGCACGGCGATGAGGCGATGGCGGTCGGTGCGGACGGGGAGTTCTACATCCTCAG
Source organism: Virgisporangium aliadipatigenens (assembly GCF_016863615.1). GTDB lineage: Bacteria > Actinomycetota > Actinomycetes > Mycobacteriales > Micromonosporaceae > Virgisporangium > Virgisporangium aliadipatigenens. The sequence continues at coordinate 92,852 of NZ_BOPF01000016.1, read as the reverse complement.
CGTGCCGGGGTCGGTGCGGGCGCTGGTGACGGGGGTGCGGTTGCGGCCGGATCGGGCGCGGACGGTCATCGGCGAGGGGGGACGGGACGGGGATCGGGTCGCGTTGCGCACGCTCCTCGACCGGATCCTCGCCGGCGCTCCCGACGGCGGCGCGCCCGGCGGCGGCGCGCCGGGCGTGACCGGCCTTCCGGGCGGTGCGGCGTGAGCGCGCCGGGCGGCGCGGCCGGGCCGTCGGGCGGGGAGACCGCTCAGGGCGGGGTGCCTGGTGGCTGTGAGTTGTGGCCGATCGGGCGGGTCGAGTCGACGCTGACCGTCCGCCACGGCGCGCCGCGCCAGCCGGACGAGGGCGCGCCGGAGGCGTGGCTGGTCTTCGACGAGAACGTGCGCGACGGCCTCACCGGTCTCGCACCCGGCGCGCGGATCGTCGTGCTGACCTGGTTGCACCGGGCCGACCGGAGCACGCTCACGGTGCGCCCGCGCTCGGATCCGTCCCGCGCGCCCACCGGGGTCTTCACGACGCGCGCGCCCGACCGTCCGAACCCGGTCGGCCTGCACCGGGTCACCGTTCTGGCGGTCGAGGGGCTGCGGGTGCGGGTGGATGCGCTGGAGGCGATCGACGGCACGCCGATCATCGACGTGAAGCCGGTCCTCGGGCCGGTCGAGGAGCGCTGACGGTACCTCGGCCCGCCGGTCGGGAAGAGGCCGCGGTGCGCAACGGGTGGGCGCGTTTGCCCGCGGTCCCTATGGTGGCCTGATGCGCGCGGAGGACCGCCCCGCCGGTTCGCGGGTCACGGGGCTCATCGGTTTGCTGGCCGTCATCGCCGGCATCGTGACGATCGTCGCCTGTGTCGGGTTGTGGGGCTCCGACACCGACAACGTGTTCGCCCCGCTCGCCTACGGCGTGCCGATGGTCGCCTGCATCTTCCTGGGGTTCTGGGCATTGCGCCGGGTGCAATTCACGTCGCCGGCCCTCGTGGCGCTCGACCGGCGGTTCGCGGAGGACGGCGTGCGGGGCACCGCGCGGATTCTCGCCTACGAGGCGCCGGCGCACGTTCCGCCGTCGGCGCGGTTGGTGTGGCTGGTGCTGACGCTCACCCTGGAGCTGCCCGAGGGCACCCGGAACGGGCTGCGCTACCGGGCGCTGGTGCCGGGGATCGACCTGCCGCGGTTCACCACGCTCGGGCGCATGCCGTGCGTCGTCACGCCGGACGAGCCCCCGAACGTGCGCGTGTACCCGCGCTGCGATGCCGACATCGACGTGCTGCAGGGCGAGCCGCTGACCCTGATCCCCTATGCCGCCTGAACGGCGCGTCGCCGGCGCGCGGCTACCGGCGGCCCTCACCCTGCTCGCCGGCGCCGGCACGGTCGTCTCCTGCATCGCGTGCTCCGTCAACGACGCGGCGGGCGTGGGGACGTTCCTCGGCGTGGCCGGGCTGCTGCTGCTCACGATCGGCCTCGCCGTCTGGACCTTCAACCGGTCGGCGAACGCGCTGGCCGACGAGGAGGAGGCGCTCGACCGGCGGCTCGACGACGTGGGTGTGCGCGCCGTCGCCCGGATCGTCCGCCATGAACCGCAGTGGCACGTGCTGACGCTCGATCTGGAGCTGCCCGCCGGCACCCTGCGCGGCGTCGAGTACACGGCCACCGTGGACGAGCGGGACCTGGCCGCGTTCGCCGCGCTCGGGCGGCTGCCGTGCCTGATCGTGCCGGGCGAGGAACGGCCCGCCGTCCGGCTCTACCCGCGCTGCGGTGTCGACGATCCCGTGCTGCGCGGCGACACCGTGGTCTGCACGCCGATCGGCAGCCCGTAGCCGGTCAGTCCACAGTGGACATGGTCGACGTGGTGGAGACGACGGCGTGCATGGCCGCCATGACGTCGGTGCCGGACGGCACGTCGGTCGGGTCCATCAGCCACTGCGCGGCGAGGCCGGCGAGCATCGCCTGGTAGAGCGCGCCGACCTGTTCCTCCCGGCCCGCCGGTGCGCCGCCGATGAGCTGCGCCAGGGCGATGCGGGCCTGACGGTTGGCGTCACCGAAGAGGCGGCGCAGCTCGGGGGTGCGTTCCAACTGGGCGAGCAACTCGAACTGGACCGTCCACAGTGCACTGTCCGCGCGGAACGAGGCGACCACCGCGTCCCAGCGTTCGGCCGGGGTGCCGGCGAGCGAGCCGAGCGTGCGCCCCAGTCCCTCGCCCCACTCCTCGATGGCCTGCTGGAGCGCCTGCTGGAGCAGGGCCTCCTTGGAGCCGTAGTGGTAGCCGATCGCGGCGAGGCTGACGCCGGCGCCGTTCGCGATGTCGCGCGCGGTGGTCAACGCGTAGCCCTTCTCGTAGAGGCAGCGCTTGGCGGCGTGGAGCAGATCTTCCCGGTTGCCCATGTCCGAGGATTCTACACAAGCGTCTTGCACAACTGTCTTAGACGATCGTACTATCGATCCATGACGAAGAAGGTGCTCATCTCGGGAGCCGGCATCGCCGGCAGCACACTGGCCTACTGGCTGCACCGGAGCGGGTTCGCGGTCACCGTCGTGGAGCGGGCGCCGGCCATGCGCGACGGCGGCTACAAGGTCGACATCCGCGGCGCCGCGCTCGACGTGGTGCGCCGCATGGGCCTGCTCGACGAGATCCGCGCGCTGCGGACCGACGTGCGCGGCGCGTTCGTGGTGGACGCCACGGGCCGCCGGGTGGCGAGCATGGACGCCGACACCTTCGGCGGTCGGGAGCACGGCGACGCGGAGATCCTGCGCGGGGACCTCGCCCGGCTGCTGTACGGCCGCACCCGCGACGCCGTCACCTACCGGTTCGGCGACTCGATCGAGTCCATCATGGACGGCACGGTCACTCTCCACAGTGGACACACGGAGACGTTCGACGTGATCGTGGGCGCGGACGGGCTGCACTCGCGCACCCGGGAGCTAACCTTCGGGCCGGAGCGGGAGTTCGTGCACGACCTCGGGTACCGGATCGCCATCTGCGCCGTCCCCAACCACCTCGGCATCGACCGCGAGGAGCTGACCTACGTCGGCCCGGGCCGCACCACCCTGGTCTACAGCACCGCGCGGGACACCGACGCCAAGGCGATGTTCATCTTCCGCACACCGTCCACAGAGGACGCCGACCGGCGGGCCGCCCTGCGCGCCGCGTACACCGACCAGGGGTGGGAGGTACCGCGGCTGCTCGAGGCCCTCACGCCGGACCTCTACTACGACGCGCTGTGCCAGGTCCGGATGGACTCGTGGGCGCGCGGCCGGGTCGTTCTGCTCGGCGATGCCGCCTACTGCGCCTCGCCGGCCTCCGGGCAGGGGACCGGCCTCGCCCTGGTCGGTGCCTACGTTCTCGCGGGGGAACTGGCGAGCGCCTCCCACGAGCGGGCGTTCGCGGCCTACGAGCGGGTGATGCGGCCGTTCGTCGCGGCCAACCAGAAGCTCGGGCCGGACAACGTCAAGCGGATGGTGCTCGGCTCGAAGGGGCAGGTGCGCGTGTCGATGGCGATGCTGGGCCTCATGGCCCGGATGCCCGGCCGCGAGCGCATCCTCGCGAGGGTGATGGCACCGCTGCACAGGGCGGCCAACGCCATCACGTTGCCGGACTACGGCAGCGCCAGCGCGACCGCCTGTTCGGGACCGTCCACATAGGTCGGTCCGGGCACCGGTGCGCCGTCCGGGCCGACGACGCGCCAGCCGCCGAGCACCAGCACGGGCACGCCGCCGCGGCGCATGGCGAGGGCCAGCTCGCTGAGCGTTCCCCAGGATCCGCCGACCACGATGACCGCGTCGGCGCTCCACACGAGGACGGCGTTGCGGGCCTCGCCGAGGTTGGTCACGACGGTGACCGACAGGTCCGCCGAGGCACCCTCCCGCGACTGCCCCGGCCGGATCCCCACGACCGTCCCGTTCCGCGACCGCGCGCCGGCCGCGACGGCGGCCATCACACCGGAGCCGCCGCCGCAGAGCACAACGGCGCCGCGCTCGGCGAGCAGCTCACCCACGCGGCGTGCGTGCGCCGCCTCCGCGTCCGTGCACTCCCCCGGACCGCAGACCGCTATCTGGAACGCCATCAGGCACCAGCGTACGACTGCCGGCCGCTGTTCAGGCCCACTGCTCGGAGCCGGAAAGCTACAGTCGCGACACAGGCCATCGTTATTCTCGGGGGGACAGAACGATGCTGCGTGAACGACAACGATCGATGTTCGGGGCGGCCGCGGCGCCGCTCCTCCTGCTCGGGCTCGCCGCCCCGGCGGTGGCCGCCGCCCCACCGATCGGGCTGCCCGCGGGCGCCTGGGCGGTCTGCCCCGACGAGAAGGCGCAGGGCTGCATCGACTCGGTCACCATCACACCGGACGGCGGGGTGGCGGCTCCGCTCGCGGCGCACGGGCTGTACCTCGAGGTGACGACCGAGGACGAGGCGGGCATCTCGATCGGCTGGGCGGTGAAGGGGTGGAACGAGACCACTGTGCCGAAGGAGGTTCGGGACGGCACGGTGAACCTCGAGTTGCGCGTGGGGCCCTATCCCGCCCGGTACACCACGGCGACCGCGCGGGACCTGTCCGTCACGCGCACCACCACCGGCGACGGCAACACCACCGTCCACCTCGCCGGCCGTCCCGTGCAGATCGACTGGACCACCGGGCCGCTGCTGCTGGCGTGCCTGACCGCGAGCGACTGCGGCGGGGCCGACACGATGGCCGACGCCGGCGGCTCGGGCTACGCGTTCAGCGGCAACACGCAGGACCTCAGCGCGTGGGGCGAGCCGTACCTGAGCGCGCTCGACGGGTTCCACTTCGGCTCGGACGCCCAGGCGAAGCCGCCGGTCGTGCTGATGGTGGCGTCGCCGGTGCCGTTCTGGTCGATGGTGCTCGGTGGCCCGCACCTCGACGCGACGGGCAACGCGGCCCGCGGGTCGTTCAACGCGTGGATCCCGCCCAGGTACTTCGCGCAGCACGACACCAACGCGGAGGCCGCGCTGGCGGTCGGGTTCGACGTCGTGGCGGTGGAGAACAACCAGGACGTGAGCCTGCCGTTCACCGCGCGGCTGCGCGACGACGGCGTGGCCATCGACGTGCCGCACCTCGGCTACTCGATCAAGACGGTCAACGTCTTCAACCGACCGTCCACAGTGGACCCCGAGGCGACGGTGCCCGACGTGCCCGGGAACCTGACCGTGCAACCGGCGGCCGGACGGCTCGGCGCCGCGTGGCAGCCGCCGCCCGGCGATACCGGACCGGAGGTCGAGACGTACCGGGCGCGGGCGTTCGACGCGGCCACCGGCGGGAAGGTCGTCAGCAGCTGCGCGGTCACCGCTCCGGCCACCTCGTGCGACCTTCCCGGGCTGGAGCCCGGCGGCAGTTACTGGGTCACGGTCAGCGCCCTGAACCGGCTCGGCGAGGGCGTCTCCGTCGCGCCACGCGTGCCGGGCACACCCACCTGAGCCGTTCGAACGAGGCGGTACCCCGTCCGGTCGACCGGTCGGGGCGCCGCCGTTCGTCCCCCCGAACCCGGGCAAAAAGGTACCGTCGCGGCACAGACCATCGTTGTATCGGGGGACAGAACGATGCTGCGCGCGCGCAAGCGACCGGTTTTCGGAGCGGTCTCGGCCGTCCTGATGGCGAGCCTGCTCGGATTGGCCGGACCGCCGGCATCCGCCGAACCGCCGCCCGAGTGGCCCGACGGCGCATGGCCCGCCTGCACCGACGCCGAGGCACAGGGTTGCGTAGCATCGGCCACCGTCACGCCCGAGGGCGGCACGCCCACCCCGCTGTCGACCTACGGGCTGAGTGCGAACGTCGCCGCGCTGCCGGGCTTCGTCACGTCGTTCAACTGGGCGGTAGAGGGGCTCGACGGCGACGCCGTGCCGCAGGAGGTGCGCGACGGCACGATCACCTTGGAACTGCGCGTCGGCAGCTTCGTTCCCCGGTACACCACCGGCATCGTGCGGGACCTGGTCGTCACGCGGGTCGGCAGTACCCTCACCGTCACCGGCCGCCCCACGTACATCAACTGGACGAACGGCCCCTTGTTCGCCTCCTGCATCGCGGGGACCGACTGCGGCGACGCCGATACGATGGCCAACTCCGGCGCCTCCGGGCACCGCTTCTCCGGCAACACGCAGGACCTGGTCACCTGGGGCGAACCGTACGTCAGCACGCTCGACGGGTTCTACCTCGGCACCGACGCCCAGGCCCGGCCGACGGTCGTGCAACTGGCCACCTATCCCGAGCCCTACTGGTCGATCCCGGTGCTCGGCAACCCGCACCTGGACCAGAACGGCGCCGTGGCGCGTGGCGCGTTCAACGCGTGGATCCCGCCCGCCTACTTCGCCTCGCTCGACACGAACGCGACGGCCGCCGCCGCGGTCGGTTTCGACGTGGTGGGCGTCGACGGAGGAACCTCGGTGAGCCTGCCGTTCACCGCGCGCGTGCAGGACGGTGGGGTGGCCATCGAGGTCGTCGACATGGGGTACTCGATCCGGGCCGTCAACGTGTACAACCGGCAGTCCGCTGCGGACACCGACACGACGGTGCCGGGGGTACCGCGGGACCTGATCCTGCAGCCGTTCTCAGGTGGGTTCGACGCCGCCTGGGACCCACCGGCGGACGACGGCGGAGCGCCGGTCGAGTCCTACCGGGTGCGGGCGTTCGCCGACGAGGCGACCGGGATGGTCGCGGCGAGTTGCACCGCCACCGCGCCGGCCACCACGTGCGACATCGACGGGTTGGCCTACGGGTCGACGTACTGGGTCACGGTCGGTGCGGTCAACCAGTTGGGCGAAGGAGACGGGATCGCGCCGCGGATGCCGGTGGTCGTGGGGCAGTGGACGCAACCGTCGGCGGCGCCCAGCGTCTCCGCCTCGCCGACCGCTTCCGCCTCGCCCTCACCCGGGAACTCGTCCACGCCGGGTGCGCCGGTGTCGCCGAGCCTGACCGGATCGCCGGGAACACCGGTCTCGCCCGACCCGGGCGTCACGGCGTCGGTGAGCCCCGGGGACTCCACCGGCCCGAGCCCGACGCCGGGGGACACGGCCTCGCCCGATCCGACACCCGGCGACACCACCGACCCCGAGCCGACGCCGGGCGACACCACCTCGCCGAGCCCCACACCCGGCGACACCGCCTCGCCCGACCCGAGTCCCGGGGACACGGCCACGCCGAGCGCCGGCCCGAGCGACGGCGTCACGCCGAGCGACACGGCCCAGCCCGGCCCCGGCCCGAGCGATACGGCGTCGCCGAGCCCGAGCGTCACCGGCTCCCCGACGCCCACCGCGCCGGGTGCGCCCACCGAGGTGCGGGCGAGCGGAGCGGACGGGTCCGCCGCGGTGTCGTGGTCGGCACCGGCGATCACCGGCGGCTCACCGATCACCGGCTACCGCGCCGTCGCCCAGCCGGGTGGCGCCGCGTGCACCACGACCGGCGCGATCGCGTGCGGCATCACCGGCCTCACGAACGGCACGGCGTACACCGTGACGGTCACCGCCACCAACGCCGTGGGCGACTCCCTGGCGAGCGCACCGGTCACGGTGACGCCGGCCAGCCCCACCCTGCCCGCGACCGCGCCCGTCGGCGCCGAACCGCTGACCAGCACCGGCGGCGGCACCATCTCGGACGAGCGCACGGTGACGCTGACCGGTGACGGGTTCGCGGCGAACACGCCGGTGCTCGTCGGGATCTACTCGGAGCCGACGACGCTCGCCGCCACCGTCTCGGACGCGAACGGCCACGTCAGTGTCGAGGTGACGGTCCCCGACGACTTCAGCGGCGCGCACACGCTGGCGATGAGCGGCATCGGTTCGGACGGGAACGTGCGCACGCTCGCGTTGGCCGTGACGGTGGCGGAGGCGTCGGCCGCCCTGCCGGTCACCGGCCGGGACACGCACGGGCTGGCCGGCCTCGGGGCGGTGCTGCTCGCCGTGGGCTTCGTGGTGGTGGGCCTGGCCCGCCGCCGCCGGACCGCCTGAGGCCGCCGCCCGGCCGGGGCGGCCCCTCACCGATCTTGCAGTTGTGGCGGGGACATCGCCGGCCGAAACCGGCCATCCCGGGCGCCACAACTGCAAGATCGGTGAGGGCAACGCGAGGCGCCACGGCCGTGACCGGCCGTGGCGCCTCGCGCGTGATAGGCGATCCGCTACAGGTACAGGTCCACCCGGTTCTCCGGGCGGTTCGCGAGCTGCTGTTCGACCCGCGCCTCGGCGGCGCGGTCGGCCGCCTCACGGACCTCGGCCGCCCGGGCCAGTTCGTCCTGGATCCGCACCTGCTCGTTGCGCTCCTGGACCCGCACCTGCTGGTCCTGGATCCGCGCCTGCGTGTCGATGGCGAGCTGTTCCTGCTGCTCCTGCACCCGCAGCCGCTGATCCTGCAGCCGCTGCTGGCTCTCCAGCCGGAGCTGGTCCTCCACCTGACGCAGGTCGTCCAGCCGCTGGTCGCGCATCCGCTGCGCCTCGAGCTGTTCCTCCGTCACCTCCTGCTGCTGGATCCGCCGGTCCTGCACGCGATCGGCGACCAATCGCTGTTCGACGGCGTCCTGCTGGAGGACGTCGTCCTGCGCGGCCCGCTGGATCCGTTGCTGTTCCTGGATCTGCTGCATCTGGGTGGTCGCCCCGATAGTGGTGACGCCCCCCACCGGAGTGATGGTCATGTCGGTTCACCTTCCCGTGTTCGTGCTGCCACGTGGCCCGGGTTGGGTCTTCGGCTTCGAGGTCACTATGCCCGGCTACGACGGCATTCAACCTGGTTCGCCGGAATCTTGATATTGACATGGGCCGTATGGTTCATCTGCTGACGCGGGAGCCCATCCACTGGGCTGAGAGGACGGCTGCACGGCGCCGTCGACCGTCTGAACCTGACCGGGGTAATGCCGGCGTAGGGAGTTGGGATGTCTGTCGAGCCCGTCCACGCGGGAAACACCGAGCACGTCCAGGCGGGAAACGTTGACGCACCCGTTGTCCGGGATGGGAAGGCGCCGCGCACGCTCGGGTTCCGGGGCGCGCTGGGGCTCTGGGGCAACCTCGGGGTGAGCCTGTTGCTGCCGGTGGCGGCGCCGTTCGTGGTGCTGGCGGGGCGGCCGTTCGGGGTGACGTTCGCGGCGATCGTCGTGGGAGCGGTGATCGGGTCGGTGCTGCTGGGGCTGGGCGCGGCCGCCGGTGCCCGGGAGGGCGTGCCGGCGATGGTGCTGCTGCGCGGGCTGCTCGGCGCGCGGCTGTCGTACCTGCCGACGGCGTTCAACCTGGTGCAGTGCGTCGGGTGGGCGACCTTCGAGATCGTCATCATCGCCGAGGCGGCGTCGCGCGCGCTGTCCGCGCCGCGGTGGCCGTTCGTGGTGGTGGGGGGTGTGCTGGCGACGCTGATGGCCGTCCGGCCGCTCGGCGCGGTGCGGGTGCTCAGCCGCTACGCGGTGTGGGCCGCGCTGCTGTCGCTGGCGTACCTGATCTTCCGGGTGCTCTCCGAGCCGCGCTCCACTGTGGACACCGGCGGGGCGACGTCGTTCTGGACGGCGGTGGACGTCGTGATCGCGCTGCCGGTGTCGTGGTTCCCGCTGGCCGCCGACTACACCCGGCACGTGCGCGGCACCCGCAACGCCTTCGCCGGTGCGGCGATCGGTTACGGGGCCGCGACCGTGGCGATGTTCACCCTCGGGGTGCTGGCCGTCGCCGCCTACGGGACCGATGTGATCACCGCGTTGCTGGCCGTGCCGTTCGGGCTCGCCGCCGTGCTCATTCTCGTTGCGGTCGAACTGGATGAGGCCTTCGCGAACATCTATTCCACGGCCGTCTCCGCACAGAACCTGGATCCACTGTCCAAGGTGGACAGACGCTGGTTGGCCGTCGGCGTGGGCGTCGTGGCGACCGTGCTCGCGCTCACCTTCGACATCGCCGCCTACGAGCCGTTCCTCTTCCTCATCGGGGCGGTGTTCGTGCCGCTCGTCGGCGTCTTCGCGGTGCGCTACCTGACGAACGCCCGCTGGGACCTCTCCACCGGCGAGCGGCCGTGGCTGCTGGTCCCCTGGGTCGCGGGCTTCGTCGCCTACCAGCTCACCACGCCGACGTTCTTCGCCGGCCCGGGTGCGTGGTGGAGCGCCTGGTGGGCCGAACGCCAGTCCGACCTCGGGATCGACCCGGCCAACGGGCTCTCCGCCTCGCTGGTCAGTCTCGCGGTCGCCGCGGCGCTCACAGGGCTCGGCACAGCAGTGCGGCCGGCCCTTGCCGCGCGCCGACGCGACGGGTGAACGCGATGCCGGCCGCGTACTCGTTCGCCGCGCACTCGCCCTTGTAGTGACCGGAGGCGTAGTCGCCGTGGTCCGCCGCCGGGCGGTTGTCGCCGCGATCGAACCAGACGGTGCGCCCGTTCGTGGGCAGCGCGCGGGACGCCCTGGCGCACAGCGCACCGGAGACGGTCGCGCCGCGCACGCTCCAGCCGATCAGCAGCTGGTCGGCGGGACACTGGAGCTTCGTGTACCCGCCGGCCCAGTCGCCGCCCGCGACGTGGCGTTCGTCGGTGACCTGGGTCCAGGCACCACCGGGCGCCCACGGGTCGGCGAGCCCCGCATCCGTGCACAGCGAACGGTTTCCCGTGCTGCTCAGCCCGATCAGCCGTTGCCCGTCGGGGCAGGCCGACTTGCGCGCGCCGCTGTCCCAGTCCCCCGCGGCGCGCATCCGCAGCGACTGCACGAAGTCGCCGTGGTCCGGGCTCAGCATCGACCAGCGCGCGGCGACCGGGATCTGGCCGGTGCGCCCCGGTGACTCGACGAGGCGCCGCCAGATCTCGCCCCGCCAGTCCGGGTCGGCGGTGTCGTACGGGCCGATCCGGTTGCCGGCGCGGTCCCACGCCAGCAGCGCCCAGCCGTTCCCCCGGCCGCCCTCGTGCCAGCCGACCAGCGGCCAGTACGCGAAGTCCGCGTCGTTACGGATCAGCTCGTCGACGAAGGTGGCGAACCAGGCGCGTTCCTTGGCGTTGGTCTCCTCGCGGCCGCCGACCCCGAACTCGCTGATCCACACCGGTGCCGTGTAGTGCTTCCCGGTGTCGGCCGCCACGTAGAAGGCCTGATTCCGCAGCACGGTACGCAGTTCGTCGGGCGACAGGTCCCGGTAGCGCGGGTCGCTGGTCTCCCCCACCCCGGTGGCGCCGCTGTGCCGGGGACCGGTGTAGCCGTAGAAGTGGGCCGCGTAGACGAGCTTGTGCGAACGGGTCAGCGTGTGCGACAGCGTGCGCACCGGCGCCAGCGTCGGGCGTTCGTGCGCGAAGCCGTCGACCGGGATGCCCGTCCAGTTGATGCCCTCGACGAAGACGAGCAGGTCCGGGTTGGCCTCGGTGAGGATGCGGTCGCCGACCCGCTGCGCCGCGGCGAACCAGTCGTGGTCGTCGCCGAGCCCCCAGTTGGGGTCGTCCCACACCGAACGGCGCACCTCGTTGTACAGGTCGGCGCCGACGACCCGCGGGTCGGTGCGGTACCGGCGCACCATGAACAGCCAGTCCGCTTCCCACACCGTGGCGCTCTGGGACGCGTTCCAGCGCTCGTTGCCGTCGACGCCGCAGCACCAGCGCGTCGTGTTGGTGTGGTTGTTGAGGATGACCGCGAGGCCGGCACCGGTGAGCGCGGCGACCACGACGTCGTACACCTGCAACGGCGTCAGCCCGGCCAGGTGCGGGTTCGCCGCGACGTCGGAGGCGCTCACGGGTCGCGTGTCGTGCACCATCTCGTTGGAGAACGGCAGCCGCACGCTGTTGACGCCGATCTCGCGGAACCCGTCGACGATGCGTCCCACGGGTGCGCGGTCGAGGCCGAGCGGCACCCGGTGGGAGTTCTCGCCGGCATGGTGGTTGGCGTCGTCGGCCTGATCGCCGGAGCCGTTCCAGGTGCCGCTGGCGCCGTGCCAGTTTCCGGAGCGCAGCCGGAACCTGTCGCCGTTCCTGTCGACGATGTAACGCCCACGGGTGCTGAGCGGCGCCACCCAGCTCTCGCTCGACGGCATCGGCACGGCCGGCGGCCGGGCCGGCACGACGAACGAAGCCGCCAGCACCAACCCGACCGTCAGTGACCGGAACACGGGATCAGCCGAAGTACCACTTGTGGTGCGCCAGGTCGCCGACGCAGACCCAGGCGTACACGTCGTCACCGTCCTTCTGGTCGGCGCCGTGCCAGCCGTCGACGCACTTGCCGCTGGCGATGCCGACGATCAGCTCCTGGTCGAACTTGAACTTCTGCTCGGCCGCGGTGCTGCACTTGGCGGTGCGGATCGAGGTGCCGTCCTGCGGGTCCTTCGGCACGTCGAGGCAGAAGCCCTTGGCGCGAAGCGTGCCGTCGGTGCGCACCTCCCAGCGCTGCTCGGCCGCACCGGTGCAGGGCATGATCAGCGTGACGTTGCTGTCGCCCTGGCTGGTCAGGCACTTGTTCGAGGCCCGGTTCTTGATCAGCACGGTCGGCGGGCCGGTCGGTGACGCCTTCGGCGACGCGGCCGGCGACTTGCTCGTCGCGGGCCTGCCGGACGGGCTGGGCGACGGCGAGGGGCTGGCCGGCGCGGTGGCGGCGTTGCCGGCGGTGAGCCGGTTGTCCTGCGAGTAGTAGCCGACGAGCGCCCACACCTGCTCCGAGCGGTTACCGGAGCCCTGGTCCTTGCGGCCGGCCACCTGCCGGGCCGCGTCGGGTCCCATCTCGAACGCCGCGACGGAGAGCTTCACCGCGTCGTTCGTGACGCCGGTGAGGTCCTTGCTCAGGCCGCACAGCGCGGTGCCGAGCGCCGGGATGGCCGCCTTGGCGTCCCACGCGGAGGCCTCCTTCGGCCCGTAGGTCTCCCACATCTTGTCGCTGAACTGCGCGATGCCGCGGGCGCCGTCGCCGCCGAGCTTGTTGGGGTTGAACCCGGAGGCGGCCATCAGGTGCGCGGCGACCAGCGGCGCGCTCACCTGTGCGCAGGACTTGCCGGCGGCGACGATCGGCGCGACGTACTCGTCCGGAACCGGCTTGGCCGACATGTCGGCGGTGCTCTTCACGGCCCCGCCGAACTCGGCCCGCTGCGCGTACCAGGCGGTGTAGGCGGCCACCTCGTCGACGTACTTGGCGGCGCTGTCCGGCACGCCGCCGGCCTTCTGCACGGCGTCCTTGCCGACCTGGAACGCCGCGAGCGCGTTGCGCCACGGGTCGCCCGGCACCTTGGCGACGCGCAGCTGCCCGATGAGGTCGCAGACGTGGTGGGCGAGGGCGGTGATGTTGGCGCTCTCGTCGCCGCGCTGGGCCTTCGGCCACGGCTGCCACTGGGTCCAGACGGTGTTCTCCAGGCCGGCGATGCCCTCGCGGCCGGACTGGTGGCGCGCCTCGGGGTTCATGGCGGAGTTCGCCATCAGCTGTCCGGCGAGGCGCGCGGGGCTGAGCGTCGTGCAGGAGCGTGCCGCCGCGACCACGACCGGGAACTGCTCCGGCGGTACGGCGATGCCGATCTTCGGCTCGGGATCCGCGTTGGCGAACTTGACGGTGTCGGTCGCGATGACCGCCGCGCCCAGCGCCGCGGTGATCGCCACGCCCGCGACCGTCGCGCGTGCCCAGCGTCGGTCGAGCAACCCTCCCAGCCGCCGGCGGAACTCCGGACCCGGGACCCACATCTTCGGCGCTTGCATGTGCGGCCTGCCTCCCCTGAACCCGGCCCCGATCAACGCGGTTTCCCGGAGGAAGGTTCACGCCGATCGGCGAAACGCGCTGTGATCCAGGTCACATGCCCGGATGTCCGGAACGCGCGCCGGGACCGGGCGACAGGCTACCGTCCTGGTGTGTCCGACCTGCTCTCCGACGCCCGCCGCGCCTGGGTCACTGAGGCGATCACCAGGGTCGAGGCCGACGCCAACCGCTCGGCCGACACCCATCTGGTGCCGTTCCCGCTGCCCGGCGCGTGGGGCGTCGACCTGTATCTGAAGGACGAGTCGTCGCACCCGACGGGCTCGCTCAAGCACCGGCTCGCCCGTTCGCTGTTCCTGTACGGGCTGTGCAACGGCTGGATCGGGCCGGACACGACCGTCGTCGAGGCGTCGTCGGGCTCGACCGCCGTGTCGGAGTCGTACTTCGCGCGCATGCTCGGGCTGCCGTTCGTCGCCGTCGTGCCGGCCACCACGTCGCAGGAGAAGCTGGAGCTGATCAGGTTCCAGGGCGGGCGGTGCCACCTGGTCGAGGACGCCGGCTCGTGCGTGTCCGAGGCGTACCGGCTCGCCGCCGAGCTGGGCGGGCACTTCATGGACCAGTTCACCTACGCCGAACGGGCCACCGACTGGCGCGGCAACAACAACATCGCCGAGGCGATCTACCAGCAGATGGCGATGGAGCGGCACCCCGTTCCACAGTGGATAGTCGTGGGCGCGGGCACCGGCGGCACGAGCGCGACGATCGGGCGGTTCATCCGGTACCGGCGCCACGCCACCCGGCTGTGCGTCGTCGACCCGGAGAACTCCGCGTTCTACCCGTCGTGGCGCAGCGGCGACCCGAACGTGCACACCGCCAAGCCCTCGCGCATCGAGGGGATCGGGCGCCAGCGGGTGGAGCGGTCGTTCGAGCCGCACGTGGTGGACCGGATGGAACTCGTGCCGGACGCGGCCTCGATCGCCGCCGCGCACGCCGCCTCCGAGGTGCTCGGCCGGCGGGTCGGCGGTTCCACCGGCACGTCGCTGTGGGGCGCGTTCGGCATCATCGCCGAGATGCTCGCGCAGGGGCGCACCGGTTCGGTGGTGACGCTGCTGGCCGACGGCGGGGAGCGGTACCGGCACACCTACTACTCGCCCGAGTGGCTCGCCGCGCAGGAGCTCGACCTGGAACCCTTCGGCAACACGGTCGACAGGTTTCTGAAAACCGGCGAATGGGCGCCGCCGGCGATGCCCTGAACTGGGACTTTCCCGATGTCCCCCGGTTTTCCCTAGCGTAATCCTCGTGCTCGCGGACATCTGCGCCGGCTGGCGCATCGTGCCCGCGCCGCACGGGATCTACCTGCACACCGGCGAACGCGCGGAACTCGACACCGCGCCCGGCCTCGACCACGCGCTGCACACCGCCGCCGGAACCGCCCTGCCCCGCCTCGTCACCACGCCCGACGCGCTCGGCGGCCCGCTGCTGGAACGCAACCTCGACCGCTGGCGGGACGCCCACGGCGGCCTCCTCGTCGACCTGAGCGGCGCGCCCGGCGGCCCGACCCGCGCCGACGCCCAGGAGTACGCCGACCGCTACGCCGTGCGCATCCGGCTGCCGGGCGGCGTCGAGGTGCGCCCGGCCGACGGCGTGCAGGTGCGCCCCGCCGAGGGCGTGCAGGTGCGCCCGGCCGACGGCGTCACGCGCGTCCCCGCCCCGTCCGGCTCCGCACCGGCGTTCCCGCGCGCCCGGCTCGACGGCGACGCCGGCGGCACGAACGGCGGCGACCCGGCGCGCGCCGCGTTCCTCGACGCGCTCGGGCGGGCGCTGGTGCCGCTGCGCGGCGCGGGCGGCTGGGACGCCGCGCTCGACACCCGGGCCGCGGCGCTACGGCCGGCGCTGCGGGCCCCGCACACGGCCGGCGCCGGCGACCGCGCACTGCTCGCCGCCGCACTGTCCGATGTGGACCGCCTCGAACGCCTCGCCGCCGAGTTCCGCGCCGGGCCGGGCGGCGTGCCCGAGGTGCTGCGGCTGCTCGCCGCCGTGCGGGAGCCCGCCACCGTCGCCCGTGCGGTCCGGCTCGACGGGCTGCTCCCCGAACGGGATCTCGCCGCGCGGCTGGCCCGGGCCGGCGCGCTGCTGCGCCTCGCCGACGACCTCGCCGCGACGCTTCGGCCCGTTCTCGACCGGGCCGTGCGGGCGCTGCCCGACCGCCGCCTGCCCGCGCTCCTGGACGAACTGCTGCCGCTGCCGGCCGGCGCCGAGGCCCTGCACGCCGCCGTGTACCTGGCCGGGCAGCGCGCCCACGACGAGGTGCTGCGCCCGGTGCGCGACGGCGCCCGGCCGCTCGCCGACGCGGCGCATCGCCGCGCCGGCCTGCACGAGACGGCGCGCGGCGCCGACCCGCGCGCGGTGCGTGCCGCCGCGCGGGAGGCCCGGGCGGCGGCGCTGCGCGGGGCGGCCGAGCAGGCCCGGGTGTCCACGGTGGACGGTGCGCTGCCGGCGGCGGAGGCGGCGCGGCGGGCCCGGACGCGGGCGGCGGCGCGGGCGCGGGCGGCGGCGCTCGGGGACGTTCCGGTGCGCGCGGGTGGGGCCGGGCTGGCGGCCGCGCTCGCCGACGCGCGCCGCGCCGAGGCCGAACGGCTCGACGCCGCCGTGGACGCGGTGGCCGCGCTGTTCGCGCCGGGTGGCCCACTGGTCGACGCCCCGGAGGTCGACCGGGTCGAACGCATCCGCGGGCGGGTCGTGGCGGGGCAGCCGTTGACGGCCGGTGACGCGGCGTTCCTCGCCGAGCTGCGCGCGCTGAGCGGGGTCGCCGACCCGATGCTGACCGGGCCGTTCGAGGACGCCGCCGGGCAGCGGCTGCAGGATCTGGGGCTGCGCGCCGACGCGCGTGCCGTCGCCGTCCTGGCACTGCTCGAACGGGCCCGCCGCTGGGTGGCGCTGCGGGACGGGTACGCGGCGCACGCGCGCGGTTCGCCGGCCCCGGGGCCGCCGTCCACCGTGGACGACGACGGGTGGACCGCGCTCGCCGACGTCGCCCGGATGCGGGCCGCCGCCGACCCGATCGTGCGGGCCGCTGACGCCGTTCCACCGAAGCGGTTGGCGACGCCCGCGGCCGGCGGGGCGCCGGTGACGCCGCGCACGACGGCGCCGGTCGGGGCCCGGCAACTGCCGCTGGACGCCGTCACCCGCGCGGTGCGGGCCACCGATCCGGCCGGCGGCGCACCGGAGAGCGTCACGACGGCGGCGGCCGCGCTGCTCGGCCCGGAGTCGGCCGGCTCGCCGCGCTGGTACCTGGTCACCGAGCCGGACCGGGCCGGCCCGCCGGCCGCGCTGCTCACCGCCGGCCTGCTCGCGCGCCGCATGCCGGAACTGCTCGGCGCCGGCCTGTCGCTGCGCACCGGCGACCGGGCCGGGGCCCGCGAGATCGTCGTGCACGGCGAACGCATCGGCACCTACACGTCCACTGTGGACGGTGCGCTGACCGGCCTCGTGCGCGTCGTCGTGGAGCACCGCCACCGCGGGCGGACGCTGGCCACCCGCACGGTCCACCTCACCGAGGAGGTCGACAGCCGCTCCGGCGACACGGCGACCCGCGCGCCCGCGTCGACCCCGATCCGGTCCGCGGCCGACGTCGCCGCCACCCTCCACGGGCTCGCGGGGGTGCGGCCGTTCGCGCCGACGCCCGCGCAGCTCGCCGGCGGCACCGCGCACCTGGACCCGGCGGCGCTGCGCCGGGCGCACCGCTACCTCGCCGACGCGCTCGCCCCGCCCCGGCCGGACGGCCCCGCCGTGCTGTCCCGGCCCGACAGGGAGCGGCTGCTCGACGCGCTGCGGCGGACCGTCTCGGCGCCCTACCTCGACGGCGTCCTCGCCACCGCACTCACCCGCACCGCCGTCGCGCACCGCGTCGGCGGCCGCCGCCTCGGGACCCGGCAGACCGTGCTCAGCACCGGGATCCGGCTCTACGACGCCCGGGTCCTCGGGTACGTCGGCACCGCGCGGGGACCGGCCGTCCGGGTCGCGGTCGGGCTGCTCCTCCAGGTGGAACACGGTGGGCGCCGGCACGCCGTGCGGATCGACGACGCGGCCGAACTGCAGCTGCCCGTGCCCGCCGCGCTCGCCCTGCGCGAGGCGTTCACCGCGCCGCTGGAGGTGGCTCCGTTCGCCGGCGGGAACCTGCTGCCGGCGCCGGGCGACACCGCCGCGACCTACGCCGCCGCGGCCGCCCGCGCGCCGCACCTGCCCGGGGTGCACCGGATCGCCGGCACGTTCGACACCCGCGGCGGGCGGCTGGTCGCCGGCGACGCGGCGCTGGACGCCACCAGCCTCGCCGAGCAGGTCACCACGATGCCCGGCTGGCACGGACAGCGCCTCCTGGTCCTTGACGTCGCCGGCGTGCCGGCCCGCTACCGCGACGCGCTCGCCGACGCGCTCACCCGCGCCGCCGGGCATCCCACGCACGTGCTCGGCCGCGACGGGGACGGCGGCTGGGTGCTGCACGGCAACCGGACCGGCCGCTACGGCACCGACCTCACCGCGGTGCTCACCACCGAACTGCCCGCGGCGCTGCGCGCACCCGGCGGCACACCGTCCACAGTGGACACGGTGAACCCGGTGAACGCCCTGAACACCCTGAGCGCTGTGGACCCGGTGGACACAGTGGACAGTCGGTACCGGCTCACCGTCGCCGAACTGCGCGAATGGGCGGTCGACGGCCGGCCCGTCGAGGAACCCGCCGTGCTGGAGGACCTCAACCGGCTCGCCGGCGCCGTCCGCGCGGCCCGCGAGCGGCAGTGGCGGCGGCTGCGCGCCCGGCTCCTCGACACCTGGAACCGGGCCATGGGCGCACAGGCCGCCGCCGACCCCACGGAGTGGGCCGGTGTGGTGCACGCCGACCTGGTCCGGTTCCGCGGTGACCTGGCCGCCGACGTGACGGCGCAGGCGCAGCGGCGACGCGCCACCGGCCGGGAACGCCCGAGCGTGCGCTGGACCGACCTGGAGCCGATCCCGGAACTCGACGAGCCGGCAGCCGGCGAGTGGGCCGCCGCCGACGGGGGCTGGACGTGGGTCGGCACCGGGCACCCGACCGCCCTGCCCACCGGCCTCACCCCCGGCCCGACCGGCGGCGCCGCGCAGAGCCGCCGCTGGTGGACCCTGCTGGAGCTGATCACCGAGGCGACCCTGCTCAGCGGCAGCGGCGGTCGCCCGCCGGTGGCCCTGGCCGCCACCGCGGCCCTGCGCGTCGACCGGCTCGTCGCGTTCGCGGCGTCCTGGCCCGGCCGCGCCGACGGCTCCGACCTGCCCCGCCTCTACGAGTTCCTGCGGGCGGCGCAGACCGGGCTGACCGGCGAACGGGTCGAGTTCCGGCTGCAGGCGTTCCGCAGCGGGGAGGACGGGAGTGTCGTCGCCTCGCCGGTCCTCGGGGAGCGCGGGCCGGTGCTCTTCGTGCACCACGACGCGGTCGCCGACGTCTACGTTCCACTGTGGACGTCGCGGTGGCGGCGCACCCTCGTGGGGCTGGCGACGCTCTCCGACAACGGCGTGCCCTACGCCGAGAACGCCGTCCGCGCGGCCCTGCTGAAGGTGCCGGCGCCGGTGCGCGCCGACCTGACGGCGGCCTGGGACGCGCTGAGCGAACGGGTGCGCCGCACCTGGTTCGGGGCCGCGCGGCAGCCGGTCGAGGAGCCCGCCGGGGCCGGCCCCTGGCTGGACGCGACCGCGCAGGCCGTCGAACGGCTGCACCAGGAGGTCGCCGCCCTCGCCGACGAGATCACGAACGCCGTCGACGACACGGCCGTCGCGCGCTGGTTCCACCTGGACGCGGCGAACGCCACGGTGCCGCGCGAGGCGTTCCGGGTGCTGCGCGGGCTGATGGACGAGACCCGCGGCACCCGGCGGGAGCTCCGCGCCCTCGTGCACGAGGTCGGCACCGTGTCGCGGCGGCTCACCCGTTCCGCGCGCTGGCGGGTCGAACGCCACCGGCTCACCGGCCGCGACCCGATGCCGGGCGTGCCGATCGGGGCCCGCCGCCGCCTGCTGCAGCTCGTCGAGGTGGCGCACACCCTCGACCCCGAACGCCTGACCCGCGGCCCCCGCGCCGACCGCGTCGGCTACCTCACCACCCTGCGGCGGCTCTTCGACGCCCTGCGCGCCGACGTCGTGCACGTGGACGTGCTCGCCGCCCTGGTGGCCGGGTGGCGCGGCGGCGGCGCTCCGGACGTTCCACAGTGGACAGATCTGCGGGCGCTGGTCGCGGCGACCGAGGACGCCAAGTCGCCCGGACGCCGGGTGGAACTCGCCGACGTGCGGCGGGCGTGGGAGGCGCTGCGCGGCGCCGACCCGACCACGTCGCCGGCCGAACCGGAGCCGCACGGCCCGCTGGCCCTGCCGAACGACGCCTACAGCGCGACGCTCACCCTCCCCGGCCACATGCGCGACGACCAGCTGCTCGGCGCGGCGCGGGCCGGCCTGCTCCCGGGCGAGCGGGACGCCCTGATGGACTTCGTGCGCCGCGGCGTCGGCGGCGTCGTGCCCGACGACGACCCGGGCCTGGCCGCCCTGAAGCACACGCTCGACCACCGGTTCCGCGACGGCCTCGTCGACGGCGCCACGGTCACCGTGCGGCGCGCCGACGGGCCGGTCGAGGTGACCCTGCACCTCACGCTGGTCAACCGGATGACGGCGATCCGGCGGGACATCGGGTCGCGGCGCATCGACACCGGCACCGAGTCCAGCCGCACCCGCGGGTTCGTCAAGCGGTACACCCGCTCGCGGGTCTGGTCGCTGCCGTTCTCGTTCCTGCTCAACGCCTCCCCGGTCGGCGCGCTGCTGAGCATCGCGGCGAAGCTGATCCGCAACCAGCCGACCACGACGATGGGCGGCGCCAGCGGGGTGCTCGACCAGAAGCTGCTGCGCAGCGGGCTCGGCAGCGAGGCGTACCACGCCGACCTGTACTCGGCGCTCACCGTCACGTCGCTGGTGGACGGCAAGGAGTCCACCGCCCCGCCGCGGCACCTCCTGCGACCCGGCGCGGTGCTGCTGGAGATCCCCGAGTACATGCTCAAGCCGACGGCGTACCGGCCGCTGCCGCCGCCTGCGGGCACCCCGCCGGCGCCGGACGAGTTCGACCTGAACGGGCGGGTGCCGCGCACGTTCACCGTCGACGACGTCGGCGGGACGAAGGCGCTCTTCCTCGACCTCCTGGAGGCGGTGCCGGCCGCCAAGCGGATCGGCAGCCCGGCCCGCGACACCCTGCGCGAACTCGCCGAGCGGCGCACCGTCGCCAACTACGTCGACCAGCTCGCCGACACCTACCTGTACTCGCCCACGCTGTACGACGACGACCCGGACACCCCGATCGGGGCGGTGCGCACCCGGCTCGTCCTCGGCCGGGCCAACCGGATCTCCGTCACCGAGGACGGCGAGGTGCTGATCCGGCACAGCAACGCCGGCAGCGTGGCGCTCATCGCCGCCACCTCGGTCACCGACGGCGGCGAGGTCTCCCTGGGCGTCGGCCCCGGTGCGCTCATCGACGCCGGTCCGATCACCGCCTCCGCCGGCCTGGTCGCGCGGATCGCCGCCGCGTACAAGCGCAGCCAGGGCGCCAAGAACGGGGGCGCCGCCGCCGACCGGCACATGGCCGACGCCGGTGGGCCGACCGCGCTGTACCTGGTGCAGGTCGCGTTCGTGAACCAGGCCATGGGCGCGCAGCCGCGCGAGCCGGTGCACGGGTTCCTGCTGATCCGGATGCAGGTCGAGGAGGCCCTGCGGCTGGCCGCGCCGGAGACGTTCACCTACCGGTCGACGTCGAACGCGCCGCGGCGCACCGACCGGGCGCCGACCAACACCGACGACGTGCAACCGCCGACGTATCTCGCCCGCCGCCACCCGCGCACGATCGGCCCGTCGATCACCGCCGACGTGAGCCGCGGCCGGGAACTGCACGACCTCGTCGTGACGAAGCTGCGCGGCGCCGCGCCGGAGCTGCTCCCCGACTGGGCCACCACCGACCCGAAGCGGCTGGCGGGATCGCCCGAGCGGTTCCTGTCGGTGGTCACCAACTACCGCTCGCTCGGCGAGGGCATCACCCGTTCGGCGTTCCGCTCCGGCCTGTCGCAGGTGCTCGACGTCGGGCTGCGCTTCCGGTTCCGGATGCTCTCCGTCGGCAGCGTCGACCACTACCTGCTGACCCTCGCCGGCCGGCTGGGCAACCGCCGCCACCGCGGCACGATCGAGTCGATCAGCCCGGCCGACATCACGATCATGTCGGAGGAGCTCGACTCCAGCCACGGCCGCACCGAGGAGCTGAGCGAGTCGTTCGACGTCTCGGGCTGGGTCAAGTCGGCGGCGAAGCAGACCAGCGGCCACGTCGGCTTCGGTCCGCGCTGGACGCAGGCGCTCGGGCAGAGCGGCGAACACGGGCAGGGCATCGTCACCTACCGCCTCTCGTACAGCGCCGCCGGGGTCGAGGTGTACGAGTTCGACCTCGACGTCGACGCGACGCTCGCGCACTACCGGCGCCCGCGCGCGTGGCGGCGCATCGCCCTGGTCAACCCGTTCCTCGGCGGCTTCCGGTTCACCCGCTTCCCGGACCGGAAGCTGTTCGACGCGCCGTTTCGCAGCACGGTCACGCTGTGGAGCCCGTCCGACCGGTCGTGGCGGCAGCCCGACACCGACCGCCGGCCCGTCGCACCCGTGCCGGAGCAGACCCTCGGGCCGGTCACCGACCTCGACCCCGAGGTCGCGCGCACCGTCATCGAGGCGCCGCGCTCCGCGCACTTCACGCCCGCGTTCCATCCGGACGCGCTGGACCAGCCGCCCGCCGTGGTCGTCGATCTCGTCACGGGAACGGTGCAAGCGCTCGGCGGGAACCGTTCGCTGACCGAGGGCGGCACACCCGTCGACCAGGTGCTCACCGACCGGTACGCGATCACCGTGCTGCGCGGCCGGCTGTCGGTGCTGACCGCCCCGGGCGGGCTGATGACGGCGGGCCTGATGGGCGACGGGGCGTTCGTCGACTGGGAGGCCGGCGTGCGGGTGCGCCTGACGGCCGGGAACTGGCGGGTCGAGGACGTCGTTCCGGACCTGCACGTCGAGGAGTACCACCAGGGGCGGGCCGGCGCGAGCGGGGCGCGCAGCCGGTCCGACCAGGTGACGTTCGCGTTCGGCGTCGGGGTCGGCGGCACGCCGGAGACCCCGGCCGGCCGCTTCTCCGGACGCGCGACCGCGACGTACACGTTCGTAGACTGGCTGAACCGCTTCGTGCGGCGGACGAACGTCTCCGGCGCCCACGAACGCAACCGCGCGCACACCGGCCGCTACCAGATCCTGCGCGCCGACGTCACCTGGACCGCGCTCGCCTCGGCGAGGCCCACCAACCTGCTGACCGAACTGGCACCACGCGCACTGCGCCCGAGCGAACGCCGGCGCGCCCGGCAGGTCACCGTGCCCGACGCGCTGTACCTCGACATCGCCGACGCCGACGTGCGCGACCTCGCGCTGCTGCCGCACGAACGCCCCCTGCCCGGCCCGCTCGACGCGGTGTGGATGCCGCCCGAGCCGCTGCGCACCGGCCTCGGGCTCGGGCTGGCGCTGCTGGACCGCAACGTCGACCTGATCCAGCTGCTCGACGTGCTGCGCACCGAACTGGAGCGGTCGCTGCCCGGGGCGCTGCCCAGGGATCTCGCCGCCGACGTCACCGGCAGCCTGCGCCACGTCACTGCGGCGGTGACCGCGGACGGCATCCACGCGTTCATCGACAACCTGCTCGACGGCGGCGTGCCGATCCCGGTGCGGGTGCGCTCCTTCGGGCACAAGCGGGTCGCGCGGGTGCTCTTCCGGCTCCGGCTCGACCGGGTGCCGGTCTTCGAGGACCTGCGGCCCGACATCGACATCGAGAGCTATCACATCGGCACCGCCGGGCAGGGCGAGGGCCACGAGGTCGAGCACTCGCACGGCCTGCGGCTGAACGCGTTCGGCGGCGAGGGGCAGCAGCACGGCTCGGCGCAGGGCCTCATGTTCGGCACCATGGCGCAGGCCGCCCGCAACCGCGCCTCCGCCGTCGACCACGGGCGGGAACTGCGCGTCTACACGATGACGATGAACTCCGGGCCGGCCGCGCGCTACGCCGCCCGCCTGGTGCCGTCGGTGCAGGTCGACTTCCAGGACGGGAGGAGCTGGACGCCGCGGCTGCCCGACGACGTGGCGGTCGGCGTGCCGGTGATCGTGCCGGAGTCCTCGAGCGTGCCGGGGTTCCACACGTCGACGCCGAGCGTGGCACCGGCGCCGCCGACCGTCACGCTGCTGCCGCCCTCGGAGGCGACCCCGCGCCGGCTCGCCGCCTGGAAGGCCGCGCCCGAGGCGGTCCGGCTGCCGAAGCAGTTCGGGATGGTGCACGTGTGGGGCGCCGGTGGGCTGCGCACCGCCACCGAACGCCTCATGACGATGCTGGCCCGCGGCGGCCGGGCGGCACCCGGCGACGACCTGGCCGGCTACGACCGCGACGTGGGCCCGATCCACATCGGCAGGCAGCTGCGCTCCGACTACCGCGGCGCCACCGGCGACCAGAACGCCACCATCTGGTCCACGGTCAACAATTTGACGCTGGCGGGGACGTTCCACCTGCTCAACGACGCGGGGGACGCGGACCGCGACGGGCGGCAGCCACCGGTCGACGGCGCGGCGGCCGGCCTGTCCCTGCCGGTCGTGTCGGTGCTCTCCCCCACCGGCGGCTGGCGGCCGGCCACGCTGCGGGTCCTCGCCAACGTGCGCAACGTCCGCCTGCACAACGTCACCGGCCCGAACGCCGAGAGCGTGAAGCTGGAACACCGCACCGCCACGGAGATCCCGCGCACCGAGTACCACAGCGTCTCGGACAGCTTCGACACCAGCGGCGCCTTCCAGACCTCGCTCTCCGGCGGCTCGCAGAAGGACCAGACGCCCGCGAAGATCTCCACCGAACCGGCCGCCACGCTCACCCAGGCCGACAAGGCGCAGCAGGAGGACGACTACAGCGCGCTCAGCGGCACCGCGACCCTGGTCGCCGGCGAGGCCGACCGCCGCGCCACGGTCGGCGGCAAGTCCGACCGCTACCTCAACCTGCGCGACATCACGCACACCTACGAGTTCACCGCCGACGTGGAGTACCGGCTCGTCGCCACGCTCGGCGACCGGACCGAGGCGGTCGAGGTGACCGTCAGCGACGGCCTGCGGGTCAAGCTGCGCCAGCACGACGCGATCGCGCACGGCCTGATCACCGAGGAGACCGCCGAGGAACTGCGGGCCCCGGTCGCCGACATGGACGCGGTGATCGAGACGTACAAGGACGCCGGCCGCACGGCGATGCACGCCCAGGGCGTGATGGCGACGGCCATGCGGGACCTCGACCGCGCGGTCGCCGCCGAACGCGTCGCCTGGGCCCGCGTCGAGGACGCGGCCGGCCGGATCGACGGGCCGACCGACGGGCTGGCGGCGGCGCGCTGGATCGTCCGGCTCGCCTCCCGCCGCAACCGCGTCGCCGACGAGGTCAACCGCCTCGTCGACGTGCAGGAACGGCACGAGCTGGCGCGGGCCGCCGCCGTGCGGGCCCTGGAGGCGCTGCGCGAGGTCCAGGCCGAGGTCGGCGCGACCGACCCGACCGACGTCGCCGCCACCGACCGCAACCGCGCCCGGCTGGCCGAGGTCACCGGCGCCGAGGCAGCCGCCCGCACCGCCTGGGAACGCGCCTGGCGGGAGCTGAGCGACACGCACGCCGACCTGGCGACCCGGCTGCGCGCCTGGTCCGCCTCGGTCGCGCTCGCCGCCCGCCACCGCCCCGCCGGCGCGCATCCCGCCCTGGCGGCCGCCGACGCGTGGGTGCGCGAGGCGGAGCGGCTGGCCACCGACGCGGCGGCCGCGCACACCGAGCGGGCCGCGTACAGCGCCGCGCGGGTCGCCGCGCACGCCGCCGCCACGGCGTACGTGACGCGGCGCCGGGAGTTCGTCGCCCACGTCGCGGAGATCACCCGCTCCGCCGTCTGGGGCGTCACGTCGATGTCCCGCTCCATGACCGACTCGCTGTCGCTCGGCGGCGCGTCCGGGTCCACGCCGCCGCGCGAGCAGTGGCTGTCCGCGCCCGACTGGGAGCGTTCGGCGGAACTGTGGGAGGAGCACCGCGGCACCCTGCTGCGCCGCGGCGAGCTGGCCCGGATGCACGACGCCCTCGACCGCGCCGCGGCGGCCGGCACCCCGGCGACGACCGTCGGGGCGCAGCGCGCACTGCTCCGCCTGGCCCCGCTCGGCCAGGCCGAACGCGCCTACCGCTACCTCACCGCCGAGCCGCACGAGCGGACCGGGCAGATCGTCGACTGGCTCGCCGACGCCGACACCGCGCTGCTGCCCCACCTGCTGCCGCTGATCACCGCCCTCGCCGAGGCGCGCCCACCCCCCACGTCGACGGTCGTCGTGGCGATCCTGCGCGCCACGGCGCACGCCGTCGCCGGCGAACTCCCCGAGGCCCGCGCCGCCGTCGAGACGGCCCGGCACGACCTGACCCTGGAGCTCCGCTTCGCCTGGCTGGAGCACCTCAGCCGGGTCGTCGCCGCTCACCGCGGCGCGGCCGACCGCCTCGACGTCGTCTCCCAGGCGGTCGCCTCGTGCGGCTGAACCGCCGGCGGCCGCCGTCCGTAGTGAACGCCCGCACCGCACCCGACCCCGAGGAGCAGGCATGACGTACCACCCGCCGAACATGAGCGAACTGGCCGAACGCGCGGCCGGCGTGCAGCGGCTCTTCGAGGACGTGTTCAGCGCGCTGGGCGCGCTCAGCGTGACGGCCTCCGACAGCAGCGGCGCGGTCACGGTCACCATGCGCGCCAGCGGCCTCGGCCAGATCCGCATCGACCCCGCCGTCGCGAACCCGAACCAGGTCGACGTGCTGGAGGACCTGGTGCTGCAGGCCCTGCGCAACGCCGCGCACCAGCTCAACGAGCAGGCCGGGGAGACGTTCGGGCCGGACGACCTGAACCTGATGAATCGGTGACCTGAGCGGCTGAACCGACCCGCCGCGCACCGCGTTGTGCGGGATTCCAGTACGGGCGACGAGGAGGCACCGTGGTCGGACCGGCCCGCCCCAAGGACAGGATCTGCGTCGACGACTTCATCGTCCCGGTCCCGTCCGGGGTCTTCCTACGCACCGGCCCGATCGACGACCCGCTGCAGAACGACGCCTTCGGGTACGCCCTCGACCTGCCCGGCCGTCCCGGCGTGACCCGGGTGACCGTGGCGCCCCAGGCCGGCGCCTCCACGCTGCTCACCGAGTACGTGCAGAGCCAGCGGGAGCCCGTTCGGGCGAAGCTGGTGCTCGACCTGACCAAGCTCGGCACGCGGGTCACCGAACGGATCGCGCGGGACTACGCGCGGCGGTTCCGGGTCGGCGTCGGCTGGGTGCCGTTCCGCGAGATCGCCGACCTGAGCGCGCCGCACGTGCAGTTCGCCGACGCCGGCGGGCGGCCCACCGCGCGGCCCGACCTCGCCGACCACGCGCGCGTCCTGCCGCCGGAGGGCACGGCCGTCACCGCGACGCCGGACAGCCTCCACCCGCTCACCCCGACGAGCCTCGCCGACCTGCGTTCGCTCGCCGGGAAGCTGCGCGAGGCGCACACCGCCACGGCCGGGCGGGTCGACGACTTCGACAAGCCGGCCATCGACGCGTGGACCCGCTTCGGCACGGCGCTCGACACGTTCGCCGCCGGGGTGGACCGGACGGCCGCGCAGCCCCGTGTGCCGCCGGAGGCGCTCGACGAGCGGCGGGTCGACGCGTCGGCCGCGCTGCACGCGTACGACGACGCGCGGGTCCTGACGCCGGGTGCCAAGCCGCCGATGATCAGCACCCTGACGGCGCCACCGGCACCGGCCGCGCCGCGGGCCCGGCTGGACTTCGCGCCGCGTTCGCCGAACGGTGCCCCGGCCGATCCGCCGCGGGTCGGCTCCGACGAGGCGTTCGACCTGGTGGTGCTGCCGGACGGGGCGCAGCGGCGGGCGTTCCTGGGCGGGCTGCTGCGCGACACCCCGCCGGAGCGGGTCCAGTCGTTGATCGCCGCGATCAGCGCCGCCGTGCCGAACCTGAGCCGCGACCCGGAGATCGTCCGCGACCTGGCCGTCGCGGGCGCGTTCACGGCGGTGCTCGCCAAGGGCGGGACCGTGCCGCAGTGGGCCGCCGACGCGGTGGGCCGGCTGGCCCCGGCGACGGACGCCGACGCGGCGCGGGACTGGCTCGACCAGGCCGGGCTCACGGGCGCGGCCCGCCCGCCGTTCGCGAACGCGCTGGACGAGCTGACCCGGCCGCTGGAGGCGGTCGCCGGCCCGTCCGTCGCGCCGCCCGCGACCCGCCCCGCCGACCTCGACCCGCTGCTGCCGGTGCGCGCCGCCGAGCGGCGGCTCACCGAGGAGAGCGCGCGCACCGGCGCCCCGCCCGGCCCGTCGGTGGACCGGTACGGGGCCTGGGCCGCCGAGGTCACGCCGACGGCCGCCACGGTGCCCGCCGGCTCGCTCACGGACGGGTTCGCCAACCTGATCGGCGGGGTCTCCGCGCTGTACGGCAAGCCGGTCGACCCGACGACGTTCGACGGGACGCCGCCGACCGACCTCACCCGGGCCGACGCCGAGCGCGCGGTGGGCGGCACCTTCCGGCCGCTCTCCGACGAGCGACGCATCTGGAACTTCGTGCTGTCGCAGCCCGGCGCCTCGGTGTGGGTGCACGTGCCCGGCGGCCGGCAGGGCCCACGCGTGTTCGGGATCGTCGGCGACGGCCGCGCCGGTCCGGTCACCGCGCGGTGGGCCGACCCGCGGGTGCCGGGCCTCTTCGGCGCCACGGCCGACGTCCAGGACACCCACGGGGCGCTGCTCAAGCAGGACGGCGTGCACGTCGTCGCGCTCGACCCGGCCGGCAACCCGATCGACCTCGACGCCTACACGCCGCCGGAGCCGGCGCCCACCCCGTCGGCGCCGGTGCGCCAGGGGCCGGTGACCCGCCCGCAGCACGCCGAGGTGCCGGCGCTCGCCGAGATGGTGGCGGCGGCCGACTGGCCGGACGCGCTGGCGGTGTTCGCCGCCAACCGGGAGGTGCTGTCCACACCGGCGGCGATGGAACATCTGAACTACCGCATCGCCACGGCGACGAAGACCATCACGGCCCGGCTGGTCTCGATGCGCGGCATTTTCCAGCTCGCCGCCCTCGGCAAGTACGACCTGGCGGTGAACTACCTGACCGCCGCCGACCCGGCCAAGCGCCGGCTGATCCTCAGCGGGAACGTCGCCGGCGCCGACGCGGCCTTGCTGGGTGCGATGTCCGACCTGTCGGCGGCCGTCACCCGCACCAACGCCGAACGCGCCGACGTCGCGATCATCACCGCCGCCGCCAGGGCGCTCCGCGGCAGGAAGAACGACGTCGACCGCTCCCTGGTGCCGCGGTTCGTCAGCTACAGCGCCCGTGTCGCGTGGTTCCGCCACCTGCGCGGGCTGGCCGACAGGCACAGCGGCAACGCCGCGTTCGTCGACGAGATCAACGCGCTGATCCGGGAGGTCCTGCGCTGTTGACCGGCCACCCCGCGGCGCGGGGCACCGGGACGGTCGGCTGAGCACAGGCATCGAGGAGGCAGAACGTGGGGACACCGACACCGCTGGTCGACACGCTGTGTCTCGACGACCGCATCGTTCCGGTGCAGTCCGGCATCTACCTGCACGCCGGGGCGATGGACCGGGTCGAGACGACGGCCGCGTACCGGCACGCCGTCGACGCGCCGCCGGTCGACGCCGTCACGCGGGTCTTCCTCGACCCGTCCGACCTGGAACTGGCGTCCGACCTGTTCAAGCCGTTCCTGGACAACCTGCCGCAGCTCGCCCGGGACCGCATGCTGATCAACCTGAGCGGCGCGGGCGTTCCCGTCGACAACGCGCTCGCGCAGCGCTTCGCCGACCGGTTCGGGCTGCGGGTGGAGCTGGACGCCGCGCAGGTCGCCGATCCGGGCAGCCCGCTGGTGTCGGAGGTGATGCCCGGCCGGTGGGCCGTCGCGCCGCTCACGCCGGAACTGGCCGCGCTCGTCGACGAGCCACCCGTCGAGCAGTTGCTCGCACAGGTGCCGGAGCCCTCCGGGGTGCACCTCGGGCCACCGCCCACCGGATCGCGGGCTCCGGCGCTCCGGCCGCCCGCCGCCGAGCAGTGGGTCCCGTCGATGGCCGAGCTGGCGCAGCTGCTCGCCGACCCCAACACCGACCGCATGGAGAACGCCGCCTCGGCCGAGCGGATCGTGCAGCAGCTGCCCGACCGCTGGAACGCCCCGGGCCTCATGGCGCTGCTGTACGAGATCGGCGACTCGGTGGACCCGGCCCGCCCCGGCCGGGAGACGTACCTGGCGCCGCCGTCGTACGGCAACCTCGCCCGGCTCGCCGAGGACCTCGGCCGCCTCGCGGTCGAACGCTGGTTCACCGGCGGGAAGATGCCGGGCATCAGCTTCATCGCGCTGACCCCCGACGGCAGCACCCCGGACCGGCTGCCCGTCACGCAGCTCGCCGAGATGCTGCGCCAGGAACTGACCGACCTCGTGGTGCCGCGGGCGTTGGGGCCCGACGCGTCGCCGGAGGTGGTCGACGAGATCGTCCGCGACATCACCATCGGCGCCGACTGGTCCCAGGTGAAGCAGTCCGCCGCCGCCGACGACGACCGGTACCTCGTCATGGGCGTGCGGATCGAGGACTGGCAGTCGTTGCTGCTGCCGGACGACACCGTGCGGGCCACCGACACGGTGCTCAGCGACGCGTTCCGCCGCATGTGGTCCGGCTTCGCGCCGGGCGGGACCGTCGAGGTGCCGCCGGCGATGGCCACCGGCATGCAACAGCTGATCGACACCGCGACGATGGGGTGGAACGCCGCCGCCGCACCGCACCTCCACGGCGACCTGGCCCCGTTGAGCCTGACCGTGACGCCGAACCCGAAGGCGCGCTGGATCCGGTGGCAGGGCGGCGCACAGCCGGCGGCCCTGCGCGAGCCGGACGTGTGGTCCGGAGCGGTCACCCACCTGGAGCTGAACCACGTCCGCTCCGACCTGACGGGCCAGGCGCACGACAGCGTCCGGCCGCTCTTCGCCGAGAACGAGACCGGCCCCCGGCACCGGCTCAACGCGTCCACGACGACCCAGCTCTACCGGCTCGCCCACTACATCGCGCACAGCACCGGCCTGCCCGACGGCACCGGCCTGCAGCCGCACGAGTTCAGCGTGGTCACGTACGCGATCGGCGGGGATCCGGGCACGCCGCTCGACCGGGCCGGGCAGGATCTCGCCGACGAGGCCGCCCGGATGCTGCACCGCGAGGTGCTCCGCCAGCTGACCGTCCTGGAACGCGACGGCAACCCGCGCAACCTGACGGTGACGTTCACCCCGGCGACGATCGGGTCGCTGGTGCCCGGCCCGGCCGGCAGCGGCGCGCCCCGGTTCGGGGTCGCGGTGGCGTACAAGGGCATCTCGACCCAACCGGTCGCCGAGATCAACCTGCCGGGCAGCCTGCTGGCGGTGCCGCACAACCAGCCGACGGTGCGGATGACGTTCGCGAGCGGGCAGCCGGACCTGCTCGACGACGCGTCGCGCACCCGGATGGACCGCTTCGCGCGGATCGTCGCCGACGAGGCCATCCGCCGGATGAGGGCGCGGGAGGAGATGCCGCGCCTGTCGTTCGTCTCCTACACCTCGATCGCCTACGACGCCGGTCCCGAGTGGCCCGCGGTCCCCGCGTCGAGCCCGAACGCCAAGCAGGTCACGACCGTGCGCGCGAGTATGGCGGAGGCGCTCACCGAGGCGCTGGTCGTCGCGCTGCGCACCGAGTTCGGGGACCGGACGCTGGCCGAGGACGACCCGCGGGTGCAGCGGGTGCTGCGCGAGATCGGGATGGGCCCGGGCGGCACCGAACAGCTGCGCCTGTCGCCGGCCGAGAAGAAGCTGACCACGGCCGGCGGGGACACGCCGTGGTGGCCGCTGCCGGTCGACATCCGGTTCAGCAACGTGACGCTGCCGAACCGGGTGGGCGACCCGGCCCGGCTGCCCCGCGACGAGAGCAGCAACCCCAACTCCCGGCCCGGTTCGCCGGCGACGGAGGACCCCGGCCACGTGCACCGGCTGGACTACAACAGCCCGTGGCGGACCAGCACCGTCAGCGCCCTGGAGAACGGCTGGTGGCACGTGCCGCCGCACAAGCTGGTGCGCGGCGTCGACGAACGGATCGCGCGGCTCGGGCCCGGGTTCGGCGACGCGGCGGGCTACGTGGCGACCGTGGACAACGACCGCAT
Organism: Virgisporangium aliadipatigenens; assembly: GCF_016863615.1. Lineage (GTDB taxonomy): Bacteria > Actinomycetota > Actinomycetes > Mycobacteriales > Micromonosporaceae > Virgisporangium > Virgisporangium aliadipatigenens. The sequence goes on along the minus strand of NZ_BOPF01000016.1, from coordinate 60,952 downwards.
CACGCGCTTCGCGAACGTCTCCGACCGGACGCACTACCCGAGCGTCTCCGGTGCCGCCGCGCACAACTCGTTCTCGGTGCTGCGCGCCGAACTGGAACCGGGCCGGTTCGTCAAGATCTACCGGCCGAAGCTGTACCTGCGGCGCGACCCGGACGTCTCCCGCAGCACGCAGAACCGGATCGTGGAGGTCGTCCGGGAGAGCCTGGCGGCGATCAACGAACGCTTCCGGCTGCCCAACGGCGACCAGTTCCACTTCGCGCTGGAGTTCGTCGACCGGCCCGAGGACGCCGACCGGGTCGTGCGCGTCACGAAGAACCCGCTGCGCAGGAACACCGTCGCCGCCGCCGACAACTGGCCGGCGAGCGTGCTGGACCGCGCCGGCGCCGGGCTGATCCGCACCGTGTTCCTGCACGAACTGCTGCACCTGTTGCAGCTCGACGACGAGTACCTGACCCGTTCGCAGCACTTCCAGGCGATCTTCCGCAGCCTGGTCGAGGGGCCGCTCGCCGAGGTGCGCGTCGAGCGGCCCGGGCACGGCCAGCTCATGGGCAACACGTTCCTGCGCGGGACGCCCGAGCAGTTGCGGCTGCTGGACCCGATCCGGCTGCTGTCGGTGCGGCACCTCTACGAGGTCGAACGCATGCAGCTGGCCGCGAGCGGCCCGGTGCCGACGCTGCCGTTCGACGCGTACACGCGGGCCGCCGTGCACGAGCCGCCCGCCGAGCCCACCGGCCTGTCGGCCGTGCGCGACGCGCTGTCGCGGTTCACGTTCGGCCTCACCGGTCACCTGGAGGACCCCGCCGAGCAGCCGAGCGGCCTGCACCTGGGCGGCCCGTCGTCGGCCGCAGCCGCGCAGCCGAAGCGGCTGGAGGACGTTCTGCCCCGGCCGAACAGCCGCCCGCTGCACGGCAACAACTGGTGGACCCCGGGCAAGCTGCAGGTCACCCTGCAGATCGACCGGGCCACCCGGGCGGTCTCGATCGCCGAGCGGGACGCGCCGGCGTTCCACCGGATGCTCGCCGCGCTCGTGCAGACCGCGGCGCAGCGGCACCGCGACGGCGGCGACATGCCCGCGGTGTCGTTCGGCGACGGCAGCAGCAACCCGATGATCAATCAGCTCGCGAGCAGGTTCCTGGTCGACACGTTCACCGGGGCGCTGACCGGCGACCCGATGCGGCGCGCGCTCGGGCTGGACGCCCCGCAGCCGCCGCGCCAGGAGCCGCGGTTCCCGGGCTCGCCGGAGGAACGGGAGGCGCTCAGGCAGGCGGCCGAGGCGGCCCGCACGGCGCGCGAGACGGCCGAGACACAGACCGCCGAACAGGTCCGGCAGGTCGGCGCGCGGGTGAAGATCTCGCCCACCCTGCGCCAGACCCCGGCCCCCAAGCTCGGATCGCAGCCGTCGGCGTCGCTGGTGCAGAGCCTGCCCGTCACGCTGACCGTCACCGAGTGGCTGCCCCGCCTGGACGGCGACTCCCCGGGCGAGTACGCCGACGACGCCATGCGCCAGGCCATGCACCAGCTGTGGGACGGCTTCGCGCCGAACCTGGAGATCGTGGGACCGACCGGCCGCGTCGCGATGATCGGCGACGCCGTGCAGCAGCGGCTCGACGCGCTGAACGACCGCGCCCGCGCGTTCGGCCTCCCGAAGCTCGCCACCGTCGACGTCACCCGCACCGCCGGCACCGGCACCGGCATGCGGTGGAACCCGAACGTCGGCGGCGACGACGAGCTCAACGAGCCGCGCATGTGGGACCGCGACTCCGTCGCCCACCTCGCGCTGAACACGGCCGGCGGCGCGCCGCAGCCCACCACCGTGCGGCAGCTGAAGGACGTCGCCTGGCTCATCGCCACGACCCGCAACCCGGACGGCAGCCTGCCCGCCAGCACCGGCGACATCCCGCACACGTTCACGGTGCTCACCTACGCGATCGGCGGCGCCCCGGACGCCGCGCACGCCGACGCCGGCCGGCAGCACGCCGAACGGGTCGCCGCACTCCTCGAGCACGAGGTGCGCGAACTGCTCACCATGCAGGTCGAGCACGGCATCGCACGCACCCTCGCCGTCACCGCGAAGAGTGCGACGCTCGGGCAGCTGTTCCCCGGCGATGCCGACGCCGGCCCGGCCCGGTGGGGCGTCGCCATCGCCTACACCGGCCCCGGCACCGAGGCGGTCCCGCCGCACCTCACGCCGCACGGCTCGATCAGCACCGGCGAGCAGCGGCCGTTGGTCCGGCTGACGTTCGAACGGGCCCGGGCGCTCAGCCCCGAGAAGCTCGACGGCGCGTCGCGGGAACGGCTGGAGTGGTTCATCAACCGGCTGGTGCAGTCGACCATGGTGCGCCTCGCCCAGCCGCAGCAGGAGTGGCCGAAGGTGGCGCTGGTCAACCGGCTCCCCGCCGGGGACCCCGCCGCCAAGGCCCGCACCGCCCAGGTGGAGACGCTCGTCAAGGAACTGACCGCGCTCGCGTTCCGGCGCCAGATCGCCGGCACCGACGCCGGCCGCGCCATGTCGGTGAACCAGCTCGACGCGGCCGCCCGGATGCTCGCCGGCCGGATCGTGATCGGCTCGGGCGACCTGCCCTGGCAGGCCCCGGACCGCCCGCTGCTCGCCGGCCCGCGCTCCTCGCCGGTGCCGCTGGACATCTGGTTCCAGAACGTCGACATCGCCCCGCGGGACGTCTCGCGGGCACCCGCCCTGGAGTTCCTCAACCCGTGGCGGGTCGCGTCGGCGGAGGCGCCCGACCCGATCTGGTGGCGGATGCCGCTCGGCCGGGCCGTCGCCGACGTCCCGAACTTCCTGAACACCTACAGCACCTTCCTGCGGGACAAGTTCCGCGACGTGACCATCGCCCCCACCCGGCCGATGGCGAACCGCAACGCCGGCCTCACCAAGCCGGCGCTGGCCGACGGCTCGCACGAGAGCACCTTCGGCGTGCTGCGGGCCGAGGTGGAGCCCGGCAAGTTCGTGCGCGTCCACCGGGTACGCGTCTTCCTGCGCACCCAGCCGGGCGTCGCCCTGAGCGTGCCGTTCCAGCTCCAGCAGCTCGCGCGGCAGGCCGCCGCCGAGGCGAACCACCGCTGGCGCACGGCCGACGGCGACCAGTTCCACCTCGACCTCGACTTCGTCACCGACCCGCGGCAGGCGACGCACACGGTGCTGGTGACGCCCGACGCGGTGATGCCGGGCGTCCTCGCCACGTCCAACAACTGGCCGGCGTCGCTGCTGAACCTGGCCCCGAACATCCGCGTCGCGGTGCTGCTCCACGAGCTGATGCACCTGCTCGGCCTGCCCGACGAGTACCCGTCGAACACCGACGCCTGGGTCGCCCCGAACCGCTTCACCTACAGCGGCGAAATGTCGCCGGCGCGCAGCCCCCGCCCGGTGAACACCGACCTGATGGGCAACGCGTGGTCCCAGGACCCGAACGTGCGCGCCGCCGACCTGCTGGCGCCGCGCTACATGTGGAAGATCCCGTACCTGGTGAACGACAAGGTCGGCACGCTGCCGGCGCTGTCGCACGACACCATCCGGAACGCGCCGAAGCCGATCTTCAGCCTTCCGCCGTCCACCCCCGGGTTCACCGGCCTCGGCATCAGCATGGGCGGTTCCATCTGGTCGTCGCCCATGACGCTGCCCTCCGGCGCGTCGTCGCGGTACCCCGTGGCGGAGATGGACCTCGACGCGCCGGAGCCGGTCCGGGTCGAGGGCGGGCACAACGCGGGCTTCGCGCAGCTGGCGCGGCGGCAGTTCGAGATCGGGCCGGAGGTCTACCAGGATTTCGGCAAGCGGCTCACCGACGCGCGCCGGCCGATCGCGTTCGTCGTCAACACCACCGTGCCGGCCGCGCAGGTGTCGAGGATCCCGCAGTTCGTCGAGGCCGTGCTGAACGGGCTGGCGGAGGGGACCCGGGTGGCGTTCGTCATCGGGGTCAACTCGCAGCGGGACCAGCCGGACGCGCGGCTCTACAGCGCCGTCGCCGAGGCGATGAACCTGGTGTCGGGGATCGACGCGCCGATCGCCGTCGTCGGGCACGCCGTCGGCTCGCTGGACAACGACTTCCCGTACGGCCGGGCCCGCAACGCCGTCCTGAACTCGCCCGAGAACGTGGCCGCGATCCAGGGCGTCGCCGGGCACAACTACTACCCGTACGTGGCGTTCCAGGACTTCGACGCGGGCTCGCGGATCACCCCGACCGGGCGGCACGTCTTCGACCAGTTCGCGTACATGGCCGAGTTCGACCCGGACGGCACGCTCGGCATGGTCGAGGTCGACTCCGACGACGAGACCGCCGAACCGAGGCCGGTGCGGCCGGCGCGGCCGATGATGTTCGCGGGCGGGTACCGCATCGGCGACACCGACGCGCTCGTCGAGGGCGTGCGGGCGCGGATCCAGGCCCGGATCAACAACCTGCGCCGCAAGCGCCCGCGCACCCACGACGGCAGCAACCCGCTCGCCGACGCGCAGGCCGCGCTGGCGAAGCTGGACCGGCCGGAGCAGTTCCTGGCGGACTTCGGGCGCGCGATGCGCCAGGACATGGCCGCCCGCGACGAACAGGCGAAGATCCACCCGCTGCTGCCCTACTCGCCGGAGACCGGCCTCATCGTCGACGGCCTGCTCCTGCTCGGCGACCCGGAGCTGCGCTTCGGCGACGGCAACGCCGAGTTCACCCACCTGGCCGAACGGATGCAGGAGGCCTACGGCCGGGAACTGGCCACCAGCCTCGGCGCCCCGACGCCGGCGGCCCTCGACGAGACCACGCGCACCGGCGATCTCCAGGTGGCCGCGCAGAACTACACGCACCGCAGCCGCGGTCGGGCGTTCATCCCGGCCTACCAGCAGGGCTCGACCCCCACCGACCTGGTCCGCATCGCCTCGACGTTCGCGTTGGAGGGCTGGGTCCCGCAGAGCCACGCCAACCTCAACCCGGTCGCGAACCGCTTCTACGCCGAGCGCGGCACCCAGCTGTACCGCTACGAGAACAGCCTGCGCACCAACGCGGTCCGCCAGGACCCCACGACGCCGTACCGGCAGCCGCCGGGCACCGCGCCGCAGCCGGACTGGCGCACCTCGATGCCCGCCGGCCAGCAGCGCAACCTCGGCGCCGACCCGGCCAACCGGCTGAACCCGACGATCTCCACGCCGGGGCCCGGCGACGACGACCGCGTCGGCGACCCGGACCCGATGGCGCCCGCACGCGGCATCGGCCTGGCCGCCGGGCAGCGGCTCATCGGCGGGCACCTGCTGGCGGCCACGACGCTGCCGGCGCGGATCGCGCAGGAGTTCGCCGACGCGCTGGCCACGCTGACCCGCGACGCGCCCGCGCTGGACCCGCGCTCGATCTACCACGCCGTCGCGGCGCAGCTGGACGAGACCGACCCCGAGGGGCTGCGCACCACGACGCTGCGCACCCACCGCGACCAGTACCAGCTGATGCGGCTCACCGAGATCCGCACCGACACGCCCTACGAGTACGGCCACTTCGTCACGGCCGCGCTGGCGCCCGTCCCGGCCGGCGGCGCCCGTTCCCGGGACGTCGACGCCGACGAGGTGGTCAAGCTCGGCTCGGCGCACGACGTCGTCGCCCAGGCCCTGGCGCGGGCGCTCAAGACCACGATCGTCGTGCACACCGACGGCATCGCGCGCGAGTTCGACCCGGTGGGCGCGAAGCCGCGGGGCACCCTGCACGTCAGCCGGGTGATCGACGAGCGGGGTCAGGCCGTTTACCGCCCCGGCGTCGACCTGCGCCGGTCGCCGCGGGTCGAGGTCGATCACGGCATGGAGCTGGACCGGGCCATGCCGGCGCCGGGCGGGACCGCGCCGGCTGGCGCCCGTTCCCTCGACGACCTGGTCGACGCGACGGCGTACGCCCGCGCCCTGGACGACCGGGCGTGGGCGGCGCCCGGCGTGCTGCGCCTGGAGCTGACCGTCGACCCCGCCGCCACGGACGGAGTCCGTCCGGCCACCGCCGATCGGCGGCTGTCCCGGTTCGTCGCCGCACTGGCAGATCTTGCCGTCGAACGTCACCGCGCCGGCGGGCCGATGCCGGCGCTGCGGTTCACCGGCGAGTACTCGAGCACGCGCGACCTGGACGCGGCCGCGGCGGGCTACCTGCGCGACCTGATCCGGACCGAACTTCCCGCCGAGCTGGAGCGCGCCCTCGGCGACGCGGCGACGCCGGAACTGGTGCGGCGGATCGCCGCCGCCGTCGACGTCGCCGACGCCGTGCAACGCGACGCCGGGATGTACCGGCGCCACCCGGTGACCGGCCCGACCAGGGTGAACGTGCGGGTCACGGCGGACAACTGGCACGCGCCGGTGCCGACCGCCGCGCCGACGTTCGCGCCCGACGCGATGCGCCAGGGCCTGCGGCGGCTGTGGGACGGCTTCGCCGCCGTCGGCGAGGTCCCCGGCGACACCCCCGCCACGACCCTGAACGCCGTGCGCGACGCCGCCGCCGACCTCAACGACCGGGCCGCCGCGCTCGGCCTCGACGGCTTCGTGGACCTGCGGGTGCAGGCGTTCGACGGCGCCGCCGCGGACACGCTGCGCTGGACGGCGAACCAGCGCGTCACCGCACTGTCCACCCCGCAGGTGTGGCACGCCGGCGTCACCCACCTCGAACTGCGCACCGCCGGCGGCGGCCTCCTGCCGTCCACCCTCGACCAGCTGCGCACCCTGGCGGGCCTCGCCGCGATCCAGCACGACGTGACGCGCACCCGCCCGGAGAGCCCGGACGGCGTGCCGCACGGGTTCGCGGTGGTCTCCTACGCCGTCGGCGGCCGGCCGTCGGACGTCGACGCGGCGACCGGCGCGCGGTACGCGGAGCTGGCCGCCGAGACATTCCTGCGGGAACTGCGGGCGCTGCTGACCGAGCAGGTCACGCAGGGCGTTGCGCGCACGCTGGCGGTCACCACGAGGACCGCGACGCTGGGGCACGTTCTCGGGGCGGACGGTGGGCCGACGCGGTGGGGCATCGCGATCAGGTACACCGGGCCGGTCGACGCCGCCGTGCCGCCGCACCTGACGCCCGGCGGCTCGCTCGGCACCGGTGAGCCGCGGCCGCTGGTGCGGCTCACGTTCGACGCGGACGGCCGGCTCGACCACGACTCGCTGATGCGCCTCGACACGTTCGCCGAACGGGTCGCCGGCACGCTGCGCCGGGGTGAGCGGCCGTATCTGTCGCTGCGGCCGTTCGAGACCGGCGACCGGGCTCTGGACGACGCGCGGGCCGCGGCGGTCACCGGGTACCTGCGCGCCGCGACGCACGACGCGATCGTCACGGCCACGCTGCAGTGGGCCCGCAACCGGGGCAAGGCGATGACGCCCGACGAGGCGATCCGCGCGGCCGACGGCAAGATGCGCAACTTCACGGTCACCGAGGCGCCGCCGGAGCGCTGGCCGGCGCCGAAGCGCCCCTCGACGGTCCACCCGGACTCCCACCCGGTGCCGTTCGACCTGCACTTCGGCGGCGTGCACCTGGATCCGGGCAACGACCGGGAGACCCCGCCGCTGCTGGACTACCTCAACCCGTGGCGCACCAGCCGGGTCCGGCCCGGGGCCGCCGGCTGGTGGCAGGTGCCCGCCGACGCGCTCGTCACCGACGTCGACGTGCGGCTGCGTTCCGTCGCCGCGCTGGCCCCGGAGGCCACCCGCGCCGTCGACTTCTCCGTCGACGAGCCTCATGTGAACGCCTCCGCGGGGCTCGGGGTGCGCAGTCTGGTCACCGTCCCGATGCGCCACCGGTACGACGTGACCCGGGTCGAGTTCGCGCCCGGCAAGGTCGTGCGCGCGTTCCACCAACGCATCTATCTGGAGCGCGTGGACGACGTCAGCCGCGTGATCGAGAACGACCTGAAGAAGATGGCGCTGGAGGCCGTCGCCGACATCAACCACCGCTTCCGGCTGCCGAACGGCGACCAGTTCCACCTGACGCTGGAGTTCGTCGACGACCCGGCGAAGGCGACGAACACGGTGCGGCTCAGCAAGCGGCCCCTCGCGGCCGGGGCGCTCGCCAGCCACGACAACTGGCCGGGCACGCTGTCCGGGCTGCCGGCCGCCCGGGCGAGGCTGATCCTCCTGCACGAGCTCATGCACCTGATGGGCCTCGACGACGAGTACATCTCCCGCACGCAGAAGTTCCTCCAGCCGTTCCGCAACGACCGGGGGCCGGGGTACGGCTACCGGGCGCGGCGGGTCGACCGGACCGACCTGATGGGCGTCATCGGCGACTACGGGCCGAACGTCGCGTACCCCCGGGCGCGGGACCTGCTCATGCCGCGCTACCTGCACGCCCTCGACCGCGTGCTGACGAACGCCGTCGGCGCGCCGGTGCGGCCGTTCGCGCCGCCGCCGGCGGAGTCCACCCGCGACGTGACGCTGGAGCCGGGCCAGAACGTCCTGGACGTGCACACCCAGCACGTTCCGGACCTGCAGCACCTCACCGGCGTGAACGTCGAACAGATCGACCCCGCCACGGTGGCCCGGCGGGTGTCGCAACTGCCGGACACGTGGACGGCGCCGGGCAAGATGCGCATGTTCTTCACCGCCCGGCCGACCGTGGCACTCGATCCGACCTCGGTGGGCCGCATGGCGCGGGTGGCCGAGGAACTGGCGGTGCTGGCGGTCGAACGCTTCCGCACCGGCGGCCCCCGCACGAGCGTGAGCCTCACCGCGTACACGCCGGACGGCACCGCACCGGGCGCGGCCGTGGTGACCCACATGGTCGACACGTTGCGCACGGAACTGCGCGAGGTGACCGTTCCGCGCGCGCTCGGCGCGGACGCCACCCCGGAGCGGGTCGACGCCGTGCTGGAGCGCATCACGCTGCCGGACGCGTGGCAGGAGGCCGTCGCCGTCCGGATGCCGGCCGACAGCCCGTTCCTGCCGTTCACGCTGCAGATCGACGGCTGGCAGCAGGCCGTCCTGCCGGCGGCGCCGGACGCCGCGGCCACGACGGTGCTCACGGACGGCTTCCGGCGGCTGTGGTCCGGGATCCCGGCCGCCGGCACCGCGCTGGTCCCGCAGGCGGCCGTCCCGCAGGTGCGGCAACGGTTCGACACGTTGACCGACCGGTGGCGCGCCAAGGCCGACGAGTACGGACTCACCTACGAACGCGGCCCGTTCGCCCTCAAGGTCCAACCGGCGCCGACCGGCTCCCAGATGCGCTGGGCGACGAACCGGCAGCAGGAGAAGCTGCTCCAGCCGTACCTGTGGAGCGAGGAGGCCACCCACGTCCAGCTGCACCAGGTCGACGGCGACCTGCAGCCGGCCACGATCGAGACGATCAACCGCCTGGTGCACTTCGCCGTGCAGGACCTGGGCGACGAGGACATCGCCAGCCCGGGCGGCGTCCCGCAGGAACTGGTGGTGCTCACCTACGCGGTCGGCGGGGCCGACGGCGCCGACAACGCCGGCCGCGAACTGGCCGCCAAGGCCGCCGCGATGCTGGAGAAGGGAATCCGCCGGCGGCTGAGCCTGCTCCAGCGCGGCGACACCCCGCGGGACCTCATCGTCACCACGAAGGCGGACACGCTCGGCACCCTCGTTCCGGGCGCACCGGGCAGCGCGCAGCGCTGGGGCATGGCGGTCGTCTACAAGCGCAGCGGCGACCTGCCCGCCCCGCCGCACCTCGCTCCGGGCGGGCGCATCGCGCCGGGCACCTCGCGGCCGATCGTGCGGCTCACGTTCGACACCGCCGCCCCGACCGGCGTCGACCCCGAGTCCGAACGCCGCATCGACGCCTTCGCCCGCACGGTCGCGGCGAGCGCGATCCGCCACGACCGGGCCGGTACGCCGATGCCGGTGCTGGAGTTCGTCGGGCACTCGTCACCGGCCTACCCGGCGGTCGACGGCCGGCCCGCGATCCCCGCGACCACCCCGGACGAACGGCAGCTGACCGCCGCGCACGACCGGCTGCGGGAGACCGTCCGCGAGGCGCTCGCCGCCCAGCTCGGCGTTGCGCAGGCGCACCCCGAGGTGACCCGCCTGCTCGACGCGATCGGCATGCGGCGCGAGTGGACCGTCGAACCGCTCCGGCTGAGCGCGACGCAGCAGCGCGAACACGCCGGGGACGGCCGGCCGCCGGCGTGGCCGCTGCCGGTGGACGTGCGGTTCCGCAACGTGGACCGGGCCGACCCGACCGCCGGGCACACCGACCCGCTGGCCGACAACGCCACGCGCACCGGCGAACGCCACCTGCCGGCCGACCCGACCGCGCCGCCGAAACTGGAGTACCTGAGCCCGTGGCGCACCGACACCACGAGCGTGGCCGGGAACGGCTGGTGGACGCTGCCGCGCGAGCGGACGTCGTTCGAGGTCGGGCAGCAGCTGCGGCGCATCGGGCCGGTGCTCGGCGCGGACCTGGCCGCACGGGTGCGCACCGTCGAACTGGCGCGCGACCGCACGTACGTGCAGACCTCCGCCAACCCGCTGCTCGCGCCGCTGGCGCACAGCACCAACTCCAGCCGCTACGACGTGGTGCGCATCGAGACGGAGCCGGGCAGGTTCACCAAGGTGTTCCGGCCGCGGCTGCACATCGTGCGCGGAGCCGGCGTCAACGGGGCCACCGAACGCCGCATCCTCGGGCTGGTGCAGGAGGTCGTCAACCTCGTCAACCACCGGTTCCGGCTGCCCGGCGGGGACCAGTTCCACTTCGCGCCGATCCTGGTGCCGGAACGCGCCCAGGCCGACCGGGTGGTCAACGTGACCGCCGAGGCCCTCAAGGAGGGTGTGCTCGCCTCGGCCGACAACTGGCCGGCGTCGATGCTGCGGCTGCCGCGCGGCGTCGTGAAGACCGTTCTCCTGCACGAACTGCTGCACCTGCTGGGGCTCGACGACGAGTACTTCGCCCGGACGACGAACTACGCGTCGACGTTCAAGCAGCTGGTGCGCGACGCCCTCGCCGAACTGCGGATCACCCGCCCGGGCCACGACCAGCTCATGGGCAACCGGTGGCAACTGGGCACACCGGAGCAGTTGGCGAACCTGGACCCGGTGCGCCTCATGGCCTCGCGGCACCTGTTCGAGATCGAACGGCTCCAGGTCGCCGAGATCCGGGACCTGCCGACCGTTCCGTACAGCGACTACCGGGCCGCCGTGGACCGCTCGGCCGCGCCGGCGAACTCCGGCGGGGTGTTCTCGTCGATGCGTTCGCTGCTCTACCCGCTGCTGCCACCGAGCGGGCAGTACGTGACGGCGCTCGAGTTCGACGACGCACCCGGGGAGCGGATGGAGGCGTGGGGCGACTTCATCTCGGCGCTCAGAACCCGTTCCCTCCCGTCCGTCCTGGCCGAGTCCGACGGCCCGGAGAGTCTCGACCGGGGCACGTGGCACGCGCCCGGCACCGTCGAGGTGACCCTCCGGGTCGACCTGCGCTCGGGAACGCCGCAGGTGCGGCTGCACGACGGCGACGACTCCCGGGTCGCGCGGCTCGTCGCCGACCTGTCCCGCTCGGCGGCGCAGAACCTCGCCAACGGCGGACCGGACCTCTCCGTGCGCATGGTCACCCCGGACCCGGACTACCTGCCGGCCGACCGGGCGGCCGCGGCGTTCCTGCACACGCTCGTCACCAAGGAACTGCGCGGCGCCGCGATGGACCGCGCGCTCGGCCCGGACGCCGACCCGGCGGAGGCCACCCGGGCCGCCGGCAAGGTCACCGTCGGCAGCACCCCGGTCCGGACCGGCATGCAGAGCGGTCGCGAAAGGACCCCCCGCCGGCCGGTGGACGTGACGGTCCGGCTGACCGTCGACGCGGCGCACGGCTCGACGCCGCAGCAGCCCGCGGACTTCGCCGAGGAGGTGCTGCGCCAGCAGCTGCACCGGCTGTGGCACGGGTTCTCGCCGAGCAGCGTGGTGGTGGGTGACCGCCGGTCCGCCGCGCAGGCCGCGATCACCGCGCAGGTCGACGCGTTGCGGGCCCGGGCGGCCGCGGTCGGCATCCCGCAGCTCGCCGAGTTCCGCAGCGGCACCGGTTTCGGCTCCGGCGCGCTCGCGACGCAGTACTACAGCAACGAACGCGAGCGGGACCTCGTCCGGCCGCAGGCGTGGGCCAAGGGCCGGGCGACCAACCTCGAACTCGACGTCGCCGGCGGCGGCCTCCAGCCGCAGACCCTCGACCAGCTGCGCAACTACGCGTGGTTCGTGGCGACCCAGGAGGCCCCGACGGGTGGGCTCCCGGGCAGCCCGGACCTGCTGCCGCATCAGTTCACCGTCGTCGCGTACGCGGTCGGCGGGGCCGCGCACGACGGGCTGGAGCAGGCCGGCCGGGACTACGCCGAGCAGGCCGCCCGATACCTCGAACGGCAGATCCGGGAGAACCTGACCCGGCAGGCCGACCGCGGGGTGCCGCGCGACCTCATCGTGACGACCGAGTCGGCGATGCTCGGCCACATCCTGCACACCGGGCAGAACGGCCCGCCGCGCTGGGGCCTGGCGATCGCGTACAAGGGCGTGGGCAGCACACCGGCACCGGCGCACCTCGCCCCGCAGGGCCGCCCGGCGACCGGGCAGCAGGAGCCGACGCTGCGCTTCACCTTCGACGGCGACGCGCTCGACGCCGAGTCGGCGCGGCGCCTGAGCGCGTTCGCCAAACAGGTCGCGAAGAGCGTCGACCTCCCGACGACGGTGCCCGCGCTGTCGGTCGTCGGATACGACACCGACCGGTACAAAACCTCGCCGGCCCGCCTCACCGCCGTCCGGGAGACCCTGGTCCGGGAACTGACCGGGCCGCTGACGGAGGCGATCGAGGCGTACGCGGCGCGGGAGAACCTCCCCGTCACCGGCGACGAGGTGCCCCGCGCCGTCGCGCGGATCATCCAGGCGACCGGGCTCACCGACCCGGTCCCGAACCAGGCGTGGACCCTGCCGGCGGTCGCCAGGAAGGAGAGGGGCCCGGCGCCCGCCTCGGTCGTGCCGGTCGACATCCGGTTCAGCGGCGTGAACCTCTTCGCCGACCCGGCCGCGACCCCGATCCGGCTCGACTACGCCAGCGAGTGGCGCACCAACACCGCCGACCCCACGAAGAACGGCTGGTGGAGCCTGCCGCCGGAGCGGGCCGTCACGAACATCGACCCGGCGCGGCTGTCGGAACTGCTGAAGCGGCACGCCGTCCCGGTCAGAAGTTCCCGGCAGCGGGCGCACGTCTACGACGGCGAGGACATCGCCGAACCGCTGCTGCGCCAGCACTCGCTGACCCAGCGGTACGACCTCGCCCGGCTGGAACTCAAGCCCGGCACCGTCGTGCGGGTGCACCACCTGCGGCTGCACCTGAAGGCCGGCGCGGGCGCGTCGAAGGAGGCCGTCGACGAGCTGAAGGCGCTCGCCGAGACGGCGGTCGCCCAGGTGAACGGCCGCTTCCTGACGCCGGACGGCGACCAGTTCCACATCGCGCTGGACTTCACCGACGACCCGGCCGAGGCGATGCGGGTCATCGACGTCCCGCAGCAGATGGCCAAGGCCGGCACCTACGCGAACTCCGGCACCTGGCCGGTCAGCCTGACCGGCCGGCCGGCGGGGCTGCGGCTGACCGTCCTGCTGCACGAGATCGTGCACCTGCTGGGCCTGTACGACGAGTACATCCCGCAGGGGCAGACGCTGATCGACGTGTTCCGCCACGTGACGGAGCCCAACCTGACCGACCTGCGCAACCCGCGCCCGGGCAACGACGCGCTGATGGGCAACGCGTACACCGCCGCGTCCGAGCAGGAGCAGGCGAACCTGCGCCCGGAGGCGCTGTTCTCGCCGCGCTACGTGTTCGCGATCCGGCAGTCGCAGCAGGGCACGGTCCCGGCGCTGCGGGCCGTTCCGCACGCGGAGGTCAAGACGCCGGAGACCACCGGCGTGCACCTGGGGACCACCGACGGGCAGCAGCTGCCGACCCGCACCGGCGGCTCCGGGTTCCGGGACGGCTGGACCACGTTGACGGCGGGCCAGGGGTCCTCGACCCCCGTCGCCCCCCGGGCCGAGGCGCCGACCGTGGGCGCCGCCGCCGAGGCGCAGAACCGTCCGGTCGTCGGCCGCGAGTTCCGCTACCTGACGCAGGGGCAGTGGCTGCGGATGGACGCGCTGCACCTGGACGCCGTCGTGCCGGAGGACGGGAGCACGTTCTTCCCCGCGCTGATCACCACGGTGGGCCGCGCCGAACTGGCCGACCTCACCGGGCTGTCCACAGTGGACGAGTCGACGCTGCGGAACCTGTTCGCCGACCACCTGGCGGCGCACACCGCCGACTACGCGGAGGCGCTGGGCGGCATCGAACCGCACGTCGCCGTGAACGTGCTGCGCGCCACCGGTCCCGACCCGGAGCGGATCGTGGACCTGCTCCCCCGGCTCGCCACCGACCGGCTGAACCTCGGGATCCGGGTGCTGCGCCCGGCCGGGCTGGTCGACGCGCACCCGCGCGACGGCCGCCGCACGGTGACGCTGATCCGCAACGAGGGCCCGACGCACTTCCTCGCCACCCGGCCGGACCCGCCGAGCGTGCCGCAGCGGGCCGTCGGCACGGTGCCGCAGGCCGAGGCCGCGCTGCGCGCCCTGCTCGACGCGCTGCGCACGAGCACCCCGGAGGCGCGGGTGACGGCGGTGCGGCGGTTCTTCGACGGTGTCCCGCAGGACGTCGCCACCGGCCTGGCGACGAACGTTCCCGACCTCGTCGGCAACCTCGAGGGCGCGCCGTACCCGCTGCGGTTCGCGGCCAACCAGCAGCGGATCGCGGCGCGCGCCGCCCGGACGTCGAACCCCGCCGTGCGCGACGCGATGCGCAAACTGCTGGAGGGCGTGGAGACCTGGGTCGTCGGCCCGGACGGCGAACCGGGCCGGCGGATGGTGCCGCGCCAGATCCTCACGTTCGACCCCGCGTGGCCGGGCCGGGTGGTCGAGGTGCGCGGCGACCTCGCGACGGCCGGCCGGGTGGGGGTGCTGGTCCCCGGCATGCTCGGCGGCCTCAACCGGTACCCGACCCTGGTGGCGAGCGCCGACAACGTCCGCAACCTCGCCGGCCCCGGGCAGACCGCCACGATCGCCTGGCTCGGCTACCGGTCGCCGCAGCACGCCGACGCGATGACGGTGGCGGCCGCGAAGGAGGGCGGCGCGCTGCTGCGGGAGTTCCGGGCCGGGCTGCAGGCGGAACTGGCGCCCGGTGCGACGGTGACGGTGTCCGCGCACAGCTACGGCACGCTGGTCACCTCGTACGCGCTGCGGGACGGGACGCCGTTCGACAACGTGGTGCTGATGGGCTCCCCCGGCATCGGCACGAACATCCGTTCCGCCGCCGACCTGGGCCTGGCGCCGGGCAGCCGGCTGTACACCGCCCGGGCACCCGGTGACGCGGTCTCGTACGTCGGCTATCACGGCCCCGACCCGGCGACGTTCGCCGACGCGTTCCGGTTCGGCACCGCGGGTGGGAAGAAGGACGCGTCGGGGCACGTCTCCTACTACGCGCCCGGCACCCGTTCGCTGACGAACGTGGGCCACGTCGTCGCGGGGCGGCACGGCGACGTCACCCCGGCGGAGACCACCGTGCCGCAGCAGGTGCCCGGCCGGTCGAACGCCGCCCGGTTCAACGACTTCACGTCGGGCATCAGCAGCTGGTGGAACCGGTCGACGACACCGGCGGCACCGGCCAGCCCGGCGCCGCCGACCGGCCGGGGCACGCCCGCGTTCGGTCGGCCGGTGCTCGCCACCTCGCAGGGCACCGGTGTCCCGTCCACCGCACCGGCGCCCGACGCGCGTGAGTCGGTGCACGACCAGCTGACCGCGTTGGACGGCACCGGCGGGAACCCGCTCGTCGTGCAGGCCATCTCGGCGGCGTTCGAACATCTGCGGCACGGCCGGCGGGACCTGGCGGACGCGGCCATCGCGACGGTCGCGAAGGAGCTGGACGACCCGGCGGCGAAGGCGCTGTGGGTCGGCCGCGTGATCCAGATCATGGACAGCCGGTCCGATCGGCAGACGCAGTCCGTCCTGCACACCGTCAGCGAGATGGTCGTGCACTGCCGTTTCCTGCCGGCGTCACAGCAACCGCCGCAGTCGTGAACCGAACCGCGCCGGCGTACGTAGTGCCGGGACCAGCGTGGCAATGAGGGAGGCAAGGTGCCCGGACCGGCACGGCCGAAGGACGAGATCTGCGTCGACGACTACATCATGCCGACGCCGACCGGGGTGGTGCTGCTCGCCTCGACGCTGGACCGACCGCTGCAGTCGGCCGCCTTCGAGTACGCCAGGGCGCGCGGCGACGGCCACGGCTGGACCTGGGTGACCGTCGCGCCGCAGGCCATCGCGCAGGACTTCGTCGTCAACTGGGTGCGCGGGCAGCCGCGCTCCGCCCGCGACCGGATGCGGCTGGACCTGTCCAAGCTGGGCACCCCGGTCACCGAGGAGATCGCGCGCACCTACGCGGACACGTTCGGCGCGAACGTCACCGGGCTCAAGGTCGCCGACGTCGCCGACCCGCACGCCCCGCACATCGTGCCGGTGGACGCCGCCGACCGGGAGACGACGCTCGACCTCGCCGACCACCTCATGGTCAAGCCGACCGAACGCGCGCCGGTCCCGCCGACCGCGCCGGGCGCCGACCCGTCCGGGGTGCACCTCGGGGGCGACACCCCGGTGGCGGAGCTGCCGCCCGCGCTGTTCACGCCGACCACGGTCCTGCACCCGATGGTGCCGCAGGCGATGCCGGACCTGCGCCGCCTGGTGCACGAACTGCGCCAGGTGCAGGCGGAGTGGAACGGCCGCCTCGGCGGGCACCCGGGCCGGGTGATCGACAAGTGGATCGCGTTCGGCGCGGGGCTCGACTGGGTCGCGGAGAACGTCGATCGGGCCGCCGCCCGGCCGCGCCTCGACGCCCCCGCCGTCACCCAGCAGCGCATCGGCGTCTCCGGCCTGGTCGCGGCGTACGAGGACTTCCGGGCCGCGGTGCCCGGCGAGAAGCCGAAGAGCGTCGCCGACCTGCTCGCGCCGCCCGGCCGCGGCGCACCGCGCGCGTCGCTCGACTTCACCCCGGGCAAGTCCACGCTCAAGCCGTTCGGCACCGTCGTGGGCGCCTCCGAGGACGCGAACGCCTTCGTCCTCATACCGACGCCCGGGCTGCGCCGCACGATCCTGGCCGGCCTGCTCGCGCACACCGCGCCCGGACGGGTGCAGGCGGCGTTCGCCGAACACGCCATCCTGGCCGCCGCCACCGGGCCCGATGCCGAGCATCTGCGCGACCTGGCGATCGCCGGCGCCGTGGCGACCCTGCTGGCGCGGCCGCCGGACGACGCGGAGACCCGGCAGTGGGCCACGGACCGGATCGCCACCGCGCTGCCGGCCATGAGCCCGGTCGAGGCGGGCGACTGGATCGAGCACCTCGGGTCGATCGGCACCGCGCGCCCGACGCACGCCGCCGCGCTCCAGGAACTCGCGGCGCCGCTGGTCCCGATCGCCGGGCCGGCCGTCGTCACGCCGCCGGCCAGGCCCGGCGCCGACGTGTGGGCGCCCGTGCGGGCGGCCCGCGACCTGCTCACCGATCCGGAGACCGGCATCGCGCCGGGCCGTTCCGTCGAACGGCTCGACCTGTGGCACGGCGAGGTGGAACCGGCCGCCGCGACCGCGCCGCTCGGGTCGACGCCCGACGACGTCGGCATGATCCTCGGCGCGCTCGGTGCGCTGGGCGGCGCCCTCGCCGACCCGTCGGCGCTGGAGGGCAGCGGCCGGACCGACCTGTCGCCGGCCGACATCGAGCGGGCGGCCGGCGGCGCCTTCCAGCCGCGGACCGAGGAGCAGCGGATCTGGAACCTCGTGCTGTCGCAGGGCGGCGCGGCGGTCTGGATCCACGTGCCGGCCACCTCGCGTCGGCAGGCCCGGACGTTCGGGATCGTCGGCGACGACCGGACCGGGACGATCGTCCCGCGGTGGATAGATCCGCGGGAACCGGGGCTGTTCGGCGCGCCGGCCGACATCCACGACGCGCACGGCGCGCTGATCGGCGCCACCGGCGTGCGGGTGCTCGCCCAGGACCGCACCGGGCGGCGGATCGACCTCGACAAGTTCCAGCAGCCGGCCCCGCCCGCCGACGCGCCGGCGCCGGTGCGCAACCTCAAACCGCTGGCCCGCCCGTCGCATCCGGAGGCCCCGCCGCTGGCCGCCCTGGTGAACATGGCGGAGTGGCCGGTGGTGCTCTCGACGTTCACCGCGAACCGCGGCGTGCTGGTCACCCCGCAGACGCTCGAGTACCTGGAGTACCGGCTCAGCAATCCCAAGCTGTCGGACGCGGTGCGCGACCGGCTCAAGACGATGCGGGGCCTCATCACGCTCGCCGGCATGGGCCAGGAGGCGCTCGCCGTGCGCTACCTGACCGCCCCGAACCCCACCAAGCGCAAGGAGGCGCTGACCGGCGCGGTCGTCGGCGCGGGCGCCGCGATGCTGCGCGCCATGGTGGACCTGACGGCCGCCCGGGCGGAGATCAACTCCGAGCGCGCCGACGCGGCCATCATTTCCGCCGCCGCGAACATCCTCGAGGGCAAGCCGGCCGGCCTGGACCGTTCGTTGGTGCCGCGGTACGTCAGTTACAGCGCCCGCGTCGCCTGGTTCCGGCATCTGCGGGACATCGCGACGGCCGTCGAGCAGCAGCGGCCCGGCTCGTACCAGCAGCAGGCCGAAGAGATCAACGCGCTGATCCGTGAGGTGCTCCGTTGTTGACCCTGCCCGACGGGTTCTGTCTCGCCGAACGGATCGTTCCGGTCGCCTCCGGCGTCTACGTGCACACCGGTCCCATGGAGGACCTGGAACGGGTGCTGGAGGCGACGCCGGAGTACGTCGCCGCGCGCGACGCGCAGCCGATCGCCGGCACCACCCGGGCCTTCATCGGTCCGCTCGAACCGGACTCGACGCTGCTCGACCGCTGGTTGGCGATCCAGCGCCGGGCCGGCCGGGACGACCTGCTGCTGCGCATCGACGGGCGGGACGTGCCGCTGCGCGACGTTCCCGACCGCACGCAGCCGGCCCCCGCACCGGCGCGCACCCCCGAACCGGCCCCGCGGCCGAGCGGTGTGCACCTCGGCACCGGCACCGAGGGCGAGGGGCACGGCGTGCTCGTGCGCAACCCCGGTCCCGCGAAGCCGATGCTGGCCCAGTGGCCGACCATGCACCTGGCCACCGACCACTACGGCGGCGAACGCATCCTGGAGGTCGTCGGCCGGCCGTGGCGCAACTTCGCCGCCGAGTACGCGTGGGTCGAGCGGTCGACGATGGCGGCGCAGTTCGCCGAGGTGCGGCGCAACCTGGCGCTGCCGCCGGGCGAGAGCGCGCCGCTGGGTACCCTGCTGCCGCACAGCCCCGGCCGGCCGAAGGCCCTCGCACCGGGCCTGGCCGAGGTGACCGTCGAGGGGCGGCGGCCGCGCCCCGACGAGGACTGGATCGCCGAGGACGGGCTGCCCGGGCTGAACTTCCAGCACACCGTCGGGGTGCCGACGTGGGGCGTCTACCGGTTCCTCAGCGAGCTGGGTGAGCACACCCGCTACGCCACGAACGGCTTCTCCCAGGTGGCGCTGCGCCGCGGTCTGATGTTCGCCGACGAGCAGGTCGAGGAGCTGGGCGAGCAGGGCTTCTCGCCGCGCAGCGTGGAGTCGTTCCGCGGCTACCTGGCGCTGCTGTACACGCAGCTCGCCGCCGAACTGCGGGTCGTCGCCAAGCGGCGCGCCGACAAGCCGCACCAGTGGGCGAAGTCCTACGCGACCGCCGTGTCCCGCACCGACCTGTCCGGCATCCGCAAGTCGATGTCGCCGGCCATGCAGCTGTTCCTGGACCGGCACGCCGACACCATCGCGAACGCGCTGATCGGGGACCTCGGCGAGATCCCGTCGCTGCGCACCGACGAGACCGCGCTGACGCTGCCGTTCGACCAGGACGACGACGGCGCGCCGGTCACCGTGCGGGACGTGCTCGACACCGCGCTGCGCGGCAGTCCGGCGCGCGATCTCAACCAGGACAACCTGCTCGGCATCGAACGTTCCCGCAACACCCTGGACACCCACTGGGGCGCCCTCGGGGTGGGGATGGTGCTGCTGGAATGGCGTTCCCCCGGAAGCGGCCCGGAGGCGCCCCGGGCCGGCGGCCCGGAACTCGACCAGCAGTGGGACTGGATCTCGGATTTTCTGCGCGACCTCTTCCCGGAGCTGACGACCGGCGGCCTCGACGAGCAGCGCGCCCTGCTGGAACGCCTGCACCTGGAGACCGTCGAGGAGACCGAGCGGCTGCTGGCGGGCCCCGCGCGGGCCACGGCCGTCGCCGAGCTGCACGCGACCCACGCGAACCGGGTCCGCGGCATGGCGGCGCAGGCGATCGCGGCCCGCACCGCCCGGCCCTGGGCGCACCCGTCGGGCCGGACCGTGCGCACGCTCACCGCGACCGGCGCGGGCGACGCCGACGAGCGCCGCGCGGTGCTCAGCCACTTCGTCCCGAACGCCGACGCCCCGCCGGCCGGCCCCGACGCGGCCCCGCTGCGCGCCGCCATCCACCTGGACAGCACGCTGGCCGGTGGCGACAAGCGCTGGCAGAACCTCGACTCGCTGCCGGCGCGGCCCTCGGCGGCCGACGTCGTCGGGCGGCTCCGGTCGCTGAGGTCGGCCGACACCACCCCGACGGTCGGCTTCGTGCGGCTCGACGAGAGCGGGCACAGCGGGTTCGACGCGCTGCTGTCGCACCTCGGGCGGGCCGGCAGCGGCACGGCCGGCATCGCGATGTGGGTCGACCCGGCAACGCCCGGCGAGGGCATCCGGGTGGCCAACGTCAGCGTCGCGCGCGACGGCGTGACCGTGCTGTTCCGCAACCCGCACACCGGCGACCTCGCGCGGGTGCCGCTGGAGTCGGCCGCCGAGGTGTGGTGGCTGCAGACCCGTACGCGTCTGCACGAGGGCTCGACCGTCTCGGCGTTCACCCCGGTCGAACGGGCGGAGGCGCAGGCCGCGGTCCCCACGGGCATCCACCTCGGCGGCGGCCCGGAAATGGAGATGCACGAGGTCAGCGCCCGGGCGAACGCCGACGCGACCGAGGCCGAGGGCCCGGGCGGGCTGCCCACCTCGGCCACGGTCTCGCTGGTCGGCGAGAAGATGAACCCCGGCGGCCCGACGAAGCCCACGTGGTGGGTCGTCGAGATGGTCCCCGGGCCGGTGCGCGTCTGGGACGCCGAGTACGCCTTCACCGACCCGATGGCCCAGGCGCAGACGGTGCACCGGCTGTGGGAGGCGCTGTCCGCCGCGCCGCCGGAGGGCGCCCTGGCCCTCGACACCGTCCCGGCCGACCTGCGCGACCGCTTCGTGGCGACCAACCCCGAGGCCACCGTCTACGGCATCGGCCCGGACGGGCTCAGCGGGTACACCGGCGAACGGCTCTCCGGGATCTACCTGCAGTACACCGCCGGTGTGCCGGTGTGGGGCCTGTACCGGTACTTCGACGAGATCGGCACGCACAGCCGCCTCGGCCCGAACGACAAGAGCGTGCAGCTGCTGCATCAGGCCCTGCGCTACGGCGCGGCGATCGGTGCCCGGGTGGCGCAGGACAACCGCTACTCCGCGCTCAGCGTCGAGTCCGTCAAGGGGTTCATGACGCTGCTGTACACGCAGACCGCCGCGCTCATCACGTCGGCGTACACCGAGGACCCCGCCGAGCGGCGCAACCCGAAGAATCTCGCCGTCGCGCTGGCCCGCAACAACCTCGCGCGCATCTCGGCGGCCCTGCCCCTGCCGGTGCAGCTCTACCTGCGCAGCAACGCCGACCGGCTGATCAAGGACATGCTGGCGCAGTACCGGCGGGACAACCCGTCGAACGCGTTCATCATGCCGCTGGACGACGAGGACGTGCTGGACGAGGCGTTCGAGGTGTCCACGACGTTCGACCTGCGGGAGGTCTTCGACACGGCGCTGCGCCCGGCGACGACCCGCAGGCTCGGGCAGCACGCGTTCATGGGGGTGCGCACCGACTTCGAGGAACTGGACAACCACTTCGGCGCCCTCGCCGACGAACTGGTGCTGATGGAGGGCCGCAACCCCGGGCCGCCCGACACGGTGCTCATGGGCGAGGAGCAGTTCGGGCGGGAGTGGCAGCGGCTGCAGGTGTTCCTGCGTTCGCTCTACCCGCACATGCGCACCGGCTCGATCCAGGAACAGATCGCGCACCTGCGGGAGATGTGGCGGGCCGAGGAGGAGGAGATCCTCCGCTTCCTGCCGCCGTTCCGGCACGATCAGACCCGCGGCGAACTGCGCCAGAAGTACGGGCCGCGCTTGGCGCGGCTGGAGACGCACGCGCTCGCGACGGCGGCCACCCGCAAGTGGCGCCAGCCCGACGGGCGCACGGTGCGGGCGCTGACGAACGACGTCGGCGGCCGGCCGCTCACCGAGGACGAGCAGAGCCGGCTCACCGAGCTGTTCCTGCCGCCCTGGTACCAGGCCGACGAGGACCTGCCGCTGGTGCGCCGCGCCGTCGACATGATGGCCATGCTGGGCCAGCGGGTGGACCGGCCGTCGTTCATGCGGGAGAACCTGACCCCGCCGGACGAGATCCCGCTGGACGAACTGGCCGAGCAGTACCGGCACGGCGGTGGGTTCGTACGCTTCACCGACGCCGCCGGCGATCCGGCGCGCGGGTTCGCCCCGCTGGTGCGGCACCTCTCCCACGCGGGCGCCGAGGCGGGCGGCATCGCCGTGTTCGTCGACCCGGCCACGGCCGCGACGCGTGTGCTCGACGTGACGGTCGCCAGGGACGGGGTGACCGTGGTCTTCCTCGACCCGGCGACGAACGGCCTGGCCCGGGTTCCGCTGGACGTCGACGCCGAGGTGTGGTGGCTGCAGGTGAACCGGCCGCCGGCGCGGGTGCCGCAGCCGACGCCGGTGCCGTTCGCGCAGGTGCCGGTGGGCGAGGTGATGCTGGCCGAGCGGTTGCTGGACCGCGGGATCCATCTCGGGGTCGAGGGCCCGGTCGCCGTCACGCCGACCCCGGTGGCGCCGGTCGGGTTGCCGTTCGCGGGCGGGGGGCAGTCGGTGCTGCGCACCCCGGCCTGGCGAGCGGCTCCGGCCGGGACGGCGGTACCGGTGCGGACACCGGTCGTTCACTCGTCGGTGCCGGAGGCGTTCCTCGACCGGGCGGGTGCCGACCGGCAGCACGACGTGACGCGCGCCGTGCTCGCCGCCTGGGACCACCTGCTGGCCGGGGACCGGACCGCCGCCGACGGCGCGATCAAGCAGGTGAAGGAGCATCTGGCGGAGCCCGAGGCGAAGGCGAAGTGGGCCGGGTTCGTGATCGACTCCGGTACCGGCTTCGGGTCCTCCGAGCGGGCGCGGTTGGAGACGCTCGCCACGATCGTGATCGAGTGCCGGTAACTGTTCACCCACCGACCATTTCCTGGCAGTTAATGGGAATCCTTCCGGTTCGTCCCTGCTGATGTCGTGGGGGCGTGACCGCCCCGGCCGCCCCGCCCGGCATCTGTCTCAGCGATCGCATCGTCGTCGTCCCGTCCGGCGTGTACCTCCACACCGGTCCGATGGAACTGCGGGAGCACACGCCGGAGTACCGGTACGCCCTGGACGCGCCGGTGCTCCCGGGCCGCACGCGGGTCTTCGTCGGCCCCGCCGAGGCCGACCTGTCGATGCTCGACCGCTGGTTCGCGCTGCAGCGCCGGGCCGGCCGCGACGACCTGCTGCTGCACCTCGACGGGCGGGACGTGCCGGCGGCTTCCCCACCGGTCGACACGGTCCCGACCGCCGCGACAGCGGTCGACGCAGTGCCGGCGGAGCCGAGCGGGATCCACCTCGGCCGCCGGGACGACGCGAACGCCGCGCAGCGGGCCACCCACCCGAGGGCCGTGCTGGACGGCCCGCGCCGCCCGGCCGTCCCGGCGTCCGGGGTGCCCGCCGTCGTCGCCGCCGCCCGCACGACCGGAGCGGTGCGACTGTCCATGGTGGACGGTTCCGCGGACACCGTGCGCGTCTTCGCCGACGGCCACGACGCGCGGCTGCGGGTCACGCTGGATGCCGCGGCGACCCGGCCCCGGCTGGTGCTCGACCCGGACTCCGGCGCCGACCTGTTCGCCGGCCGCGCCCGCACCGCCACCGTCGAGCTGCCGTCCACAATGGACACCCAGGAGGCGGCCCGGCACCTGACCCGCCTCGCCACCCGGCTGGTGCACGAGAACGCCGCCGCGCACCGCGCCCGCGCCCTGGTGACCGGCGGCCGCGGCGACCGGCTGACGACGACCGCGCGCACCCGGTGGCAGTTCGGGCTGAGCCCGGCCGACCGCGCCGGCATCCGAGATCTCGCCGACCGGCTGGCGGACGGGGACCTCGACGGCGTGGTCGCCGGCCTGCGCGACCTGGGCGCGCTGCGCGACCGCACCGGCGGGGCCGCGCGCGGGGCGTTCGTGCTCGGCCGGCTGCGCGCCGGCGGGATGCTGCCCGACGGCGGGCTGAACCTGCTGCTGCGCCGCATGTGGGACACCCGCACCGACCCCGGCACCGGCCCGGTGCTGGACGCGGTCGAACGCGCCACCGCCGTCCTGCTCGCCCAGTCGCCGGAGGTGCTGCGCGCCGCGCGGCTGGTCCGGGACGGCGACACCGCCGCGCTGGAACTGATCGCCGACACCGACCGGCCGGTCACCGGCAGCGATCTCATCACCCTGCCGGTGCGCGTCCTCGACGCCCCGGCCTGGCGCGCGGCCACCGCCGACCCCGACCGCGCGGTGCACGAACGCGACGGGCAGCTGTGGCTCCGCGCCGACGCCAGCGACGCGGCCGTCACCGCGGAACTGAGCGGCCACCTCGCCCGCCGGGCCTGGCAGCGCCGCCACCCGGACGTAACAGCGGCCGACCTGAGCGCGGTGCAGCTCGTCGCCGAGCACGAGAGCGTGCGCCGGACCCACTTCGCGGTCAGCGTGCGCGCCCGCCCGACCCCGCACGCCGCACCCGGTATCGCGAAGCGGTTCGGCACGGCGCGGACGGCCCGCGCGGCGCGCACGACGTTCACGCCCGGCTACGCCGACCGGGTCACGCTCGGCCCGCTCGACCGCATCGAACGCCGCGCCCGCGAGCTGGCCGCGACCGCCGGCCCGGCCCTCCGTCCGGAACTGGCCACCGCGCTGCGCGACCTGCGCGGCCGGGTCGAGGGCGCCTACGTGCGGCAGCCCCTGTCGGACAAGGCCCCGACGCTCATGCACCTGATCCGGCGGATCGGCGCCGGCATCCCGGCCATCGCGCTGACCGCCGCGTCGGGCACGCTCGCCGGCCGGAACCCGGCCCTGATCGCCAACAGCGGGGCGAACACCGCCGTCTTCAACACCACGCAGGCGGTCTCCGACGGGATGGCGGCCGGGATCGCCGGCGGCGGGCCGCCGAGGAGCGTGCTGGCGGCACCGAAGGCGCCGGGGCGGGTGGGCCGGTACCGGCCGCCGCGGTTGAGCGGCCCGTCCGCGCAGCTGACCAAGCGGGCGCCGTCGGCCTCGACGAGCGCGCTGGTGAGCCTGTTCATCACCGGGCCGCTGACCGGCAACTGGGTGCTCGGCGTCTCGGCCCTGATGATGGCCGCCGGGCAGAGCATCGTCGCGGGTGCCGGTTCGGACTGGGTGTTCGACCGGCCGGAGGCCGTCGCGAAGGGCCGCTTCGACCACTACTACAAGGCCACGCCGGACAACCGGCGCAACGTGTTCGTGGAATCGTTGCACTACTTCGGTTTCGAGCTGCAGGAGCGGCTGCGCGCCGGCGGTGTCGCGCTGCCGGCGAACGACGCGGCGGTGCTCGGGCGGGTGCGCGACCGGCTGCTGGCGATGCGGCCCGCGATGCGCACCGAGGTGAAGAGCAAGGTGCGCGAGCTGATGCGGCGCCGGAACCTGGCGCGGCGCACGCTGGAGCTGTTCGGCGAGCCGACGGAACGGCCGGACGTCACCTACGACCTGATCGAACGCGGCGTGCCGGCCGGTGCACCCCGCACCTGGCACAACGCGACCCGGGTCGGCGTCCAGCACTACGCGATGCAGGTGCCCGGGCACACGCTGGCGTTCCTCACCGGCAACGCGATCGACCTGGCGAACTCGATGGGCCTCGGCGCCGCGCTGCGCGGGCTGGGCTACGGCGGCGGCTGGAGCCTGGCCAAGGCGATCGAGTTCGCGGACGCGGTGGCCGTCGCGGCGTTCGACGCGCTGCGCCGGCTGGATCAGGTGATCGCGCTGACGGAGTCGGTGCTCGACCCGGCGCGCCCGGCCGCCGCCCGCGACCCAGAGGCCTCGACCACAGCGCATCCGGTGCTGCGCAAGCTCTCCACGCGTGCGGCCCTGGCGAGGAACCAGCGGGCCACGAACCGCCGGGCCGCCGTGCCGGTCGACGACGCCGGCACCCTGCTGCACCGCCCCACCGAGATGCCGTGGACGCACCAGGTGGCGTACAAGCACCTGCCGGCGTTCGTGGGACAGACCGTGGGCTACGGCATCGCGGCCGGACTGGGCTGGCTCGCCAGCGGGCCGCTGGTGCCGACCGTGCTCGGCGTCGGCGCGGTGGTGCAGGCGTTCACGGCCGCCGGGGAGACCGCGATGCGGGTGAACGAACCCGTCTACAAGCAGGTCGCCCGGGACCGCGCGGCGCGCGCCGAGGTGGCGAAGCTGCCCTTGTCGAACAGCAAATTCGTGGCGGTGCTGGACGAACTGTCGACGCTGGCGGCCGCCGCCAACGAGGAGATCCGGCCCGCGGCGGCGCGACCGTGGCGGCCGGCGCACCGGCGGTTCGGCGCGTGGAGCGTGGATGTCGCCACCGGGCGGGCGCACCGGATGCGCAACCTCGGGCGCCGCGCCGGGCACCGGGCGTCGGACCTGTTGCACGACACCGGCCGCGCGCTGACCCGCACGCCGAACACTCCGATCGAGGGTTTGCGCCTGAGCCGCGCCGACCGCGGCAACCTCGCCGTGCTCGACGAGATCCTCGGGGAACTGGCCACCGCCCGGGACCCGCGCGCCACCGCCCGCACCGACCTCGACGCGACCCGGCTGCGCGCCGAACTGGCCGTCCTGCTGGACCTGCTGGGCCTGCGCGTCGAGCAGCCGGGCAGCACCGCCCGGTGGGGCCCCGCGCGCGCAGAGCTGCGCCGCACCCACCACCGCACGGACGCGGCGCTCGCCGAGGTCGAGGAGCTGCGGCGGGTCCCGCTGAGCCCGCCGGAGACGGCGCCCGCCGGGGTGCGGGCCGCGGCGACCGCGATCCGCGACGCCCGTTCGGGACAGCCGCTGCGGGAACGTCTCTGGGCCGCCGTCGACCACCTGCACGCCGCTCGACCGGACAGCGCCACGCGCTTCGACGTGCTGGACGACGGCGCCGTCCTGCGGGTCACGACCGCCGCGGGCGACTTCACGGTGGCCGTGCGCGAGACCGACAACGAACGGGCGACGCTGACCCTGCCCACCGACGACCTGTCGCACGCGGCGTTCGGCCGGCAGCGCAAGGGAACCGCGCTCGACGTGCCGGCCGCGGTCGCCGCCTCCCCCGCCCGGCTGGCCGGGGCCCTGCGCGCGGCGGCCGCCGACCTGGTGGCGCACCGCGGCTCGAAACGGGAGCGGGTGCGCCGGCTGTGGCGTTCCACTGTGGACAGCCTGACGTCCACTGTGGACACCGCACCGGTCCCCTTGTCGGTGCCGCTGCCGGCGACGGCCGGGCCGGACCCGCACCCGCCGCTGCCGGGCCGGATTCCGGTGCCGGCCGGCGGCGACGCCCTGCCCGTCGCGCTGATCCTCTCCGCGCCCGCGCTCGTCCGGGAGGCGCTGATGCGCGGCCGGTCCCGGGCCCACGTGGCGGCCGTCGACCGGGCGTTCGCCGCGCTGCGCGACCCGGGCATGCCGGCGCGGCTGCTCCGGCACACGCTCACCGCCCCGGAACGCGGCGCCCTGCACGCGCTCGTCGGTTTCCTGCGCGCCGCCGCGGCCGACGCGGTCGACGCCGGCGTCATCGCCGAGACCGCGACCGCCACCGCGCCGGCCGTCGGCGGTACCGGCACCGGCGGCTGGACCCACGCCGGTGCGAACGGCGGGCCGCGGCGCCGCTTCGCCGACCGGGTGCGCCGGCACGGCTACGGCGGCGACGCGGACCCGCTGCCGTTCGCCCGCGCGCTCGCGCACGTGGTGGGCCCGATCGCGGTCCTCGGCGAGAACGGCGGGCACGAGGTGCTGCGGGCCGTCGAGAGCACCGCCCCGCCGCGGGTGAGCGTGTTCCGCACGGCCGGCGGATGGCACGCCACGGGCGCCGCCCCGGCCGGCACGCCCGCGCTGAGTGTGCGCCTCGCCCGGCCGGACCTGCCCGCCGACGACGCGATCACCCGCGCGGTGGTGGCCGCGTTCGACCATCTCGTCGCCGGCCGGCGCACCGCGGCGGACGCGGCCCTGCGCGCGGTGGCCCGGGTCCTGAACGAGCCCGACGTGAAGGCCGCCTGGCTGCACCACGTCGTCGACCTCACCGACGGGGAGCCCGACACCGCCATGCGCAACCGCCTGGAGGTGCTCTCCGAACTGATCGCGCACTGCCGGTACTGACCCGGCGGCCGGTCAGCAGCGCAGCACCTCCAGCAGAACGGCGTTCAGCGCGGTGGCGTGCCGCGGGTGCAGCGCCTGCAGCCCGGTGATCCGCCGGTACCACGCCACCCGGTTGGAGTTGGTGATGTAGCGCGGCACGAACGCCCGGTCGACCGCGGCCGGCTGCCCCGCCAGCACCCGCCCGATCGCCGCCATCACGGCCGCGTCGGCGCGTTCGCCGTTGGTGCGGGCGACGCCCTCGACCAGTTCGGCCATGCCCTTGGCGAGGGTGCCGTCGGCCGTGGACATCTCGCGGGCCAGCAGCGGCCTGCGGTGTTCCGGCCGGGCGGCGCTCAGGTAGGCGCGCACCAGGTCCTCCCGGCCCAGCGCGGACAGCCGCAGCACGCCGCTGAGCGTGGTGAGCCGGGCCCTGGTGGAGTTCGTGGCGGTGCCGATGCGGTGCTCCAGGTGGTCCCGCGCGGCGGCGGTCGCCAGCACCTGCTTGTGCATCGTGTACGCGACGAGCACCTGCGGCCAGTCCGGCGCGGCCAGCAGGGCGTTCACCGCCGCGGTCTCCTGTGCCGTCGGGCGCACCGGTGCCGGCGTGCGCACCGCCGCGGAACCCCGCTCCGCGACCGGCTTCGCCGGCGGCCGGTAGCTCGCCAGGTTGACCGGAACGCCGTCGCGATCCAGCGCCAGCGCCGCGATCGGGGCGTTCGCCAGCGCACGCCCGGCCGGACCGTCGAGGCCGGCCGGCGCCGCGAAAAGCCCCGGGCTGCGCGGGTCCACCCAGCGCGGCACGACCCGCCCGGAACGGTCGTCGCCGACGAGCACGAACGCGCGTTCGGCCCCGGGCCGGCCGGTGCGGGTGCGCAGCCAGACCACGCCGCCCGGCTCCGACAGCACGAAGTTCCACGCCCGCATCCACTCGGTCAGCGGCGCGAACGAGGCTCCGAGCGTTCCCTCGAGAAGACCGAACGCCGGCGCGGACGGCGCGGTCGCGTCGCCGCGCAGGACGGCACCCACGCCGAGGGCCACCGCGAGATCGTCCGCGAGGTCCGGCACGGCACCGACCGACGACGGCTCCGCCGCCTCGACCCACGCGGCGATCCGCTGTGCCGGCGTGACCGCGGCCGGGTCGGCGAGCACCGCGCGCGCCGCCTCGAACGCCGGCCCGAGCAGCGCACCGCCGGTGGCCGCCGGCGGGCCCATCCGCACCAGCGGGCGCAGCACCGCCGCGAGAACGCCCAACGCGACGGCCCGCTCCGGCCGGTCCGCGGCGAGCCCGTCCAGCAGGGCGACCCAGTCCCGGGCCTCGTCCGCGGCGAGCGCCGGGGCGACCCGCGCGACGGCGTCCCGCCCGGCCGGCGCCTGCGGGTCGTCGGCGCCGGTGAGCACCCCGGCGACGGCCCGCAGCAGCGCGATCTCCCGACGGCGCGGGTCGTGCGCCGGCAGCGGACCGGCGGCCGTGGCGATCCGCGCGACGATCGTGCGCAGCTCCTCGACCGGCCGCTCGCGCAGCAGGTCGGCGAGCATGCCACGGCGGATCGTCGGGTCGTCGACCAGCAGGTAGTCGTGCGCCTCGTCGGCGAACGACACGTCCGCGCCGCCGCGCAGCGGCGACATCGACCGCGGCGCCACGTCGAGCATCGCGCGCCCGCCCCGGTCCGGTGCGACCAGCGTTTCGGCCGCCGGCGGGCGCGGCTCGGCCGTCCCGGCGCGGACCGCCTCGTAGGCCGCCAGCGCGTCCTCGACCTCGGCGCGCAGCCGCGGCGGGACGGTCCCGCCCGGCGTCGCGGCCGCCGTGTTCAGGCCCACGGTCACCCGGTCGATGCGCTCGCCCAGATCGATCCACGCGTCGACGGTCGTCGGCGAGGTGGCGAGCATGCGGGCGTTCCACTCGTCGTAGCGGGCGCGCAGCGCCGTCATGACCGGGCGCGGGTCCGCCCCGGTGACCCCGTCCTGCTGCCCGAGGTGGGTCGCGGGCGACTGATCGGTCCGCGGCCGGGCCGGCGGCGGCGCGATCGAGTAGATGCCGTCGAACCCGTACGCCGCCCATCCGGGGCCGGACTCCGGCTGCGTCGACCCGTCGTCGACGCGACGCCAGGCGTCGTCGGTCCACTCGTACCGCCGCACCGGCCACTGACCGTCGACCGCGTCGGGCAGCGGCGGCACGTCGTCCGGCATCCGATAGCCGTGGGCCCGGATCTCCCGCTGATCGCGGTCGAGCTCTTCCTGCGTCCACTCCTTGCCGGTGACCGCCGGCACCGGCACCGCGTCGTTGACGAGGTCCCAGCCGTCCTCGTCGAGCTCGCCGTCGTGCAGGAACCACGGCGCCGCGTGCTCCGTGGCGACCCCGCCGGGCGCGTCCGTCGAGGCGACCCAGACCGGCGAACTCGGGTTCACCAGCGCGCCGACGGGCTCGTCCCCGGCGAGCACCGCCCGGGCCCGGTTCACGGCGTCCGCGAGCTGTGCCGGGACGGCCTCCACGTCGCAGGAGTAGAGCGCCAGGTCCTGCGTCGGCGGCACGTGGGCGGCGCTGATCCGGGCCACCAGGTGCGGCGGCAGGAACACCTCGCGTTCGCCGGCGGCGTCCGAGGCGGCGGCGACGAAGACCTCCCCGCGCGAGACGATGACCGTCGCCGGCCACGTGCCGTCCGGCAGCAGCCGGTGGCCCTCCGCCTTCGCCCAGCTCGCCGACGAGAGCATGGCCACGCCGTCGCGCCCGTGCGTGGCGGCGTCGAGCGCGCGCACGTGCAGCAGCGCCCCGTCCGCGTACCAGCGCGTCGACGTGCCCGCAGTCAGCAGATACGCCGGCACCGCGAACGTCTCGGCCAGCAGCACCGGCAGCACCTCACCCAACAGTCGCTGGTCGGTGCCGGCGAGCAGGGCGTCGCCGAGCGCGGTGCGCTCCTGCGGGGTGGCCGGCGCGCTGGAGTCGTTGCCGCGCAACGCCCGCAGCGCCGCGGCCGGCACCGGCTGCGCCGGGTCCTCGTAGCGGGTCGCCAGGTGCAGCAGGATCGCGTCCGTGGTGTCGCGGCTGTGCCGGTCGGTGCCGCCCGCCCCGATGTCGGCCCGCACCCGGGCGGCGTCGGCGAGCCAGCTGCGCGCGTCGGTGCCCAGGGCCGGGCCGACGTGCGCGGCGACGAGTGCCGGCGCGGTGGCGACCAGCGCGTGCACGGGGCCGTGCTCGCCGTCCGGCACGACCACGGTCGCGCTGGTCAGCTCGGCGACCGGAGGTTCGCGGCGCGGCTGTTCCGGCTTGCCCTCGCGCAGCTTGGCCAGCGTGGGGGCCGCGTCGAGCCCGGCGCCGGCGAACGCGTGGCGGGCCCGCGTGGCGATCGGCACGAAGTACACCGCCGCCGGGTTCCGCGGCAGGACCGCCTGCGCACCGGTCGTCCCGTCGAGGAACGCCAGGCCGCGCCGGCCGCGCACGACGTTGAAGACCGCGTGCGGCGCACCGGCGACCCCGGTGTCGACGATGACGAGACCCCGGCCGGCACCCGCGACGGTGCGCCCCATCGCGTCGCGCACGGCGCCGTAGCCGTCGACCCGGTGCGCGCGCAGCGTTGCGTACGCGTCGGCCGGCATCGGGTCCCGCCCGCGCGCCCGGGTGAACTCCCGGTCGACCGCGACGGCCGCCGCCCACGGGTCCCCGCCGGCCGGCGTCGCCAGGGCGGCGAACCAGCCGAACGACGCCGCGAAGGCGCGCTCCCGCATCGGCGCCACCGGCCGGCTTTCGGCCGACGGTGCGGCGGTTCCGGTCGGCGCCACCGCGGGCACGGCCCCGGTCGACGGCGTGGCGGCGAGATCGCGCGCACCCACCGGCGTCGAACCCTCCACCGGCGTCGCGGCCGCGGCCGTGTGCGTCGGCACGAAGTGGATCGCCGCCGGGTTGCGCGGCAACCGGGCCTGCCGGTTGAACCGGCCGTCCAGCGCGATCACGCCCGCGTGGTCCCGCACGATGTTGAACGCCCGCTGCTCCCCCGCCCGGTCCGTCACGAACACCAGCCCGCGCGAGCCGACCTCGGCGCGCTCCATCCACCGGCGCAGCGCCCGGTAGTTCGGCATCTCGGTGCCCGGCACCGGCAGGTACGCGTCCGCCGGCCGCACGACCGGACGGCCGAGGCCCGGCCGCACCGCCCGCAGCGCGAGGTGCTGGTCGACGGCGATCGCGGTCGCCACGTCGTCCTGCTGCGCCACGCTCGGCAGCCAGCCGTAGTCGGCGTCGAACGCCACCGCGGAGCGCCGCCCCGGGGAGGCGTTCGCACCGCCGATGCCGCGCGTCGGCGACAGGAACCGCGTCGGGTAGCCGCCGCGCCGATCCGGCTGCGCGTCGAGCACGACGGTGAACCGGCGCAGCACCGCGTCCGGCACCGGCACGCCGGGTGCGCCGACGAAGATGCCGCCGCTGCCGGTGCGCCCGCCCCCGGGCAGAACGTCGTCCGCCACGCCCGGCGGCCGCAGCCACAGCCCCCAGCGGTGCACCTCCAGCAGCCACCCGTCGCCGAGGTCGTAGGTGCCCGGCCGGGGACCCGGGGCCAGGCCCGGCACGACCCGCGCCAGCGGGTCCTCGTGCGTGCCGGCCGGCATGACCAGGACGCCGTTCGCCCACGGGGGCAGCACGAGGTGGCCGGCGCCGTCGTGCGGCATGCCGGGGCCGTTCGCCGGGTCGTGGCGGGTGGCGTCGACGTTCACCGGGATCGTCAGCTCGTCGGCGAGCCGCTGCGCGCCGGCACCGTCCAGGTCCGGGTGCGAACGGCCGAGGTCGAGCGCCACCTGCGGGCGTTCCTCGTCGGGCAGGTCGGCGACGAACTGCCGCAGCTGCTCGTCGGTGACGCCGGTGTCGACCACGTAGCGCCGCAGCGGACCGACCGATCCGCCGCCGAGGGTCAGGTACTGCCGGGTCTCGTCCGACGTCTCCGACAGCGGCCGGGACACCAGCGTGCCGCCCTCGACGGTGCGCACCTCCAGCGGGCCGACCGGCCGGGGCGCACCCGGCAGCGGACGGCTGCGCCTGATCAGGTCGCCGACGCTCGGCAGGGAGTCCTCGGCGGAGGCCGGCCCCTGCGGCACCGGCACCGGCATCGCGATCGGCACGAAGTGGATCCGGGCGGCGTTCGCCGGCAGGGTCGCCTGGCCGCCGGTGTCCGGGTCGTGGAAGACGACGCCCTGCCGGTCCCGCGTGACGTGCAGGACGCGCGGCACCTCGCCGCCGGCCTCGGCCGGATCGGTGCCCTCGGGCATCGGCGTGGCGCGGCCGGTCTCCACGATGACGAAGGCGCGCGCGCCCGGGCCGGCGGCCAGCATCGCCCGCTGGATCTCCCGGAACGTCCGCACCTCGTACGCCTGGAGGCCGTGGTACAGGTCGGCGGCGCCGGGCCCCTCGTTCGTGCCGACGCCGGCGTCGACCGCCGCCGCGCCGGCGAGCGCGCCGAAGCGGGTCACGTCGAGCGGCCGCAGGTCCCGCATCCAGCCGTAGCGCTGCCGGTAGCGCCGTTCCGGCCGGGGTGCCACCGCCGGGCCGGTGCCGCGGGTGGGCCGCGGCGCCGCCGAGGCCATCGCCTCGACGATGACGTCGCGGGCCGTCGTGGGCGGGGTCGTTCCGGTCAGGGGGAACGCCACCGCGCCGGCCGTCGCGGTGAACAGCACCGGTGCGGTGGTGCGCGGCGGACGGGTCCGGGTGCCGGTGCGCGGGTCGAACAGCACCACGCCCCGGTGGTCGCGCAGGACGTTGTACGCCGTCACGTCGCCGGGCCCGTTGTCGACGATCGCGATGCCCCGCGAACCGACCTGGGCGGTCAGCATCGACTCGCGCAGTTCGCGGAACGAGCGCAGCTGGGTGACCCGCCGGGTGCGGTAGTGCTCGTCGGAGCGCACGTCGCCGGTGCTCGTCGCCGGCCGGAACGACCGCAGGTGCAGCGCCCGGTCCAGCGACACGGCCGCGTCCAGGGCCGGGGTGCCGCGCGGGACGGCCCGGGCCAGTTCCGCCGCGAACGCGTAGTCGGCCGCGAACTCCTCGTCGGTGCGCCGCGCCGTCGCCGGCGGCGGTGCGGTGCCCGGGACGGCGCCCGGGGACAGGTTCACGGTGTGGTAGCCGCCCGGGCGGTCCGGCTGCGCGCCGAGAACCCGGGCGAGCGTGGCGATGACCGCCGACGGCATGGCGACGCCGGGTGCCCCGAGGTAGAGCGTGCGGTCGTCGACCCGCTCGCCGAGCACCGCGTCGTCGGCTCCCGGCGGCCGGGCCCAGAGCGCGGGCGGCCGGGCCGGGCCGGTGGCGTTCCCCCGGACCGGAACGGGCGCCAGCGTCCAGCCCTCGCCGAGGTCGTGCACGCCGGCCTCGCCGGTCGCGTCGAGGTCGAAGTACCGCTGCGGCATCTGCAGCGCGGACGGCAGCACCACGAACGACTTCGCCCACGGGCGCAGCACCGGCCGGCCGCGCGGGTCGAGCAGGAAGCTGGATCCGCCCACGCCCGGGTCGAACGTCGCCGCCGGCAGCGCCACCGGCATCCGCAACTGATCGGCGAGGCGCTGGGCGTCGGCGTGGGTCCAGGAGTCGCCCGCGAGGCGCAGGTCCAGCACGCTGCCGTAGCGGTCGTTCTCCGGCAGCTGCTGCGCCACGAACGTGACCAGGTGCTCCTCGGAGACGCCGGGCCGGACCACGTAGCGGTGTGCCTGGCCGAGCGCCTGCCCGAGGGTGCGGGCCTCGCGCAGCGCGGCGCGGTCGATCTCGGTGCCCTGCGGGGCCAGCACGGTGGCGCCGCGTGTATCGCGCCGGGCGACCGGGCCGGCGCCCGGGGTGGAGTTCAGCTCGCGCTCGAGCTCGCCGAGGCTGCGCGGGGTGCCCCACACGTCCACGTCGTGCGAGTCCTGCCGGGCCGGCGTGTCGGTCGGCACGAAGTACACCGTCGGGGCGTCGGCGGGCGGCTCCACCTGTGCGCCGGTGACCGCGTCGAGGAAGGCGACCTCGTCGTCGAGCGTGACGACGTTCAACGCCAGGGTGGTCCCGTCCGGACCGGAGCCGGGCAGGAACACGGTCGCGGTCGAACCGGGCGTGGCGTCGCCCATCGCCTCGCGCAGCGCCTCGATGCTCTCCGACCGGTACACCGTGTGGTCGAGGTAGGGCTCGACAGCCGGTGCGGACGCGGTCGGCATGCCGCCCTGCGGCGTGGCCGGCGTCAACCGGCCGTAGTGCTCGCGCAGCAGCCGGTCCCGCCCGAACGCCGCCGTGACCGGGTCGGTGCCGTCGCTCGGCGACAGCTGCGCCGGCATCCAGGAGAACGGCGCGGCTCCGTCGCCCGGCGCCGTGCCGGACGGCGCGGACGTCGACGACGCGGCCGGCGTCGTGCCGGTCGACGGCGCGGCCGGGGTCGTCGGGGTGGTGCCGCCGACGGACGTGCCGGTGCGCGTCGCGCCGGAGACGAGTTCCCGCACGGTCGGCCGGGGCGCGGTCAGCGCGGTGCTCGTCGACCCGCTCCCGGTCGCCGACGAACGGGTGATCAGCAGGTCGACGACGCCGTCCTCGTTGTTGCGCAGGCCGCGCGGCTGCTGACCGGTGCGCGCGTCGACGACGAACGTGCCCCGCTCGTCCACGCCGATGTTGAACACCCGGTTCGACTGCCCGCCGTCGGCCTCGGTGCGGCGCAGGACGGCGATGCCGCGCGCGCCGGTGCCGCCGGTGGTGACGCTGTCGACCGCGGTCCGCAGCCCGTACATCGTGCGCGGCTGCTCGGACAGGTACGACTCCACCGGGCGCGGCGCCAGCCGGTCGGCGGGCTGGCCGCGGGTGTACGACGGGCGCAGGCCGTCGGACTCCAT
The DNA here is from genome assembly GCF_016863615.1 of Virgisporangium aliadipatigenens. Taxonomy (GTDB): domain Bacteria; phylum Actinomycetota; class Actinomycetes; order Mycobacteriales; family Micromonosporaceae; genus Virgisporangium; species Virgisporangium aliadipatigenens. The sequence continues at coordinate 24,629 of NZ_BOPF01000016.1, read as the reverse complement.
CCGCCGGTCGGTCTCGATCGCCCGCCGCAGCGGCGTCGTCGCCGACGCGTCCTGGCCGGCCTGCGGGCGCAGGTGGCCGTAGCCGCTGTCGAAGTCGCCGTCCGGCCGGAACGGCAGGCTCATGTCGGCCTCGGGGTCGCGCTGCGCCGGCATCTCGACCGAGACCGGCTTCTTCCTCTTCTTCGGGACGACCGGCTTCGACTTCTCCGGCGGTTCCGGCAGGTCGATCCTCGTGCGCGTCTTGCCGCCGGGGCCGAACGTGGTCTCCCACCCGTCCGGCGTCCGCCGGGTCAGCGGCCGGCCGCGGCCGTCGAGGGTGACGGTCGTGCCGTCGCGATAGGTGACGGTCGCGCCGTCCTTGTGGTGGGTCACGGTGAACGGCTGTTCGCCGGAGGCCTCCGGCCCGAAGCGTTCCCGGCCGGGGCCGCCCCGGTAGACGCCGGCCACCCCGCGCCCGTCGACACCGAACCGGTCGAGCCTGCCGCCGCGGCTCTCGATGACCCGGTCGACGGGGCGGATCCTCGTGCCCGCCGGCCGTTCGGCGAGGGTGCCCGTGGCCGTGCTGCGCGCCGACGGCTTCGTCCAGTCGGAGCCGATCACCCGCCCGTCGCGGAACGTGTGGGACAGCCCTTCGGGCGTGCGCCGGGAGAGCACGTCGCCGGTGTTCCTCATCCGCACGGTGGTGCGGTCCTCGTAGGTGCGCACGGTCCGGGTCGGGGTGTGTTCCTGCCGGAAGGACTGCGGTGCGAAGCGGTCGTCCGGCCCGGTGCGCAGGTGGTGTTCCCTCGACCTGAACGTGTACGTGCCCTCGGTGCCGCGCCCGTGCTCGTCGAACTTCGTGTACTCCGCGCCCCGCCCGTCGGTGCCGCGCACCAGCTTCCCGTCGACGAACTCCAGTTCGCCGGAGCCGCGGAACCGGTAGGTCAGCGAGCGCGCCCCGTCGTCCAGCGCGTTGCCGTCGGCGTCGGTGAAGCGCAGCGGCCGCCGGCCGTCGGCGTGCAGCACGGCACCGCCGCCGAACCGGTAGACCGCCAGTTTCCCGTGCGCGACGGTGAACTCGACGCCGGTGCGCGTGGTGCCGCGGCTCGGCTGGTTGTTCGCGTCGAAGCCGCGGTAGACGGTGCCGCGCGGCGAGATCGCCCGGGTGATCCTCCCGTCCGCGTCCTTCGTCAGCCGCCAGCCAGAGTCGGCCTTCGTCGCGGCGTCGGACCACATGTCGAGGCGGTGCGACGACGCGTCGAGGTACCGGTTCAGGTCGAAACCGGTGCGGGTGACGTCGAAGCGTTCGCCGCCGACCCGGCCCTCGGTCGGGTAGTTCTCCGGGTGGAACTTGCCGTAGCTGGTCTTGCCGGGCGACGTGACGGTCCCGATCCGGCCGTCCCGCTCGTAGCTGGTGTTCCAGCGGCCGGCGCTGCGGGACTCGACGTCGGGGTGCCACACGTCGATGCGGCCCTTGGGCGTGAGCACCGTCTTCGTCGTCGGCTTCGGCGCCGGCGGCTTGACGTCGGTGCTCGCCGGCTCGCGGCGCGGCAGGTCCGAGTGCGCGCGGCTCCACGTCTGCGACAGCTTGACGTCGCCGATGTGCTGCGTCGTCCAGCCGTCCGGGGTGCGCCGGGTGATGAGCACGCCGTCGTCGGTGACGACCGTCCTGTCGGCGTACGTGCGGGTGACCGTGCCGTCCTCGGCGCGCACCTCGGTGAAGCGCTGCGGCCCGTCCGTCTTCAGCGGGCCGACCGCCGCGTGGGTGCGGTGGTTCAGGTAGGTGTAGCTGCCGCCGATCCCGTTGCCGTCGGCGTCGAAGACGTCGTAGCGCCCGCCGCGGCCGTCGCTCGCCCGCACCGGCCTGCCGGCGATGATCTCGACGTCGCGGCCGTGTCCCAGGTCGTAGGTGAGCGAGCGTTCGGCGCTGTACGTGGTGTCACCGTCGGTGTAGCGGTCCGGCCGGCCGACCACCTTGTGGACCGTCTCGCCGTCGGTCGTCTCGTCGTGGCGGTACGTGCGCACGCTGATCTCGCGCTTGTCGTCCGCGAAGACGTGCTTCACGACGTCGCCGTCGCCGTGCTCGTCCGGGACGACGCCCGGCTTGCCGCTCTGCGCCGTGTGGGTGGTGCCGTCGGGCAGGCGGATCGTCGCCGCGCCGTCCGCCTCGGGCGTGACGGTCACCTTCCGGCCGTCCGGCAGCCGGTAGGTGATCTCGCCGTTCTCGCCGGACTCCAGCGTCAGCTTCCGGCCGTCCGGCAGCTTCATCTCCTGCGGGGTGGTGCCGTCGCGGAAGTCCCGGAACTCGGTCCTGTCGTTCGTCGTCACCGACGTCGGGCGCTCCGCCCGGCCCTTCGTCACCCATTCCCCGGTGCGCCCCTCGGCGCGCCAGAAGTCGAACGGCACGGTCCGGTCCTGCGGATAGCCGAGCGAGAACTCCCTGCCGTTGGAGAGCTTGCCGAGCGCCGGGCGGCCGTCGGCGTCGAACTTCGAGTACTCCACGCCCTTCGGCGATCGCACCGACGTCGCCACGCCCGCCTCGTCGCGCCGCACCGTCCACCCCTCGGGCAGCGCGTCGTCGCCGCCCGGACGCATCGACACGCGCATGTCGCGGTGCCAGAAGTCGAACTCCAGCCCGTCGGAACGCACCCGCGCCGGCACGTCGAAGAAGGTCCGGTTGACGGTGTGGCGAACGCCGTCGATCTCCATCACGGTCGGCTGGTCGTCCGGGCCGAAGTCGCGGAAGATCGTGCCGTGCGGCGACGTCGCGGTGTCCAGGCCGCCGCTGTTCTTCGCCTCCATGCGCCACTCGCCGGCGGCGCGGGTGCCGGGCCGGCCGTCCCACGGGTCGAAGCCGAGGCCCTTGGCCACCCGCGCGTCGCCGTGGCCGAGCGAGACCGCGCCGTCCGCGGAAGTGCCGACGGTCAGCTTCCCGTTCTCGAACCGGGTGACGTCGCCGCCCGGCGTGACGCGCACGGTCGTCGCCCCCGAACCGGTGCCGCTGGCCGTGATCTTCGTGTGGTCCGTGAACGTGCGCACCCAGCCCTCGGGCGTGTTCGTCTGCGTGAAGCGCTGCACGCCGCCGAGCGACTGCGCTCCGACCCGCTGGTGCCCGCTCGGGTTGCGGAACTGGTAGCTGCCGGCCAGCCCGTTGCCGTCGGCGTCGAACTCGTCGAACCGCGTGCCCAGCCCGTCCGCCGAGCGCACGAGCTTCCCGTCCAGGAACTCGAACTCGCGCCCGGCCGGCAGGTGGTACGTGAGGGTCGCCTGCCCCTCCTCGAAGGTTCGCCCGCCGGTGGTGTACCTCGTGACGACCGCGGCCGTCGCCGGCGTGCTGACCTTCTCGATCTTCCGGATGAAGTCGAAGCTGCGCACGCTCACGGTGCGCTCGTTCGCGAACGAGTGGTTCATCAGGTCGCCGCGCGAGGAGCTGTCCGGGACGATGCCCTGGGCGCCCCGTTCGACCTCGACGCTGCGCCCCTCGGGGAGCCTGAACGTCGCCTTGCCGGCCGCGTCCACGGTGACCGTCAGCTTCCGGCCGTCGGGCAACCGGTACTCGACGGCGCCGCCCTGCTTCGCCTCCATCGACAGGGTGCGCCCGTCGGGCAGTTCGACCCTGCCCGGCACGTTGCCGGGGCCGAAGTTCGTGAACCTCGTGCCGTCGCCGGTGGTGACCGACTCGGGCCTGCCGGCCTTCCCGGTGACCGTCCAGTCGCCCGGCCGGCCCTGCTCGGGCGTGCGCCAGAAGTCGAACGGCACCGTCTTCTCCGCGCTGTGCGAGACGGTGAAGTCCTGCCCCTCGAAGCGCCCCTTCGTCGGGAGCCGCTGTTCGAAGTCGGTGTACTCGACGCCCTTCGGCGTGCGGATCGACACGAGCGCGCCGTCCGCGTCGAACGTCGCCTGCCAGCCCTCGGGCAGCTTCGTGCCGTCGCCGGAACGCACCGGCGCGCGCAGGTCGGGTCGCCAGAAGTCGATGCCGAGCCCGTCCGAGCGCACCCGGGCGCCGACGTCGAACGTGGTCTGCTGGACGGTGAACCGCATGCCGCCGTGCGAGCCGCGGGTCGGGACGTTCTCCATCCCGAAGATCTCGTACTTCGTGCCCTTCGGCGAGGTGACGGTGTTCAGCCGCCCGTCCGGGAACGCCTCCCGCTCCCACGTGCCCGGTGCGAGGTGCGTGTCGTTCTTGAAGAACGGTTCGAAGCCGAGCGTCTTCTCGTAGTCCGGGCCGAGGCCGGGCCGGTGCAGGTCGGTCGAACTGCCGGCGCCGAGGAGCTGGCCGTTGAGGAAGCGCTGCGGGCCGTGCTCGGGATCGGCCGTGTTGCGCAGGACCAGCAGGTCCGCGCCGTCACCCATGCCCTGCACGGTGCTGCGGTCGCTGTAGGTGCGCAGCCAGCCGCCCTCGACGTTCGCCTGGGTGAAGCGGGTGACCTCGCCGATCGTACCGGGGCCGACCAGGCGGTGGTTGCTCTCGTTGTGGAAGCTGTAGCTGCCGGCGACGCCGTTGCCCTCGGCGTCGAACTCGTCGAAGCGCCCGCCGCGCCCGTCGCTGCCGCGCACCAGGTCGCCGCCGAGGAACTCCAGTTCGCGGTTGCCCGGCAGCAGGTAGGTCAGCGTCTCGTCGCCCTCGCCGAACTCCCGCTTGCCGGTGAAGAAGCGCGTCGCCCGCGCCACCGTGACCTCGGTGGCCGTCCCGTCGACCTGCTTCTGGAAGGTCTCCGCCCGAACGGTGATCAGCTTGCCGTCGCCGAAGCCGAACGAGGTGACGTCGCCGACGTCGTCGCCCTTGGGCAGGACGCCGTTCTCGCCCCGGGCCACCGTGACGTCGCGGCCGCCGGGCAGCGTGAGGGTGGCGTTGCCGTCGGCGTCGATCGCCACCGTCACCGTGCGCCCGTCCAGCGCCTTGTACGCCGTCGAACCGTCGGAGCCGCGCTCCATCGTCAGGGTTCGCCCGTCGGGCAGCTTGACCGTGGACGGCACACCCGAGCGGCTCATCGCCGAGTACTCGGTGCCGTTCGGCGTCCGGACGGTCTGCTCCCGGCCGGAGCCGGTGACCTCCCAACCGGCGGGACGCCCCTGCTCGGGCGTGCGCCAGAACTCGAAGGGCACCACCTTGCCCTCGGCGAACGAGACGCTGAAGTCCCGCCCGTCGGTGAGCACGCCACGGGTGGGCAACCCCTCCCCGGTGAACTCCGTGTAGGTCACGCCCTTCGGCGAGCGCACCGTCAGCGCGCCGTTGCCGTCGAACGTCGACTTCCACCCCGCGGGCAGCGTCGACGCCTCGCCGGCCCGCGGCGCGGCGCGCATGTCCGGCCGCCAGAAGTCGAACTCAAGCCCCTCCGAACGCACCCGGGCCGGCACGTCGAACCGGGTCTGCCGCACGACGATGCGTTCGCCGGTGTAGGTCAGCGCCTCGGACGGCACCCGCTCCGCGCCGAACACCCGGTACTGCGTGCCGTGCGGCGAGAGCATCGTGTCGAGGCGGCCGTCCGCGGTGTACGTGGTCCGCCAGTCGCCCCCCACCCGCGCGATCTCGGCCTTGAAGAACGGGTCGAAGTTGTAGGTGCGCCAGTAGTTGACGCCGGTGCCGCGGTTCGCGACGGCGCCACCGGGGCCGCCCTGCGGCTTGTTGTCGACGAAGACCGTCTCGTCGCCGTTCGGCGCCTGCCGGATGATCTTGTTTCGTCCGGCGAACGTGATCTTCGTGCCGTCCGTGTAGGTGCGCACCATCGAGCCGTCGGACCCGTACTCGGTGCTGAACCGGTGCACCGTCGACTTCGGGTCGGCGGCGCCGATCACCCGGTCGTTGCCGGCCGACTGGAACCGGTAGCTGCCGTCCTGCCCACGCCCGGCGGTGTCGAACGTGTCGAACCGCGAGCCGCGCCCGTCCACGCTGCGCACCAGTTCGCCGCCGATGAACTCGCGCTCCTGACCGCCCGCCATCCGGTAGGTCAGCGAATGCGTCCCCTCCTCCCAGGTCCGCAGGCCGTCGAAGAAGCGGGTCGGCCGGCCGGTCGTCGTCGGGGTGTGCGTCTTCTCGACGATCCGGTCGTAGCGGAACGTCGCCACGTCGAGCGTGGTGCCGTCGTCGAAGGTGAAGCGCGTCTGGTCGCCCTTGCCGTCCTTGACCGGGAAGTCGGCCTGCTCGCCCTTGCCCACCCGCGCGGTGCGCCCCTCGGGCAGCCGCACCGTCGCCGTGCCGTCGGCCTCGTGGGTGACGGTGACCTGGCGGTCGTTCGGCAGCCTGTAGGTGACGGCGCCGTCCTTGTCGATCTCCATCCTGAGCTTGCGCCCGTCGGGCAGTTCGACCCTGGTCGGGCCCCTGGAGTTGAAGCCGGAGTAGATCGTGCCGTCCACGGTCGTCACCGACGTCGGCCTGCCCGCGTCGCCGGTGACCTCCCACCCGTCCGGGCGCCCCTGCTCGGGCGTGCGCCACAGGTCGAACTTCACGGTCGGTTCCCTGAGCACGCTGACCGTGAAGTCCGGCCCGTCCGGCAGGCTGCCCCGCGTGGCGCCGCCGTCGCCGGTGAAGTGCGAGTAGGTCACGCCGCCGGGCGACCGGACCGACACCAGGGTGCCGTGCGTGTCGTGCTGCGGCGTCCAGCCCTTGGGGAGCAGCCCCCCGCGCATGTCCGCGGTCCAGTAGTCGAACCTGAACCCGGCCGACTCCACCCGGGCGGGCACGTCGAACGTGGTGCGCAGCACGGTGAAGCGTTCGCCCTGGTGCACACCCTGCGCGGGCACGCCGTCCCGGTTGAACCTCGAGTACACCGTGCCGTTCGGCGAGGTGAGCGACTCCAACTTGCCCTTGGCGTCGTACTTGGGCACCCACTCCCCGCGCACCCGCAGCGCGCCGTCGGCGTGCCACGCGTCGAAGGGCACCAGCCGGTGCAGGATCCGGTCGAAGACGTCGTAGCGGACGTTCAGCCCGGGGATGGTGAGCCGCAGGTCGCCGTCGTGCACGGTGGGCGCGGGGGCGTTCGGGCGCGGCGCCGTCGAGCCGTTGAACGCCGGGTCCTGCGAGCGCGTCACGCCGCCGTCGGGCGTGCGCCGGATGACCGCGCCGGTGTTGTCGACGGTGACCGTCGTGCGGTCGTCGTAGGTCCGGACGATCCGGCCCTCGTTCTGGTAGTTCGTGTCGAACCGGCGCAGCCCGTCACCGGCCGCCCCGACCTGCCGCTGCGCCTGCGCGTCGGGTGCCTCGTAGCTGCCGCGCAGCCCCCGGTTCGCGCCGTCGAACGTGTCGAAGCGGGAACCCCGCCCGTCGGCGCCGCGCACGATCTCGCCGTCGATGAACTCGCGTTCGCGCCCGCCCGGCAGCCGGTACGTGAGCGACTCCTGCCCGTCGATGAACGAGCGCCGCCCGTCGAAGAACCGCCACGGGCGCCCCTGGGCCACGCCGTCCGCCGAGTCGCCCGCGACGCTGCGCACCGTGACGACCTTGCGGTTGCTGAGCACGTGCGAGACCAGGTCGCCCTCGAACCCGTTGTGCGTCGGCAGTTCGCCGGAGCGGCCGGTGCGCACCTGCGCCAGTTCCCCCGAGGGAAAACGCACGGCGGCCGAACCGTCCGCGTCGACGGTGACCGAGACGCGCCGCCCGTCGGGCAGCCCGTAGGTGATCGACCCGTCGGGCTCGGCGGTCATCGACAGGGTCCGGCCGTCCCGGAGCGTGACCTGCCCGGGCAGCTTGTCCTTGAAGTTGCTGAACACCGCCTTGTTGGCGGTCGTCACCTTGGTCGGGTTGGTCGCGTCGCCCTCGACCTCCCAGCCGGACGGGCGCCCCTGCTCGGGCGTGCGCCAGAAGTCGAACGGCACCATCCGCTTGCCGATCGCCAGCACCTCGAACGTCGGCCCGCCCGGCACCTTGCCGCGGCTCGGCATGCCCGCGGCGTCGAAGCCGTGGTACTCCACGCCGTTCGGCGAGCGCACCACCAGATCCCCGATCCCGCCGCCGCGCGAGACGGACCAGCCGCGCGGCAGGTTGCCCCGGTCGCCCTCCAGCACGCCGGCGCGCATGCCCGGCCGCCAGTAGTCGAACTCCAGCCCCTCCGAACGCACCCGCGCCGGCACGTCGTAGCCGGTCCGCGCGACGGTGAAGTGCTCCCCGTCGAAGACGCCCTGCCCCGGCACGCCGCCGCGACCGAACTGCGAATAGATCGTGCCGCGCGGCGACACCAGCCGTTCCAGGTCACCCGACGCCGCACGCTTCGGCTTCCACAGCGCGGTCCCCTCCGGACCGCTGGTGGGCACGTCCGGGCGCCACGGTTCGAAGGGCACCTGCGAGCCGACGACGCGGCCGTCCGCGTCGTGCCGGATGTTGGACGGCGGCCGGGAGTCGGCACTGTCGAAGATCTTCGTCCGGCCGACGTAGTGGGTCTCGTGGCGGTCCGGGGTGATCCGGACGATGTGCAGCCCGGTCGGGTCGGCGCTGACCCGGGTGCCGTCGGCGTAGTTGCGCGTCCAGCCGCCGTCCGGGTGGTAGGTGACGTCGAAGGAGGTCTCCCCGGCCCGCGCCGGCCCGATCCGCGCGTCGTCCGGCCCGCCCGGCCGGTACAGGCCGTAGGTGCCACGGGAGTCCCGGTCGAACGCGTGGAACGTGGTGACGCGGTCGCCGGCACGCACCAGCTTCCCGTCGAGGAACTCCACCTCCACGCCGCCCGGCACCCGGTACGTCAGCGACCCGGCCCCGTCGGCGAGCACCCGCCCGTCGGCCTCGACCAGCTTCGTCAGCCGCGTCCCGTCGAACTCCAGCGACCGCCCGTCGCCGAACTTCAGCACGGCGCGGTCACCCCACTCGATCGTGAACCGGTCGCCGCGGAACGAGCCCGCGGTCGGCCGGCCGTCGACGAAGGTGTCGAAGCTCGTCAACCTGTCCGGCGCCTGCGAGCGGATCACCTGCCCGCCGCCGAACGTGTCCGTCCACACGCCCTTCGCGCGCTCCGACAGTTCGGGGCGCCACATGGGCAGTGTCGCGTCGTGCGCGGCGCCCCGCCCGGAGAGGTCGAACGTGCCGGTGCGCACGGTGATGTTCGTGCCCTCGAAACGGACCGACTCCAGCGTGCCTTCCCTGAAGTGGAACAGCGTGCCGTTGGGGCCCACCATCGTCGTGATCTGACCGTCGTCGCCGCGCAGCGCGGACCAGCCGCCGTCGCGCTGCCAGTTCGGGGTCAGGACGTCGAGGCGCACCTCGGCGCCGGTCGCCCGGATGGTGACCCCGTTGTCGGCGGGGCGCGGCATCGTGGCGGCGTCGGAGCCCTCGGGCCGCGGCCGGAGACCGCCGCCGTGGGATGCGCCGGCGGGCGCACCCGTGCCGTCGGCCGGCCGGGTGCCGCCCGGTGTCCGGTCGCCGAACCCGGGACGCGTCCCGGCCGGCAGGTCGCCGACGTCGCCGAAGATGTGCACCCTGGTGTTCTTCGGCATCGTCTCGTACATCGCCGTCGCCTGGCGCACGACCTCGTTCGGCACCGGCACGCCGTGGTCGCCGACGACCATCGTGAAGCCGCGGTTGCCGGTGGCGACGCTGCCCGACTCGACGTCGAAGACGGTGTCGGCGTGGGGCTTGGGCGGCTTCACCCAGCCGACCATCCTGTCGCCGAAGCGGTACAGCTCGAAGGTCCAGCCCTGCTCCATCTTCAGCGAGTTCAGCCTGTTGCCCAGCGGCAGGTCCCACGCGGGGTGGTCGGGCAGCAGGCGCCGGCGCGCGTCGACCTCGCGGCCGAACGTGTTGCCGGTCGAGCCTTCGTGCGAGGACCAGTTGCGGATGTCGTCGCCGTCGTTGCCGAAGCGCCTGGTGTACGCGTCGATGATCTCGCTGCGGTAGCGGCCCTGGAGGAACGCCATGTCGCGTTCGGTGATGTCGAAGCGGGGCCGTTCGGTGCGGCCCATCAGGCGGCCGAAGTCGCGCCCGGCCGTGGCGAGCATCGTGTCGAGGTTGGCCTCGTGCACCATGCGCACCTCGAGCGATTTGTCGAGGCTGCTCTTGTGCTGCTCCCACAGGCGCCACGACCGGCTCTGCTCGCCGCGGGCGCCCGTCCGCGACGCCAGTTCCCCCGGATTGTCCCCGAACGCGTCCCGGTACGCCCGGTCCATCGCGCGGTTCTGCTCGAACTCGACGCGGTGGATCTGCTCCGGCGTCAGCTCGATCCCGTACCGGGACTCGATGGCGGCGCGGGTCGACGTGATCTGCCGGGCGGTCTCCGCCTTGACCACGATCCGGTCGGCCGTGCGCCCGTCGATGGCGTCCTGCCGGCGGCCCCACGCGGCGGCGTGGTCGCCGTCCGGCCCGGCGGACTTCTTCGCGCCGATCCCGGCCCGCACCGAACTCTGCAGATAGTCCGCCCGCAGCTCGGCCTCGTGCGATTTGGTGAAGTTCTTCGCCAGCGCCGGGTTGTTGAGCTTGAACTCCGTCACCATCAGGCTGTACGACTGGTCGAACGTGCCCTTGCCGCGCGGGTGCGCCTTGAGCATCTCGTCGATCAGTGCCTCGTCGGCCTGCCGCTGCTGGAACGCCTTGTGCTCGGCGGTGAAGCGCTCCTGGGCCTTCTGCGCGGCGGCGTTCTCCCACTCGGCCCGGTCGGCCGGACGCGACGACGTCGGCCCGTCCTCGCCGCGGATGCTGTTCGGGAACTCGCTCTCGACCCGCTTCGCCCACGGCGTCGCGGCGGCGTCGTCGTGCTTGATGTTGTTGTTCGTCTTCCACTGCTTCAGCTCGTCGGCGAAGCGGGTGCTCATGAAGTCCTTGATGCGCTCCTGCTCGGCGAGCCGGTCGGGCAGGCGCTGCTGGATCTCCGCCTCCTGCGCCCGGAACCGTTCGGCCGGGTTGCCGAACTTGCCCTTGAAGCTCGCGGCGTGCCCGTCGGTGATGTCGCGCAGGTGCTTGTCGAGCATGACGGAGTAGTCGCCGCCGCTCTGGCGGGTCACCGTCCCGTCGGCGCCGGTGACCTTCTCCCCGCCGGTCAGCTTGTTGCCCGGGTTGGCCGCGTTGTGCTTGTCGAACGCCGTGTCGAAGTCCTGCCGGGCGCGCACCTGCGCACCGTCGAGGCTCGCGTGGCTCTGCAGCTCCTTCTTGATGCCGGTGAGCGCCCGGTCGACGTCGTTCTCCATCTTCCAGAGCTTCGGCTTGATGCCGATCGCGGCGTTCTCGGACTGGAGATTCTCGAAACGGCGGATCGCCCCGTCGCGCACCGCCTTCGCCGACTCGGGGCTGAGGTCGCCGCCGTTCTTCGAGGTGCGCTGGAAGTCGGCGATCGCCTTGTCGACGCGCTGCTCCGGATGCGTTCCGCGGGCCCGCATCTCGACCAGGTTGTCGGCGTAGGTGCGGGTGTACTCGTTGAGCTTGGCCCGGTCGCCCTCGAAGTGGTTCATCCGCCGGCCGAGGGTCGTCTGGTACGACTCGATCGTGCGGGAGTCCGGCGTGTAGTCCGGCTTCCGGTCGCCGCCGGGCTTCGTCGGCGCGCTGCCGTCGGCGGCGTTCGGGGACGTCGACGAGTCACCGGAATGCGTGTGCGAACGCTGGACCAGCGACGTCTCCGGCACCTCGGAGCGCGGCGGCGGCGTCTGCGAACGCCCCGAGTAGAGCGAGTCGGCGTCGGCCCGGCTCGACGCCACGTGCTCGTCGCCGGCGCGGCTGGACGGCCGCGACGCGTCGAGGTCCGCCGCGTCGGTGCGACCGGACGACGAGTGGTGGTCGGTGACGTCGGCGTCGCCGCGCACCTGCCCGTTCGGGCCGCGCGGCACCGGTGTCGTCGAGTGCGCATCGGGCTCGGGCGTGCCCTGACGCGTCGGCGTGTGCACGCCGCCCTCCGAGCCGCCCGGCCGGGTCGGCGTCGGCCGCACGAGCGGGGTGTCGGCGAACACGGTCCGCTGCGGCTGTTCCGGCGTCGCGGGGTGCGCGGTGCCGTTCTTGCCGCCGAGCACGCGCGGGTCCACCGGCGTGGCGACACCGGAGTCCAGGTCGCCCTGCCGCAGCGACGGCGTGGAGGTCTCCGAACGCGACGTGCTCGACAGGTGTTCGTTGCCGCTGACGCTCTCGTTGCCGGAGTTCGGCCGCCGGGACGGCACGTGCGGGGTGCTGCCGGAGCCGGTCTCGTTGACTCCCGGCCGGTTCGGCGGGGTCTCGACGGGCGTGTTCGACCCGCTCCGGTCCCCGCCGAACGACTGCCGCACGTTGACGTCGTTGGGATCCGGGCCGTTGTTGACCGCGTTGCGCGGGTTCAGCGGCGTGTGTGCCTCGGGGGCGGGGCTGTTGCCGCGCGAGTGCGGCGCGTGCAGGCCGCCGAGCCCCGCCCCGTCGGTGCCGTTGAGGTGCACCTCGTTGCGCTGCTGCGGCGGATCGTGCGGCGTGGCGGCGCGCGACACCGGCGGCTGCGGCGTCGGCGAACCCTCGAACCCCTGCCGGCCGTTGGTGAAGCCGTTGTGCTGCGTCAGGTCGTCGATCTGGCGCTGGTTGTTGAGGTGGTGCGGGTCCGGGGTGGTGCCGCGCGACGGCGGCTGCGGCGTGTGCAACCCGCCCGAGAGGCCCTGCTGGCCGTCGACCCCGTCGCGGACCGGGAGGTGCGACTGGATCGAACTGTGCTCGTGCGGGTCGGGGCCCAGCCGGCTCGGCATCGGCGTGTTCTTGCCGGGCAGCGGCGCGTTTCCGCTGCCGTGCGGCTGGTTGGCCGGCAGGGAGGTGTGGCTGTCCGGACTCACCGAACGGGTCGGCGGCGCGGAGTCGAAGTCGATCGGGCTGACCGGCCGCGAGTTGCTCGGCGACGCCTCGAAGTGCACCGGCGTGTTGGCCCGGGTGCTGCCCGGGGTCGGCGACGGCGTCGCCGTGGCGTCCACCGGGGAGGCCGGGCGGCTGTTGCTCGGGATGTGCTGCTGCTGCGGCGGTGCGTTGTGCCCGGCGTTGACCTTGCTGCCGAGCCCGGCCGTTCCGCCACCGCCGGAGGAACTCGTGTTGATGTCGCGGCCGGCGGCCGAGGACGGCGCCTCCACGCCCCCGGTGTTGTGCGGCAGCGCGGGCGGGCTGGGGACGTTGCCGCCACGGAGGCCGTTCTGGCCGCCCGGGTTGTGCGGGAACGCGCCCGCTCCCGTGGGCCCGCCGCTCGGCAGCGGGTTCCCGGTGCCGCTGAGGCCGGTCGTGTTGCCCGCGCCGCCGGTGCCGTTGATACCGGACGTGCCGGTGAGGCCGGTCTCGTAGTTGCGGTACTGCGGGAGCTTGAACAGCTGCCAGTCCCACTTCATGTGGAACGCGTTGGGGTTCGACCCCTTCGGCGCGAAGGCGGCACCGAACGCGCCACCCATGGCCATGCCGGTCAGCGTGTTGACGATTTCGTTGACCGCGTCCGGCTTGAACTCGGTGCCCCGGATGCCGTGCACGATGCCCTGCACCGCGAACGACGTGATGGTCGCCGAGAAGCCGCCGAGGAGCGCACCGGCGAGGAAGCCCGGGATGGCGTTCGGGATGCTGATCCGCAGGATGGTGGTGAGCAGCTGCCCCAGGAACTGCGCGAGCCGGCTGAACGCCATGTTCATGACCATCGCGATGGCCGAGATGGCGCCGCTCAACGCCGCCAGGGCCAGGCCCAGGATCATCAGACCGATGAAGACGATCTGGATGATCAGTTCGGACTCGCGCTGCTTCTGGCCCTTCTTGATCTCCGCGATGAGTTCCCGGATCGCCTCGGCGACGTCCTGCTGGAACGCCGCCGCCTGACCGAGCATGTTCTGGATGACGACCGACGCCCGGCGCATCTGCCCGCCGGCGTCGCCCCACCAGTTGAGCGAGTTGGCCCGCCACTGCATCGAGTTCTGCAGGTTGTACAGACGCGTCGCCTGCTCGTCGAATTCGACGGCGAGCAGTTCGAGCGCGCCGGTGTCCGCGTCGGCGGGATGGAACCGGTCGTATTCGTCGGTGGCGTAAAGGACCGGCGGCCAGGATTCGCCCGGTCTCGGGCCCCAGTCGGTCCAGTCGGATTGCGCCACGCCACACCACCATCCACTCCGGTAACCGACCCGAGTATCGATCGCGACGGCCCCGGGCCGGCAGTCCCATGTCCCTTCCACGAACGGTCACCCGAACTGGGACCTGGTGGGACGCGGTCCGCGCGTCCACAGTGGACTTCAATCCCCGCAGTCTGTGGAAGGCGGTGTTCTCGTGGCCGAAGATCCGGGGTACAACCCCGATCCGAACATCAACAACAACGACTACCTGCCCGACGACGACGAGGAAACCGAGACGCCTCCGCCGCCGGAGGAGCACAAGGACATTCCGGATGCCTACATGCCGGAACTCACCCAGCAGTGGACCGACGCCCCGCACCTTCCCGACAAGAAGATCGACAAGGACGCGAAGGGCCAGGAGGCCAAGGAGCCACCCGTCCACGCCGCCTGGACGGTGCGCCCGGGCCAGTTGCGGGACATGGAGAACGGCCTGCTCGGCGAGTTGAAGACGCAGATCTCCGACTACATGGCGCTGCGCAGCTACGTCCAGGCGCGCAAGGGCACCGCGGGCAACGACGGCCTCGTGCACGACAGCATCTTCCAGCCCCGCATTCCCCCGGGCTGGGTGGAGATCGCCACCGAGGGCCTCAACGTCCAGGTCCAGCACATGAACACGGACAACCTCCTCGGCGCCAAGCCCGAACAGGCCGTGGAGTACGGCGACATGATGGAGAACGCGCTCGCCGCGGCCGCCAACGCCATCTTCATCGTCGGCGAATTCGTGCAGTGCCTCAACGAGGCCGCACAGGCCTACGTCGCCGCCGACATCACCGCCACGATGCCGCCACCGCCGAAGATCGGCAACGGCTGACCCGTTGACGCCAGCGGCGCGCCGCCCCGGGATTCCGGAGGCGGCGCGCCGCTTTCGCGTGCCGGCGCCCGGCTCAGACCGGGCTCTCCTCCCGGGCCGAGGAGGCGTACACCTCGTCGCCGCCGTCGTCGTACTCGTCCTCGTCCTCCAGCGCCGCCTGGAACAGCGCCCGCGGCTGCCCGCGCCGGATGAGCACGCCGCGACCCGCCGGGCGGGACATCGCCCGTTCGGTGCCGATGATGTAGCCCTCGCGCGGGTCGCCGGACAGGACGATGCCGATGCAGCCGAGTTCGCGGATCCGGTTGAGCAACTGGTCGGTCATCGTGGCGCGGGACATGCCGGCCACCCGGCGCGCGAGCACCAGGTGCAGGCCGACGTCGCGGGCGTGCGGGATGAACTCCATCAGCGGCCCCAGCGGGGACTGGGTCGGACCGCCGCCGCCCATCAGGTCGTAGTCGTCGACGACGACGTAGATGTCCGGCCCTTCCCACCAGTCGCGGTTCTTCAGCTGGCGCGGCGTCACGTCCGGCGGGGGCATCCGCTCGCGGAGCTTCTCCGCGACCTGTTCCGCGTAGACCCGGGCCGCGTTCGAGTCGGCGGCGTACGCCCCGAGATGATCCTCGGGAACGACACCGAGCAGCGAACGCCGGTAGTCGACCAGCACGATCCGCACCTCCCACGCGGAACGCTCCCGGGCCAGCCCGCGCATCCAGGTGCGCAGCAGCTCGGTCTTCCCGCTGGCGGTGTCGCCGGCGATGAGCAGGTGCGCGTCGGTGCCCGTCAGGTCCAGCGTCACCGTGTCCAGCTCCGGTTCGCCGATGCCGAGCGGAACGGCGTCCGGCGAGCGGTCCGCCAGCTGCGGCAGTTCGCTGACCATGATCCGGTCCGGGAGCATCCGCACGGCGGGCGCACCCGGGCCCGGCCACGCGGCGGTGATGCGCTGCAGCGCCTCGTCCTGCGCGGCCCGCAGCCCCTCGTCGTTGTCCTGCCCGTCGAGGCGCGGCAGCACGATGTGCGCGAACGCCCCCGGCGGGATCAGCGCGCGCCCCGGCGCGTTCTTCGGCATGACCTTCTGCATCCGCCGCGCGATGTCGGAGTCGCTCGGATCGTTGATGGCGAACTCCATCCGGGTACCGATCGCGTCGCGCAGCGCCGGCCGGAACTCCATCCACCGGTTGGTCGTGAGCACGACGTGCACACCGACACCGAGGCCGCGCACCGCGATCTCGGTGACCACCGGTTCGAGCTCGTCGATCTCGCTGCGCAGCGAGCCCCAGTTGTCGACCAGCAGGAAGATGTCCGCGGCTCGGGTCCCCTCCGGGAGCCGCCCGGCGTCGCGCCGCGAACGGAACTCGGCGATCGAGTCGATGCCCAGTTCGCGGAAGAGCCGCTCGCGATGGCCGATCACGGAACCGACGTCGGCGATCAGCCGCCGCACCCGGTCCGGGTCGAGCCGCCCGGCGACACCACCCACGTGCGGCGCCACCGCGAACGAGTGCAACGACTCGCCACCGAAGTCGACGGCGTAGAACTGCACCTCGTCCGGGGTGTGCGTGAGCATCATCGTCATCATCATCGTGCGCAGTGCCGTACTGCGCCCCGAACGCGGTGCGCCGACCATCGCGAGGTGGCCGTGCGGACCGGCGAAGTCGACGATGAGCGGCTGCTGCAGCTGCTGCACCGGCAGGTCGATGACGCCGATCGCGCTCTTCAGCGAGCCGTGCAGCTGCCACATCGTCGCGTGGTAGCCGCGCAGCGGATCCGCCGCGGTGGGCCCGATGAGCAGGTCGAGGGAGACGGCCGGCGGCAGCGGCGGCAGCCACACCTGACGGGTCGGCTGGGCGGCGTTGCGCAGCCGCTCGACCATGACGTTGAGCTGGGTGCGCTCGCCCGGGCCGGCCATCGGGCTGATGCCGTCCTCCTCCTCCGAACCGTCCTCGACCGGCGGCCCCTCCCGCAGGTCGAACAGCACCGGGTCGGTCGGACCGCCGGGCAAGTTCGCGCGCTCCTCCGGGGAGACGTACGGGGCGGACACGTGCGCGACGCGCAGCCGCTGATAGATGCGTTCGTCGACCTTGAGATAGGCCGAACCGGGAATCGGCGGCAGCCGGTAGGCGTCCTGCGTGCCGATGACGATGCGGCTCTCCTGGGCGCTGAACGTGCGCAGGCAGATCCGGTACGACAGGTGCGAGTCCAGGCCGCGCAGCCGGCCCTCCTCCAGCTTCTGCGTCGCCAGCAGCAGATGCATGCCGAGGCTTCGACCGACCCGACCGATCTGCACGAACAGGTCCACGAACTCCGGCACCGACGAGAGAAGTTCCGCGAACTCGTCGATGATGATCATCAGGTACGGCATCGGCTCCAGCGGCGAGCCGTCGGTGTTGGTGGAGCCGGCCGCGCGGCGCAGGTGGTACTCGCGGATGGAGTCCAGGTTGCCGGCGTCGCGCAGCATCTCCTGCCGGCGCTGCTGCTCACCGACGAGGGCGGCCTGGACCCGTTCGATCAGCGCCGCGTCGTCGGCCAGGTTGGTGATCATGCCGGCGACGTGCGGCAGCTCGGTCAGCTGCGCGAACGTCGCACCACCCTTGAAGTCGACCATCACGAAGCTGAGCAGTTCCGGCGAGTGCGCCAGGGCCAGCCCGCTCACCAGCGTCCGCAGCAGCTCGCTCTTGCCCGAACCGGTCGCACCGACGATGAGCCCGTGCGGGCCGGAACCGCCCTGCGCCGACTCCTTCACGTCGAGCACGACCAGCTGCCCGCTGCCGTCCGTGCCGATCGGCACCTTCAGCAGGCGGTCCGAGTCGTGGCTGACCCACCGCGAGGTCAGGTCGTCCTCCAGGCCGTTCGGGCCGAGGAGGGTCTCGGTGAACGACACCGTGCGGGCGAGGCGGCGATCCTCCTCGTCGTTCAGCGTCAACGGGCACAGCCTGCGGGCGATGAGCTCCGCCAGCTGCCGCTCCACCCGGTCGGCGACCGAACCGGCGGCCTCCGCGCCGACGCTGAGCGAGGTGCGCCCGGCCAGCGTGACGGCACCGTCGGTCTCCACGCGCAGCCGCACGTCCACCCGGGCCGGTTCGTCCGACTCGCGTGCGCCGAGGAAGACCAGCGTGATCCCGTACTGCGGGCCGGCCGCCTCCAGCAGCGAGCGCAGCAGCGCCGAACGGCCCCACTCCGACTTCGGGTCGAAGCTGGTGAACAGGACGACCAGCCGCTGCTGCTTCGGCGCGGCGTTGCGGTCCCCGCCGATCTGCATCCGGCGCGCGGAGTGCGCCTCGCCGCGGCGTTCCAGTTCGCCGTGCAGGAAGTCGACGATCCCCTCGGGACCCGACGCGACGAGCGGCACGACGCCGGCCCGCCCGCGCCGTTCGGGCTCCTGCGTGTGCGGCAGCCACTTCGTCCAGTTCCACTCCCGGCCGCCGGACCCGTCGACGGCGATCAGCACGTCGTCCGGGGCGTGCAGCACGGCCACCTGCGACAGCAGCGCCCGCGCCACCCCGAACCGGCGATCGGTCGGCCCGAGGATGCTGAGCACGCCGCAGGTCGCCAGGTCGAGCACGAACGGCTGCCCGCCCACCTTGCCGACCCGGTCGACCAGCTTCCGCGCGGCGCGCAGCGCCTCCCAGTCGTAGTCGGCCATCGGATCCAGCCGCGTGCCGACCTGCAGCGGCGTCGACAGTTCCGCGTCACCGACGCCGAGGCGCACCTTGAGGAAGTCCGGGTCGGCCTGACGCCGTTCCCACACCCGACGCCCCGCCTCCGCGATCGGCAACAGGCGGTCGGGCGCCGGATGCGCCCACGCCGCCAACATGCGCTGGGTGGAGGCGACCTCGCGGGCCCGCGACCGGGTCTCCGAGAGGAGGGAACGGTAACGGGAACGCTGCCGCAGCGTCGCGCGCTTCTCGTTGCTCTTGTTCTGGATCCGCATGCCGACGGTGGTCGCGACGGCCACGACGGCGAACAGGATGGCCAGCGCGATCAGGCGGCGCTGCCCGTAGGCGAGCATGTAACCGGCGATGCCGAGGCTGGTCAGCAGCGGCAGCACCATGTTCATCAGGTTGTTCTGGCTCTGCCGTACCTCGGGCGGCACCGGCAGGACCACCTTGTCCGATGGCGTGGCCGGTGGCATGAAGCGTGCCGGCCGGTGGAACGTCATACGGGACAATGCGTCGCTCCCTGATCTGGCTCAACTGGTCGTGCGGTTCACTGCTGGTGGTCGGGCAGGTCCTCGGCCTCGATCACGGTCAGCTGTTCCGTGCTCGGGTTCGCCAGCTCGGCGACCCGGGCGGCGTGGCGTTCGGTCATCCGCTGGAACACCTCGCGCGCGAACCGCCCGTTGCCGAAGCCCTCGCCGCGGTCGGCCCCGTCGAAGTACCGCTCCAGCGCCGCCAGGGTCGCGGTGGAGAGCCGGTACTCGTGCCCCTTCGCCTGATGCTCCACAATGGACACCAGCTCCGGAGAGGTGTAGTCGGCGAAGGTGAGCGTGCGCGAGAACCGCGACTGCAGGCCCGGGTTCGTCGCGATGAACCGCGTCATCTCGTACGGGTAGCCCGCCACGATGACGACTACCTCGTCGCGGTGGTCCTCCATCAGCTTCACCAGGGTCGAGATGGCCTCCTGCCCGAAGTCCATCCCGTGCCCGTCCGGCACGAGCGCATAGGCCTCGTCGATGAACAGCACACCGTTCTGTGCCCGCTTGAACGCCGCCGCCGTCTTCGGGGCGGTGTGCCCCACGTACTCGCCGACGAGGCTGGAACGGTCCGCCTCCACGAGATGGCCGCTGGACAGCATGCCCAGCGCGTGCAGGATCTTCCCGTACAGCCGCGCCACGGTCGTCTTGCCCGTGCCGGGGTTCCCGGCGAAGACGAGATGCCGCGACATCGGTGGCGCCGCGAGGCCGGCCGCCTTGCGCCGCTGCACCATCTGTACGAGCTTCACCAGCGAACTGACGTCCTGCTTCACCCGGCTCAGGCCGACCAGGCTGTCGAGTTCCGCCAGCAGCTCGTTGAGCGACGCGGAGCCGACCGCTTCCCCGGACTTCTTGAGCGAGCCCTTGGCCAGCGCCGCCTCCGGAAGTCCCGGGGCGGCCACGGCCACCGCCGGCAGCACGGAGGTGCGGACGTTCTCCGACGTGCACGCCTCGAAGACGGAGTCCGAACCGTCCGCGCGGCTCAGGTCCTCGTCGACGTCGTGCACCCGGCACCGGCGGAACACCGCCGCCGAACCGGTGCCGACGAACACCGCCGGGTAGACGCTGTACGAGATCTCGGTGTCCTCGATCGTGCCCTTGGCGTCCTGCGCGACGTAGATGCCGTTCTTCTTCGAGTCGCTGAACGCGCTCCGGCGCACCGTCGGGTCGGCGCCGGTCCAGACGACGAGGCCGCTGCCGCCGATCTCGCTCACCGTGCAGCCGTCGATCAGCGGTTCGCCACCGGTGTCGACGAACACGCCCGCGGCCCCGCAGCGCCGGAACCGGCTGCCGCGCACGGTCGCCGAGGTGGCGCCGATCTCCAGGCCGGTCTGGCGGATGTCGGTGACCTCGCAGTCGTCGACGAGCGGCCGGTGCGGCGTGTCGAGCCGGATCCCGAAGTCGCAGTCCGCGACGGCCACCCCGCGCAGGTGCGCGTCCCCGGCCTCCTCGACCCGCACCCCGGACTGACCGGCGCCGCTGATCTTCCCGCCGACGACCCGCGCGATGGCCCGCCCGACGACGCGCAGCCCGTACTCCGGCGTGCCCTGGATGACGCAGTTGCCCAGGCCCAGCACGGAGTTGCCGGCCAGGTGCACGGCCGTGTAGGCGGTCTCGCGCACCACGCAGCCGGTGAGCACCACCCGCGCCTCGTCGGCGATGAACAGGCCGTTCGCCTCGACGTCGGTGATCTCGTGGTCGTGCAGCCGGACCTGCGCGCCGCCGCGCACGGCCAGCGCCGTCGTGGCCGCCTTGCCGAGGTTCCCGCCGGTCACGGCGAGCCGGGCGGAGTCACCGGCCATGATCCCGACGCCCTTGACCGTCGCGATCCGGCAGTCGTCCAGGTGCAGCTGCCCGGTGCCGGTGACGACGACCGCGCTGCCGCCGGTCCGGTCGACGCTGCCGCGCCGCACCGTCACGCCGCCCGCGTCCCCGGCTCCGAAGTCCGGGACCTCGGTGAGCGGGGCGTTCGGCAGCGACTGTTCCCACCATTCCTGATGGAACGGCGCGCTGCCGTCGATCCGCAGGGCATCCCCGTCGTTGTCGTAGAGCCGGCAGTCGACCAGGTCCAACCGCGTCTCGTCCTCCGTCATGACGGCCGCGACGCCGGTGCGCGCCACCTCGCACCCGGTGAACGTCCCCGAGGCGGTGTTGCGCAGGTAGATGCCGGCGGCCGTGGCCGTGCGGAAAACGCTGCCGGTCCCCCGCACCTGCGCGCCCTTGTCGACGTAGAGGCCGCTGCCCTTGACCTCCTCGACGACACAGCTGATCAACTCGACCGACGCCGCGTCGCTGGCGCGCACCCCCACGTTGGTCGCGCCGGAGATCGTGCAGGTGTCGAGCTTCGCGGTCGCCCGGCCCACGACGTCGACGAACCCCCGCTCGACGGCGCACCGTTCGAAGAGGGCCGTGCCGCCGTTGAGCCGCACCGCGGCCCGTTCCGGTGTCGACCCGCGGAACGTGATGCCGCGCGCGGTGAGGTTGCCCGCCCGCACGACGACGGCGGGCTCGTCGATGGCGACGATCTCGACGTGCGCACCGCCCTCGGCGACGATGCTGACGTCCCGGTCGGTGACGAGCGATTCGGTGTAGACGCCGGCCGCTACGGCCACGACGGCGCCGTCCGGAGCGGCCCGCAGCGCCGCGCCGATGCTGCGGTGCCGGCCCCAGCCGCGGCTGCCCACGCGTTCGAGCTTGCCGCCCTGGTCGGTAGGCGTGGCGGCCCCGAAACCGGCGGCGGTCACGGGGAGCACCCCACCATGACCTGCCCGACGAGGAGGCGCTCCGGCGGCTTGCCGGCGTCGGTCTGTGCCGCCATCCGGACGGCGAGCTTGCCGTTGGAGACCGCGAAGGTGCCCGCCTCCACCCACTTGCCGTCCTGCTGGTCGGTGGCGGGCACCTCGTTCTCCTTGGGCTGCTGCGCCGCCTGGTTGATCACGAAGCTCGCGTACGCGACCCCGTCCCGGCCGCTCAACACCTGATATCGAACGGCGGACGCCACCTTCACCTGCGACTGCTCCACCAGCGGCACGTTCACCTGCACCAGGCACCGCTTCACCTTGCTGCCCACGGTGAACCACCACACGGCGCCGGTGTTGGCGTCCGGGAACGCCCCCGCGCCGGAGACCGGGACGGCCGCGAACGAGCCACGGCAGCCGTTCTGCTTGTGCGCACCCTTCTCCGGCGTGAGCCAGTCCGGGGTCCGCCCGCTGATGCTGAACCCCCGGTCGGTCGCGGTGCCGGCGCACTCCCAACCGGCGATCGACGCGAACGCGTACGTCGGCGACGCCGAGGCGGCGTTCGGCGCGGTCGGCCGGCCCTTGCTGAACAGGGCGAACACCACGCTGCCGATCAGCACCGCCGCGGCGACCAGGGATGCCGTCATCAGCGCCGTCCGCGGCCTGGCGTAGAGCCGGTCGGCGGACGGGTTGACGCGGACGTTCTCCACGTAGGAGCGCACGAACTCCCTGCGCTCGGTGTGCACCGAGCCGGGTCGCGTGTCGCTCTGCTGGGTCATCGGCACCCCCGGGACGGCGATCGGGCCGCCGACCACTACGACCCGCGCCGACCTTCGGTTCAAACCGAACCAGGAATTCTCCTAGCCGGTTCTACAGTTTCGCCGCGGGGAGCCTCTCGACCAGCGTGGCCCGCAGCGGCTCGCCGTAGGTCGGGGCGTGCTCCAGGCCCTCCGGCGGCCTCGTCATCGCCGGCAGGCCGAGGTTGTTCGTATTGGTCTCCTCCGCGTTGTAGTAGTTGTCGTACGTCATCTGCATGCGCTTGGCCGCCTCGTTCAGCAGCTCGATCATCTGGTTGGCCGCGCTGCTGAACGTGCGCCGGTAGTCGTTGTAGGCGTCACCGGCCGGGCTGTCCCAGTGGTCGCGCGCCTGTTCCAGCAGATAGTCGACGACGGCGGCACCGAGCGTCAGGATGAGCGCCTCGTTGCGGGTCTGCCGGGCCGCCTCGGCCAGCAGCGGCATCTCCGCCGACCAGTTGACGCTCTCCCACTGGTTCTTGTCCTTGTTCCACGTGCCGGTCTCGATGATCTGGTTGTTGGCGTCGTACACCGTGTACTGACCGTCGTACTCCACCTTGACGGAGCCGTCGGGGTTGTACGTGATGGTGATGTCCTTGCCGTCCTTGGTGCCCCTGGTGGGTTTCCCGTCCGCGTTGAAGGCGGTGTAGATCGAACCGTCGGTGGTGCGCATCTCGATCGGGTCGTTGTACTTGTCGTACGTGATCGTCACGCCGTCGGCGTAGATGGTCTTCCCGCCGGTGACGTCGTCGTACACGATGGTGATCGGCTTGCCGTCCGGGGTGAACCCGCGCGTCGGCCGGCCCTTCGCGTCGAAGTCGTAGAACCACGACCCGTTGGTCATGCCGAGGTAGTACGGCTTGTTGTCCGCGTCCAGGTACATCTCGTTGCCGTCGACGGTGACGGTGCGGCTGCCGTTGCCGAAGTAGTCGATGTGGATCGGCTTGCCCTCGGAGGTGAACCCGTTCTCGGGCCGCCCGTCCGGATAGAAGTCCTCGAACTTCGACCCGTCCTTCGTCTCCAGCAGGAACGGCACATTGTTCTTGTCGAGGTGCAGGGCATTGCCGTCGACCGTGACGATCCGGCCGCCGTCTCCCGTGTAGTCGATGTGGATCGGCAGGTTGTCCTCGGTCGTGCCGTTCTTCGGCTTCCCGTCGTCGTAGAACTCAGTGAACGTCGACCCGTCCGTCGTCGTCATGAGGAACGGCTTGTCGAACCTGTCGATGTGTGTGACATTGCCGCCGACGTTGACGACCCGACCGCCGTCGTCGGTGTAATCGATGTGGATCGGCAGGTTGTCGCTCGTCTTGCCGTTCTTCGGCTTCCCGTTGTCGTAGAACTCTGTGAACGACGACCCGTCCGTCGTCGTCAACAGGAACGGCTTGTCGAACCTGTCGACATGCGTCACATTGCCGCCGACGTTGACGACCCGACCGCCGTCGTCGGTGTAATCGATGTGGATCGGCAGTTCGTCGTCCGTCTTGCCGTTCTTCGGCTTCCCGTCGTCGTAGAACTCCGTGAACGACGACCCGTCCGTCGTCGTCAACAGGAACGGCTTGTCGAACCTGTCGACATGCGTCACATTGCCGCCGATGTTCACGACCCGACCGCCGTCGTCCGTGTAGTCGATGTGGATCGGCAGTTCGTCCTCGGTCTTGCCGTTCTTGGCGCGCCCGTCGTCGTAGAACTCCGTGTACTCCGACCCGTCGGTCGTCGTCATCAGGTACGGCTTGTCAAACTTGTCGATGTACGTCAGGTTGCCCGCGACGTCGACGACGCGACCGCCGTCCTCCGAGTACTTGATGGAGATAGGTTGGTTCTCGGCCGTGGTGCCGCCGACGGGCCGCTTCTCCTCGTCGAACTGCGTGTAGACGGTGCCGTCGGCGGTGGTCTGCCGGATCGGCCGTTCGCCGGCGAACTCGGCCGTCGAGCCGTCGTGGTACTTGTTGAGGACGTTGCCGTTGCCCAGGTACTCGATGTCGAAGCTGTGGCCGTCGGCGAAGCCCTTGTGCGGATTGTCGTTCTCGTCGAACTCGGTGTAGACGACGCCGTCCGCGGTCGTCTGCTTGATGATGTTCTCGCCCTGGAACTCCGCCGAGGAGCCGTCGGCGTACTTGTTCAGGACGTTGCCGTTGCCC
>NZ_BOPF01000015.1 GCF_016863615.1 Virgisporangium aliadipatigenens | reverse complement strand
TCCTCGCGCTCCCCCTTGGCCGGTGCGGCGGCCACCCCGGTCGCGGCCCTCGTGGTGGGCGCCGCGGCCTTCGGGGGAGACGGCGCCGTGGTGGCGGCCGACTCCTGGCTCGGCGGTGCCGAGGGGGCGGCCTCGGGAGCGGGGGCGTTCGGGTCGGCCAGCATGGTGGCCTCGCCGCGTTCGGGCTCGGTGATCGGTGCCGTCACGGACGGGTCGCGCTCGCCGGTGGGGACGAAGAAGCGGGTGCCTGCGTAGGTCGCCCCGACCAGGATCACCAGCGCGACCAGGGTGAGCGCGCCGGTCAGGGCGACCCGCAGCCCGCGGGAGCGGTGCGACTCCAGGCCGTCCCCGTCGTCCGGTAACACCTCGACGGGTGGGGCGGGCCGCTCGCGCAGGGCCGTCGGGCGCACCGCGCTCTGCCGGGCCTCGCGCGGATGCCGGTCGGTGGAGCGGGGACGGTAACCGGGGTCGTAGGCGTCGCGCGGGGGTCGACGACTGCCACGCTCGGGCTCCGGCTCGTCGTCGTCGAAAAACGAACGGCCGGGTCTGTTTGACACCTCGAACCTGGACATCGTGTCCGACACTAGGCGCCCGGCCGCAGGTCGCGGGCCTCGATAAATGAGCTTCTAAGGCAGATTTATGGGGAGCGCTCAGTTTTGCCGGCCCGGTTCGCCGAGGTCCGCGAAGGTGCGGGCGGACCATCCCAGCGCCGCGAGGTAGGCGGTCGCCAGTTCCATCGAATCGATCGAGGCGCGGCCCAGCGTGTGGAGGTCGACCCGTTCGTAGGCGCGGACCGTCTGCAGCACCTCCCCCAGCCGGCCGCCGCCGGTCTGCAGCGCGAGCGCCACCTCCTCGGTCAGCGGCAGCCGGTCGGCGATCTCGGCGAGCGGTTCGCCGACCAGTTCGGCGACGCCGGAGAGCAGCCCGACGGTGAAGCCGGACGCGCCGGAGAGTCCGAGGTGCTCGGCCACGGTCTGGCAGAGCCGGGCCCGGATCATCGTGTTGGAGAGCTGATCCTCCGAGGCCTCGCAGACGTCGCTGATCAGCATGAGCGCGACCCACTCGCGGATCCGGCGCATGCCGAGCAGGACCACGGCCTGCTGGATCGAGGAGACCCGGTTCGTCATGCCGGAGGCGGCGTTGTTGGTGGCGCGCAGCACCCGGAAACTCAGTGCCGCGTCGGCCGTCACGATCTCCACGACGTCCTTGATGTCGGCGTCGTCCGAGGTGAGCGTGGTGAGCAGTTCGAGGCGCTTGAGGCGGGACGGGGAGAGGCCGCGCGAGGAGATGACGTGCGGGCGCCCGAGGATGTGCCCCTGGAACAGGTCGAAGCCCAGTTCGAACGCGAGGCCGAGGCGCTCCTCGGTCTCGAGCCGCTCGGCGACCAGTTCGATGTTCGGGTACTCGCGGCAGCGCTTGACCGTCGAGGCGATCTCGGCGGCGTCGGTCTCCAGCATGTCGATCTTGACGTAGGTCGCCATCGGCATGAGCCGGGCGCTCTGCGCGCTCCACTCGAAGTCGTCGAGCGCGATCGTGTAGCCGCTGTCGATGAGGCGTTCGACGCCGGCGACCACCTCGTCGTCGATCGGGACGCTCTCCAGCACCTCCAGCACCGTCTGCCCGTAGTCGAACGGCACCGGCAGCTCGCCGACGAGGAACTCGCGGGTGAGGTTGACGAAGCAGGGCCGGTCGCCGACCAGCTGGTCGAGCCCGAACTCGGTGAACGCCGTGACGATCACCTGGCTGGTGGCGAAGGCGTTGCGGCTGGTGGCGGTCAGCGCGTCGGCGTTCCCCCGGAACAACAGCTCGTAGCCGACCACATCGCCGACACGGTCGTAGACCGGCTGACGGCCGACATGGATCGGTCGCGTCGCGGTCCCCGACTCGGTCGAAGCTGCTGTCACGGTCCGAGAATCGGCGCGACGCCGGTCGGACCTGAGGATTTCCGCACCGGATCCTGACCTTCCCGAACCGGAGATGCTCCGTTCGCACCGTAGCGGGATGATTACCGGTTTAGCCTCAGCCCATGGAGGCGTCTCTGCGCAGGCACGACACGATCTACGTGGGCGGCGAGTGGATCAAGCCCGCCAACACGGACACGATCGAGGTAATCAACCCGGCGACCGAACAGGTCATCGGCGTCGTCCCGGCCGGCGGCCCGGAGGACGTCGACGCGGCGGTCGCGGCGGCCCGCGGCGCCGCCGACGAGTGGGCGGCCACCCCGCCCGACAAGCGCGCGGCCCACCTCGCCGAACTGCGGGACGCGCTCAACACCCACCGCCGCACCGCCGCGATGCTCGTCACGAGCGAACTCGGCGCACCCGTGCGCATCGCCGACCGGGTGCACGTCGGCACCCCGATCGACGTGCTCGACTCCTACGTCGAACTGCTGTCGACGTACGAGTTCCACGAGCGCATCGGGCACTCGCTGGTGCTCTCCGAGCCGGTCGGCGTCGTCGGCGCCATCGCACCGTGGAACTACCCGCTGCACCAGGCCGTCGTCAAGATCGCCGCGGCGCTGGCAGCCGGGTGCACCGTCATCCTCAAACCGGCCGAGGAGACGCCGCTGAACGCGTTCCTGCTCGCCGAGGCGGTACACGAGGCCGGCCTGCCGGCGGGCGTGTTCAACCTGGTGCCGGGCGGGCCGGCGGTCGGCGAGTCGCTCACCTGCCACGAGTCCGTCGACATGGTGTCGTTCACCGGTTCGACGGCGGTCGGCAAACGCATCGGCGAGCTGTGCGGCAAGCAGATCAAGCGCGCCTCCCTCGAACTCGGCGGCAAGTCCGCGAGCGTCGCGCTGCCCGGCGGCGACCTCGCCACGGCGGTGAAGGTGACCGTCGCCAACGTGATGCTGAACTCCGGCCAGACCTGCAGCGCCTGGACCCGGCTGCTGGTGCCGAACGAGCGGATGGACGAGGCGGCCGACATCGCCCGTTCCGTGGTGGCGCGCTACACCTGCGGCGACCCGCTGGACCCGGAGACCCGGGTCGGGCCGCTGGTCTCCGAGGCGCAGCGGGCCCGCGTGCTGCGGGAGATCCAGACCGGCACCATGCAGGGCGCCCAGCTGGTGGCCGGCGGCGAGGAACCCCCGCCCGGGCTCGACCGCGGCTACTACGTGCGCCCGACGGTCTTCTCCCACGTGCGCCCCGACGCGACCATCGCCGTCGAGGAGATCTTCGGCCCGGTGCTGTCGATCATCGGCTACGCCGACCGTGACGAGGCCCTCTGGATCGCGAACGGCACCGAGTACGGGCTCGCCGGCGCGGTGTGGGCGGCCGACGAGGAGTCCGCGGTGGCGTTCGCGCGCCAGTTGAAGACCGGGCAGGTCGACATCAACGGCGGGCGTTTCAACGTGTTGGCGCCGTTCGGCGGGTACAAGCGTTCGGGGATCGGGCGGGAGTTCGGGCGGCACGGGCTGGAGGAGTTCCTGGAGTACAAGTCGCTGCAGCTCTAGCCGTTTCGCCGGTGCCCGGGAGCCACCGGGGGAAGAGGCTCCCGGGCGGCATACCCGAGGCGTTCGAACGGATGTGGCGGGGTGGCGGAGGTCCCTCTCTCGTCACCTTCGCTTGACGGCCGTTCGCGCAGGCCCGTAGGTTTTCGTAACCAGGAAGGAACGGGAAGCCGGTGAGAAACCGGCACGGTCGCGCCACTGTGACCGGGTCCGCCCGGGAGTCAGACCTTGTTCCTTCGCAACGCCGCCACCGCTGGGACGCGCTTTCCCCACAGGAGGTCCACGTGACATCGCCAACCACCACCACCCAGGTAGCCACGCCGATCCCGGTCTCCCAGCTCCTTCCCTGGGCCGGCTTCGCGCTGCTGATGGCCGCACTGCTCGCCTACTTCGTCGGCGTCGAGGGTGGGGTGTCGTCGCTGGTCAACGGCCCGTTCATCCACGAGTTGACGCACGACGGCCGGCACCTGCTCGGCTTCCCCTGCCACTGAGCCCACTTCAGTGGCCCGCACTCTTCTGGTGCGCGGCATGCTGGCCGGCGTCGTCGCCGGCCTTGTCGCGCTGCTCTTCGCGTACTTCTTCGGTGAGCCGCAGGTCGCTCAGGCGATCGCGGTCGAGGAGGCGCACGCCGCCTCGCACGGCGCCGCCGAGGGGGGCGCGGAGCCCGTCAGCCGCGCCGTCCAGTCGACCCTCGGTCTCGGGATCGCCGTCGTGGTCCTGGCGATCGCGATCGGCGGCCTGTTCGGCATCGCCTTCGGTTTCGTGAACGGCCGGATCGGCGGCGTCGGCGTGCGGGGCACCGCACTCGGCGTGGCCGTGGTCGGCTGGACCGCGGTGATTCTGGTGCCGTTCCTCAAGTACCCGGCCAATCCGCCGGCGGTCGGCTCCGAGGAGACGGTCGGCCAACGGACCGCCATGTACTTCCTCATGCTCGTCGTCTCGATCGCGGCGGCGGTCGGGGCGGTGATCGCCGGCCGTTCGCTGGTGCGGCGCCTCGGCGCGTGGAACGGCATCGTCCTCGCCGTGCTCGGCTACGCGGCCGTGTGCTTCGTCGCGGCGTACCTGCTGCCGGACCTGGCGGCCGACACGCACGGCTTCCCGGCCGATCTCATGTGGCGGTTCCGGGTGGCGTCGTTGGGCACGCAGGCGACGCTGTGGGTGTCGTTGGGCCTGGTCTTCGGTGCGCTCACCGAGCGGGCGGCCCGTCCCCGCGGCGCGTCCCGGGCGAGCACACCCGCGCCCGTGGCGTGACCGCCCCCGCCGGGCTGACGCCGCTTCCGGCGGCCGCGCTGCGTGCGGCGTTGGCCGCCGACGCGGGCAATCCGTTGCTGGCCTTCGCGCCGGGGGCGGCGGAGGGGCCGGTTGTCTCGCCGGCTTCCGCGGCTCCCGGAGCTTCCGGGGTGTCCACTGTGGACGGTGGGGGCGGCCTGGAGTTGCCGCGCGGGGCCGGCCACCTGGTGGACGCCGTAGCGGCGTGGTTGGGCGTCGCGGAGCGGCGGGTCGCGGCCTCGCTCGTCGTGCTCGGCTACTCCGCGCGGCTGCTCGGCCCGACGGTGCGCCTGGCGCACGCCGGCATCGCGGTGGACGCGCGGCCGGCGGCGGTGCGGTACTCGTTCGCGGCCGGGGTCGGCTTCCGGCTCTCGCTGGTCGCCCCCGCCGGGTGGGCCGGCCCGCCGGAGGCCGTCGCCGCGCACTGGTGCCGCGAGGTCGTCGACGACCACCTGACGCTGCTGATCGATTCCGTGCGGGCCGACACCCCGGTAGCGGCGCCCCTGCTCTGGGGCAACGTGGCGTCCGGGCTGGTCGGCGCCGCGAAGGCCGCCGGCGCCGGGTCGTTCCTCGCGGCGGCGCTGGAGCACGGGCCGCTGCGGGGCGCCGGGTCGTTCGCGGCCGGTGCCTTCGTGCGGCGCACCTGCTGTCTGTACTACCGGCTGCCGGGTGGCGGCTACTGCGGGGACTGCCCGCTGCCGCGCACCCCGTCGGGAACCACGAGAAGAGGGCCACGATGACCGCTGTCCTGCTGTCCACCGCCGACACCGACCTGTTGGCCGCGCGGGCCAGCGGCGCGCCGTGGTGGGTCGCCAACCCCGACCGGCTGCCGCTTTCGGAGCTGCCCGGCGACGCGGACTTCTTCGTCGTTCGGCTGCTGGGTGGGCGCCGGGCGTGGCCGGACGGGCTCGACGCCGTTCTCGCGACGGGGCGGCCGGTCATCGCGATCAGTGGCGAGGCGGTGCCGGACGCGGAGCTGACCTCGGTGTCGACCGTGCCGGCCGGCGTGGTGCACGACGCGCAGCGGTACCTGGTCGAGGGCGGGCCGGCCAACCTGCTGGAGCTGTACCGGTTCCTGTCGGACACGGTGCTGCTGACGGGTGAGGGTTTCGCGCCGCCGGTCAGCACGCCGGCGTTCGGGGCGCTGGAGCGCTCCACCGTGGACGGTCGGCCCACCGTCGGCATCGTCTTCTACCGTTCGCACGCGCTCGCCGGCAACACGGCGTTCGTGGAGACGCTCGCGTCGGCGATCGAAGCGGCGGGCGGCAACGCGCGACCGGTCTTCGTGCCGTCGCTGCGGTCCGTGCCCACCGAGCTTTCCTCCCTGTTGAACGGCTGCGACGCGCTGGTCGTCACGGTGCTCGCGGCCGGCGGGACCGTCGCGGGGGACGCCTCCGCCGGCGGGGACGAGGACGCCTGGTCGGTCGACGCGTTGGCCGCGCTCGACGTTCCGGTGATCCAGGCGCTGTGCCTCACGTCGAGCCGCGCCGCGTGGGAGGCGTCCGACGCGGCGCTCTCCCCCATGGACGCGGCGATGCAGGTGGCGATCCCGGAGTTCGACGGGCGGCTCATCTCGGTACCGCTCTCCTTCAAGGAACACGGCGACGACGGGATCCCGCGCTACGTGGCCGATCCGGAGCGGGCCGCGCGGGTGGCGGGCATCGCGCTCGGGCACGCCCGGCTCCGGCACCTGGCGAACGCCGACAAGCGGATCGCGATCGTCCTGTCGTCGTATCCCACCAAGCACTCCCGGGTCGGGAACGCCGTCGGCCTCGACACGCCCGCGTCGGCCGTGGCGCTGCTCGGCGCCATGCGCGAAGCGGGGTACGACGTCGGCGACGTGCCCACCGACGGGGATGCGCTGATCCACACGCTCATCGCGGCCGGTGGGCACGACGTCGAGTGGCTGACCGAGGAGCAGCTCGCCGCCGCGCCGGCGCGGGTGCCGCTGGCCGACTACCGGGTGTGGTTCGAGGCGCTGCCCGAGGAGCTGCGGGAGAACATCCGCACCCATTGGGGCGAGCCGCCCGGCGGCCTCTACGTCGACGGTTCGGACATCGTGCTGGCGGCCCTGCGGTTCGGCAACGTGACGCTCATGATCCAGCCGCCGCGCGGCTTCGGCGAGAACCCGATCGCCATCTACCACGACCCCGACCTGCCGCCGTCGCATCACTACCTCGCCGCGTACCGGTGGCTCGCGTCCGCTGTGGACGCCGTGGTGCACCTCGGCAAGCACGGCACGCTGGAGTGGTTGCCCGGCAAGGGGTTGGGGCTGTCCGCCTCGTGCGCGCCGGACGCCGTTCTCGGGGACCTGCCGTTGGTGTACCCGTTCATCGTGAACGACCCGGGCGAGGGCACGCAGGCCAAACGGCGGGCGCACGCCACCGTCGTGGACCACCTCGTGCCGCCGATGGCCAGGGCCGACACCTACGGCGAGATGGCGAAGCTGGAGCAGCTGCTCGACGAGTACGCCACGGTGCAGGCGCTCGACCCGGACAAGGTGCCCACCGTGCGCGCGCAGATCTGGACCCTGATCCAGGCCGCCCAGCTGCACCACGACCTGCACCAGGCGGACATGCCGGGCGACGACGAGTTCGACGACTTCGTGCTGCACGTCGACGGGTACCTGTGCGAGGTGAAGGACTCGCAGATCCGCGACGGGCTGCACGTCCTCGGGGGCGCGCCGGCCGGCGAGGCGCGGGTCAACCTGGTGCTGTCGATCCTGCGAGCCAACCAGATGTGGGGCGGCCGTCAGGCGCTGCCCGGTCTGCGGTCGGCGCTCGCGAACCGCTACGGCCTGTCCGAGCACGACCTCGCCGGCTCCACAGTGGACGCACCCGAGGCGCTGACGTCCGTCGTGGACGGTCCCGCCCGCACCGGTGCCGACGTGCTGGACCTGCTGGAGACGCTGGCCCGCCGCCTGGTCGTCGCCTGCGACGAGCGGGGATGGGCGACCGACGGCGTGGTGCGGGAGGTGCTGGGCGACGCCGATTCCACTGTGGAGGGTGTGCTCCGGTTCGCCGCCGACGAGGTGGTGCCGCGGCTCGCCGCCACCACGGACGAGATCACCGCCACGCTGCACGCGCTCGACGGCGGCTACGTGCCGGCCGGGCCCTCCGGCTCCCCCACCCGCGGCCTGGTGAACGTCCTGCCGACCGGCCGGAACTTCTACTCCGTCGACCCGAAGGCGATCCCCTCGCGCAACGCGTGGGACGTCGGGCAGGCGCTCGCCGACTCGCTGCTCGCCCGGCACCGCGCCGACACCGGGGAGTGGCCGCGCACCGTGGGCCTGACCGTGTGGGGCACCTCGGCGATGCGCACCCAGGGCGACGACATCGCCGAGGTGCTGGCGCTGCTGGGCTGCCGGCCGGTGTGGGACGACGCGTCGCGGCGGGTCACCGGGTTCGAGATCGTGCCGTCGCACGAACTGGGCCGGCCGCGCGTCGACGTGACGATCCGGATCAGCGGCTTCTTCCGCGACGCGTTCCCCCATGTGGTGACGCTCCTCGACGACGCGATCGCGGCGGTGGCCAAGCTCGACGAGCCCGACTCCGACAACCACGTCGCCGCGCACGCCCGCGCGGACCTGGCCGAACACGGCGACTGGCGGCGCGCCACCACGCGCGTCTTCGGCTCCAAGCCGGGCGCCTACGGGGCCGGCCTGCTCCCGCTCATCGACGCCCGGAACTGGCGCGACGACCGCGACCTCGCCGAGGTCTACGCCGTCTGGGGCGGCTACGCCTACGGCCGCGACCTCGACGGCAGAGCCGCCCGCGACGACCTCGAACGCGTCTACAAGCGCATCTCCGTGGCCGCCAAGAACGTCGACACGCGTGAGCACGACATCGCCGACGCCGACGACTACTTCCAGTACCACGGCGGCATGGTGGCGATGGTGCGCGCGCTGACCGGCCGCAACCCGCAGGCCGTCATCGGCGACTCGCACCGGCCGGAGGACGTGAGGACGCGCACGCTCGCCGAGGAGACGGCCCGGGTGTTCCGCGCCCGCGTCGTCAATCCCCGCTGGATCACGGCCATGCGGCGGCACGGCTACAAGGGCGCCTTCGAACTGGCCGCCACGGTGGACTACCTGTTCGGGTACGACGCCACGGCCGGCGTGGTGCAGGACTGGATGTACGAGAAGCTCGCCGAGTCCTACGTGTTCGACCAGGAAACCCGGGAGTTCCTGGAGACGTCAAACCCGTGGGCGCTGCGCGGCATGACCGAACGCCTCCTCGAGGCCGCCGAGCGGGGCCTGTGGGAGTCGCCGCGACAGTCCACACTGGACGGACTCCGGCAGGCGTACCTGGCGACGGAGGGCGATCTGGAGGACCGATAGGGTCCTGTCCCGTGCTGGAGACATTGGACGACGTCGACTGGGCCGCCCTGGAGCACGCGTACGGGGAGGCCACCGACGTGCCGGAGCTGATCCGCGCGCTCGCCGAGGGCGACACGGACGACGCGCTGGACGAGCTGTACGGCAACATCTGGCACCAGGGGACGGTCTACGAGGCGACGGCGCACGCGGTGCCGTTCCTCGTCGAGGTGCTGGACGCGCCGGCCGCGGACCGGGCGGCGGTGCTGATCCTGCTGTCGCACCTGGCGACCGGTTCCTCCTATCTCGACGTGCACGGCGACCTGACCGGCCGGGTCGACCGGGACCGGCTCGCCGACGAACTGGCCTGGGTGCGCGCCGCCCGGGAGGCCGTCCTCGCCGGGGCGCCGGCGTACCTGCGGCTGCTGGCGGACGACGACGCCGATGTGCGCTCGACCGCCGCGTTCGTGCTGGCCACCTGCGGAGTGTCCGACGCGCTGCCGGCGCTGCGGGAGCGGCTGACCCGCGACGGCAGCGGCACGGTCCGCGCGGGTCTCGTGCTCGCCCTGCACGCCCTCGGCGACGGCAGCGGCGCCGCTGCCGCCCGGCTGACCGACCCCGACCCGCTGGTCCGCGTGGCGGCGGCCGTCACGGTGATCCTCGGACGGCGCGGAGCCGGTACCGCGAAGGGCGCGGCCGACGTCGCAGGGCGGCCCGAGGCCGACGAGGCGGCCGCGCTCGACGTGCTGGAGCGCGACGTGCCCTCCACAGTGGACGATGTGCCGGCCCTGCCCTGGGCGGACGGTGCCGACGCGGCCGCCTGGACGACGGGCGCGCTCGGTGACCGCTGGGCGGACCGGATCAGGTTGGTGGACGCGTGGACCCGCCATCCCGACGCCGAGGTGCGCCGGATCGCCGCGTACGCGATCGTGCGGCCGCCCGAGGCGCACCGTCCGGCGGTCGACGCGCTCGTCCCCGTGCTGCAGCGGCTGCTCGCCGACGAGGACGAGCGGACCCGCGGGTGGGCCGCGCAGCTCCTCGCCGACCTCGGTGCGCCGGCGGCTCCGGCGGCCGACGTCCTGTGGGACCTGGTGTCGCGCGAACGCCCGACGGAGGGTGCGGCCGCGGCGCAGGCGTTGCGCGCGCTGTGCCACCTGCGCGACCCTCGGGCCGACGCGAAGGTCGCCGAGCTGCTGTCCGGGTCCACAGTGGACTGGGGTGTCGTCGGGTCCGTGCTGCCCTTCCTCGGGCCGTGGGCGCCGCGGTGCCTCGCCCCGCTGACCTCCCTCATCGGCACGGCCCCCACCGGCAACGCCCGCATCGGCGTCATCGACGCGGTCGGCCGGTACGGCGCGGACGCGGCGCATGCCGTTCAGGCGATCCGGGAGCAGTTGCCCGTGCAGCCGCACATCGTCACGCAGGTGCTCGGCGACCTCGGGCCGCTCGCCGTCGACGCGCTGCCCGACCTGCGCGACGCGCTGCGCTACGACAACGACTACGTGCGCCTCAACGCGGCGCGGGCGGTGTACCGGGTGGGCGACATCGTCGACGAGCCGCTGGCGGTGCTGCGCGCCGACATCGTCGAGGACCGGGCGCGCAGCCGGGCGCTGGAGGTGCTCGCCGAGTTCGGTCGCCACGGCGCACCGCTGTCCGACCTGCTGCCGCCGCTGTTCGACAGTTCGGACGAGTGGGTGTCGAGCCGGGCGGCGATCGCGTACTGGAGGGTCAGCGGCGACGCCGCGACGGCCGTGCCGGCGTTGCTGCCGCACGTCGTGGCGCTGCCGCGCGGGGTCGCCGTGGTGCGCTGCCTCGCCGAGATCGGACCGCCCGCCGCGGCCGCGCTCCCCGCGCTGCGGGCCGGTGCCGGCGACGACCCGCTGTGGAACGACGCGATCGCCCGCATCACGTCCCGGTGAACACCTCGACGCGGCCCCGGCCGTTCTCCTTCGCCCGGTAGAGCGCCAGGTCGGCGCGTTGGATCAGGGTCTCGGCCTCCTGCGTGTCGTCGGTCAGGGTCGCGATGCCGATCGACACCCCGATGGTGACCGCGCGCCCGTCGAGGTCGAACGGTTCGGTGAGGTACTGCTGGATCCGGTCGGCCACGGCCTGCGCGTCCTCGACGCTGCGGATCCCGCGGCAGAGCACCAGGAACTCGTCACCGCCGAAGCGGCTCACGAAGTCGTCCGGCCGGGTGGCGTCCGTCAGGCGCTGCGCGACCTGCTTCAGCAGCGCGTCGCCGGCGGCGTGCCCGTAGGTGTCGTTCACCGGCTTGAACCCGTCGAGGTCGAGAAAGAGCGCGGCGACGATGCCCTCGCCGTTCGGCCCGCGGTTGCGCCGCCGGTCGGCGATGGTGCCCTCGGCGCGTTCCATGAACAGCGCGCGGTTCGGCAGGCCGGTGAGCGCGTCGTGCAGCCGGGCGCGGGCCAGCCGGGCGGCGCTGACCAGGGCCGTGCAGCCGATCACCAGGATCAGCGCCAGGGCGGCGCAGAACGCGGCGAACAGCTGCCAGGCGACCCGTTCCGTCGCCTGCACCGGCGCCAGCAGGGCGGCCCGCGGCGCCGCCGTGACGGCCCGCCAGCGGCTGCCGGAGACCTGACGGGACGCGAAGTAGGTGCCGCCGACGGTGCCCGCCGCCTTGGCGGTGACCGCCGCCGCCAGGGCCGGGTCGGTGAGTCGGCTGCCGGCTGCGGCGCCGTTCGAGGCGGCGATGATCCGGCCCGTGCCGTCGAGCACGTACGAGTCGCCGGTCGGGATGCCGATGACCCGGGAGAACAGCACGCCGACCTGGCTCAGCGGCACCGGTTCCGCCAGGACGCGCGGGCCGTCGACGCCCCGGAACGGCTGGTAGGCGACCACGCTCGGCACGCCGCCGGTGTCGACGACGTCGCCGAAGGCCAACGTTCCGCTCCGGTTGGCGATCTCGAACCCGGGATCGGCGACCAGGCTCCGCGCCGTCGGGGTCTGCGCGACCGGCTCGGAGACGATGAGTTCGCCGTCGGGTCGCAGCACCGCGTACCAGGCGGCGGTCAGCGCCACGGTGCCGCGCTGCGCCGCCAACTCCGCGGCCGTGCCGGCGTACGTGCTCTCCGCGACGGCGCGGGTCTGCTCGTCACTGCCCGCCAGCGTGCCCCCGACGGCCCCGGCGATGATCTCGGCGCGGGCGCCGAAGTCCGCCAGCGTCTCGCTCCGGGCCGCCGACGTGGTGCGGGACAGGTAGACGCCGGTGCCCGCCATCAGCGCCGCGGCGATGAGCACGGCGAGGGCGACGCTCACCGAGCGCACCGCCGACGATGCCGTCCGGCTGGCGTTCACGCTCCAACGCATCGGCAGCCCGGCGCGCCACACAAGTGGAGCGGGGCCGTCCGTTGCGCACCGCCGCTCCCACCGGTCGACCGGCGCCGCACCCGCAACGCGAGGTCCGAATCCCGCCGGACGTTCGGGCCGCCGGGCGGCAGGCTCGACGGCATGCACACCCACGTCGACCTGAAGGTCCTGTACTTCGGCACCCCGGTGGTGCTCATCGGGTCCCGCAATCCCGACGGAACGCCCAACCTGGCGCCGATGTCGTCCGCGTGGTGGCTCGACGACAGCGCCATGCTCGGGATGGGCAACGCCTCCCGCACCACCGCCAACCTCCGGCGCGAACGCGCGTGTGTGCTCAACCTCGCCCCGTCGACGCTGGTGGACGCGGTCGACCGGCTCGCCATGACGACCGGC
Organism: Virgisporangium aliadipatigenens; assembly: GCF_016863615.1. GTDB lineage: Bacteria > Actinomycetota > Actinomycetes > Mycobacteriales > Micromonosporaceae > Virgisporangium > Virgisporangium aliadipatigenens. Next base: position 257,692 of record NZ_BOPF01000015.1, on the reverse strand, counting down.
CGTCCCGACGTGCCGGCGTACAAGGCGAACATGGGCTACCGGCACGTCGCGGACAAGTTCGCGGCCGGCGGGTTGACGGAGCAGGCGGGCGAGGTCGTCGACGCGCCACGGGTCGCGGAGTGCCCGATCCAGCTGGAGTGCGTGGTGGAGCGGGCGCACCCGTTCGGCGACGGCGCGACGGCGTTCCACGTGCGGGTGGTGCGCGCACACGTCGAGGAGTCGCTGCTCGTCCCGGGAACGTCGCACGTGGACCAGCTCGCCTGGGACCCGCTCATCATGAAGTTCTGCGAGTTCTTCGGCGGCGGCGCCAACGTGTACCCGTCGCGGCTGGCCAGGGCGTGGGAGATCCCCGGAACGTACAAGAATTCACCAGTGGGATCCGGCACGCTGGAGGCATGCAGCAGCCGGTGAATGTCCACGACGCGCTCAAGACGTTCGACCAGATCTACAGTCCGCGGATCGTGGCGCGGGTCAACGACTACGACGTCCGTATCGCGCACACCCGGGGTGAGCACGTGTGGCACGTCCACGACGACACCGACGAGTTCTTCCTCGCCCTCGACGGGCGGTTCGACATCGCGATCCGGGACGCGGACGGCACCGAACGCACCGTGTCGCTGCGCCAGGGCGACGTGTTCGTGGTGCCGAAGGGCACCGAGCACAAGCCGTCCTCGCCGGGTGGCGCGATCCTCATGTTCGAGCCGACGGGCACGGTCACGACGGGCGACCGCCACGAGGGGGCGATCCCGTCCACAGTGGACAGCACCGCCGGCCACGAACTGGCGTGACCGGCGGTACCTGTGTTCGCTACCGGAAGATGAACTGGGAACCCGGCTCGCGGACCACGTCGCCCACCGCGCATCCGGAGATGCTCACGTTCGTCAGCGTGGCGTCGCCGCGCGCGCTGCCCTGCGCGAGGACGCCGGCGCCGTTGAGGCACCCCGCGATGCGCACGTCGCTGATCCGCACACCCGGATAGGCGTTGCCGGCGGACTTGAACTGGATGCCGTCGTACGTGGAGTCCACGATCTCGGAGTCGCGGATGACGACGCCCTTGATCTCGGACTCCGGCGCGTACAGCGTGATGGCGCCGAACAGCTGCACGTCCTGCCAGAAGCGCCCGCCGGTGCGGTACAGCCCGTTGTTCGCCAGGGTCGTGGTGCCGCTGAACGGGATCGGGCTGTGGTCGGTCGCCAGCATGATGCCGGGGTAGTTCATCGTGTCGGCGACGATGTTGTTCTCGGCGGTGTTGCCGTAGCCGCCGTAGATGGCGATCCCGTTGGCGCGCCACGGAAGCTGGATCGTGTTGTTGGTGAACCGGTTGTCGTGCCCGACGTCCACCGACTGGTCGCGCACGTACTTGCTGGACCAGACGGCCAGCGCGTCGTCGCCGGTGGTGCGCAGCGCGGAGTTGAACACCTTCGAGTTGCGCGTGCCGTTGGAGAGGTTGATGCCGTCGGCGAACGTGTCCCGGATGCGCATCCCGGAGAACTCCACGCCGTCGCCCGGGTTCCAGTAGGCCGGCGTGTCGGTGTAGTCGCGGCCGACCCAGGCGCCCACGTTGACGTGTTCGATCCAGACGTTGCTCACCTTCGTGTTCTTCCCGAACCGGCCGTTGAGGCCGTGGCCGCGGTTGGCGCGGTTCGTGGTCATGCCGAAGATGGCGAGGTCGGAGAGCTGCACGTTGTCGTCGATGTCGAAGCCGACGTTGCCCTCGTGCGGATGGTTGATGTTGCCGGTGACGTTCTGCGGCTCGGTCGTCGTGTACAGCCTGGTGTGCCACATGCCGGCGCCCTTGATGACCGCGTTGCGCACACCCTTCTGGTTGTAGGTGCCGCGGTTCGGGTCCGGTGAGAGGATCTTCTGCTCCTGGCGCCACTCGCCGGCGGGGATCCAGACGCAGGCGATGACGCCGTTCTCGTCGTCGGTGACCGCGCGCTGGATGGCGTCGGTGTCGTCGAGCCCGTCGTTCGGCCGGGCGCCGTACTGCTCGATCGACGTGCACTCGGTCGGCTTCGACGCCGCCGGCGCCACCTGTTCGAGGTCGACGAGGTCGATGTAGTAGTACGCCGCGGTGTCGCCCGCGTCGCGCTGGAGCCGGAAGCGGGTGCCCGGCGGGTAGCTCTTCGCCAGCAGGGCGCTCGTCTCGTCGAAGAGCCGCCGCGCGTCCGGGGACGGCGTGTTGCTCAGCGCGTCGGTGAGGTCCGTGGTGCCGTACATCCAGCTGAACTTCGAGCTGAGCGTCAGCTTGCGCACGTACACGTCGTTCACGTACAGGCTGATGGTCGCCTCGATGCCGCCGCCCGCCGCCGCGTCCGGGATGGCGTTGCGCACCACGATGGAGTTCGCCTGCGCGGTGGAGGTGAACTCCACGAACTGCCCGGTCCGGTCGAGCTTCACCGACGCCCGGCCGGAGGACTCGGTGCCGAAGTTGGTGTGTGCGTAGGTGCGCTGCGCGTCGGCCGTCACGAGCGTTCCGTTGTGGCGGGCGGCCTCCGCCTCGTGCTCCTCGTACGGGACGGCCGCGCCGCGACCGACCACGACGGACTTCGTCTGCTGGTTGTTGGTCTCGTTGGTCTCGGCGACCGCGTTCGTCGCGTCGGCCGTGGCCGTCACGGTGGCGCCGCCGCTGGTGGCCGTCCAGGAGCCGCCGATCGCCACGTCGACCGTCGCGCCGGCCGCGACCGTGCCGGTGCTGCCGTTCAGCGTGGTGCCGCCGACGCTCACCCGGGTCGTCGAGGCCCCGGCCGCCGTCGTGCCCCGGTTGTTGACCGCCACGGTGAACGTCACGGGCGCGCCCACGGCCGGGTTCGCCGGGCTGGACGTGATGCCGACGACCTGCAGGTCCGGCCCGGGTGACTGGCCGACCGTGAGCGGCTGCGGCGCGGTGTGGGTGTTGTTGCCCTCGTTCGTCTCGGCGACCGTGCCGGCCGGGTCGACGAGCGCGGCGGCGGTGTAGGTGCCCTGCGCCTTGCGAACGCCGCCGACCGTCACGGTCGCCGATGCTCCCGCGGCGAGGCCGCCGACCTGGGCGGTGCCCGCGACGGCGCCGTTCAGGGTGACGTCGAGCGCGGTGGCCCCGGAGGCGGCGGTGCCCGCGTTGCGAACGGTGGCGCTGAACGCGATGGCGCTCGTCTCGTCCGGCGCGCTCGGCGTCCAGGACAGCCCGGTGACGACAAGATCCGGATTCGGCGCCCAGGTGCCGGTGACCCTCAGTTCGGCCACCTGCCCGCCCGGCGCACCGCTGTTCGCGTGGAACTTCAGCTGCACGTCCGCCACCCGGCCGCTCAGCGCGACGGTGACGGTGTTGGCGTTGCCCGACGGGCTGAACGAGTAGTCCGCCCGCGCCTTCAGCGTGCTGAACCCGGTCGCGCCCTGGGCCCGCCCGAGCACCTCGATCGACTGGGTGCGCGCCTGCCAGACCGGATCCGGGTTGAGCCTGATGACGACGGCGGTCACGTCGGCGTTCGCGCCGAGCCGCGCCGTGAGCGTCGACGGGTGGCCGGCGGCCTCCCAGTACGTGCCGATGTTGCCGTCATTGGCGTTGGCGGCGACGTAGTTCTGCGTGGCGGAGGAGGCCTCCAGGGGCTTGCCCGCCGCCAGGTCCGTGCCGCCCGGGTCTCCGGGGTCGGTGCCGCCGGGGCCCCACAGCTCCAGTTCGGAGAGCTGGCCGGCGGGCCATCCCGTGTTGCCGGTGATCGTCACGCGCACGTACCGGACGTTCGACTCGGTGAGCGCGATCGTCACCGTGTTGCCGCTGCCCGGGTCGAACAGCCGCCCCGAGGAGGCGGACAGGGTGCCGAAGTCGGTGCCGTTCGTGCTGCCCTGCACGGCGAGCGTCTCGGTGCGGGCGCCCCAGCCCGCGGGGAGCTTGAGGACGGCCCGGTTGATCGTGACGGCGCCGCCGAGGTCGACCTGCACGTACTGCGGGAACGCGCCCGACGCGCTCTCCCAGTAGGTGGCCTGGTTGCCGTCGGTGACGTTGGACGCGGGGTACTGGCCGTGCGCGCCGGAGGCCGTGGTCGGACGGCCCGCGGCGTGGTTGACGTCGGCCGCGGCGGCGGCGCTGGGGGTGATCGAGAGGCCGGTGGCGACGAGGACGGCCACCAGTCCGGCGCGGAGGGTTCGGGGGTGATTCATGCCCACTCCTGGCGGGAAGTTGCGGGGGTCAGAGCACTTTTTGCAGCGTTGTGACGACTTCTTTCATGAAGGGCATTCAACATTGCAGATGCACTGAGCCGGCGTCAACCGGCCGGGTTGGAAAGGGCGGGCCCGGGTACCTCGGCATGTGTCGATGGAAGGAGTCGCCATGCGCGCCACCCTCGCCCTGCTCCTCGTCCCGATCACCGCCGTCGCCGTCGCCGCTCCGGCGGCCGCCGCGCCGCCGACCGCCCCCGGCGCACCGGGCGCCACCCAGCAGACGCAGCCGGCCGACAAGGGCGGCTTCGGGACCGCGTACGGGGGTGACACCAGCCGGATCTGGTTCACGGTGCAGCGCGCGGGCGGGGCCGGCGAGCTGTTCTACCCCGACCTCGACACGCCGGCCGCGCGCCGGTTGGAGTTCGTCGTCGCCTCCGGTGGGAGCGCCGTCAGGGTGTCCGAGGCGAGCACGGTCGAGACGTCCGTTCCGGATCCGCGCAGCCTCTCCTTCCGTCAGGTGAACGTCTCTCGTGACGGCACCTGGCGCCTCGCCGTCACCTACGTGACCGACCCGCGCCGGCCGGTGCTCATGGCGCGGGTGGAGTTCAGTTCCCGTGCGGGGCAACGGCTCTACGCGCTCTACGACCCGTCGCTGAACGACAACGGCAACGACGACACCGGCTCCACAGTGGACGGTGCCCTGGTCGCCCGGGACGGCACGGGCGCCTCGTACCTGGCGGCCCGCCCCTCGTTCGGCGCCACCTCGTCGGGCTACGCGGGCACCAGCGACGGCTGGACCGACCTGCGTGCCGACGGCCGGCTCGACACCCGCTACGCCCGCGCCGCCGACCCGGGGAACGTCGTGCAGACCGCGGAGGTGCGGCTGTCGCACGGAAAGGCGACGCTCGCGCTCGGCTTCGACACCGACCCGGAGGCGTCGCTGCGCACCGGGTTCGACCGGGTGAACGCGGAGTACGCGCGGAGCTGGCACCGCTACGTCGGGCGGCTGCACCGGACACCGGCGTCCCTGACGACGCCCCGCGAGCGCGACCTCTACACCGTCTCGGCGATGGTCCTCGCGGCCAGTGAGGACAAGGCGAACCGCGGCGCGTTCGTGGCCTCGCCGAGCATGCCGTGGGTGTGGGGCACCGAGCAGCCCTCCGGCCCCTACTACCTGGTCTGGTCGCGCGACCTCTACCAGATCGCGACCGCGCTCATCGCGGCCGGCGACCGCGACGGCGCCCTGCGCGCGTTGGATTTCCTGTTCGAACGGCAGCAAAAGCCCGACGGCTCGTTCCCGCAGAACACCGACGTGCGCGGCGAACCCGTCTGGACCAGCCTGCAACTGGACGAGGTCGCGCTGCCGATCGTGCTCGCCGGGCAGCTCGGCCGCACCGACGCCGCCACCTGGGACCACGTGCGGCGGGCCGCCGACTTCCTGGTCAGCTACCCGGGCGCCCCGAACAGCCCGCAGGAGCGCTGGGAGAACCAGAGCGGTTACTCCCCGGCCACCATCGCGGCCGAGATCGCCGGCCTCGTCGTCGCCGCCCGCATCGCGCGGCAGAACGGCGACCCCGCCGCGTCGGCCCGCTACCTGGCCACGGCGGACGACTGGCAGCGGCGCGTGGAGTCCTGGACGGTGACCCGCACCGGCCCGTACGACCCGAAGCCGTACTACCTGCGGCTGACCAAGGACGGCAACCCCGACGCCGGCACCACGTACGCCATCGGCGACAGCGGGCCGTCCGGTGTGGACCAGCGTGCCGTCGTCGACCCCAGCTTCCTCGAACTGGTGCGCCTCGGCGCGAAGCGCGCGGGCGACCCGATCATCGCGAACACCCTGTCCGTGGTCGACGCCCAACTCTCCTACGACACGCCGATCGGCCGGTTCTGGCACCGGTTCACGTACGACGGCTACGGCGAGACGCTCACCGGCGGCCCCTGGAACTTCGACTTCCCCGCCGACTCCCGCGCCACCCGCGGCCGGGGCTGGCCGCTGTTCAACGGCGAACGCGGCGAGTACCAGCTGCTGGCCGGCGACCGGGCCGGTGCCCGGGGGCAGCTGCGCACGATGGCCGCCACTGCCGGCGCCGGCCTGATGATGGCCGAACAGGTCTGGGACACCCAACCCCCGGGCTTCCCGCCGGGCACCAACACCACCAGCGCCACTCCCCTGGCGTGGACCCACGCCCAGTACATCCGCCTCGCCGCGAACGTGGCCGCCGGCACCGTGGCCGAACGCCCCGCCGAGGTGGCATCGCGCTACGCCCCCTGACCCCGCCGATCTTGCAGTTGTGGCGCGGACATTACCGGCTGAAACCTGGCACGCCGGGCGCCACAACTGCAAGATCGACGCAGGCGCTCAGGTGGCGCTGTTCCGCATCGCGCGGATGCCCAGCGTCAGGCCGATCAGCGCGGTGAGCGCGGCGGCGGCCCCGCCGGTGAGCAGGGGGCGTAGGGCGAGGTCGCCCGCGAAGAGTGCGCGTTCCGCTTCCACGACGTAGGTCAGCGGGTTCGCGTGGGAGATCGCGCGGAGCCAACCCGGCGCGGTCGACAGCGGCAGCATCATCCCCGCCGTGATCATCAACGGGTACAGCAACGACTGCTGCACCACCCAGAACATCCACTCCTGCTTGCGCACGGCCAGCGCCAGCGCGTACGACAGCGCACCGAGCCCGACCCCGAACACCCCCAGGATCAGCAGCGCCACCGGTGCGCCCACCGGCGAGGGCCGGAACCCGAACGGGACGGTCAGCAGCACGATCAGCACCGCCTGCACGAGGAGCGGGAACAGTTCCTTGAGGGCCCGCCCGAGCAGCAGCGCCGGCCGGGCGAGCGGGGTGACGAGCATCCGTTCGTGGGCGCCGGTCTGGAGTTCGAACAGCAGGTTGGCTCCCGTGGCCGACGTGCCGAACATCCCGAGCATCACGAGCACGCCCGGCACGAACCACTGCAGCGACTCCCCGGTGGAGCCGTACACCAGCGGCCCGAAGAGTCCGAGGAACACCACCGGCTGCGCCAGCGCGATCGCCAGCGAGAACGGCTCCCGCAGGACCGGCCGCAGTTCGCGGGTGAAGACGATGCCGGTGTCGGTGACGAGCTTCATCGGGACTCCTCCCGGAGACTGCGGCCGGTCAGGGCGAGGAACACGTCGTCCAGCGTGGGCCGGGAGACCGCGGCGGTGACCACGTCGATGCCGGCGTCGCACAGTTCACGCAGCAGGGCCGGCAGCCGCGCCGGACCGTCCGGCACGCGGTATTCGACCGTGCTGCCGTCGACGGCCGGACCCGGCGGCGAGGCCGACAGCGAGGCAGCCCGCTTCGCGTCCAGCGGGTCGGCGAAGGTCAGTGTGATGCGGTCGCCCGCCAGCCGAGCCTTCAGCACCGGCGCGGTGTCGTCCGCGATGACCCGCCCGTGGTCGATGACGATGACGCGTTCGGCCATGGTGTCGGCCTCGTCGAGATAGTGCGTGGTCATGAAGATCGTGGTGCCGTCGCGCTCGCGCTGGCGCACGATGTGCTCCCACAGGTTGGCCCGGTGGTGCGGGTCGAGTCCGCTGGACGGCTCGTCGAGGAAGAGCAGTTCGGGGCGGTGGACGAGGCCCATGGCGACGTCGAGCCGGCGCCGCTGGCCGCCCGAAAGGGTACCGACGCCCCGGTCCGCGAACGACGAGAGGTCAAAGTCGGCCACCAGTTCGTCGGTGCGCCGGCGGGCCTCCACTGTGGACAGTCCGTGGCAGCGGCCCTGGGTGACCAGTTCGTCGCGGACGCGTTGGTGGTGGCCGGCGCTGTTGCCCTGGCCGATGTAGCCGATCCGCCGCCGCACACCGGCGGGGTCGGCCGTCACGTCGTGGCCGGCGACCTCCGCGCTGCCGGCGCTCGGCGGCAGCAACGTGGTGAGCATCCGCAGGGTGGTGGACTTACCGGCGCCGTTGGGCCCGAGGAACGCCACCAGCTCGCCGCGCCCCACGTCGAGGTCGACGCCGCGGACCGCCTCGACGGGTGGGCCTCCCTTCACCGCGAAGTCGCGCCGCAAATTCCGGGTTCTGATCATGGAGACGCTCCTACTCAAACTTGAGGGCCGGGCCAGCATAGAGCCACGGAAGGAGGCGACTCAAGTTTGAGTTACTCGTCGGCCATCGTGTAGGCGCCGCTGGACAGTCGGTCGATGAGGCCACGCGCCCACGCGATGTCGTTGTCCCCGGCCGTGCGCCAGTAGCCGAACAGCTCCGCCACGTGCCCCGGCGTCCCGGGGGGCAGTTGGCCGGCCCCGGCCGCCAGTTCGGCCTGCTGCTGCTCGGCCTCGGCGACCCGTTCCTTCAACAGGGCGATCGCGTCACCGCGGGGCAGCGACGTCATCAGGGCGAGCCCGGCACACAGCAGGTCGGGACGGGACAGCCGGTCCCGCAACGACTTGCGCAGCAGCCGCTGGAACTCCTCCTCGCCCGCCTCCGTCACCGCGTAGTCGACCCGGCCGGTGCACTCGTCGGTGTTCGCCTGGCGGAGCTTGCCCTCCTTCTCCATCTGGCGCAGCGCGTGGTAGATCGAACCCCACTTGACGTTGGCCCACTCGCCGGCGCCCCACGAGACCAGTTCGTTGTGGATCGCGTAGCCGTGGGCCGTGCCGAGGCCCCGCACCAGGCCGAGGATGAGCAGTCGCGTCGCCGACATGCCCTCCAGAGTAGTTACGGCCGTTGGCTGTTCAGCACCACCGCCGCCAGGGCCACCCGGGTCGAGACACCGACCTTGCGGTAGATGCGGCCCAGGTGGCTGTCCACCGTTCGCACGCTCAGGTACAGCTTGCCGGCGATCTCACTGCTGCTCAGGCCGGTGCTGGCCAGCGTCGCCACCTCCACCTCGCGCGCCGTCAGCGTCGCCAGCCGGCCGCCCGGTTCGGGGCCGAGCAGGGCCAGCCGGCGCCGCAGCGCGGCCACCTCGTCGCGCAGCCGCAGCGCGCCGCAGCGGCCCGCGAGCGTGTCGGCGGTGTCCAGCCACTGCGCCACACCCGTGGGATACCCCGCGTCCAGGCACTGGCCGGCGAGGACCACCAGGGTCCAGGCGGCCTCGACCGGCATCCGCCGTTCGGTGAACGCGTCCGCCGCGCGCTGCCCGTCGCGCACCGCACCCGCCAGGTCCCGGCGGGCGACCCGCACCCGCGCCACCGCCCGCCGCGCGTACGCCAGGCGGGTCCCGGAGGGCACGCGGTCCACGTGCGCGGCGGCCATCCCGGCGAAGCGTTCGGCCGCCCGCAGGTCGCCCCTTGCCAGCGCCGCCGCCGTCAGCGTCTCCCACGCGCGCACCCGACGCCACGGCGCCAGCCTCGGCAGACGGTCCCCGCCGCCGGCCGAGATCAGCAGCTCGCCGGCCGGTGCCGGTTCCCCCGAATGAAGAAGGACCTCGGCGAGGCCGCAGCGGGAGTCGATGGCCCAGGCCCACGGCATCCCCTCGCAGGTGGCGGCGGCCCGCGTCGCGGCCGCGACCACCGCGCCGCCCTCGTCGCGCCGGCTGCGCCACAGCAACGCCGACGAACGCAGCACCGCCACCACCGTGTGCACGTCGAGCGAGTTGTAGCGGCCGGCCAACCGGTCCGCCTCGTCCAGCGTGTCCAGCGCCGCGTCCAGGCGCCCCACCCGCAGCTGCACCTCGCCGAGCGTGCGCAGCACCGACGGCAGCCGGTCCGGCCGGCCCGAGTGGCGGGTCAGCGTCACCGCGCGCAGGAGGTGACGTTCGGCCTCGGGGAGCAGGCCGAGCAGCGCCTCCGCCGCCCCGACCCGGTGCGCGGCCGACAGGTGGCGCAGCGCCGCCGCGTCCGAGGCCGCGTCCAGCAGGCGCGCCGCCTGGTCGGCCGCCGCGCGGGCCGGCTCCAGGCGCAGCTGGTGGCCGTAGGAGAGGGCCGCGAGCCCGAGCGCGCCGGCCTCCGCCGTGGCGTCCCCCGCCGCGCGCGCGGTCTCGGCGGCGATCACGGCGTGCTGCGCACCCGTGACGTAGTCCATGGTGTCGATCGCGAGATCCGCCAGCTCCTCGTGCAGTGTCGTTTCCTTCTGCGGAACGTCTTTCTGCGGAACGGGCGACGCCGCGAAGCGTCCCAGCAACAGGTTCGCGTGGGAGAGCAGGAGCTGCGCCTGGGCCCAGCGCGGGTCGTTCGGCGGCACCAGGGTGCGTGCCGTGGTGAGCCACTCGGCGGCGGTGCGCGGGTCGACGTCCACCGTCTCGCGGGCCGCCTCGACCAGGGTCGTGCAGTGGTCGGGGCGTTCGGGGTCGGGTGCGCGCAGCACGTGCGGGGCCCGTCGGGCGGCCGCCGCGCCGCGCCGGGCCAGTTCGCGCTCGATCGCGCGGTGCAGGGTGCGGCGTTCCGCCTCGGGGACGGCCGCGTAGAGCACCCGGGCCAGCACGGGATGCCGCAGGTCCAGCAGGGGCGCCGTCGCGACGGGGCGTACGAGATCGGCCGCCAGCATCGCGTCGACCGCCGCCGCGGTCACCTCGGCGTCGCCGGCCACCGCGGTCAGCAGTTCCGGGGAGAACGGCTCCTGGAACGCCGCCGCCACCCGCGCCACCCGGGCCCACTCCGCCGGCAGCGCCGCGAACTCCTCGAGCAGTGCGGTGCCCACGCCGTCGGCCAGCGCCCGCATGTACCGCGGATTGCCCGCGCCCTCGGCGTACACCCGGTCCAGATCGGCCCGGTCACCGAGCAACTGCCGCGCCTCACCCGGCGTGAACGGCCCCAGCCGGAAGCACTCGACGTCCCGCAGCGCCCGGCGCAGCCCCGCTTTCAGCTGCCGGGGCCGGTAGGCGAGCACCACCAGCACCGAACGCAGCCGCGCCAGTTCCTCGACCACGTACGCGTGCGCGGCCGGCAGCCGGTGCAGGTCGTCCAGCAGCACCACGACCGGCCGGCCGGAGAGGGCGCGAACCGTCGGGACCAGTTCCCGCCAGCTCACCTTCCCCCCTGTGCTTGCGCGGCCGGGATCGGTGTCATCCGGGACGCGTTCCGGCACGCCGTCCCCGCTCCATGCGAAAGTGGGCACACCGGACCGCCGGGCCTCCGCGCCGACCGCCGCCACCAGGTGGGACTTGCCGATGCCCGGTTCCCCGGCGAAGGCCAGCACGGCACCCCGCCCGCCCGCCAACGCCGCGAACGCCTCGCGGCACCGCTCGCGTTCCGCCCGACGGCCGATCGCCGCCGCCTCGCCCGCCACAAGACCTGTTGTCGCCACCGGCCCTCCCCAGCTCTGGCTTTGCAGACTGTTCGGGGTGGCGGCCGTTCCGGACGGGTGCCGATTCCGATGAATTTTCGACGGCGGCTCCGGGGCGTCCGGAGCGCCCACGGCTTCGAACCCTGTGCATGGAAACGACGCTGGCGGCCGTCGAGCTCCTGGGGCGGCGCCTCACCCCGATCCCACCTGGTGAAATCGGTCCACTGTGGACGGTCGACGGCGTGGGCGACGTCCTTCCCGCGCTCGCCGTCGCACGGGCCGCCGGCGGCCTGGTCGAACGCGCCGCGCTGGAACCCGGCGCCGCGATCCCCCGGGTGCCCGCCGACGATCCGGCGCGGGTGTGGGTCGGTGCGTTCGACGCCGCCCGGGCGCACCCGTCGATCGACTTCACCGCGGTGGACTGCGTGCCGGGGCGGAGCATGCGCGCCGACGGCTCCTGGGTCGACGTGCTCGTCCCCGCGGCCGTGATCGACCACGCGGCGTCCGCCCGTGCCCGCGTCGACCTCGCTTCGCCCGTCCGGGTCCGCGTGGATCCGGGGCGGTCCGGGGCGGCGTCCGGGAGGTCGTTCGCGGCGGCGGCCGCGGGTGCCCTCCTGGAGTCGGTCGAACGCGACGCGGCACAGGCGGCGTGGGTCCTCCGGCCCCGGCTGCCCGCCCTGGACCCGGCGGCGGTGCCGGAGCCCTCCGCGGACTGGCCCACCGACCCGGACGACCCCGACCGCGCGGCCGAACGCCTCCTCGCCGACGTCCTGCGCGACCTCGACGCGGTGGTGCGCACGGTCCTGGTCCCCACCGACCTGCCCGGGGTGACGGTGGCGGTCACGCTCGCCGTCGAAGGCGCCCGGGGCGGTGCCGTCGGGGCGGGGTCGGCGGCCGGGTGGAACGCGCGGCGGGCGGTGCGGGAGTCGGCGCGCGAGGCGGTCGAGGTGCTGCTCACGCGGCGCGGGCTCGCCGGATCCGACGCCTCGGCCGCGCCGCCGCGGATCACCTGTGCCGGGAGCCGTGCGCGTTACTGGGCTTCCGAGGCGGGGGTACGCACCGCCCGGCGGTGGCTCGCCGACTGTGCCGTCACGCTGCGCGCACCCCGGCCGGTGCGGCTGGGCGCGGCGGACCCGACGCTTCAGGGCCTGCTCGCCGGGATCTTCGCCGCCGGCGTCGACCCCGTGCTCTGCGACCTCACCGCCCGCCTTCCCGACGAGGTGCGGCTGCGGGGGTGGCACGCCGTTCGGGCGGTGCCGCTGGGACACCAGATCCTGCGCGTCGACGAGACGCTCCCCTACACCTGGGCCCGCGGAAGGCTGCGCCGGCACGCCCGCCGCTGGGGCACGCGGGTGCTGCGCGACCTGGGCGAACAGCCACCCCACCCGTTCCGCTGAGGAGGGGAGTGTGGCGGGCCCCGCGTTGACGTCGCCCCTTTCGGTAGGCGAGCATGCCATTCGAACGGTATGCAGGAGGAACCCGGTGTGAGTCCGGGGCGGTCCCGCCACTGTCACCGGAGCGCGACGCTCCGGGAGCCAGGAACTCCGGCCGTTCGCTCGGCCACTACTGCGGGCGTGGACACCCGCGGAAGGGATACTGACGCGTGTTTCCGTTCTCCGCGATCGTCGGACTCGACGACCTGCGGCTCGCTCTGCTGCTCAACGCCGTCTCCCCCGGGATCGGCGGTGTGCTGGTCCGGGGCGAGAAGGGCACCGCCAAGTCGACCATGGTGCGGGCGCTCGCCGCGCTGCTGCCGCCGGTGACGACCGTCGTGGGGTGCCGGTTCGGGTGTGATCCCGCCGCCCCGGACGCCGTGTGCCCGGACGGGCCGCACGACCCCGGGGCACCCGCCGCCACCGCTGCGGCCCGGCTCGTGGAGCTGCCCGTGGGCGCCACCGAGGACCGGGTCGTCGGCGCGCTCGACCTGCAGCGGGCCCTCACCGAGGGGGTCAGGGCCTACGAGCCCGGGCTGCTCGCCGCGGCCCACCGCGGGGTGCTCTACGTCGACGAGGTGAACCTGCTCCCCGACCACCTGGTCGATCTTCTGCTGGACGCCGCCGCGATGGGGCGTTCCTATGTCGAACGGGACGGGGTGTCGGTGCGCCACGCCGCCCGGTTCCTGCTCGTCGGCACCATGAACCCCGAAGAGGGCGAACTGCGGCCGCAGCTGCTGGACCGGTTCGGGCTGACCGTCGACGTGGCGGCGCCGCGGCAGCCGTCCGCGCGGGCCGAGGTGGTGCGCCGGCGCCTGGCGTACGAGGCCGCCCCGGAGGAGTTCGCCGGCCGGTGGGACACCGACGAGGCCGCCCTCGCCGGGCACATCGCCGCCGCCCGCGAACGCCTCCCCGGGGTACTGCTGCCCGACGCCGAGCTGACCCGCATCGCGACGGTGTGTGCCGCGTTCGACGTCGACGGGCTGCGCGCCGACATCGTCGTGGCCCGAACGGCCGTCGCGCTCGCCGCGTGGCACGGGCGGCCCCGGGTCATCGAGGCGGACGTGCGGGACGCGGCGCGGCTGGCCCTGCCGCACCGGCGGCGGCGCGACCCGTTCGACGCGCCGGGGCTGGACGAGGGGCAGCTCGACAAGGCGATGGAGGAGGCGCGCGCGGCCGTCGAGGCGGAACACGGGCCGGACGGACCCGACGACGACCCGCCGCCCGGACGGCGCGACACCGACGCCGACACCCCGGACGACGACCGCGCCGCCGCCGATCACGCAGCGGCCGACAGCCGGGCCGACGACAGCGGGCCGGACCGGGACGCACCCCAGCCGACCGCCCAGGCGCCCGACGAGGAGCCGGCCGCCGCATCCGACCCCGCACCAGCGAATGCCACGCCTCGGGACGGCGGTCCCGACGGGCGGGACGAGCGGCGGCCGTCCGGCATCGGCGAATCACTGCAACGGCCGGACGAGAAGACGTTCAAGACAAAACTGCTGGCGGTGCCGGGGACCGGGACGGGAGCTCGGGCCGGGCGGCGCTCCGCGGCCTGGACCCGTAGTGGGCGGGTCGTCGGGGCGCGGACGCCGCGCGGGCGGGTGACCAGCGTGCACCTGCCGGCCACCCTGACCAGCGCGGCCGCCTCCGGGCGACGGCGCCCGCTCGCCGACGACCTGCGCGAGTCCGTCCACAAGGGACGCGAAGCAAACCTCGTGCTCTTCGTCGTCGACGCCTCCGGCTCGATGGCCGCCAGCCGGCGGATGCGGGCCGTCAAGGGCGCCGTCCTGAGCCTCCTGCGCGACGCCTACCAGCGGCGGGACAAGGTCGGGCTGATCACGTTCCGGGGTACCGGGGCCGAACTCGTCCTCCCGCCCACCACCAGCCACGAGATCGCCGCGGTGCGCACCCGCGACCTGCGCACCGGCGGCCGCACCCCGCTCGCCGACGCGCTGCTGCTGACCGCCCGCACCGTGCGCACCCACGGGCTGCGCGACCCGCACCGGCGGGCCCTCGTCGTGCTCGTCACCGACGGCCGGCACACCATGGGAGCCGACCCGGCCACGGTCGCCCCGATCCTGCGCGGGACGGCCACCGTCGTGGTCGACTGCGAGTCCGGGCCGGTGCGACTCGGCCTCGCCGCCCGCCTGGCCGTCACCCTGGACGCCGAGCACCTGCCCGTATCGGAGCTTTCGGCGGAACTGCTTCGTGACACCCGGATCGGAAGGGCGGCCTGATGCCACAGGGCAAGCCGGAACACGTTCCCGACGACGGGCTCACCACCCGCCAGCGCCGCACCCAACAGGTCCTCGCCGTGCACACCGGCACCGGCAAGGGCAAGTCGACGGCGGCGTTCGGGATGGCGCTGCGCGCGTGGAGCGTCGGCTGGTCGATCGCGGTGTTCCAGTTCGTGAAGAGTCCCAAGTGGAAGGTCGGCGAGGAGTCGGCCCTGCGCACGCTCGGCGAGAGCGGCAAGGGCGGCGCGGTCACCTGGCACAAGATGGGCGAGGGCTGGTCCTGGCTGGCCCGCCCCGGCGACGAACGCGACCACGCGGCCGAGGCCGCCGAGGGCTGGGCGCAGATCAAGCGCGACCTGGCGTCCTCGGCCTATCAGTTCTACGTGCTGGACGAGTTCACGTATCCGATGCACTGGGGCTGGATCGACGTCGAGGACGTGGTGAACACCCTGCGCGAACGCCCACCCACCCAGCACGTCGTCATCACCGGCCGGTACGCCGCGCCGGCCCTGGTCGACGCCGCCGACCTGGTGACCGAGATGACGAAGATCAAGCATCCGATGGACGCCGGCCGCAAGGGGCAGCGGGGCATCGAGTGGTAGCGCGGCTGGTCGTCGCCGCACCCGCCTCCGGGCACGGCAAGACGACGGTCGCCACGGGGCTGCTCGCGGCGTTCGCGGCGCGGGGCGTCTCCGTGGCCGGCTTCAAGGTCGGGCCGGACTACATCGACCCCGGCTACCACGCGCTGGCCGCCGGCCGGCCCGGGCGCAACCTCGACCCGGTGCTCGTGGGCGAAGCGCTGATCGCGCCGCTGTTCGCACACGGCGCCGCCGGTGCCTCGCTGGCGATCGTCGAGGGGGTCATGGGGCTGTACGACGGGCGCACCGGGGCCGGGTCGTTCGGCTCGACGGCGCACGTCGCCCGGCTGCTCGACGCGCCGGTGGTGCTGGTGGTGGACGCCGCCGCGCAGGGGCGTTCGGTCGCCGCGCTGGTGCACGGGTTCCGGACGTTCGAGCCGGAGGTGCGCATCGCCGGCGTGATCCTCAACCGGGTGGGCTCGTTCCGGCACGCCGACCTGCTGCGGGAGGCGCTGGACGAGGTGGGCACGCCGGTGCTCGGGACCCTGTACCGCAGCGACGCGGTGTCGGCCCCGTCGCGGCACCTCGGCCTCGTCCCGGTCGTCGAACGGCACGCCGCCGCGGCGGCCTCCGTGGACGCGCTCGCGGCGCTGGTGCGCGAGTCGGTGGATCTGGAGGCGGTGCTGGCGGTGGCACGGTCGGCGGGACCGCTCGCCGCTTCGGCCTGGTCGGCGGAGGACGCGGTGCGTTCCGCGGCCGCGGGCGGGGCGCGGCCGGTCGTCGCCGTGGCCGGCGGGGCGGCGTTCTCGTTCGGCTACGCGGAGACGACCGAGCTGCTCGCCGCCGCCGGCGCGGAGGTCGTCCCCTTCGACCCGCTGCACGACGAGTCGCTCCCCACCGGCACGGCCGGTCTCGTGATCGGCGGCGGCTTCCCCGAGGTCTACGCCCCGGAGCTGTCCCGCAACACCGCGCTGCACAGGGCGGTCGCCGACCTGGCCGCCCGCGGCGCCCCGATCGCCGCCGAGTGCGCCGGCCTCCTCTGGCTGTGCCGCACCCTGGACGGCGCCCCGATGTGCGGCGTTCTCGACGCGTCGGCCGTCATGAGCGAACGCCTCACCCTCGGCTACCGGGACGCCGTCGCGCTCACCCCGTCGTGGCTGGGCGGGGCCGGCACCCGCGTGACCGGGCACGAGTTCCACCGGACGATCGTGACGCCAATGGCCGGCGGACCGCTCCCGGCACCCACCACCGGCACGCCCACCGGACATCGGCCGGCAAAGCCAATGGCCGGCGGACCGCTCCCGGCACCCACCACCGGACATCGGCCGGCGCCGCCGGACGGCGGGCCGGCGTGGCGGTGGGCCGGCGGGGAGCCGCAGGGCTTCGTGCGGGACGGGGTGCACGCCTCCTACCTGCACCTGCACTGGGCCGGCCATCCCGGGATCGCGGGCAACCTGGTCCGCGCCGCGGGGAGGACGACGGCATGCGTCTGATCGGCGTGGGCATGGGCCCCGGCGACCCCGAACTGGTCACCGTCAAGGCCGTCCGGGTGCTCAGCGAGGCGGACCGGGTGTTCGTGCCGGTGCTGGACGGCACCGACACCGGCCGGGCCGAGGCGACGGTGCGCGCGCACGCGGGTCACGACCGCATCGAGCGCCTCGTCTTCGCGCTCAACGAACGCACGGACGCGGCCCGCCGCGAACGCCACTGGGACGCCGCCGGCGCCCGCATCGTCGAGTGGCTGCGCGCGGCCGGCGGGACGGCGGCGTTCGCCACGATCGGCGACCCGAACGTCTACTCCACCTTCACGTACCTCTCGCAGACCGTGCACGCGCTCCTGCCGGAGGCCGTCATCGAGACGGTGCCGGGCGTCACGGCGATGCAGGCGCTGGCCGCGGCGGCGAATGTTCCGCTGTCCGAGGGGACCGAACCGCTCACGCTGCTGCCGCTCGCGCGTGGGGGCGTGGCGCCACTGCGGGAGGCGCTGGCGAACGACGGTTCCGTGGTGGTGTACAAGGCCGGCCGGCACCTGTCCGAGGTGGCCGAGGCGGTCAAGGAGGCCGGGCGGGAAGCCGTTCTGGGCACGCATCTGGGGTTGCCGGACGAGCGGGTCGACCGGCTGTCCGATGTGGACGGTGCCGCACCGTATCTGTCCACTGTGTTCGTTCCTGCGGTGCGCACGTCCCGAGGGGGAAAGATATGACGGGCCGGGTCACTTTTGTCGGGGCGGGGCCGGGGGCCGCGGATCTCATCACCGTGCGCGGGGCCGAGGCGATCCGCGCCGCCGACGTGGTGGTGTGGGCCGCCAGCCTGGTGCACGAGGACGTGCTGCGCTACGCCGCGCCGGGTGCCGAGATCGTCGACTCCTCCACGATCCCGCTGGAGTCCACTGTGGACATCTACCGGCGGGCCGCCGCCGAGGGACTGCATGTCGTGCGGCTGCACTCCGGCGACCCCGGCCTGTGGGGCGCACTGCAGGAGCAGCTCGACGCGTGCGCCGAGATGGGATTGGCGGTCGAGGTGATCCCGGGCGTGTCGGCGTTCTCGGCGGTCGCCGCCGCCGGTCTGCGGGAACTGACGGTGCCCGAGGTCGCCCAGTCGGTGATCCTGACCCGGCTCGAGGGCGGCAAGACGCCCATGCCGGAGCGGGAGTCCATCGCGGAGTTCGCCCGGCACGGCACGACGATGGCGGTGTTCCTGTCGGCGGCGCGCACGAAGCAACTGGCGACCGAACTCCTCGCCGGCGGCTACCCGCCGGAGACGCCCGTGCTCATCGGGTACCGCGTCACCTGGCCGGACGAGCTGCTGGTGCGCGCCACGATCGCCACGCTGGAGGAGACCGTCAAGGCGCACAAGCTGTGGAAGCACACGCTCTTCCTGGTCGGGCCGGCCCTCGACGCCGGCGGCACGCGCAGTCATCTGTACCACCCCGGCCACTTCCACGGGTTCCGCCGGGCCGAACCGGCCGCGCGGGCCCGCCTGCGAGCATCCGGTGCGTGAACCGGTAGCGGTGCTCGGCGTCGACGGCGGCGCCCTCTCGGCTCGGGCGGGCGCGTTCCTCGCCGGGGCGACGCTGGTCGTCGGCGGCACCCGCCACCTGTCCACAGTGAACGGCATCCCCGCGTCGGCCGAACTTCTTCCGCTCGGCAACGTCGAGTCCGCCCTCACCCGGATCCGTGCGCACCCGGGGCGCACGGTGGTGCTGGCCAGCGGCGACCCGGGGTTCTTCGGCATCCTGCGGGCGATCCGCCGGGCGGCGCTGCCCTGCGTGGTCGAACCGGCGATCTCCTCGGTGGCGCTGGCGTTCGCCCGGCTCGGTCTCCCCTGGGACGACGCGGTGGTCGTCTCGGCCCACGGCACCACCGGCGAACGCGCCCTGCGCCGCGCGGTCAACGCCTGCAGGGCCCACTCGACGGTGGCTGTCCTGACCGGCCCGGGCGCCGGCCCCGACGAACTGGCGGCCGCGCTGCCGGGCAGACGCCTGGTGGTGGCCTCCCGCCTGGGCCACCCGGACGAACGCGTCGGCGAGTACCCCGACGCGGCGGACTGGCCCGCTCCGACGGTCGTCCTCGCCCTCCCGCCGAGGCTCGACAACACCGCCCGCGCCGGTGCCGCCTTCTACGAACGGGTCCCGATCGTGTCGGAGGCCGGCTGGCTTGCCGGTGCGCCGGCGGCCCCCGATCGGTGGGCGCTGCCGGAGAGTGCGTTCGAGCACCGGGACTCCATGATCACGAAGGCCGAGATCCGGGCCCTCGTGCTGGCGCGGCTCGGACCCCGCACCGGCGACCTCGTGTGGGACGTCGGGGCGGGCAGCGGCTCCGTCGCGGTCGAGTGCGCGCGCTTCGGCGCCGCGGCCGTGGCGGTCGACCGGGACGCCGACGCGTACAGCCCGATCGTGCACAACGCGGCCGTGTACGGGGTCGAGGTCGACGTGGTGATCGATACCGCACCCGCCTGCCTCGAACGGCTGCCCGACCCCGATGCCGTCTTCGTCGGCGGCGGCGGGCTGGACGTGCTCGCGGCGTGCGCGGCCCGGCGGCCCGCGCGGCTGGTGGCGGCGTTCGCGGCCGTCGAACGGGTCGGGCCGGCGCTCGCGGCCATGACGGCGGCGGGGTACGCCGCGGAAGGCACACAGCTGCAGGCGAACCGCCTCTCGCCGCTGCCCGACGGCACGCACCGCCTGGCGGCCGTCAACCCGGTGACCGTCCTGTGGGGAGTTCTCTCATGATCGCGCTCGTCGCGGTGACACCCGGCGGGCGGGGCCTGGCACAACGCCTCGCCGCCGCCTGGCCCGACCGCACCACCGTCCACAGTGGACCGGCCGCCGACCAGCTCGCGGCCGCCTGGCCGAACGCCGACGCCGTCGTCTGCTTCCTCGCCACCGGCGCGACCGTACGCCTCATCGCGCCGCTGCTCGCCGACAAGCACACCGACCCCGGGGTGGTCTGCGTCGACGAGGCCGGCCGGTTCGCGGTCGCGCTCTGCGGCGGCCACGACGGCGGCGCGAACGCCCTCGCCGAGTCGGTCGCGCGGGTGCTGGGCGCGACGCCGGTCGTCACGACGGCCACGGACGCGGTCGGCATCACGCCGCTCGACGGCTTCGGCGCCGACCTCGGCTTCCACCTGGCGACCCCGGAGCGGGTGGCCCGGGCGACGACGGCGGTCCTGTCCGGCGCGGAGATCCGCGTCCGGTCCGACGCCACCTGGCCCGTCCCACCCCTCCCGGCTCCGACGTCGACCGGTGTCGTCACGCTTGTCGTGTCGGATCGGCGCGACGCCGTCGGGGATCTCGTGTACCGGCCGCCGTCGCTGGTCGTGGGCGTCGGGGCCAGCCGGGGGGCGCCCGCCGAGGAGATCTCCGCGCTGATCGACGCCGCCCTGGAGGGCCTCGCGCCCGAGTCCGTGCGCGCGATCGCCACCGCCGACATCAAGGCCGACGAGCCCGGCATCCGCGCCGTCGCTCAAGCGCGGGGCTGGCCGGTCGTGACGTTCACGGCGGCGGAGCTGTCCACTGTGGACGTACCGAATCCCTCCGAGGTGGTCCGCGACGCGGTGGGGACGCCGAGCGTGGCCGAGGCCGCCGCGCTGCGGGCCGCGGGAGTGGCCGGGCGTCGGAGCGACCTGGTGGTCCAGAAGCTCGTGGGAACGATGAGCACGGTGGCCGTCGCGCGGGTCGTTCCGCGGGGGCGGCTGACGCTCGTCGGGCTCGGGCCGGGTGCGGAGGACCTGCGGGCGCCGCGGGCCGAGCGGGCGCTGCGCCGGGCCAGTGTGGTCGTCGGGCTGGACCAGTACGTCGACCAGATCCGCCACCTGCTCCCCCCGGGCACCCGGGTCGAGGAGAGCGGCCTCGGCGCCGAGGAGGAACGCGCCGCCACCGCCGTCGCGCTGGCCACCGCGGGGCACGCGGTCGCGCTGATCGGCTCCGGCGACGCGGGGATCTACGCGATGGCCTCGCCGGCCCTGCAACTGGCCGGCGACGACGTGGACGTCGAGGCCGTTCCCGGGATCACGGCCGCGGTCGCCGCCGCCGCGCGGCTGGGTGCGCCGCTCGGCCACGACCACGCCTATCTCTCCCTGTCGGACCTGCACACGCCGTGGCCGGTGATCGAGGAACGGGTGCGCGCGTGCGCCGTCGCCGACCTCGTCGTCTGCCTGTACAACCCGCGCAGCCTGAAGCGGCGCACGCAGTTCGGCACGGCGCTGGACGTGCTGCGCGGACACCGGCCGAAGGACACCCCGGTGGGCATCGTGCGCGACGCCACCCGCCCGGGCGAACGGGTCACCCTCACGACGCTCGCCGACCTCGACGAGGACGCGGTGGACATGCTGAGCGTCGTCATCGTCGGTTCGTCGCGCACCACCCTCACCGGCGGACGGATGGTCACGCCCCGGGAGTACCGATGGCTCGCGTGAGAACGGTGCACCCCATCGAGGCCGAGTCGTACCGCATCCTGCGGGCGAGCGTGGACACCACGCACCTGCCGCCGCTGACCCGCGACGTCGCCGAACGCATCGTCCACACCACCGCCGACCCCGAGTGGGTGGGCGACCTGGTCACCACGGAGGAGCACCTCAGCGCCGGCCGGGCGGCACTCGTCGCGAGGCGGCCGCTCGTCGTGGACGTGGCGATGGTGCGGGCCGGCATCACGACGTTCGACAGCATCTGCCGACTGCCGGAGAGCGCGACGGACGGGCTCACCCGAAGCGCGGCGGGCATCCGGAGGGCCGCGGAGGAGGCCGCGGACGGCGCGGTCTGGGTGATCGGCAACGCCCCGACGGCCCTGTACGAACTGCTCCGGCTCTGCGCGACCGGCGCGGTGCGCCCGGCCCTGGTCGTCGGGCTCCCCGTGGGATTCGTCGGAGCGGCGGAGTCCAAGGCGGCCCTGCGCGCCTCGGGCCTGCCCCAGCTCTCCAACCGCAGCGCGAAGGGCGGCGCCGCGGTGGCCGCGGCCGCGGTCAACGCCCTGCTGTACGGAAACCCCCTCGAAGACGGAGATCCATCCACATGATCGGTCTACTCATCGCCGGGCACGGCAGCGCCGACGAGGCGGGTGCGGCGCAGTTCCGCCTCTTCGCCGAACGCGTCGCCAAGCGCCTGGCCGCCGACGACACCCCGGTGGCGGGGGGATTCATCGAGCTGTCCGCCCCGCCGATCCGCGACGCGGTGTCGGCCCTGGTGGACGCCGGCGCCACCCGGCTCGGCACGGTGCCGCTGATGCTGGTGGCGGCCGGGCACGCCAAGGGCGACATCCCGGCGGCCCTCGCCCGCGAGCAGGAACGCCACCCGGGCCTGCGCATCGCCTAC
This sequence comes from Virgisporangium aliadipatigenens, assembly GCF_016863615.1. Classification (GTDB taxonomy): domain Bacteria; phylum Actinomycetota; class Actinomycetes; order Mycobacteriales; family Micromonosporaceae; genus Virgisporangium; species Virgisporangium aliadipatigenens. The sequence goes on along the minus strand of NZ_BOPF01000015.1, from coordinate 235,304 downwards.
GGCCGGCCGATCGGCCCGCACCCGAGCGTGCTGGCGCTGCTGCGGGAACGCCTCGCCGAGGCCGGCGCCGACGCGGCCACGACCGTGCTGCTGGTCGGCCGCGGCTCCTCGGACCCGGACGCCAACGCCGAGGTCGCCAAGGTGGCGCGGCTGCTCGCGGAGACCACGGACGTGGCCGGCGTGGAGTACGCGTTCGTCTCGCTGGCGCCGCCGGCGGTGGCGGCCGGCCTGGATCGCTGTGCCCGCCTCGGCGCCGAACGGGTCGTCGTGCTGCCGTATTTCCTGTTCACCGGAATCCTGCCGGTGCGGGTGGCGAGCCAGGCGGCGGCCTGGGCTGCCGAGCACCCCGCGGTGCCCGTGGTGACGGCCGACGTCCTCGGCGACTGCGACGAGCTCGCGGACGTCGTCATCGAGCGCTATCGCGAGGCGCTCACCGGCGATATCCGGATGAACTGCGACACGTGCCTGTACCGGATCGCGCTCCCCGGACACGAGCACCGGGTGGGTGCCGCACAGGTCCCGCACCACCATCCCGACGATTCGAGCCACGGCGGTCACCACCACTATCACCACCACTAACGCGCAGGTGACCGGGGCCACCGGCTTGGCACCGACCTGGCAGACTGCACGGAGGCGTCGCGCAGTGGCGGATCACGCTGCCCGCGTGCCGAGATCCATCGCGGGATCGCTCCCGCCGGTTACTTGCGACAATGGAGGAAGTTCGTGGGAGTCAGCCTCAGCAAGGGTGGCAACGTCAGCCTCACCAAAGCGGCACCGAACCTGACGGCGGTCACGGTCGGCCTCGGCTGGGACGTCCGGACCACCACCGGCGCCGACTTCGACCTGGACGCCAGCGCGATCATCTGCAACGCGACCGGCAAGGTCATCTCGGATTCGCACTTCGTCTTCTTCAACAACCTGCGGTCGCCCGACGGGGCGGTCGAGCACCAGGGTGACAACCTCACCGGTTCCGGCGAGGGCGACGACGAGCAGGTCAAGGTCAACCTCGCCGGTCTTCCGCCGGAGGCCGACAAGGTCGTCTTCACCGTGTCGATCTACGACGCCGAGACCCGTTCGCAGAGCTTCGGGCAGGTCCAGAACGCCTTCATCCGCGTGGTCAACTCCGCCGACAACAACGAGTTGGCCCGGTACGACCTCACCGAGGACGCGTCCACCGAGACCGCCATGGTCTTCGGCGAGCTGTACAAGCACAGCGGTGAATGGAAGTTCCGCGCGATCGGCCAGGGATACGCCTCTGGCCTGCGCGGAATCGCTCTCGACTACGGTGTCAACGTTTAGGGTTTTCTGACGGGGTATCGCTGCGGGCCGGGGTAAGCACCCGGCCCGCGGCGCAACCGCCGGGCCTTGTCCCGGCGGTTGCCTGCGTCAGGACAACCGGACCTGTAAGGGAAGGCCCTCTTGTCCATATTGCGCACTTTCTTCTGGTCGTTCGTGGTGACGGCCGCCGGGCTCGCCGGTGGCTTCTGGTACGGCGGGGCCACCCGCGACCCGGGCACCACCTTCGTTTCGGCCGGTCTGACCGCTCTGTTCCTGGTCGCGATCCTGACGATCCTCGAGATCTCGTTCTCGTTCGACAACGCAGTGATCAACGCGACGATCCTCCGCCGGATGTCCAAGTTCTGGCAGACGATCTTCTTGACCGTCGGCGTTCTCATCGCCGTCTTCGGCATGCGCCTGGTCTTCCCGTTCCTGCTGGTCAGCGCCAGTGCCGGAATCTCTCCCTGGGAAGCGGTGGAGCTGGCCGTCAACCCCGACTCCCAGGACGAGTTCGCCCGCCTGCTGGTCGAGGCGCACCCGACGATCGCGGCGTTCGGCGGCATCTTCCTTCTCATGATCTTCCTCGACTTCGTCTTCGAGGATCACGACTTCGTCTGGCTGCGCTGGATCGAGAAGCCGCTCGCGAAGATCGGCAAGCTGGACCAGCTCTCCGTGGTGATCGCGCTGGCCGTCATCGCGGCCGCCGGGGAGTTCCTGGCCCCCGACGAGGAGCGCAGCCGGGTGCTGCTCGCCGGCGTGCTGGGCCTGCTCACGTACCTGCTCGTCAACGGCCTCAGTGAGCTGTTCGACGTGGACGAGGAGGACGAGGACGACGAGGTCGACTCGGACGCCGAAGCGGTCGTCGCCGACGCCAAGGAGGTGGAGAAGGGCAACATGAGCCCCGGGCGCGCGGCCGGCAAGCTGGTGGTCGTCACGGGACGGGCGGCGTTCTTCCTCTTCCTCTACCTCGAGGTGCTCGACGCGTCGTTCAGCTTCGACGGCGTCGTTGGCGCGTTCGCCATCACGCTCGACCCGATCGTCATCGCGATCGGCCTCGGTGTCGGTGCGATGTACGTGCGGTCGCTCACCGTCTTCCTGGTCAACCGCGGGACGCTCGACTCGTACGTCTACCTGGAGCACGGCGCGCACTGGGCCATCGGTGTGCTGGCCGTCATCCTGGTCCTGACCATCGAGTTCCACATCCCCGAGTGGTTCACCGGCCTCATCGGTGTGGCGTTCATCGCCCTGTCCGTGTGGAGCTCGGTGCGGCGTAACAAGAAGGTCGCGGCCGGCGAGCTCGACGCCGACTCGGACAACGCCAACGACGAGGACGAGAAGGAACTCGCCAAGGTGTAACGCGTGTGAACAAACGGGTACGGTGCGCTTTGACACACCGGACCCACGGATGTCATGCGGACTTAACCGCTGTCCTGCTGACATCCTCCTGTTCACCAGCGAGGATTGCGCTCATCTGAACACGCCTCGCGGCGGTCGCTGTTCGGGTTCACTCCCACGGCGGCCGCCGCAGTCGTACCCGGATAGGGGGAGGCCCAGCGATGCGCCATTTCCAGCAACTCACCGACGAGCAGGCGGCCGGCCTGTTCCACCGGTCTCCGACGGAGTTTCACCGCGACAGCGACCCGGCGCGGCTCGCCGTCGCACTCGGCGCCACCCTGTACTCGCCCGCCACGCGGCCGCGGCTCGCCGAGGACATCGCGCGCTGCCACCGCGAAGGGCTCATGAGCCTCGTCGGCTGTCTCGAGGACTCCATCCGCGACGACGAGGTCGACGCGGCGGAGGTCAACCTGGCCGACCAGGTCCGCCGGTTCGCGCTCACCGAGTCCGACGGTCCGCTCTTCTTCATCCGCGTGCGCCGTCCGGACCAGATCTACCGCATGGCCGAACGCCTCGGCGACGCGCTGCGCGTGGTCAGCGGATTCGTGCTGCCGAAGTTCCGGCCGGACGACACCGGGCGGGCCGGGCTCGTCGCCGTGCACGAGATCGCCGCGGCGACCGGACTGCCGCTGTACGCGCTGCCGGTGCTGGAGAGCCCCGAGGTGGCGCACGCCGAGACCCGCCTCGGCACGCTCGTCGAGATCCGGCACCTGCTCGACCGGTACCGAGAGCGGGTCCTCTCGCTGCGGGTCGGCGTCACGGACCTGTGCGGCTGGTACGGGCTGCGCCGCCCCGCCGAGCTCACCGCCTGGGACCTGGGTCTCATCGCGCAGACGCTCACCGAGATCGTCAACCTGCTGGCCCGCCGGGACGGCAGCGGCTACGTCATCTCCGGGCCGGTCTGGGAGTACTTCACCGGCGGCGAACGGGTCCTCAAGCCGCTGCTGCGGGAGAGCCCGTTCGCGGAGCACGACGAGGAGGGGCAGCGGCTGCGCGGCAAGCTGCTGCGCAAGTCGATGGACGGACTGATCCGGGAGATCCTGCTCGACAAGGCCAACGGCCTCACCGGCAAGACGATCATCCATCCGAGCCACGCCGCCGCGGTGCACGCGCTCATGGTGGTCAGCCACGAGGAGTACAGCGACGCGGCCGCCATCCTGGACGACGTCGAGGGCGGCGGGGTCCTGCGCAGCGCCTACCAGAACAAGATGAACGAGGTCCGCCCGCACCTGGAGTGGGCGAGGCTGACACTGCTGCGGGCCGAGATGTTCGGCGCGGCGGCGGAAGGGGTGACGTTCGTGGACTTCCTCGACGCCTGCGTGGGCCGGGAGTTGGTGGCGTGAGCGCGGGGGGTAGGTCTTGAGTTTGACGGGGTGGGTCGGGGAGCGGCTCGACGTGCGATTGCAGGACCCGCCGGGGCACCACCCGGTGCGCCTGTCCGACCTGGCCGGGCTCGCCGTCCGGCGCAACCCGCGCCGCGCGCACCTCGTCGTGTCGCGCGTGCTCGGCAAGCACCTGCCGGTCGACCCGCGGCTGTCGTACGCGGCCGCCCGCCTGCTCGGTGAACGCGCCGCGCAGGTGCTCGGCGCCGCCGGCCGGCCCCGCCCGCTCGGCCCGCTCGCCGACGCCCTGCGGGGCAACGCGGCGGCGCTGGCCGGGCTGGCGTTCGCCCCCGAGGACTGTGCGGTGCTGCGCCGGGCGCCGCTCGTCATCGGCTACGCGGAGACCGCCACGGCGCTCGGGCACGCCGTCGCGGACGCGTTCGCCGGGGCGCGGTACCTGCACTCCACCCGCCGCAGCGTCGAGGGCGTCGCGGCCGCCGGAACGTTCGACGAGGCGCACAGCCACGCGACCGAACACCTGCTGCTGCCGGCCGATCCGAGGTGGCTGCACGAGGACGCCCCGGTGGTGCTCGTCGACGACGAACTCACCACCGGCCGCACCGCCGTCGCCACCATCGAGGCGCTGCACCGCCTGCGGCCCCGCGAGCACTACGTGGTGGCGACGCTGCTCGACCTGCGCACGCCCGAGCACCGCGCGAAGGTGGACGCCGCGGCCGCCCGGCTCGGTGCCCGCATCGACGTGGTGGCGTTGGCCGCGGGGGTCGTGGAGCACCCTGAGGACGTTCTCGAACGCGCCGCCGAACTCATCGCGCGGCTGGACACCCAACCGGCGGCACCCGGCGCGGCGGGCGGGCCGGCGCACGTTCGCCGCCTCGTCGCCACCTGGCCCGGTGACCTGCCCGAGGGCGGGCGGCACGGGTTCGACGCCGCCGACCGGGCCGATCTGCGGGCCACGGTGGGCGTGTTCGCCGGCGAGGTGCTCGCCGCCCTGCCCGAACGGGGCAGCGTGCTGGTGCTCGGGACGGAGGAGCTGATGTACACGCCGCTGGCGCTCGCCACCGAACTGGCCGTGCGGCGGGGTCCGGTGCGGTTCTCCTCGACGACCCGTTCGCCGGTGCTCGCCGTGGACGAGCCGGGCTACGCCATCCGCACCCGGCTGGAGTTCCCGTCGCACGACGGGACGGGCGGCCCGCGCTTCGCCTACAACGTGGCCGGCGCCGGCTTCGACGCGATCGTGCTCGTCGTGGACGGCACGGCCGAGACGCCGGCGCTGTGGGCCGAGGACGGGCTCGTGTCGGCGTTGCGCACCGAGTGCGCCGACCTCACCGTGGCCGTCGTCCCGGACTTCCAGCCGGCCCCGGTCCTGGCGGGTCGCGCATGAGCGCGCGGGAAACCCCGCAGCCCCTGTTCGGGCCGCGGTTCTCGTCATACTCGGCCGACGAAGTGGGGTGGCTGCTCAAGGACCTCTCCGACGTGTCGTTGGAGGCGCCCGTGGAGCAGCGGGAGGCGGCCATCCAGGCGAAGGCCGCGCACTACGCGGAGTCGCTGCCGATCGAGTACCAGCCGTCGCCGCAGTACCAGGCGCTCTTCGCGGCCGCCCTCGACGAGTCGGCCGACCGGGTCGCCACGGCCGTGGGCGTCGTCACCGAGCTGCTCCTCGCCGCGCGGGAGCGGCCGCCGGTGCTGGTGTCGCTGGCCCGCGCCGGCACGCCGGTCGGGATCCTCATGCGCCGGTGGGCGCGGTTCGCGCACGGGCTGGAGCTGCCGCACTACACCGCCTCGATCGTGCGCGGCAAGGGCATCGACCGGGTCGCGCTGCGCTGGCTCGCCGAGCGGTACGACTCCGCCGACATCGCGTTCGTCGACGGGTGGACCGGCAAGGGCGCCATTACGCGGGAACTGCGTGCGGCGCTCGACGAGGTGTCCACAATGGACGGACTGCGGTTCGATCCCGAGTTGGCCGTGCTCGCCGATCCGGGCGGCTGCGTCACGCTCTACGGCACGCGCGACGACTTCCTCATCCCGTCCGCCTGCCTCAACTCCACCGTCTCGGGGCTCGTCTCGCGCACCGTGCTCAACGACGCGTACATCGGGCCGGACGACTTCCACGGCGCGAAGTTCTACCGCGAACTGGCCGGCGTCGACGTCTCCAACCATTTCCTGGACGTCATCACGGCGCGCTTCGACGCCGCACACGAACGGGTCGCGGCGCAACGGCGGCGGTTGGAGAGCTCAGACCGTTCTCCCGACTGGCGCGGACAGAAGGTGACGGCGGACCTGGCCGGTCGGTACGGCATCGAGGACGTCAACCTCGTGAAACCGGGGGTCGGCGAGACGACCCGGGTGCTCCTGCGCAGGGTGCCGTGGCGGGTGCTCGTGCGCCCCGGCGCCGAGGCCGAACTGCGCCACGTCCTGCTGCTCGCCGAGCAGCGCGGGGTCGAGGTCGAAGCGGTGCCGGACCTGCCCTACTCGTGCGTGGGCCTGATCCATCCGAAGTACACCGCCGGGGCGACCGGCGCCGACGGGAAGCGGGTCGTGACCGTCCAATGAGGACAGTGGTAGCAACCGACATGGACGGCACGGTCATCTTCTCCGAACGCGCGATGGGCGACGACCGGCCCGACCTCGCGACGCTCCACCCGGTCGACATCGACGGCGACCGGATATACGCCTACATGACGGGGTCGGCCGTCGCTGGCTGGACCGCGCTCGCCGAGGACGCGGCGGTCGTGCCGGTGACCACCCGCTCGGTGCCGCAGTACACGCGCCTGCGCCTGCCCGGCCCGCGGCCCCCGCTCGCCGTCGTCTGCAACGGCGGCCGGATCCTGGTCGACGGCGAGTCCGACCCCGACTGGGACCGCACCGTCCGGGCGGCGCTGACGGCCGGTGGCGCCCCCTTCGCGCAGGTGTGGGCGCAGGCGGCCGCCTGGCGCGACGGACGTGGCTTCGCGGCCCTGCGGGCGGTCGAGGAGTTCTTCCTGTACCTCTCGGTCGAGGTGCGGGAGGACTGGCTGACAGAATTCGCAGGTTTCGTGGCCGACTGGTGCCGGGAACGCGGCTGGCGCGCCTCGCTCCAGGGCCGCAAGCTGTACCTGCTGCCCGACGCGCTGGACAAGGCGCCGGCGGTCGCCGAGGTCGCCCGCCGGCTCGGTGCCGACCGGATCGTCGCAGGTGGCGACTCCCTGCTCGACGCGCGGATGCTCGAGGCGGCCGACGCCGCCATCCGGCCGGCCCACGGCGAGCTGCACGCGACCGGCTTCCGGGTACCCCACTGCCACACCACCGCCGGACGCGGAGCCGCCGCCGGGGACGAGATCCTGGCCTGGTACAACGGGCAGGTCAACGGGTCCCGCCTGGCGGACCACAAGTAACCCGGGGTTGCGCGTTTCGCCTAGGCTGCATCCCTGCATCCGTCGGTCACGCCGCCGAGGGACCCGGTGCCGCGGCCGACCGCCTGGGGAAGTGAGGGCAACACTTGAGCACGACGCTCGTCAAGGGTCAGAACATGCCTTTGACCACGGGAAACGTCACGGTAACCGTCGAGGTGGCGCACCCCGCCGACCTCTCCGCCCTCCTTGTCACGGCGAGCGGCAAGGTGCGCAGCGACGCCGACTTCATCTTCTTCAACCAGCCCAACGGCCCGGGTGTCTTCTGCCGCCAGCCGGCGGCGGGGCAGCCGTGGCGGGTGGACATCGACCTCGCGCAGGTGCCCGCCGACATCGAGAAGGTCCGCGTCGTCACGAGCCTGGAGGGCGACAACGCCCGGTTCGGGCGGTTGGCGGCGCCGCCGACCGCCAAGGTCAGCGACGCGTCGGGCACCCAGCTGGCGAGCTTCGCCATGACCGGCCTCGACACGGAGAGCATCGTGGTGGCCGTCGAGGCGTACCGGCGGGCCGGGCAGTGGAAGCTGCGGGCCGTGGGGCAGGGGTACGCCGGGGGGCTCGCCGACCTCGTCACGGATCACGGCGTGACGGTCGACGACCCGGGTCCGGCGGCGCAGCAGAGCGCTCCCGCCGCTCCCCCGGTGCCGCCCGCCCAGCCGGTGCACGTGTCGCCGCCGACCCCGCCGGTGCAGTCCGCACCTCCCGCCGCACCCCCCGCGGCACCTCCCGCCGCACCCCCCGCGGCGCCTCCTGCCGCACCGCCCGCGGCGCCGCAGTACCCGCCGACCGCGCCGATGCCGACGGTCGCCTCGGGCCCGCCGTCCGGACCCGTCTCCGGGCCGCCGCAGGCCCCGGGGTATCCGCCGGCGCCGCCGACCGGACCCGTCTCGGGACCGCCGCAGGCACCCGGCTATCCGCCGCAGGCGCCGCCGACCGGGCCGATCCCGACGGCCCCGGGGCAGTTCCCGCCGCCGCAGCCGCCCCAGGCGCCGACCACCGGGCAGTTCCCGGCGGCGCCGCCGGCCGCGCCCGGGCAGTACCCGCCGCCGCAGGGCTTCCCGCCGCCGCAGGCACCCGGGGTGCCGCCGCAGGCGCCGACCACCGGACAGTTCCCGTCGGCGCCCACGACGGGGCAGTTCCCGCCGGCCGCGCCCGGGCAGTTCCCGCCGCCGCAGGCGCCCGGAGTGCCGCCGCAGGCCCCGGGGGCCCCGCCGCAGCCGCAGCAGCCCGCCGCGCCGGAGAACGTCACCCCGGGCCGCCCGGTCAGCCTGCAGAAGGGCCAGCGGATCTCGCTGCAGAAGCAGGACGGCACCCAGCTCACGCTCGTGCGCATGGGCCTCGGCTGGGACCCGATCAAGAAGCGGGGCCTCTTCGGCAGCCGGGAGATCGAGGTGGACCTCGACGCGTCGGCGGTCATGTTCGCCGACCACCAGCCGGTGGACATCGCGTTCTTCAACCACCTGCGCAGCAACGACGGTTCGGTCGTGCACACCGGGGACAACCGGACGGGTGCCGGCGACGGCGACGACGAGTCGATCATGGTCGAGCTGCCGCGCGTGCCCGCACACGTCACCACGGTCTTCTTCGTCGTCACCTCGTACGAGGGGCACACCTTCCAGCAGATCGAGAACGCGTTCTGCCGGCTGGTCGACGAGACCACGCGCGGGGAGTTGGCCCGGTACACCCTTTCCGGCGGTGCCCCCTACACGGCGATGGTCATGGCTAAGGTCTACCGGGACGGCGCGGCCTGGAAGATGCAGGCCATCGGCGAGGGCGCCCAGGGGCGGACCGCGTTGGATCTCGTCCCGCACCTCGTCCGGTTGACCTACTGAGCCGATTACCGAGCACCACAAGAACCGATTAAGGAGTGCACGTAATGTCCGTTTCGCTGTCCAAGGGGCAGGGTGTCTCACTGCAGAAGCAGGACGGCTCCGCGTTATCGCTGGTGCGCATGGGGCTCGGCTGGGACCCGGTCAAGAAGCGGGGCCTCTTCGGCAGCCGCGAGCTTGAGGTCGACCTCGACGCCTCCGCGGTGATGTTCGCCGACCAGCAGCCGGTGGACGTGGCGTTCTTCAACCACCTGCGCAGCAACGACGGTTCCGTCACGCACACCGGTGACAACCGCACCGGGCACGGTGACGGCGACGATGAGTCGATCATGGTCGACCTGCCGCGCGTGCCGGCGCACATCAACACGATCTTCCTCACCGTCACCTCGTACGAGGGGCACACCTTCGAGCAGATCGAAAACGCGTTCTGCCGCCTCGTCGACGAGACGAACGGGCAGGAACTCGCGCGCTACACGCTGTCCGGCGGATACCCCGCCCAGGCGATGGTGATGGCCAAGCTGGTGCGTCACGGCGCCGGCTGGGGCATGCAGGCCATCGGCGAGGCCGCCCAGGGCCGCACCGCCCTGGACCTCGTGCCGACCCTGCAGCGCCTGATCACCGCCTGATCCAGTTCTCCCGCACATCCCCCGTCCGCCGAAGGAGAAGAACGCGATGGTGGCGCTGGTCAAAGGGCAGAACATGCCCCTGGCTGCACAGCAGTTGAAGATCAGCGTGCGCATGGCCGCCCCGGGCGACCTGTCCGCCCTGCTGCTGACGCCCGCGGGCAAGGTCCGCAGCGAGGCCGACTTCGCGTTCTACAACCAGCCCTCGGCGGACGGGGTGCGGTGGGCCTCGTCCGGGCCCGACGGGCAGCAGATCGACCTGGACCTCAGCGCCGTCCCGCCGACCATCGAGCGGGTGCTCGCCGTGGTGAGCCTGGACGACCGGAAGTTCGGGCAGATCCAGGCGCCCAACGCGCGGCTGTGCGACGCCACCGGGGCCGAGATCGCGACGTTCGTGATCACGGACCTGACCGAGGAGCGCGCCGTCATCGCGTGGGAGATCTACCGCCGCCAGGGAACGTGGAAGGTGCGCGCCGTCGGCCAGGGCTACTCCGGCGGGCTGGCGCAGTGCATCACCGCGCACGGGGTGGCCGTCGACGACGCCCCGCAGCAGCCCGCCGCGCCGCCGCAGCCCGTCGCTCCGGCCCAGGCGCCGCCGCCGCCGGCCGAGCGGGTCTGGCCCTCCTCCGTTCCCCCGGCAACCATCCCCGAGATGACCATCCGGCCGCCGTCGGTGCCGATCGACGCGGCGCCGGTGCCCACTCCGTACCAGGTCAACCAGGACGAGCGGCTGTACGACAACCTGTGGCGCATCTTCGAGGACGCGGCGCGGGCGACCGCCGCCCTGCGTTCCGCCACGGGGTACGCCGAGCAACGGCGCGACAGCGAGATGACCGCGCTGCTCGACGACCCGCGGCTGCGCAACTCCCCCGAGACCGAGGTCAAGCGCACCGAGGCACAGCGCCGCCACGACGAACTGGTCGCCCGCGCCACCGCCGACTTCAAACGCGACGTCAACGTGCTGGTGACCGAGCTGGCGCAGCTCACCGGCGCCCTGCCGGCCCCGATGGCCAGCTGGGACAGCCCCGCGTGGCAGACCTGGCGGCCGGCCGAGGAGCCCGCCGTGGCGGTGCGCATCGGTGATCTCCAGGTCAACGAGGCGCCCGAGCTGCGGGTGCCGATGGTCTTCCGGCTGCCGATGCGCACGCCGCTCTGGATCGACTCGTCCGAGGGCAAGCGCGGCGAGGCCACCGCGCTGGCGCGCACGCTCGTGGTGCGGCTGCTCGCCGCGCACCCGGCCGGCGGGCTGAAGGTGCACGTCGCCGACCTCGTCGGCCACGGCGCCGCCGCACGCGCGCTGCAGCCGCTGTCGGCGGGCGTGCTGCACCCGGCCGCCACCACCCCCGGCGAGCTGTCCGAGATGCTCGGCCGCCTCACCGAACGGGTCGACCTGATGCAGATGGCCGCCCAGGCCGGCGCGTTGGAGACCCTGGAGGGCAAGGTCGACAAGGCCCGGCAGCTGCTGGTCCTGCACGACTTCCCGTACGGGTTCGACGACCGGGCGGTGGCGCAGCTGCGGTTCCTGATCGAGGAGGGGCCCGCGGCCGGCGTGCACCTGCTGTTCGTGGCCGACCCGGGCGACGCGAGCACGCTGGGGCCGCTGGTGTCGTCGCTGTGGCGTTCGATGCTGCGCCTGTCGGCGACGCCGGACGACCACATCGGCGACCCGTGGGTGGGCCTCCAGTGGACGTACACGCCGGACGGGTTCAACGGCGCGCCGGCGGTCGACGCGGTGCTGACGAGGATCGCCGGGCCCGCGTTCTGACGCTCCTGCTTTGGCGCTCCTTAAGCCGGTCTGAAGGTTGGGGCGACCCTCTCGCGGGACGTCGTGACTGTCCGGTAGGACATACCCGGTGGGGTACGAAGACAGGCCGACAAGCGGATGGTGGGCACCATCCTCCGGTACGACCGGGGGCGGGCGCCGCCGGCACGCTGCGCCGGAACCGGAACCCGAGCCGCGTCACCAGGCGCGGCCCGAGCCGGAGGAGCGTCCCCGGACGCCCCGCCGGCCCACCTCTCACGCGGACGACCCGCGCTACCGCGCCACCTACCCGGACGCCGGGTACGTGGGCTCGCGGCGGGCCGGCGGCGACGGCCAGGACGAGTCCTGGTCCCCGGACCCGCTGAACGACACCGCGGCGCGGCGCCGGATCAGCTACCTCGACGAGCCGCAGAGCCCGCTCGCGCCGGTCTCCGGGACCGCCGCGTGGTCGAGCTACTCCACACCCGAGCCGGCGTCGGCCTCCTCGGGCGGCTACGACGCCGAGCCGCGCAGCCCCGCACCGCCGCGCGCCCCCACCTGGGACCGCGCCGGGCAGGACGTGCCGCTGCGGGCCATCGACACCGACCCCGAGCCGCGTGGCGGCGGGGCCGGCTACACCCCCGGCTACCTCGACAGCGTCGCGCAGGCCGCACCGACCTACGGCGGCACGGCCCCCGAGCCGGACCCGCTCACCGACAGCGGCATCCGCCGCCTCAGCTACCTCGAGGGCGCCCCCGGCGGCTCGGGCGGGTCCCCGCGGCCCGATCCGCTCGACGACCCGCTCACCGACCCGCTGACGGACAGCGGCATCCGCCGGCTGAGCTACCTCGACAGCAGCGCGCCGCGCAGTCCCGTTCCGGCGGAGGTGCGCCCGGCCGAGGCGTACGCCGGCGCACCGGCGCGGTCGCGTCCCGGCGAGGCCGATCCGATGTGGCCGTCCTCCGACGACGAACGCGACCCGCTCGGCAACGGCGGATACGCCCCGCCGATCGACGACACCCCGACGCGCGGCTTCGGCGACTCCGGCAAGGGCCCGGTGCTCGGCAGTGCCCGCACGACCTCGGTCGGCAGCGCCCGGCCGGCCTACGGCTCCTCGGCGTCGGCTCCCCCCGCGCCGGAGCGCACCGGCTGGGGGCGGGACACCGGCCAGATCCCGGTCGCGCTGACGCCCCCGCCGCCGCAGCCCGCGAACGCCCCCGGCATCGTGCTCGGCGCCTGGTTCCTCGGCCTGGCCGCGGCGATCGGGTTCTGGTGGCAGAACACCACCGAACTCGGCGACACCGCCACGATGCTGCTGGCGGCCGGCCGCGTCACGGGCCTCATCGGCGGCTACACGCTGCTGACCCAGATCCTGCTGGCCAGCCGGCTGCCGCTGCTGCAGAGCCTCGGCGGCAGCGAACGCATGGCGCGCTGGCACCGCGACCTGGGCGCGCTGACGACGATCGCCGTTCTGGCGCACGCCGTGCTGCTGATCCAGGGCTACGCGATGCTGGGCGAGACGTCGTTCTGGGCGGCCACGCTGCTGCAGTTGAAGGGGCCGGACATGCTGGAGGCGTTCATCGCCACCGGCATCCTGGTCGCCATCGCGCTGCTGTGCATCAGGGGCGTCCGCAAGCTGCTCCCGTACGAGATCTGGCACCTGGTCCACCGGGCCGCGTACGCGGTGCTGATCCTCGGCTACGCGCACCAGTTCACGGCCGGGCAGGACGTCTACAAGGGCTTCGGGCAGCTGTACTGGATCGCCCTGTACCTGCTGGTGATCACGGCGCTCGCCTGGGGCCGGATCGGCGCCCCGCTGCTGCTCAACACGCGGCACGGGCTGCGGGTGGCCGAGGTCGTCAACGAGGGCCCCGACGTGGTGTCGATCTACCTGACCGGCAAGCACCTCGCCTCCCTGAACGCCCGCGCCGGCCAGTACATGCGGTGGCGGTTCATGTCCGGCGGCCTGATGTGGCAGTCGCACCCGTTCTCGCTGTCGGCGGCGCCCAACCCGCACTGGCTGCGCATCACGGTGAAGGCCGTCGGCGGGTACACCGCACGCCTGGCCGAACTGCGGCCCGGCACGCGCGTCTACATCTCGTACCCGGCCGGCGAGAACACCGCGGAGCGCACCGTCACCGACCGGGCGCTGCTGATCGCCGGCGGTTCGGGCATCGCGCCCATCCGGGCGCTGCTGACCGAGCTGCCCACCGGCACCGTGGTGGTGTACCGGGCGCAGACCGAGGCGGACCTGGTGCTCAAGGGCGAGCTGGAGGAGATCGCGCGCAACCGGGGCGGCCGGCTCGTGTACATCACGGGTCACCGCGAGGACCGGGACCCGCGCCGCCTGCTGACCTCCAGCGGCCTGGTCGAACTGGTCCCGGACGTGACCGAGCGGGACGTGTACCTGTGCGGGCCGCCCGGGTTCGCCGAAGCCATGACGGACGTGCTCCGCGATCTGCGCATCCCGAACCGCCAGCTGCACATCAGCGCGTTCGAGCTGTAGGTCGTCTCCGCGCCCACGACGGGCCCCACGAAGGGATTTCTCCACGATGCGTCGCGCGATGCTCGCCGTTCTCAGCGCCGCCGCCGGAACGTCGTTGCTGGTCGGCCTGAAGGCCCATTTCACGGCGCCCACGGTGCCGGCCGCCCAGGCCGGTACGAATCCCGCGGCCGGCGACAAGTCCACCGAGCCGGCGGCGCCGGGCAAGTCGGGCGCGCCCTCGAGCGGTGCCCCGCCGGCGGCGGGCGGCAACAACGGCGGCGGCAACAACGCGGGCGGCGGGGCCCAGGCGCAGACGATCGACGGCACCAAGGTCAACACGCCGTACGGCCCCGTGGTCGTCACGATCAAGGTCTCCGGCGGGAAGATCACCGACATCGACGCGGTCGTGCCGTCGACCGGCGAGAGCGCCACGATCAGCCCGCCCGCCGCGGCGAAGCTCAAGGCGCAGGCCCTCCAGCGCCAGAACGCGAAGCTCGACACCGTCTCCGGGGCGACATACACCAGCGATGCGTACAAGAAGTCGCTCCAGGCGGCGATCGACCAGATCAAGCGCGGCTGACACACTCAGCGGCGTGCATCGTGTGGAGCACGTCATGGGTACCGCCGTCAGCCTGGAGATCGCCGACCCGGTGCCGCCCGGCGCGGCGGACGAGGTGTTCGCCTGGCTGCGCGAGGTCGACGCCCGGTTCAGCACGTACAAGGAGGACAGCGAGATCAGTCGGCTCGGTGCCGGCACGCTGTCCACGGAGGACTGTTCGGCGGACGTTCGTCATGTCCTGGCGGCCTGTGCCGACCTCTGGCGCGACACCGACGGCTTCTTCGACGCCTACGCCGCCGGTGCGCTGGATCCGTCGGGCTACGTGAAGGGCTGGTCGGTCGAGGTCGCCTCGACCCGGCTGGCCGCCGCCGGTTCCCGCAACCACTGCCTCAACGCCGGCGGCGACGTGCGGCTGCGCGGCGAACCGGCACCGGGCCGGCCGTGGCGGATCGGCATCCGGCACCCGTTCGACGCGTCGGCGGTGTGCCTGGTGATCGAGGGGCGCGACCTGGCGGTGGCCACCTCCGGCACCTACGAACGCGGCGGCCACGTCTACGACCCGCACACCGGAAAGCCGGCGACCGGCCTGTGCTCGGTCACCGTCACGGGGCCGGATCTGGCGCTCGCCGACGCCTACGCCACCGCGGCGCTGGCGATGGGGCGCGCCGGGATGGCCTGGCTGGCGAAGCTCGACGGGTACGAGTCGGCCGTGGTGACCGACGACGGCGAGCTGTTCTGCTCGGCCGGCCTGCCGCAGGCGAAGGCACAATAGCCACGCCGTCGAAACAGACACAGGCGAACATTTCAATCAGTGCACAGGTTCTCGCCTGATGCTGACCGAGGTGGCGCGATACCCGTAAATTCGTAAGACAGCCTTGCAGCACATAGGCCACGGGGAGCCGTCACGTGAATCCATCCGCCCTACCGGCCGAGTTCGGCGCCGGGACGATCCATCTTCCGCCGCTGGTCGTGTGGGCCCTGCTCACCGGCAGCGGCTTCACCGTGCTCTTCTTCACCGGGCTGCTCGCCTGGTGGCTGCACCGGCGCGCCGACCGTGCCGAGCGCTACGACCGCCGGGAGAGCCGCACCGCCGCCTCGGCCCGCGCCCGTGCGCTGCCCTCGGAGATGGCGGAGCTGCAGGCGCTGCGTTCCGCGGCCGCGCGGGCGGCCACCGTGGCGGCGCACGCGCGCCACGACAGCGATCTCGCCGCGAAGGCCCTGGAGACGGCCGAGCACGAGTACGAGCAGGCGCGGCGGGAGCACTTCGCCGCGCGTTCGTCGGCGCCGCGCAGCACGCCCTCCGGCGGCGACGCCGAACGGGACGTCGCCCGCGCCGCGCTCGGCGCCTACCGGCGCGGCGATCTCACGGCGGAGGACCTGCGTAAGGTCTGGTACGGCGCGGGCGGATGGGACGACACCCGCGACGCGGCCGAGCAGGACTCGCTGCGCTTCGGCGCCCGGGAGCTGGCCGCCCGGCAGGAGTACCACCGGGCGCTGCGGGCCGCACAGGCGGCGCGGCGGGCCGAGTACGTCGCGGAGACGGCCGCGCGGGCGCTCGCCGCCGAGGCCGTGGTGGCCGCCGATGAGCTGGGCTGGCACCCACCGGCGCCGCGCCGGGCCAGCGGCCGACGCAGCGACCCGTCGGCACCCGTCGGCACGGCGGCGGCGCCCGTTGAGTGACCGCTACCATGCGACGGTGCCGAGACGCCTCGCGGTAGAACTGATCGATCCCGCCGGATCCTCCCTGGGGGAGGGTCCCGCCTGGGACGCCGCCGCCGATTGCCTTGTCTGGGTGGACATCCTCGGGCAGAAGGTGCACCTCAGCGAGGCCGACGGGACCCGGCGGGCGACGAAGGAGTTCGACCGGCACGTGGGTGCCGCGCTGCCTGCCGAGGACGGCGGGTACCTCGTCGTGCGCCGCGACGGTTTCGCGCGCTGGCACGCAAACGACGAGATCACGCCGCTGCTGGACGTGCTCACCGACGGGTCGCTGCGGTTCAACGACGCCAAGTGCGATCCGGCCGGGCGGGCGTTCGCCGGCACGCTCTGCTACACCGACGGGGTGCGCGGGCGGGGCGAGCTGTTCCGCCTCGACGCCGGGCCGAAGGCGACGCCCGTTCGCGGGCCCGTGTCGCTGGCCAACGGCCTGGGCTGGAGCCCGGACGGCCGGCTGATGTACTTCATCGACACGGTCGAGGGGACGCTCACGGAGTTCGACTACGACGTCGACGGCGGGGTGCTCACCGCGCCGCGCGTGCTGGTGAATTTCGACGGCTCGGCGGGGCAGCCGGACGGCATGTGCGTCGACGACGACGGCTGCCTCTGGGTGGCGTTGTGGGGCGGCGCGGCGGTGCACCGGTTCACGCCGGACGGGCGGCTCGACACCGTGCTGGAGGTCCCGTCGAAGAACGTCACCAGCTGCGCGTTCGGGCCCGGTGGCCGGCTGTACGTGACGACCGCGGCCGGCGCGTTGAGCCCCGAGGAGCGCGCGCAGTGGCCGCTCGCGGGCGGGCTGTTCGTCGCCGAGCCGGGCGCCGGTGGACCCGCCGCCGTACCCTGGCGGCCACTCTAGGTAACCGCGGGGAAAGGGGCCGCCATGCGGGTGCTGCTGGTCGAGGACGACATCGGGGTAGCCGCCGCGCTCGCGACCAACCTGCGCAAGCGCGGGTACGACGTCGACTGCGCCGGTTCGGTCAAGGAGGCCCTCGCCGCTCCCCCGGCCGACCTCGTGCTGCTCGACCTCGGGCTGCCCGACGGCGACGGGATGGACGTGTGCCGCACCCTGCGGGCCCGCCACCCGGAGATCGCGATCATCGCGGTGACGGCCCGGGGCGAGGAACGCGACCGGGTCGCCGGCCTGCTGACCGGCGCCGACGACTACGTGGTGAAGCCGTTCTCGATGGCGGAGCTGCAGGCGCGGATCACCTCCGTGCTGCGCCGCTCGGTGCGCGCCGGCGGGCCGGCGGCCGGCGCCGAGACCGTGATCGGTCCGCTGACGATCGACTTCGGGGCGCGCCGGGTCCTGGTCAACGGCACCGAGGTGACGCTGACGCGCAAGGAGTTCGACATCCTGGCGACCCTGGCACGACGGCCGGGAGTGGCGGTCCCCCGCGACCGGATCATCATGGAGGTCTGGCAGACCGAGTGGGTCGGGCCGCACGTCCTCGACGTCCACATGGCGTCGCTGCGCGGCAAGCTCCGCGATCCGGGCCTGGTCCAGACCGTCCGAGGCGTCGGCTACCGCCTTCGCCTCTCCGACTAGCCGGGGGAACGTCGAGTGCGGCAACGACTGGCGGCCAGCTACGTGCTGCTGCTCGTGCTGGTGCTCGCCGCCCTGGAGGTGCCGCTCGCGCTGGTGATCACGATCCGGGACAGCGAACGCGTCGCGCTCGACCGCCTCGCCGACGCCGCCCGGTTCGCCTCCTCGGCGGAGAGCGCCATCACCAACGGCGACGACGGCTCGCTGCGCAGCGAGCTGGAGCGCTACGACCAGATCTACGGCATCGCCGTCGCCCTGCTGGATCGCCAGCGCGCGGTGCTGATCTACACCCGCGACGACCGCCTGCCGACGGCCGATCCCGAGGTGAAGTCCCAGGTGGACCGCGCCCTCGCCGGTGAGCAGACCACGGGGTCCGGGACGGTCTGGCCGTGGCAGGACCGGCCGCTGGTGGTGGCCGCCCCGGTGGGCAACGGCGGCGAGACGACCGGCGCCATAGTGATCATCTCCCCCACCGGCGAACTGCGTGCCGACACGGCCGTCTCCTACCTGACCCTCGCCGCCGGCGGACTGCTGGCGCTGGTGACGTTCGTGGTGGCGGCTCTCGCACTGGCCCGCTGGACGCTCAAGCCCGTGGCGGAACTGGACACCGCCGTGCACACGATCGCCGGCGGCGACTACGCGGCACGGGTGCCGCCCGACCGTGGGCCGCCGGAGCTGCGGCACCTCGCGACGGCGTTCAACGAGATGGTGGGCACCGTCTCGGACGTGCTCGAACGGCAGCGCGCGTTCGTGTCGCAGGCGAGCCACCAGCTGCGCAACCCGCTGACGGCGCTGCGGCTGCGCGTCGAGAACCTGGCCGAGGACGCCGAGGGGGACGAGGGCCGGCTGGTGCTCCAGGAGACCGATCGGCTCTCCGCCATCCTCGACAGCCTGCTGGAGCTGGCCAGCGCCGAGCGCGGCAGGTTCGGCCTCGAACGGGTCGACCCCGACGCGGTGGCCGCCGACCGGGTCGCCGCGTGGCGGCCGCTCGCCGACCAGCGCGGCGCGACGCTGCGGCACGAGCCGTCCGGCCGCGCGCTCAAGGTGCAGGCGGTGACGACGGCCGTCGACCAGTCGCTCGACGCGTTGATCGACAACGCGGTGAAGTTCGGCGCGACGACCGTGACGGTGCGGGTGCGGCCGGACGGCGACGGGGTGGCGGTGCACGTGGTCGACGACGGGCCGGGGCTCACCGAGGAGCAGCGCCGCCTCGCCACGGAACGCTTCTGGCGCGCCCCCACCACCCAGAACACGGCCGGCAGCGGCCTCGGCCTGCCGATCGTGGCGGTGCTCGTGGACACCTCCGGCGGCCGCCTCGAACTGGGCCCCGCCGAGCCGCACGGCCTCGACGCCATGCTCTGGTTCCCTAAGGCTTGATCTCGCGGTAGTAGCGGACCGCGCCGGGGTGCAGCGGCACCGGGTCGGTGTTGATGGCGGCGCGGACGTTGAGCCGTTCGGCCGCCACGTGCTTGGCGGCCAGCGTCTCCCGCCCCTCGAAGATGGCCCGGATGATCGCGTACGCGGTGTCCGCCGGCATGTCCTCGCGGACCATCAGATAGTTGGGTACCGCGAGGGTGCTGACCGGCTCGCCCAGCCCGTACGCCGACGGCGGGATCACGTGCGCGCTGTAGTACGGCCGCCCACCCCGCAGCTTCGGAACGAGTTCGCCGGTGTCCAGCAGCCGGATCGGCACCCTGCCCTTGAGCGTGAGGATCCGTTCGACGGGGAGGCCGCCGGAGAAGAAGAACGCGTCGATCCGGCCGTTCTCCATCGCCTCGGCCGACTCGGCCAGCCCGAGCGGGGAGATGTTCAGCTCGCCGGGCTTCTCGGCGTCGACGCCGGCGGCGAGCAGCAGCCGCTTCGCGGTGACCGCGGTGCCGGAGCCGACCGCGCCGAGCGAGACCCGCATCCCGCGCAGGCCGGCGACGGTCTCCACCTGGCTGTCCGCCCGCACCACCACGTGCAGGTAGTCGTCGTACAGCCGGGCCAGCGCCACGACGCGCACGTCGCGCGCCCGGAAGTCCGCGGCGATGTCGGCCTGGACGAAGCCGAGTTCGGCGGTGGTGGCGTCGACCATCTCGAGGTTGCTGCCGGCGCCGGGGGTCTCGACGACCCGCGCGCGTAACTGCGGAAGCCGCTGCGCGAGCACGTCCCTGATGCCCTCGCCGTAGCGGTAGTAGACGCCGTTCGGGGAACCGGTCGCGATGCGTAACTCGTCCGGCGGGACGTCCGGCTCGCTGTCGAGCGCTCCCGGGATCACCGCCAGCGCGGCCAGCGTCAGGACGACGGCCGACACGGCGACGGCCACGACCGCCACCGTGCGCGGTCGCGCGGGCGACGGCAGTGACCTCACGGGGCGTGATGTTACGCCGGTTTCCGGTAGCGCAAGTTTCCCTCAAGTGGCACGGCCCTCCGAACAATCGCCCGGTGACCGCCGTCACTGTGGTTGCACCGCACCGCGTCACTGGAGAAGGAGCCGGAGATGACCCTCGCCGGAGCAGTCGATGTCCGTCCCACGGCTCTCACGGAGGCACTTCCGGCGGCCGCAGTCCTTCCGGGGATCACCGTTGCCGCCGGCTTCGAGATCGGCATGCTGCTGCGCTGCGCTCGCACCGGTTCGGGGCGGTACGAGCACAGCGCGGCAGCGGCCAGCACCGTCGAGTTCGGCCGCGCCGCCGCCGCCGAACGCCTCGTCGCACTGCTCGGCCAGCTCGGCGTGGCGGCGCGCGGGGACGAGTTCGCCGCGGGCGTGCGCCACCGGTACACCGTGCACCGGGTGGTCTGCGCCGATCTCGACGCGCCGCTGCTCGGGCGTTCCTGGGTGGAGGGCTATCGGCGGCTGTGCACGCCGGACGGGTACCGGACGCCGATGCAGGTACGGCTGCGGGCCGCGCTGGCGGTGGCGGCGTGGCGAGCCGCCATGCTGGCCGGCAACGTGCGGGCCCGCGGCGGCAACCTGGCCGTCCGGGTCAGCGACTCGGACACCGCGCTGGTGCTGGTGCGCGCGGCGCGGCTGCTCGGCGTTCCGGTGGGACTGCGGGGCAGCGCCGGTCGACACCTGGTGGAAGTCGTGTCGGGCAACACTCTGCGTGACCTCGCGCTCGGTTCGGGACCCGCCGGTGCCGATCCGGCCCGCACCGGTAAACGGCTTGCGGGATAAGGGGTTTTGTCGGACCTCTCCGGGGGTACGCGACCGGTGCCGACGTGAGTGAATGGGGGTAGGCCGTGACCGACAGCAGCGCTCCGACTTACCTTCCCGGCGTGCCGGATTGCGGGCGGAGGTGATGAAGGTGCACCTTTCGCTGTCCCTGCCTCGCGAGACGGGAAGCGTTCCGGTGGCGCGCAAGGTTCTCGGCGCGACGCTCAACACCGTCGGGATCACCGAGGAGTGCCGCGCCGACATCCTGCTGGCGCTGGCCGAGGCGTGCGCCAACGCGGTCCGCCACGCGCAGCCGGCCGACAGTTACGAGGTCGCCGTAGACCTCGACGACGCGATGTGCCAGATCGCGGTGATCGACGAGGGCAACGGTTTCGACCCGGCGACGCAGCGACCGCTCGGCTCCGCCCTGGACGAGACCGGTCGGGGCCTGCGGATCATCGAGGCGCTCTCCGACCAGTTCGACCTGCTGCGCAACGAGCCGAAGGGCACCACGCTCCGCTTCGCCAAGCGGCTGGAGCGCTCCCCCAGCCGAACGTCGAGGTAGTAGCTCACGGGAACCGATGTGGAATGAGCACGTCCGACGTGCCCCCAGCCGAACGTCGAGGTGATAGCTCACCGGTGCGTGGAATGCCTTGACGTGAAGCGTCGGGCAGAATGCTCTGCGTGCGACTCTCAGCCACCCGGCCGGGGACCCGGTGACGCAGACCGACCGCCCGACCGCCGTCGACCTGGCGACGTTCTCCCTCAGTGACGTGGTCCGCAGCGGCGTCCGCCTGCGCACCAGGGCCGCCGAGGCCGTCGACCTGCCGTCCGCGGCGGCGGCCGTCGTGGAGTTCTTCCGGGCGGGCTTCTTCGACGCCGCGTCGGGGCGGCCCGCGTTCGCCGCCGCCGGGTTGTGGCGGTGGACCACGCACGGGGAACCTGAGGAGCTGGCCGCGTACGGCGAGCCGGCGCAAAGCGCGTCCGGCCTGGTGACGGAGCTGCGCACCACCCGGGACAGCGGCCTGGGCGCACGCAGTTTCCGCGTCGTGCACCGGAGCGACCCGGGCGGGACGACCATCGCGTTCGGGGGCACGCTGTCGGGCCGGGAGGGGTTCGCGGTGGTGCTGTCGGCACGGATCGACGTGCCGCCGGACGTGATCAAGTTCTTCGGCGCGCTGGCCGTCAACACGCGGCTGGGCCTGCTGGTGCACCGCCCGGAGAGCGCGGGAGTGCGCGCCGACGCGCTGGCCGAACTGCTGCTGGTGCTGGAGGAGACCTCCGAGGTGCAGGCCGCCCGCCTGGAGGAGGCGGTGGCCGAACTCGCGCACAGCACGGCCCGCTTGACCCGTTCCGAAGACGATCTCAAAGACCGCGAACGGCGACTGCGGGACGAGGCCGCCCTGGTCGAGGCCCTGCACACGGTGGGGACGGACCTGGCTGCCGAACTGGACCTGGACCGCGTCGTGCAGCGGGCGACGGACGCGGCCACGGCGCTGACGGGTGCCGCGTTCGGCTCCTTCTTCTACAACGTCATCGACGAGTTGGGCGAGTCGTACCTGCTGTACACGATCTCCGGGGTGCCCCGGGAGGCGTTCAGCGGCTTCCCGATGCCGCGCAACACGGCGGTCTTCGAACCGACGTTCCGCGGGAGCGCGATCGTCCGCAGCGACGACATCACCGCCGACCCGCGGTTCGGACGCAACGCTCCGCACAACGGCCTGCCCGAGGGCCACCTGCCGGTGGTGAGCTACCTGGCCGTGCCGGTGGTCTCCCCGTCCGGGGAGGTGCTCGGCGGTTTCTTCTTCGGGCATCCGCAGCCCGGCCGGTTCGGCGAACGGCAGGAGCGCCTGGCGATCGGCGTCGCCGCCCAGTCGGCGGTGGCCCTGGACAACGCCCGCCTGTACCAGCGGCAGCGCAACGCGGCCGTGGAACTGCAGCGCAGCCTCCTGCCCCGGATTCCGGAGGTGGACGGGCTGTCGGTGATCAGCCGGTACCGGCCGGCGGCCCGCGGTGCGGAGGTCGGCGGCGACTGGGTGGACCTGATCCCGCTCTCGGCCGGCCGGGTGGCGCTGGTGGCCGGCGACGTGATGGGCAAGGGCATCCACGCGGCCGCCGTGATGGGTCAGCTGCGGGCGGCGGTGCGCGCCTACGCGACGCTCGACCTGCCGCCGGCGCAGACGATGCGCCTGCTCAACAGCGCGATGGCGCACCTGCCCAGCTTCGAGATGGCGACCTGCGTCTACGCCGTGTTCGACCCGGTGAACGCCACCGTCATGCTGGCCAGCGCGGGTCACATGCCGCCGGCCCTGATCGCGCCGGACGGTCAGGTGCGCCTGCTGGACGACCGGCTCGGTCCGCCGCTGGGCTCCGGCGACCTGGCGTACCGGGAGAAGGAGCATCACCTCGCGCCCGGCACCGGCCTGCTGCTGTACACCGACGGACTGGTCGAACGCCGCGGCCGCGACCTCGGCGCCGGCCTCGACGTGCTGACCGCCGAACTGACCGCCCGACCGCTGCTGACCCCGGACACCGTCGACGCGTTGATCGACACGCTGGTCGAGCACGACCGCCACGACGACGACCTGGCGCTGCTGTACGTGCGGCAGCCGTCCGACATGGGCACGAGCGCGGCGACGTACACCCTCACCGCGCAGCCGCAGTCGACCCGGGACGTGCGGATGTTCGCGATCGACACGCTGGTGGCGTGGGGTGTGCGGGACTCGCGCCTGGACTCGGTGGTGCTCGTCATCCACGAACTGGTCAGCAACGCCATCCGGCACGCCCGCACGGACGGCGTGGAGCTGCATCTGCGGCGGCTGCCCGGCCGGTTGGTGATCGAGGTGGTGGACGAGGACGCGCGGCTGCCGTTCCTCATCGACCCGCGCTGGGACGACGAACAGCATCGCGGGTTGCACCTGGTCAGGGCCTATGCCGAGCGTTGGGGTGCCCGCCCCACGGCCTCCGGCAAGGTGGTCTGGGCCGAGGTCCCGCTGTAACGCCGGCCACAAAGCTGGCACATCTCAGAAGGGTGTCTCGTGTTGCCCGCGTGACGGCGACACGGGTATCTTCAAGGTCACCAACATCGGCCGAACGGCTGATATTTGGTCAGACGAACGTCGACTGGATGCGGTACTAACCGGCAAGGGTGTTTCTGGAGGGCCGATCGATGACCACCGTCACTGAGACCACGACCACCGTCGAGGTACGCGCCGCCGTCAGCACCCGTGCGCAGAACGACGCCGACGCGCTCGCCCTGCTCACGCTGCTGGCCGACCTGCCGAAGGGCAGCCCGGACCGGGCCCGCGCCCGCGAGCGGCTGGTCGAGATGTACCTGCCGCTGGCCGAGCACATGGCGCGCCGCTTCCGCAACCGCGGCGAGCAGATGGACGACCTCGTCCAGGTCGCCAGCCTCGCCCTGGTGAAGTCGATCGACGGGTTCGACCCGACGCGCGGGGCGGCCTTCACCAGCTACGCCATCCCGATGATCGTCGGCGAGCTCAAGCGACACTTCCGGGACAAGGGCTGGGACGTCCGGGTCCCCCGCCGGCTGCAGGAGCTGCGCCTCGAGATCGGCAAGATCTCCGGCGACCTCGCGCAGAAGCTGGGACGTTCCCCGACGGTCGCCGACCTCGCCGCGCGGCTCGAGGTCAGCGAGGAAGAGATCATCGAGGCGCTGGACTGCTCGCAGGCCTACCGGGCGCTCTCCCTGCACGCGCCGGTCAACGGCGACGAGAGCGGCGGCGAGCTGATGGACCTCCTCGGCGGCACCGACCCCGAGATGGAGACGGTGGAGAACCGCGCCGCCCTGCGCCCGCTGCTGGCCAAGCTGCCCGAGCGCGAGCAGAAGATCATCGCCATGCGCTTCTTCGGCAACATGACCCAGTCGCAGATCGCCGCCGAGATCGGCATCTCGCAGATGCACGTGTCGCGGCTGCTCGCGCACGCGCTGGGCGTTCTCAAGGCGGAGATGACGAAGGCCTGACGCCGGCCTCGGCCGCTCTGGCCGCAAGCACCTCGCGGACCTCGTCGATGTCTTTCGGCGAGGTCCGCGACGCCATGTAGTACATGATCCCGGTCGGCACGAAGAAGACCTGGAACGCCGCCAACCCCACCGCGTAGTTGGCCGGCGGCGGCAGGCTCCGGGCCAGCGCGGAGAAGACCAGGCCGACCAGGCCGTTCCCGGCGGCGCGCCCCACGCCGTTGACGAGGTTGCCGAGGCTGTACACCGTGCCGCGATGCTCCGGCGGGTTGACGTCGGCGATCAGCGCGAACCAGTTCGGGGAGTTCGCCGACGTCAGCGCCAGCCCACTCAGCGCGGCCAGCAGCGCGAACGCCACCGTCGGCTCCTGATACACGCTCTTGAGCACCCCCAGCGGCACGGAGCCCTCGTCGATGTGCACCCGCATCGGCAGGAAGAACAGCCCCACGAAGAACGGCACCCCGCCCAGGATCCCCGCCGAGGCCACCAGCGCCCGGCCCCGTGGCGTGCGCCGCTGGAGCCGATCGCCGACCAGCCCGCCGATGATCGACAGCACGCCGCCGAGCTGGAACAGCGTCGCGAACACCGCACCGATCGCCACCGCCGTCGCCGAGTCGTAGCCCTGTTCCTCCGCGCGCGCCTGGAACAGCCGCGGCAGCCACACGAACGACCCGAACGTCACCTGCGCGGAGAGGCCCTGCAGCACCAGCCAGACGTTCGTGCGCCGGCCCAGGATCTCCGGCAGCTGTTCCCGCGAGATCCGGTGGTCGTACTCCACGCCCGCCAGTTGCGGCTCGCTCTCGCCCCGGCGGATGTCGGCGGTGAAGAGATACGCCACCGCGGCCACCGTCCCCGTCACGGCCATCACCTGGAACGGACGCCGCCAGTCCGCCGCACCCAGCAGCCCACCGGCGAGCGTGCCCGCCAGGGTCCCGATGCCCTGCGAGAGCCCCCACAGGCTCATCACCAGCCCGCGCCGCCGCGGCGAGATGAGGTCGCTCACCACGGAGAACCCGACCGAGCCCACGGCGCCCAGCCCGATCGCGCCGACCACCTGCGCGATCACGAACACGGTCAGGCCGGGCGCCCACCCCGTCGCCGCCGTGCCCACGGCCCACAGGATCGTGCCGATCACCAGCAGCGGCCGGCGATTGCCCCGGTCCCCGGCGAACGCCCACCCGACGGCCGCCACCGCGGTCACCAGATAGGTCACCGCGGTCACCACCGCGACGACCCCCTCCGGCACCTCGAACGCCCGCGCGATCGGGTCGTACAGCGGCGGCACGAGCTGGATCGCGACGTTGTCCAACGAGGCGAGGACGATGAAGACGATCACGCTGTAGGTCTTCTTGATCTTGAACGCCGCGCCGCCGCCGCCCGAGGTGCCCTTCCGGGGGGAGGGCGGACCGCCCGGTGTGACCCCGCTCATGCGCACCTGTTAACTCCGTGAAAAATGTCCGACCGGGTTGCCAGTATGGGCCGTATGCGACTCGCCCCCTACCGCAGTGTCCTGCGCCTGCCCGGTGTCCGTTCGCTGATGATCCTCGCGCTGATCGCCCGGATCCCGGCCAGCGCCGTGTTCATGGCGTTGACCCTGCACGTCGTGCTGGGCCTCGGCGAGTCCTACGCCCGCGCCGGGGTCGTCAGCGGCGTACTGACGATCACCAGCGCGCTCGGCGGGCCACTGATCGGGCGGCTGCTCGACCGCACGTCGCTGCGGTTCGCGCTGGCGATCGGCGTCACCGCCGAACTGGCGTTCTGGATGACGGCGCCGTCGCTGCCGTACCACGCGCTCGTGGTCGCCGCCGGGCTGCTCGGCCTCGTCTCGCTGCCGGTCTTCTCGGTGGTCCGCCAGTCGATCGCCGCGCTCGTGCCCGAGGCGCACCGCAAGCCCGCGTACGCGCTGGACTCCATGAGCGTGGAGTTGTCGTTCATGGTGGGGCCGGCGGCCGCGGTGGTGCTGGCCACCACGACGTCCTCCACGGTCATGATGTACGCCGTCGGGGCGGCGATGGTGCTCGCCGGTGCGGCGTTCTACGTGGCCGACCCGCCCATCCGCGCGGCCGACGAGGAGCACACCGTCGCCGAACGGGTCCCGCGCCGGTCGTGGATGACGTTCCGGTTCGGCAGCTACCTGATCATCTCCGTCGCCACCACCGCCGTGCTCGCCGGCAGCGACCTGGCCATCGTGGCCACGCTCCGGGCCAACGGCGAGGTGTCGCTGGTCGGCTTCGTGGTGGCGGGCTGGGCTGCCTACTCACTGCTCGGCGGGTTCCTCTTCGGGGCGCTGCGCCGCACGCCGCCGCCGGTCGTGCTGGTCGCGCTGCTGGGGGCGTTCACGATCCCGGTCGGGCTCGCCACCGGCGCCTGGTGGCTGGCGGTGGCGCTGATCCCGGCGGGCCTGCTGTGCGCGCCGACGCTGGCCGCGACCGCCGACGCCGTGAGCCGGCTCGTCCCGGCCGCCGCGCGTGGGGAGGCGATGGGGTGGCACAACTCGTCCATCACGCTGGGGCTCGCCGTGGGTTCGCCGCTCGCCGGTGCGGTCATCGACGCGTCGGCGCCGGGGTGGGCGTTCGTGGTGGCGGGAGGGTTGAGTCTGGGAACGGCGTTGGCGCTGATGCCGTTCATGGGGGTGCGGGAGCCCCGGCCGGACGCGCCGGCGGAGGAGAAAACCGCGGTGCCGGCCGCGCTGTGAACGCGAACGGCGGGCTCCGTGGGTCGGAGCCCGCCGTTTGCCGCATTCACTTCTAATTCACGTCCGCCAATTCGTTTGGCTGGTCGAACTCACCGTCCCGGATCGCCTCGACGAAATCCGTCCAGGCCTCAGGGGTGAAGGCGACCACGTTGTCGCCGTCGGTGGAGTTGCGTACGACGACGTCCTCGCCCGCGCGGGCGACTTCCACACACTCTCCGGTCGCGCAGAATGTGCTCCGTCGCCAGTGCGTTGCACCTCGTTTCAGCATCCGGCCATCCCTCCCGGCAGTACCTCCCCCACCCACGATACGTAACCGGTCGGAAACTTCACACCGCCATAACCGCAGTACGGTCATGACATTGCATTACATATCGTGATTGGCCCGGAGTGCAGTGACCGTTCGCAATGCGTCCGGATACACACTCAGAGGTCGAACTGACCGTCCTTCACGCCGGCGACGAACTCCCGCCACCGCGCCTCGGCGAAGACCAGGATGGGGCTCTCGTCCAGCAGCTTCGAGTCCCGCACGAGTTGCGCGCTCGGCGCCGGGGCCACCTCGACGCACCCCCCGCTCGAGCACTTCGTGCTCTTCTTCCACGCCGGTCGGCCGGTTGTAATATCCACGCTGATATCCCTCTACTTTTGTCAATGAGCTTTCTGGCGTCCGGACTCCCCGCTTCGTGGGCGACAGACCGGAAAACTATTCGGCTTCGCGTCGGCGACGGGTGCCTCGACCCGTCGAGCCGGGCGGCGCCGCACCTGCGGGGGGATTGCCACTGCTCAGCGACTTGATCGTCCGTTCGACCATCGCGCGCGACTCGTCGTCGTCGAGCGCGCGATCCCAGCGGAGATCGAAGATTTCGCGATGCCGCGTCACCTCCGCCGCGTCCTCCACCAGCTCGTCGGAGAGGCCGCTCTCGCGGTAGAGGATCGCGTCTCCGGTCGGCAGGGTGAGAATCTCGAAAGCGCCGAAAAGCGAGGGAGGGATATCGGCGTCGAAATGCAGGATGCGCACCATCACGTCGGAACGCTCGACGAGACTCAGCACGTCGGTCAGCTGGTCGACCATCACGTCACGCGGCACGTACGGGCGACGCAACGCAATCTCGTCCAGCAGCACATAGGTCTTGATGCCGTCGTTTCGGCGGAGCATCTCGGCGCGCCGTCGCTGACGGGTCTCGACCCGCGCCCTGCGCACGTCCTCGGGCAACTCGCTCCCGCCGTACGACCGGAACAACGCCTCGGCGTACGCCTGGGTCTGCAGGGGCGCCGGGAAGAGCACGTTGTACGAGCGGTACTCGGTCGCCTCGGCCTCGAACTGGATCAGCTGGCGAATCGCCGGCGTGAGCGCATCACGGAACTTCGGCTCGTCCCACCAGAGCTTCCGCCGGCGGGAGGCGCGCGAGTCCTGGATGAGACTGTCGACGACGTCCTTGTCCGTCACGCCGAGAAATGTCAGCAGCGGGCGCAGGTCGTTGGGCGTGATCGTGACCTCGCCCAGCTCGATCCGCACCAGCTTGCTCAGGGACCAGTCCATCGCGTCCGCGACGGCGGACTGCGTGTAGCCTTTCGCCTCGCGAGCCTCGCGGACAGCCAGACGGACGCGCCTACGCGCGCCCGCGGGCGAGTCACCTGTGGCCACCGCAACCTCGATCGAATCGGAAGGGCAGACCCGCGCAGCCCATCGGAAAGTAGCTAGACGGCTGACTGCGAGAACGCGGCTAACAATACGACAAACGGCCAACTTCTGTCAGGCAAAGTCACCCGTTTCGTTACTCATTTTGCCGGAACGGCCGGCACCAAGCCGACACCCGCCCACCGCTCACCACGGTCCGACGTGCGGCAATCTGAACGGCAGCCGATCGCCGTATCGCAGATCGATCACGGAACGTGGCATGCACACGCTCCTGGCCAGCTTTCTGCCATGTAGCCATCCGGCAGAATGTCACACGGGCGTCTAGCAGTCAGGAGTGTTACACCCCATACTGTCGGACACGGCCTGAGTGCCACAGCCGATCGGCCGAGTCGCCCTCGAGGTGGCGCTCAGTCTTCCCGCCGCGTGAGGAGGACCTGATGAGCCCGCGAGCAGGTGGTGGTTCCGGCCCACACTTTCAACGCCGCACCAGGCCGCCGGTTACCCGGCCGACCATGATCGTTCCCTCCTGTGCCTGCGTCAGCGCGCGCCGTGGGCGGGTCGTGACGCAGGTCGTCGCGCAGGCGACCGCACCGGTGGGACCCGCTCCACCGTCGGGCGGGGTGGTCGTTCTCACCGCCCTGGATCACGAGTGCGCGGCCGTCTGCGAGTACGTGACGGGGCGGTGGTCGTTCATCCACGCGGCCGGGACGATTTTCGAGGTGGGGAAGCTGACCGGCACCGACGTCGACGTCGCGGTCACCGTCGTCGGGTGCGGCACGGCCGCGGCGGCGGTTCTGACGGAACGGGCGATCGCCGCTTTCCAGCCGCGTGCGCTCTTCTTCACGGGGGTGGCCGGCGCGCTCAAACCCTCCGTTCGGCTCGGCGACGTCGTGGTCGCCACGAAGATCTACGGCTATCACGGCGGGCGCGCCGACCGCGACGAGTTCCGCTTCCACCCGGACGCCTGGGAGGCACCGCACCGCCTCGAACAGCTCGCGCGCCAGGTGGGCCGCGAAGGCGGATGGCACGCGGACGACCCGGGACCGACCGTTCACTTCAAGCCGATCGCCAGCGGCGACGTCGTCCTGAACTCGCGCACGACCCCGCTGGCCACCCAGATCGACCGCAACTTCAACGACGCGGTCGCCATCGAGATGGAGAGCGCCGGCGCCGCCAAGGCCGGGCATCTCTACACCGCGCCCATCCTGACCGTGCGCGGGATCAGCGACAAGGCCGACGGCGCCAAGCATGTCGCCGACCGCGCGGGATGGCAGGAGGTGGCCGCCCGGAACGCCGCGGCCTTCCTGGCCGCGCTCATCGCCCGGGTGCCCGTCCGCCCGTAGGCAGTCTCGCCGGCCGGTCAGCCCACTCGGAAGCTGTTGAAGATGATCTCCAGATCGGCGCGGGCGGCCCCCCAGTCGGCGTCCGGAGACTGGTACCAGATCCCGTACGCCTTGGTGGGCGAGACCACGAACCCGCGGTTGTTGACGTGCGAGCGCCCGCCCCCGCTGTTGAACGTGAACTCCCAGTCCGCCGCGTTCTGGAAGTACGTGACCGGCGCGATCTTCACTTCCTCGTAGCCCGGGAAGTCGCCGGCCGAACGGCGGCGGTCCCGCTGGCCCTGCCAGTCCGCGACCGGATTGGGCTGCGGCGTGTCCGTCTGGTCGATCTCCAGCGTGCGGCCGCCCACCGAGAAGCGCACGATCTCGTACTTGGCACCCCCGTTCCTGCGGAACGTCGGCCGGTACGTGTTGGGCAGGTAGACCGAGAAGCCGCCGTTGCGGTCGAGGCGTTCGTAGTAGATGTACCAGCCCTCGGGCAGCGGCGGGCGCTCGACATAGGCCGGATTCACCGGACCCGAACTGGCCGGCGGCGGCGGGGCCGCGGGCGATTCGACCGCCGGGGACGAACCACCGGGCGACTGGCCCGCCTGCGGAGCCGACGAGGCGGGTGCGCCCTGGGTCGGCGTGCTGCCGGTCGGGGTGCCGGAGGGCTTGTCGTCGCCGTCGCCGTCGCCGAACACCACCGCGAGCCCGATCAGCAGGAACAGCACGAGCGCGATCACGCCCACCAGGACGCGACGGCGTTCGGCCAGGTCCGAGGCCTTCTTCAGGCTCGTCGGAACGGCCGCCGAGGCCAGGATCCGGTGCGCTCGCGACGGCGTGATGCTGGACTGCGAGGCGGCCGGCTGCACGACCGTGGCGTCCGGCGTGCTGCGGCGACCCGCCGACTTGTCGAACGTCACCGGGCGGCCCACGAGGCCGGCACGTCCACTCGTCGAGCGGGTCGAGCCGGAGGAGCTGCCACCCCGCCACGGGAACGTCGGCCGAGCGCGCCCGGAGGCCGTCGGCGACACCCCGGAGGCGGGCGCCCCCGACGTGGGCGCCCCGGACGTGGGGACACCGGAGGTGGGCGCGCCGGACGTGGGCGCCGCGGAGCCCGGCTCGGCAGAGAGGGGCGTCCCGGCAGCCGTCGACTCGTCGTCGCCGTCGCTGTCCGCCTCCTCAGCGGCGGCCGCAGCCTGATCGACGGCCGTCCGGTCCACCGCTGTCCTATCGGCGGCGTCGGCGTCGTCCCTGGCGTCGAGATCGGCCTGAGCCCGAGCGTCGGGAGCCGTGTCGGCCCGGGTGTCGAGAGCCGTGTCGGCCCCGTCGACGGAGTCCGTGTCGAGCGCGTCGACGGCTTCCGGATCGGCGGCGACCGCGTCGGCGGCCGTCACCACATCCTCGTCGGAGGCCGTGACCGCGTCCTCGACCGACGGCGTACGCGCCGCGTCGCCGGCCCGGTCCACACCGGCCGTGCCCGCCGCGCCGCCGACCGCCGCACCGGAGGTCGGCGAAGCGTCGGCGGAAACAGCGGCGCCATCACCAACATCGGAAGCTGCGGAGTCACGAGCCGTGCCGGAGGCCGCCTCGCCTGCGGCATCCGTGCCGGCGGAGGTCGTGCCCGCGTCGTCGGAGGTGGTCACCGCGTCGTCGACGGCTGCGGACGCCCCGCCGGCCGTCGAGCCCGCGGACGCCGCCGAAGACGCCTCACCCTCCACCGAAGACGAGGAAGAAGACGCTGGCCAAGCCGAAGAGGTGGACGAAGACTCCGGTGAAGACGTGGACGAGCCTGAAGACGAGGACGAAGAGGTGGGCGACCCCGGGGCGTCGACCTCGGCGACGGACCCGGCCGCCGCAGCGGCATCCACAGTGGACTGAGCGGACGCGGCGGCGGACGGACCGGACGTCTCGGGCGCGTCGTCGGCGCCCTTGCGACCGGCCGCCTTCCCGGACTGCCGCCCGGTGACCGCCCGCGCCGCGAGCGAAGCCGTCGCGCCGGTGACGTGCCCGGACCGGTCCCTGTTCTCCCGGCGCGAGGACCCGCCGGAGGCGGGAGCACCCGAGGCAGGTGCGCCCGAGGTGGGTGCGCCGGACGTGGGAGCACCCGACGTGGGCACCACGGTCGTGGGGCCACCGGCGAGTGCGGCCGGCGGCGGCGGAACCGTCCCGGACGGCAACACGCTGGTGGCGTCCGCCGGCGGCCGGGCGGGCGGCCTGCTCCCCCGCGGCTGCGGCAACGACACGGGCGCCGTCGGCGCGGCACCCACCGTCGGCGTGCCGCCGATGCCGGGCACGATCCGGGACAGGTTGACCGTGCCGGGCGCGGGCGGACCGGCCGGAGCCGGGCGGCGACCCGCGGTCGGCATGCCCTGCCCACCCGTGGGAAGCGGCGGCTGCTCGGCGATCGGCCGGGGCGGGGGCGGACCGGTGAGCCGTGAAAGGTTCACCGTGTGCGGTGCGTCCGGTACACCCCGCTGCGGTGGGGAGGCGGGCGGCGGCGCCGAACGCGGTGCCGGCGGGCCGATCGGGCTCACCGGACCGGAGCCGGCGGGGGAAACGGGCCGCTCATCGGCGTTCCCCCAAGGCTTGTACTCCCACGGCCACCGGAACCGGCGCGCGGACCCGCCGCTCGACGCGGCCCGGCGCAGGCGGCGCTCGGCCTCGACGGCGTCGATCCGCAACGCGGGGTCCTTGCGCAGCAGGCCGTTGAGGGCGCCGCGCAGCACGCCCGCGTTCTTCGCCGGGTCGGGCTCCTCGGACGCGAGCGCGGTGAGGGTGGCGATCGGGGACGAACGCTCGTACGGCGAGCGCCCCTCGACGGCGGCGTAGAGCGTGGCGCCGAGCGACCACAGGTCGGAGGCGGGGCCGGCGATGCCCTCGCGGGCCCGCTCCGGGGCGATGTACGCGGGCGAACCGAGCACCAGGCCCGGCCGGGTCACGGTGGAGTCGCCCTCGACGGAGGCGATGCCGAAGTCGGTGAGCACGACGCGGCCGTCGTCGCTGAGCAGCACGTTGCTCGGCTTGACGTCGCGGTGCATGACACCGGCGCGGTGCGCGGCGTGCAGCGCGGCGAGTACCCCGAGGCCGATCTCGGCGGCGCGCGCCGGAGGCAGCGGGCCGTCCTCGACGATCACTTCCTGGAGGGAACGCGACGGGACGTACTCCATCACGATCCACGGCTTGTCGCCGGTCTCGAACACGTCGTAGACCCGCACGACGTTGGGGTGATTGAGCCGGGCGGCGGCCCTGGCCTCGCGCAACGTGCGGCGACGCATGTCGTCGCGCTCGGTGGCGAGCAACTCCTCGGGCGGCACGATCTCCTTGATCGCGACGTCGCGTCCCAGGATCTGGTCCCATGCATGCCAGACGCGGCCCATGCCGCCGACGCCGAGCGGCTCGATAAGACGGTAGCGCCCGGCAACGAGGGTCGGCGATGCGGACATTGCGAAGACCATACCCACCCTGTCTGGGTCTCATGCGACCGGCTTGATCTGCAAGGAATACCAACCCCGTGCCACCTCTGTCACGTGGGTCTTGTCACTCAACTGGTGGGCCAAGTCTGCCAACCATCAGCGCGGTTACGTAACCGACGAGTGCCAGAGTGTGCAAAAGATAGAGCCACAGCCCGATCGCGACCACCGCCCCGACAGGTTCGAAGCCGCCGAACGGTATGCCGAGGTCCACCGGGATGGCCCAGAAAAGCACAAAACCGTGGGCGAACCCTGACAGGTTGGCGCCCGTGATCGTCGCCGCGGCGGCGGATGCCCACCAAGCGGGGGCCACCGGGCCGACCAGTCGGTAGACGACGGTCAGCAGCACACTCAGCACGATCCACACGATCAGGAACGAGACGATCACTCCGCCGACACTGGCCCAGCCGCCTTTTCGAAGAAGATTCGCGGCGAACGGCAGGACGAGCAGAAGTGCCAGGAGCAGACCGGGCCCGGCGGCGAGGACCGGCAGGATGAGGATTCGCCCGCGCCAGGCCCGCACCGGTCCGCTGCTTCTGACATGAGCGGATTCGGCGAACGACGTGAACGCCCGCCGCAGCCCCTCCCCGTAGAGCGTCGCCGGGACGAGCGCCGCGACGGCCTGAACCAGGGAAAGTCGCACGCCGGCGTGCACGAGCGCGCGGGCCGCCCGATCGGCCCCGAGCGTGGACGGAACGGCGTCGACCGGCCCGGCGGTCAGTTCGAGGAAACGCTCCGGGCCGGCGAGCAGGGCGGCCAGCCGGATCGCCAGAACGGCGGCCGGCACCACCGCGATCCCGCCGTAGAACGTGATAGCCGCGGCGTGCAGCGGCAGGTCCCGCCCGCGCAGATGCCCGATCACGGCACGAACGACCCGCATGATCACGTGCACCCGCGAGGGTTACCCGTAGTCGCATGGGGACACACATCGGGTCAATGATCCAACGACAAACGGTGATGAACTGCTAGCGTCGATCGCCATGACGGACGACAGCCACACCCAAGCGCTGCCGGACTGGCCGATGTTCATCGGCGTCACGGTCGACACCACCGACCCGGAGAAGTTGGCTGAATTCTGGTCCGCGTTATTGGAGGTGCCGATCGAGCACCGCACCGATGACGAGATCCACCTTTCGCGGCAGCCGCGGCGGGGGGTGACGGTGTCGTTCCAGCGGGTGGCGGCGCCCACGGCCGGCAAGAACCGGCTGCATCTCGACCTGCTCGTGAAGGATCTCGCCGTGGCCCGGAAGCGGGCCGCCGAGCTGGGCGCCGAGGAGGTGGCCGAGCACGACCGGGACGGGTTCCACTGGCTGGTCGTCGCCGACCCGGACGGCAACCAGTTCTGCCTCATCGAGCCGCCCGCGGACGGCGGAGCCTAGGCCCGTTTGCTGAGGTGCACCATGTCCGGGGTGCCGGGCTCGGTGCGTTCGACGACGTATCCGTGGCGCCGGTAGAGCGCGACGCTCTCGGCGCTCCCGGCCCCGGTGAAGAGCGCGAAGGCGCGCACCTGCGCCCGGTGGCGTTCCTCGGCGGCGCTCAGCAGGGCCGAGCCGACGCCGCGCCCGTGCACATCGGGCGCCACGACGAGCCGCCCGATGTGGCACACCCCGTCGTCGAGCCGGGTCCGGACGGCGCCGACGATTCTGGCCCGCGAAGCTACGCCGGGCGGCCCAGAACCCTCGCCGACGATGCGGCTGTCGAGGCGGGCGACGAGCACGCGGCCCTCCTCGATCGCCGCGGTCACCGAGAGCAGCGGCTCGACCAGCGGCGGCAGGTACACGTCGTCGTAGCGCTGCGCCACCGCCACGAACGCCGCCAGCTGCACGGTCCAGATCTCCCCCGCGTCGGCCGCGACGGCGGCGCTCACGCGTGGCGTCGGGTCTGCCACAACGCTCCCATGCAGGTGAGGGCGGCGATCACCAGCGGAACCCCGTCCCGCAGCAGCCCGTCGACGCCGAGCATCCACAGGCACAGCAGCGGCCCGCCGACGAGCACGCCGACGCTGACCACCGCCACGACGTCGCGGGCGAGCCGCTTGCCGAACACGACGAAAATCATCACCCACGGCATGGCGAACCCGAGCACGAGGGCCAGCACGAACCACCCGATCACGACCGGCACGCCGACGGCGCGCGGCACGCGGGGTTCGTGCACGAGGGTGCCGATCGCGACGAGACACGGCACGAGGAGCAGGGCGCTGTAGGAGAGCCCCGCCACCCGGGCCGTCAGTACGCCGGCGGAGACCTGGCGGCCGGGCCCGCGCCGGGTCAGGTGCGCGGCGATCACAGGCGTTCGGAACAGCCCCCACAGCACCGCCCCGTTCAGGGCCGCCAGCAGTGCGAACCCGACGAGGACCGGCGCCTGCGGCAGGAGTTCGCCGCTGCGCGGCACGACCAGCCGGCCGACCGCGAAGACGGTGGTGGCCGCGAGGATCAACCCGAACGGCCGCGACACCACCCGCCCGTACCGGATGGTGCGCATCAGCACCAGGAAGCCGACGGCGCGCAGCAGCGCGTAGACCGTTCGCACGGTGAGGGTGAACCCGCCCTCGACCGCGTACTCGAGGTTGACCAGGTCGACGGCGATCGTGGCCAGCGCGGTGAGGAGCACGAGCCGGCGCAGCCGGCGCACGGCGGGCGGCTGCGGCGGTGGTCGTTCGATGGTGAACAGGCTGCGCAGCGACGACCGGTCCTCATCCACGGAAGGCACGCGCGGGTGATGCCCACTGCCGACGGGTGTCAATCGAAGATCCGTGGGCAGTAGGTGCCGGGTGCCTGACGCCATCACGATCGTTCTCGCCACCCGCAACCGGGCCGCCCGCCTCGGTGCCACCCTGGAGCGCCTGCGCGCGCTGCCCGGTCGCCCGCCGGTGATCGTCGTCGACAACGCGTCCACCGACGCCACCGCGGCCGTCGCGGCCGGGGCCGGGGCCCGTGTGCTGCGGATGCGGCGCAATGCCGGCGCGACGGCCCGCAATGTGGGGGTCCGGGCGGCGGACACGCCGTTGGTGGCGTTCGCGGACGACGACTCGTGGTGGGCGCCGGAGGCGCTGGTGCGGGCCCGCGCGCACTTCGCCTCGCATCCGCGGCTCGGTCTCCTCGCGGCCCGCACCCTGGTCGGCCCGCAGGAGCGGCTGGATCCGGTGTCGGCACAGCTCGCGGCCGCCCCGCTGGGCACCGCGCCGGACCTGCCCGGGCCGTCCGTGCTGGGGTTCCTGGCGTGCGCGGCGGTGGTGCGGCGGGAGGCGTTCCTCGGGGTGGGCGGGTTCGATCCGGTGGTCTTCTTCATGGGCGAGGAGTCGCGGCTCGCGTACGACCTGCTGGCGGCCGGTTGGGGGCTCGCCTACCGCCCGGACGTCGTCGCCCATCACCATCCCGCGGGTGGCGGCGGTGCCGACAAGCGGAAGCTGGCCCGCCGCAACGAGATCCTCACCCAGTGGATGCGCCGTCCGGTCCCGATCGCGGCCCGGTCGACCCTCGCCCTGATCGGCGCGGCCGCGGCCGATCCCGCGTCCCGCTCCGTTCTGGTCGAACTGGCGAAGCGCCTGCCCGCCGCCCTCGTCCGGCGCCGCCGGCCGCATCCCGAGGTGGAAGCCGCGCTACGAATCCTTACGAACGCCTCGAAGGGGTACGGGACCAAAGACCCATCGCGCGGCGACCTAACCAAAATCTAAGGATCATCGCTGGGCGCACCTAAGAAACCGCTGCATACGCTCCTGCCGGTCGAAGGAGCTGGGACATGGCGGATCGGCGTGCGGTGATGATGCGGGCACTGCGCCAGCAGAAGGCACCGCGCTGGCTCGGTGCCGGGCGCCCCGCGCTGCACCGGCTGATACGCAGCCGCCGGCAGGCGCTGATGACGTTCGGGTCGAGCGCGGTGGTGCTCGCCGGGCTGTCGTCGACCGCGGCGGTGATGCTCGGCGGCGAGCACGACGACGAACGCGGGCCCGAGGGCACCTCCGGCGCCAACCAGACCCCGCGCGAGGCCGGTTCGTACTCCAACCGCGACGCCAGCTACACGCAGGGCGTCGGCGGCGACGGCGACCTCGGTGCCGGTGGGCTGGCCGACACCCCGACCGCGGCCGCGCAGGCGGCGCTCGGCTTCGAGCCGAAGTTCAGCACGCCGCTGACCCGGGATCCGGTGCTGCACCTGCTGCGGCGCACGACGTTCGGGGTGACGCCGCAGGACGTGGCCGACGTGCGGCAGCTCGGCATCGACGCCTGGCTCGACCGGCAGCTCGACCCGGAGAAGCTCCCCGACCCGGGTGGCGACCAGGTGGCGGCCCTGTACCCGCGCCTCGGCCTGGACATCAAGCAGCTGCGCGGGAGCGTTCCCGACAACAAGCGCAACGAGGTCCAGATGGAACTGGGCCAGGCGACGATCGGCCGCCAGGCGTGGTCCAGCCGCCAGCTCTACGAGGTGATGGTCGACTTCTGGAACAACCACCTCAACATCCAGAACCCCCTCGAGGGCGGCGCCGACAGCCGACCCGACTACGACCGCACGGTGATCCGCAAGCACGCCTTCGGGAAGTTCTCCGACATGCTGCTCGCCTCGGCGCGGCACCCGGCGATGATGCGCTACCTCGACAACGCCGCCTCCGACCGCCGCGCCGTCAACGAGAACTACGGCCGCGAACTGCTCGAACTGCACACCGTCGGCATCGACGGCGGCTACGGCGAGTCGGACGTGCGCAACGCGGCGTACGTGCTGACCGGGCGCACGATCAGCCGCGACGGCGAGTTCGTGTACGACCCGAAGCGGCACTACAGCGGCGCGGTCACCGTGATGGGCTGGTCGCACCCGAACAAGAACCAGTCCGAGGGGCTGGCCGTCGGCGACACGATGGTGCGCTACCTGGCGCTGCACCCGTCGACCGCGAAGTACGTCGCGCGCAAGCTGGCCGTCCGGTTCGTCTGCGACAGCCCGCCCGCGCCGCTGGTCGACCGGCTCGCCCAGACCTACCTCGACAACGGCTCCGCGGTGGTGCCGATGTTGCGCGTCCTCTTCCGTTCCCTGGAGTTTTGGATCGCCACCGGGCTGAAGACCCGCCGGCCCCTCGAAAACCTCGTGGCGACGGCGCGGGTGCTCGGGGTGACGCCCGGCGGCGACACCGACAAGGCGCTGGAGACGCTGTACGCGACGGCCGACCGCCTCGGGCACGCGCCGCTGGCGTGGGCGCCCCCGGACGGGTATCCCGACGTGGCCGGCGCCTGGCAGTCCGCACACGGCATGCTCGGCGCCTGGAACGTGCACCGCGCCCTGGTCTCCGGCAAGGTCAAGGGCGCCACGTACGCGGCGCCCGAGCAGCTCGTCGCGGGCAACAAGACCGGCACCGCCGCCGGCTACCTCGACGCGCTGTCGCAGCGCCTGGTGTTCCAGCCGTTGACGCAGCCGCAGAAGGACGCGCTGCTGCAGTTCCTCGGCATGCCGGGCGACGCGCGGGTCTCCGACCCGAAACTGGGTGGCAAGCTGGACTCGCTGGCGCCGCTCCTCCTCGACTCCGTCTACCACGGGCTGCGGTGACCATGTCTCACGAGTTTCTGCATCCGGACTGCCCCGACAACGTCCCGAACCCGCGGACCCGCGAGGAACTCCTGCGCTACGGCCCCAACGAACGCGAGGCCGCGCTGCGCATCCACGCCGAGGCCGTCACGTCGGCGCTCGCGGCGCAGAAGGAGTCGTGGCGGCACGGGTTCACCCGCCGGAGGGTGATCGCCGGGGCCGGCGCGGTCGGCGTGGCCGCGCTGGGCACGCAGCTGGTGACCACGAAGGTGGCGTTCGGCGCGCCGGCGGACGAGCGCACGCTCGTCGTGGTCATGCTGCGCGGCGGGATGGACTTCCTCTCCGTCGTGGTGCCCCGCAACGACGGCAACTACCGGGCCGCCCGCCCGGGGATCGCCGTTCCGGACGCCGCCCTGCTCGACACCGGTTCCGAGACGCGGTTCGGCCTGCACCCGGCCATGGCCCCGCTGCACGAACTGTGGAAGTCCGGCAGCATGGCCGCCGTGCACGCGGTCGCCTCCCCGGACGCCAGCCGCAGCCACTTCCAGGCCCAGGACTGCTACGAACGCGGTGCCGCCTCCACGGCCGTGCGGACCGGCTGGCTCGACCGGGTGCTGGGCCAGATGGGCGAGGGCACCAC
Organism: Virgisporangium aliadipatigenens; assembly: GCF_016863615.1. Lineage (GTDB taxonomy): Bacteria > Actinomycetota > Actinomycetes > Mycobacteriales > Micromonosporaceae > Virgisporangium > Virgisporangium aliadipatigenens. The sequence goes on along the minus strand of NZ_BOPF01000015.1, from coordinate 195,017 downwards.
GTTCCGGGCGATCGCCGAGGGGTCGTCGTTGCCCCGTTCCCTCGTGGGAACCTCCAACAAGCTGGTCCTGCGCGGCATCCAGGACTTCCGCCTGGACAGCGCGGACAACCTGCGGGAGAAGTCGCTCGCGGCGCTGAAGGGCCTCTACACCGGCCTCGACCACCCGTTGGCGGCGCAGGCCGGCGCCACGATCGACGCCATCGGCGCGGCCCGCAAGGTCGCCGACGTCCGCCCCAACGCCGCCGCGCAGTACCCCGGCGGCGGCTTCGCGAACGGCATGCGCGACGTCGCCAAGCTGATCAAGGCGAAGGTCGGCCTGCGGGTCGCCTCGGTGGATCTCGGCGGCTGGGACATGCACACCAACCTGGGCACCGTCGACGGCGGCGACATGCGCAACAATCTCACCAACCTGGCCGCCACCCTGGGCGCGTTCGCCACCGACATCGGCCCCGACAACCTCAAGAACGTCACCGTCGTGACCATGAGCGAGTTCGGCCGGCGGGTCCAGCAGAACGCCAACGCCGGCACCGACCACGGGCACGGCGGCGGCATGCTGCTCATCGGCGGCGGCCTGAACGGCGGCAGGGTCCACGGCGCCTGGCCCGGATTGGCACAGGGCGCGCTCGACCACGGCGACCTGGCCGGCGCCAACGACTACCGCAGCGTCCTGTTCGAACTGGTCAAGACGCAGTTCGGGGTGGGTGACGCGAAGGCGGTCTTCCCCGAGTTCACCCCGAAGCGGATCGGCGCCTTCGCCGGTTCGTGAGGCGGGTCGATGTGCGGGGGCTCGGCCGGGCTCTCTAGGATGGTAAAAACCCGACGCACCGGACACCGATTTCGTGGAGCTTCACGTGGGTCTCTCCGTCACCACCACCGTCAGCCCGGACGGCGGCGCCGTGTTGTCGGTGCGGGGCGAGATCGACCACGGCAACGCCGACGAGCTGCGGTCCGCGATCCAGTCCGTGCTGGCGTCGCGTCGCCCGCACACGGTGCGGCTGGACCTGGGGCTGGTGACGTTCCTGGACTCCGGAGCGGTGGGCGCCCTGGTCGCGTCGCACCGGATGGCCGCGGCGGAGGGGGCACAGCTGGTGGTGGCCAGCACCAGCCCGTTCGTCAGCCGCCAGCTGGACATCGCCGGCGTGGCCGACCTGCTCGGCGCCCCCCACACGACGGCCTGATCACGACTGCGGCTGTTCCGCTCACACGGGTGTGAGTTCAGTGCGGACGTGTGTGAGCTCACGGATATCAACTGGCTAGTTGACCTCCGTGAGCTCACACACGTTCGGCGGCAGTTCCCACGCCTCGGGACACCGGCCAGGCTACGTCGGGCCCGCCACCACGCCGTACGTCGCCACCTCCGCCTCCGGTGGGCCCTCCTCGTCGGCGTGCCAGTGGTGCACGAGCGTGATGCCCGGCTCGACCAGCGTCATCCCGTCCACGAAGCGCGCCACCTCGGCCCGCGTGCGCGGCACGAACGGGACCGGGCCGGCCGCCGCCAACGGGCGCAGCCGCTCCACCGCCTCGGGTGGCATGACGTCCCAGGTCGAGTGGCTCAGCGCCAGGTAGGAACCGGGGGCCAGCCGGTCGCGCAGCGTCTCGACCACGCCGTACGGGTCGTCGCCGTCGCCGACGAAGTGCAGCACCGCGATGAGCAGCAGTGCCACCGGCTGGTCGAGGTCGAGCACCGAGGTCAGTTCGGGCGCGTTCAGGATCGATCGCGGGTCCCGGAGATCCGCCTCCAGATAGCCGGTCGCGCCCTCCTTGGTGCCGGTCAGCAACGCCCGCGCGTGCACCACCACCAACGGGTCGTTGTCGACGTACACCACCCGCGCCGCCGGGTCGACCGCCTGCGCCACCTCATGCGTGTTGTACGGCCCCGGGATCCCCGTCCCGATGTCCAGGAACTGCCGGATCCCGGCCCGCGCCAGATGGTCGACGACGCGCCGCAGATAGCGCCGGTTCTCCATCGCGGCGGTCCGGATACCCGGGAACACGGCGGCGATCGCGTCCCCGGAGTCCCGGTCGGCCTTGAAGTTGTCCTTGCCGCCGAGCCAGTAGTTGTAGCGCCGTGCGGGGTGCGGCACCGTGATGTCGATCTCCGAGTAGCGCGAGCCGTCCGAGGTCGTCATCGCCGGCCCCCGCGCAGCCAGTGCAGCATCCGGTCGTCCATCGCCTCCGGCGGCGCGTGCAGGTCCTCGGCCGCCTGCCGGGCGCACGCGGCGAGGAAGAGGCCGGTGCGCACGGGATGTTCGGCGTGCTCGGCGCGCAGCCTGTTCTTGCGGGTGGGGCAGGGCCATGGCTGGGCGCAGACCCGGCACGTCCAGTCCGGCCGGCGCGGCGTGTGTTCGGGGTTGAAGGGGACGTTCGTCCGCCCGATCGTCGTCATGTCACACCGCCGGAGGGAAGCGTCGGTCCGGATGCGGGTCGCGCCACATGGGCCACAGTTCCACCCCGTCGGCGGGGCGGATCGGTGGACCGTGGTCGACGTAGCCGTACCGCAGGTACAGCTCCCGGGCCCGGGTACTGGACGCCTCCAGGTAGGACCCGACCGGTCGGGGGGTCAGGTCGAGGTGGATGAGGTGCTGTTCGAGCAGGGCGCTGCCCAGGCCGCGCCCCTGCATGTAGGGGTCAACGGCCAGGAACGCGAGATGGTGGTGGGGCCGGGCCGGATGCGCCGCGTCGAAGGCCGCGTCGAGCGCGCGGAAGTTGGCGGCGTACGGGCCGCAGGCGCGGGTCATCCGGTTTTCGTAGTCGTCGATCGCGGGCAGGTCGCCGTTCCGCGCGAACCACACCGCCGCGCCCCGGTGGTCGGGCACCGTCCAGACCTGGCCGTACTCCAGGGCGTGCTCGACGTGGATCCGGAAGTTGCGGTAGAGGACGGCTTGGCGTTCGTCGTCGTCGGGGACGAGCCACCGCGCGACGTCGAGGTCCTTGAAGGCCACCGCGACGGTCGCCGCGATCACGTGCGCGTCGGCCGTATGGGCCAGGAGCATCGGGTGGAACGTCATCAGCGCACCACCCGTCCCGTTCCCCGCGAGTGTTCGGCGGAACGGCGCGGCTGCGGGATGTTCAGCCCGAGGGTGGACGTGGCCGCCTTGGCGCCGAGCCCGATGCGCACGTAGATCTGCGGCCGGGCGAAGCGCAGCACGAGCCCCCACACCACACCGGCGAGCGCGACGGCCGCGTACGCCCCGGGAACGGCGTAGCGCAGCCAGTGGCCCGGCGGCACCCCGAGCAGCACGTCGATGTGTGCCGTGGCGAGATACGTGATCACGAGCAGGGCGGCGGAGGCGAGAACCGGCGCACCGGCGCGGCGCCAGCAGCTCTCCCCGCGCGGTTCGCGCCGGAAGAAGATGATCACCGCGACCGAGGTCAGCGTCACCAGCAGCAGAACGCCGTAGCCGCCACCGGTGCCGGCCCAGAAGAACAGCTGCACCAGCGGGTCCCAGCCGGCGTACGCGTACACCGCGATCACCACGATCCCGAACCCGCTCTGCAGCAGCGAACCCACCGCCGGCGCACCGGTGCGCCGCCACGTCTCGCCGAGCCGGCGCGGCAGCACCCCTTCCCGCCCGAGCGCGAACGCGTACCGCGCCGTCGTGTTGTGGAACGAGATCATCGCGGCCAGCACCGAGGTGAGGAACAACGCGTGCCCCACATCCGCCGCGGCGCCGCCCAGTTGTGCCGATGCGAGGCTGAAAACGATCTCCGGTCCCCGTTCCCGCGAAAGATCGACGACCTCGTCGGGGCCGGCGGCGACGGTCATCGCCCACGCGGAGACGGCATAGAGCCCCGCGATCAGCAGAACGCTCGTGTAGGTGGCGATCGGCACGGTGCGGCGCGGGTCGCGCGACTCCTCGGAGAAGACCGCCGCCGACTCGAACCCGACGAAGCCGAGCACCGCCAGGGCGAGCACCGCCCCGAGGCCCGGCGCGAGCAGGTTGTCGACGCTCAACGTGTCGAACCGGATCACCCCGTGCGCCGGCCGCAGCAGGTCGGCCGCGTCGAAGACCAGGATGACGGCGACCTCGGCCACCATCAGGACGGCGAGCACGGTGCCGTTGACGTCGACGCGCAGCACGCCCAGCGCCGCCACCAGCGCCCACGCCACGAACGCCACGAGCCACCAGGGCAACCTGACCCCGAACCACTCGCCGAGCAGCGGTCCGGCCGCCGCGCCGATCGCGCCGTAGAGGCCGGTCTGCAGGCAGTTGTAGGCGAGCAGGGCCATCCACGCGGCGCCCACGCCCAGCGGCCGGCCGAGCCCCCGGGCGACGTACGCCGAGAACGCCCCCGCGTGCGCGACGTGCCGCGCCATGGTGACGTACCCGACCGAGAACAGCACCAGCACGGCGCCCACGACCAGGAACGCCAGCGGTATGCCGGTGATCCCGGTGACCGCGAACCCGGTCGGGACGACGCCGGCGACGACGGTCAGCGGGGCGGCCGCCGACATCACGAAGAACACCACGGCCGGCACCCCCAGCCGGTCGCGGGCGAGAGTGCGCGAGACATGATCGGTTCGCGGCACGGTGGACGAACGGGGCATGGGTGACTCTCCAGGTTTCCTCAGGTGCCATGGACTGAACGAACCGGGCCTGGCCCGGGTGTCTGTGCTGCGTGTCCCGGTACCGGTTGTCAGCGCGGAGCCAGAACGGCATCGCCGACCGCCGCCTCGGTGAACGCGAGCAGGTGGAACAGGGACGGGCGCAGCGCCGCCACGGACGCGGCGATGCGGGCCATGCCCAGGTCGTGGGTGTCGGGCTGCCAGAGCACGTGCCGCGCCAGGCCGGTCACCGCGACCAGTCCGGCGAGGAACGCGTCCGCCTCGGCCAGCGGCGGCGGTTCGGCGGCGTACGGGCCGTCGCTGTGCCGCACGGGCCTCGGGGCCGGCGGGCCCTGACCGTGCACCGGCGCTTGCGCGGCGTGCGGCGCGAGCCAGGTGCGGGACGGCCCGTCCTCGGGAGGCATGACGCGCGTCGTGATCCGGGAGCCGGGTCGGCCGCCGTCGGATCGCGCTGCCGCCTGGACAAGCCGCGTGCCCGCCGGGTCCTCGTCGGGCGGTGAACGCCGGGGCTGCGGCCGGACGTCCTGGCCGATTCCCGCGCCGGGCCGGTCATCGGCGGACGCGATGCGGCGTCCCGGTCGTGGCGTCGGTGCATCTCCGGGACGCTGTGCGGCGTCCGGCGACGCCGGCCGAGCAGTGGCGCCGAGCCCTGGCGAGCGGGACCCGGCGCCGGGCGCTGGCGGGAGGCCGTCGACATCCGACGCGGCACCGGGAGTGGTCAGCGCGAGGCGCCCCGGATGCGGACGCGGCGGCGGTGCCGTGAGGAGACGGGCGAGGCGTACCTCCACCCCGGCCGCGCGTTCGGCGTTCTCCGGCAGGTAGTACACGCGCCGACGCCACCGCCCGTGCACGACGCGGCGCAGCTGCCCGGCGACCACGAGCCGCTGCGCCACCGACTCGATCGCCGTCGCCCCGAGAAATGCAAGCCACACGCGCACGTCGTGGTGATGCGGCTGGGCGAGCAACTGCGCCAGGGTGGCGTGCGCGAGCGGATCGACCGGCGGGTCGCGCCGCACGATCTCGAGCCCGTCGCCGTGGACCTCGACACGGCCGTCGAGGACCAGTTCGCCGAGGAGCGCGGCCGCCAGCCCCAGGCCGGCCACCCGTGGGTGCAACCGCGCCCGCCCGGAGCGGTCATCGTGCGCGACGTGGAACAACTCGTCGCCCGTCAACACCGGGAACCTCCCGTCGGATGGGGAAGACGGTCGGAGGCTGTTCCTCGTCTTCAGCGCGCAGGTGGGCAGCGACCACCCGCCGACGAATCACGCCGACCAGCAATTTCGGTCCTTGCAACCTACGTCACTAGGTAACGTAGCGATACCCCAGAACGTAGGTTCGCCCCTCCGCGTGGTGCTGTAGCCACGGGAGGGATCGATTGTGTTCGAGCCGGGAAAGCCGTTGTACAGCCAGATCACGGAACAGATCAGGGCACAGATCGAGAGCGGCGTCCTGAAGCCGGGCGACAAGCTCCCGAGCACCCGTGAACTGCGGCTGCACTACAAGGTCAGCGAGACCGTGATCAGATTCGCCATGGTGGAGCTTAAGACGCTCCGGCTCGTATACGGGCAGCCCGGGCGTGGCGTCTATGTCGCCAACCGGCAACCGGAATAGCGACTCCGTTTCACTTTCCGCCGGGCATTCAGTGAGATTTTCTCTCGAGTAGGCCCCCCTTTGGCCACACATTCTGAGATGGCGCTACGACAGATCGCAGGGCTCTGCGATGACGTCAAGACCTGCCCGAAGATCTTCGAGGACGGGAGCGACGTCGTGGTCCAGGGCTACGACCTCGACAGCGCAACCGAGGGCCAGCTCTACCTACCCGACGGAGAGTCGGCGGTTCGACTGCCCGGGCAGCTCGTCCTCGACGCCGCCCGTCGCCTCATCGAGGGTCCATGAACACCGACGAGCTCATGGCGCGGTACCGGGACTTCACCACTGAAGCCGCACGCCTGGAGACGCTTCAGACGTACGTCGTCCCGGGAGACGAGGAGCGGCAGGAGGCGTTTCGGCAGGGCCGGCCACTATCGTTCCGTCCCGGCAAGGCCGCCTCGCTCGAGCTGATCGCCGGTGCCGTCGCCACGGGAAAGCGCATCGGCCGCATCCATGTCGTCGATCGACCGCTGTCCGACTATGTGCGCTACGAATTCGCGGCCTACGACGAGAACATCCGGGCCGGCGAGTCGGTGCTGATCACGGATCGCGCCGCCGATCCCGCTCTCGCCTCACTGACGCACGACTTCGTTCTCTTCGACGGGTACACCGATCACGCCCTCGTCGTCTGGTACGACTACACCCCCGAGGGCCTGCTCATCGGTTACCGGAAGGGCAGTCCGGAGGACATCGCGGTCGCCTCGGCCGCACTCGAACTCGCACGGCGGCACGCGGTTCCGCTCGCGGACTTCACGACCAGCACCTGACAGGAACGCCGCCATGTCCGCATTCGGGGAAACGACTCAGCGCCGGCGCCTCGGGCAGGCGCTGAGTCGCCTCCGTAAGACGGCCGGGCTATCCCAGCCTCAGCTCTCGGCCGCGCTCAAGCTGTCACAGCCGAAGGTCTCCCGCATCGAGTCCGGCGCGGCACCGGTCACCCTGGCCGAGGTCGACGCCTGGTGTCGCGCCACGCGGGCATCCGACCAGCGCCGGCAGGAACTGCTGACGTTGGCCGAGGCGGCACTGCTCGGGCCGACGTCGTGGTCCGAGACCGAGGACAACGACCTCCAGCGGTCGACGGCGGAGTTCGAGGCGACGGCTGCGCTCATCAGCGTCTATCAGCCGGCGATCCTCCCCGGGCTGCTTCAAACGGCGTCCTACGCCCGGCGCGTGTTCTCCGCCGGTCCGGACGGCGTGCTGCCGGATGTGGCCGAACGGGTCATGGGACGGCTGGAGCGGCAGCGCATCCTCTACGACACCACGAAGCGACTGAGGTTCGTGGTGCCGGAACCGGTGCTGCGCTGGCCGGTCGGTCCGGTCGATGAACACCGCGAGCAGCTCGGCCGGCTGGGTGAGGTCATGGACCGGCCCAACGTCGACCTCCGGATTCTGCCGATGGTGCCGCCCCTCGTCTGGCGCACCGGCGGGTTCGTCCTCTTCGATGAAGTCGCCGACGACGAGCCCCTCGTGCACGTCGAACTCCTGACGCGGCCGGTCAACATTCGCCGGCCGGAGCAGGTGGACTTCTATCGCAGGGCGTTTTCCAACCTGATGGACGCCGCCCTCATGGGCGATGCGGCAGCCGGGTTGCTCCGGCGGATCCTGGACGAGATCGAGCCGTAGGGCCGTCGAGGGCTGCGGGTGTCGTTCAGCGGCGGGTGCAGGCTATGCCGCCGGAGTCGGGTGGGCCGGGATCCGTGGCGAGTCGCACCAGGACGCAGTAGTTCTTGCGGGGGTTCAGGCCGCGCAGGTTGTGCGTGGTGGTACCGGCCGGCAGGTTGGCGACCGTGCGCACCTCCTCGCCCGGCGGTTCGATGAGGCCGACCTTGACCGCTGCCGGGGTCGCCAGTTTCCAGGAGACGATCAACGTGGCGCCCTCGTCGCGCACGTTCACCGTGGCGCGCTCGGCCGGCGGTGGCGGTGGGCGCGACGGCGACGGGGACAGGGACGGGGAAGGCGACGGAGCGGGTGGTGTCGCCGACGGGGCGGGGGCCGCGGTGTCCGGTGGGCGTTCGGGCAGGGAGAGGGAGACGCCCGCCAGTGCGAGCGAACCCGCTACGGCCATCGCCGCACCGATCACCAGCGCCGTGGCGGCGATGGTGCGCATGCCGGCGAGGCGGCGGCCGGGCGGAGTCGCCGACGGGCGGGTGCGGGACGGCGTCACGACCGGCAGCGGCGCCCGGGGGCGGGGCTCCAGCTCCTTGCCGGTCGCATCACTGTCCATAGTGGACGGTGCGGCGGCCGGCCAGCCGGTGAGGTCAGCAGTGTCGACGGCGCTGCGATCGAGGAGGGCCGGTCGCCCGAAACGGCCGGCCGGGTCTGATGAACCAGGCCGCTGCGGGTAGCCGGGCGGGTCGGCGGACACCGGCGGCTCGGCGTAAGCGGGCGGGTCGGCGTAGCCGGAGGGGCTGGCGTAGCCGGGGCGGTCGGTGCGCGAAGGCGGATCGGCGTAGCCGGGGCGGTCGGCGTGGGAAGGTGGGTCGGCGTAGCCGGGCCGCGACGGGAAGCCGCGCTGGACCGGCAGGCGGGGAGCGCCGGTCGTGCGGGAAGCGCCGCCTGCGGCGGCGGGGCCGAAGGCTTCCCGGGTGCCGGCCGGGTCGAAAGCGCCGTGCGCACCGGCAGGACCATCGCCGTAGGCGTCGCGCGAGCCGCCGGCGACCGCCGGGCCGTAGGCATCGGGTGCGGTAGCGGGGCCGCCTCCCCCAGGGCCGTAGGCACGGTGCGCATCGGAAGAGCCGCCGGCAGCCGGGCCGTACGCCTCGCGTGAACTGGCCGGGCCATAGGCATCGTGCGCGCCCGCGAAGCCGCCGGCCGGGCCGCCCCGGCCGTATGCACCGGCAGAGCCGCCGGCAGCCGGGCCGTACGCGCCGCGGGTGCCGGGCGAGCCGGTGCCGGGCGGTGGGGCGTAGGCGGTGGGGCGGATCACCGGGTTCTCGCCGGTGTAGGTGAGGGACTCGGGCCAGCGGGCCCAGGTGCCGTTCGCGGCGGGTGGGGGTGGGAGCGCACGGCGTTCGGACGTGGTGGTCAGGGCCGCCCGGGCGGCCGCCCCGCCGCGCGCCTGCTTGCGGCGGTTGCGCGCCCGGCGGTCGTGGCGACGCTGGAGGCTGCGGGAGTGGGCGTCGCCGGGCAGGTCCACCGGGGCGGAGGGCATCGGGGGTTCGAGCTGGGCGAGTTCGCGTTCGAGGCGGCGGGTCAGCGGGTTGTCCTCGCCGAGGCCGGCGGCGGCCGCCACGTACGAGACGGTCAGGACCCGGCGGGCGGATGCGCTGTCGCCGGCGGCGCGGTGCAGGGCGGCCAGTTCGGCGCCGATGTGCACGGTGTCGGCGTCCTCGGTGCCGTAGCGTTCGCGGTGCGCCTGGAACGCGCCGGTCAGCTCGTCGAGCGCGGCCCGCAGGTCGCCCCGGTCGCGGTGCAGCATGGCCAGCCGTACGCGCGCCAGCGACGCCGAACGCAGCGTGGGCCCACCGATCTCCGGCGCCACGTCCACGACACGCTGGTACATCCGCTCGGCTGTGTCCAGTTCCCCCAACTCGTGAACGACCGCCCCGAGAACGGCGACCGCGCGGACGGTGGCCGGGTGGCGATGGCCGAACTCGTGCTCCGTCTCGCGCACGAGCGGCGACACGACCCGGAACGCCGCCGCGGGATCACCCAGCTCGTACAGCACCTCGCCGAGCATCCGGCGCACGCTGACGAGCTGCAGCCGGTCGGCCCCGGGGGCGGCCCGGGCGAGCGCGACGGCCCGCTCCAGCACGATCCGGGCGGCGGCCGGCGTGCCTCGGCGGCGCAGCCGGGTCGCCTCGTCGAGGTATCCGGCCAGGTCGGGGCCGCTCTGGGAGGGATACCTGCTGCGACCGCCGGCTCTGCGCTCCACCCCTGTGCTCCCATCCGCCCTGGAAATCGAGACTAGGGCAGAAGAACAACAGATCGCTACTTAGCGATGACCAACAGCTAACACCAGGCGGGGAGTCCACCGGCGCTGCTCCACACCGAGCGCGTCGACCGCCTCGATGGCCTCCTCGCCGAAGGAGACGAAGTCGACCGGTCCCAGCCGGTACGCCACGTACTCCGCCGTCCCCGGCCACGGCACCGTGACGGTGACGTAGCGCGCCATCGCCCGCAGCCCGGCGACCGCCATGAGGTCGCGCAGGACGGCGGGGTGGCCGACCCGTTCGGAACGGCGCTCCGCGAGGACGGCCGTGCGCCGCGGCGTCGAACGGGACAGCACCTCCACCACCGCCTCGCGCGGCGGATACGGCACGTCCGGGCGGGCCCAGGTCAGCACCGCCACGACCGGCGCCACGCGGGCCATCTCGGCGATCGCGGCGGCCGGGTGCGCGAAGTGGTGCAGGCCGAAGCCGCACGCCGCCGCCGCGAACGTGTCGTCGGCGAACGGCAGGCACGCGGCGTCGGCGCGCACCCGAAGCGGCGCCGGGTTGGCGCGCAGTTGGCCGGCGTCCCGGTCCAGGGCCACGGCGTCGGGCAGGAGCGCGGTGAGCGCGCCGTTGCCGGCGGCGATGTCGAGCACGGTGCCGTCGACGTCGGCGAGCGCGTCGAGCAGGGGGCGCACCAGCGGCGTGTACACCGCCCGGTCGGCGTGTACCGCGAACGCTGACGGTGGTTCCACGCAGGTGCCTCCCGCGGGCGCTATCCCAGCAGCTTCTCGTAGACGGTGAGGTATTCGTCGACCATGCGCGCGGCGGAGAAGCGTCGCCGGGCCACATCGGCGACCGTACTCCTGTCCAGCGATTCCGCATCCGCTACCGCCTCCGCGGCGGGTCCGATCCCGTCGACGAGAAAACCGGTGACGCCGTGGTCGACGGTCTCCGGCAGGGCGCCGCGCGGGTAGCCGACGACGGGTGTGCCGCAGGCCATGGCTTCGACGACGGACAGGCCGAAGGGTTCGTCGAAGCCGAGCGGGTGCAGCAGCGCCGCGGCCTCCCCCAGGATCCTGGCCCGGTCGGTCGGGCCGACGTTGCCGAGGTAGCGGACGTTCTCGCCGTCGACGTGCGGGAGAACGCGTTCGGTGTGGTAGCGCTCGTCGTGGATCGGGCCACAGATGATCAGCGTCCGCCGGGCCCGCCGGGCGATCTCGATGGCGTCGGCCGTCGCCTTGTCCGGGTGGATCCGGCCGAACGCCACGAGCGGGCCGCCCCGCTGCAACCGCACCGGAAACTGTGCCAGGTCGATCCCGTGGTGCACGGTGGCGACGTAGTCGAGTTCCGGCGCGCGGTCGGCATTGGAGATCGACACGAACGCCGAGTTGGAACGCCGGTACGCCGGCAGGATCCGCCGGTCGCTGAAGCCGTGCACCGTCGTGAGCAGTCGCGTGCGGCAGAACCCGCTCATCGCCAGCGGCAGCCAGTCGAGGTTGTTGTGCACGAGATCGAAGCCGCCGCTGCGTTCGTAGCAGTGGGCGGTGTGCAGCGCCTCCCAGACCCGCCCGTCGAGCGACCCGTCCTCGTTGTACGGGCGGGCGCACACGCCCTCGAGCCGCGCGGCGGTGCGCGAGTCCAGCGTCGCGAACAGGGTCACGTCCACCCCGCGCGCCACGAGCCCCTCGGCGAGCAGGGAGACGACCTGTTCCCAGGGGCCGTAGGCGCGCGGTGGGGTGCGCCAGGCGACGGGTCCGAGCAGAGCGATCTTCACCTGTTCGTTATATCCTAAATATCCCTTTCGTGGCAGCGGCTCAGGGTTAGCGGCGGGGCGGGTGGGTACGTCGGATCACATGCGACAGGACAACTACCCGGCACCGGTGTCCGACCCCGAAGCGGAAGGACTCCCGGACTACGCCGACGACGATTCGACCGCCAACGACGACGCGTACTCCGGCCGGGAGGCGGACGGGCCCGACCCGGCCGCGCTGCCCGCCGACCGGCCGCTCGGCGTGAACCTCTACGGCACCACCGCCGAGGAGGCCCGCATCGGCGAGCCGATGGACTACAAGCTCGCCCGCGAGACCCCCGACCCGGCGGCCCGCCCCGAACTGCGCCCGCGCGGCGACGACGACGACATCGACCCGGACGAGGCGCTGGTCAACGACACGACCGTGATCGAGCCGAACACCGGCTCCCCGGTGTCGATGTACGACGTGCCGGACGGCACCGAGCCGGTCGGCCGCATCGTCGAGCCCGACGAGGGCGCGCACGAGGACGTGGACAAGGACGCGATCGCGTACGACGCCGGTTCGGCGGGCGGCGGGGCCACGGCCGAGGAAGCGGCCATGCACTCGGTGCGGGAGTGATCCCCTACGCCACCGGTCCCGTGATCGCGGGGCCGGTGGCTACCTGAAGATCTGCTACTTGAAGATCTGCTACTTGAAGAACAGGGTGCTCATCGGCATCCGCGGGCGCAGGTACGGGCACTGCGCCATGCTCGCCGCGGGCCTCGGCTCGCAGAACGCGGGCAGGCCCACGAGCAGGTTGCGGTCGTAGACGAGCACCGCCCAGCGGCCGAAGTCCTGCCGGGTCACCGGCTGCCCGAACTGCGCCAACGCCGAATCGACCGTGCCGTAGTGCGCCTCCGACAGATCGATGATCACGAACCGGGCGTCCCTGCGGGCCGGGTCGTACCAGTCCTCGCGCGACTCCCAGCGGTAGCCGGCGATGCGCTCCAGTCCGGCGACCGGCGCGACGTGCACCTTCCCCCGCGTGTACAGCGTCGTCGTGTTCGCCGCCCAGTAGCTGCCCAGGCCGTAGGTGTGGCCGTTCGCGGCGAGCCACTCCGCCGCCTGGTGCGCCTCCGGCCGGACCGGCGTGGCCACCGCCGCGCTCACGCCCCACCCGATGCTCAGCACGGCGAGAACGCCCGCGAGCACCGGCACCGTCCGCGGCCGCGCCGCCCCGTGCAGGTACGTGCCCAGGAGGCGGCCGCCCAGCGCCGCGCCCAGCGGCAGCACCACCACCACCTGCCGCGCCGTCAACAGGTCACCCGGCTGCGTCGACACCACGAACGCCAGCAGGTTGACCAGGATCGCCACGGCGAGCACATCGGCCACCCGGTCGCCGGCCGTGTTCGCGGGCCGCCGCACGAGGCGCGACAGCGCCACCCCGAACGCCCACGCCGCCACGGCCAGCCCGCACAGGTTGAGCAGCGCGACCGGCCAACCCAGCGGGTGGTCCCACATGCCGAAGTGGCCGCCGAAGTTGAGCGCCAGCGCCTCGCCCGTCACCCGCAGGTGGGTCAGCAGGTCCGACAGCGGCGCGAACTTCGCGATCGGCGGGTGGATCCCGAACCCGCCCGCGAGCCGGATCAGCACCAGCGCCAGATACGTCATGAACACCGACGAGACCGCCGCGATCAGCAGGTGGGCGTCGAGCCCGCGCCAGGTCCGGTCCCGCCACATGCGCAGCAGGCAGACCCCGGCCAGCGGCGCCGCCCCGATGAACATCGCCAGCGGATCGCCCAGCTGCGCCCAGGTCAGCAGCACCAGCACCGCGTACGGCAGCCATCGGGACGGCTTGCGCAGGCCGCGTTCGAGAACGAGCCAGGTCACCAGCAGCGGCACGCCCGTCCCGAAGTGGTCCGGCGACAGCAGCACCACCGTGTAGCCGATGTCGGGCGAGGGCACCAGCACGATCGCCACGCCGACACCGGCCCGCAGCCAGCCCTCCCGCCCGGTGGCACTGCCCCGGGCGACGACCGCGACGAGCAGCACCGTCAGCGTGTACGTGACGGCCGCGGCCACGTGCACGACGTCCGCCCGCAGCCCGTAGAAGAGCTCGACCAGCAGGTACTCGACCAGTTCGGTGGTGTAGAACGACACGTCCGTGACGGTCCAGCCCGACAGCAGCGGATTGCCGTGCAGCATGTCCCACGCCTGCAGGGCGTTGCTGGCACCGTCGGCGTTGACCGGCCGGGACCGCGACATCCGCAGGTAGCCGGCGAAGAGCACCAGCACCACGAGGAGCAGCCCGGCCGCGCCTAAGACGCGTCGCCAGGGCACCCGTCGGGTCAGTCCGCCGAGACGACGGACCGCCGCGGACCCGTCGTCGGGTGCACCGACCTCCCTGAGCGCGCTCACCCGCGCAATTTACCCGCGCCGCCTCGTTCGCATTCCGGCGGCTAGTCCAGGACCATCACGCTGCGCAGGACATCGCCCTTGTGCATCTTGTCGAAGGCGGCCTCGACGTCGTTGATGCCGATCGTCTCCGTCACGAACTTGTCCAGCGGCAGCCGGCCCTGCTTGAACAGTTCGATCAGCACGGGGAAGTCGCGGCTCGGCAGGCAGTCGCCGTACCAGGAGGACTTGAGCGCGCCGCCGCGTCCGAACACGTCCAGGAACGGCAGGGTGAGCTGCATGTCCGGCCGGGGCACCCCGACCAGCACCACCGTGCCGGCGAGGTCACGCGCGTTGAACGCCTGCTCGTACACCTTCGGCAGGCCCACCGCCTCGATCACGACATCGGCCCCGAACCCGCCCGTGGCGGCACGGATCGCCTCGACCGGGTCGACGCTGCCGGAGTTGACCGTGTGCGTGGCGCCGAACTCCCTCGCCCATTCGAGCTTCCGGTCGTCGAGGTCGACGGCCACGATCGTGGTGGCGCCGGCCAGCCGGGCACCGGCGATCGCCGCGTCGCCCACCCCGCCGCAGCCGAAGACGGCGACGGAGTCGCCGCGGGTGACGCCGCCGGTGTTGATCGCCGCGCCGATGCCGGCCATGACGCCGCAGCCGAGCAGGCCCGCCACGGTGGCCGGGGCCGCGGGGTCGACCTTGGTGCACTGGCCCGCCGCCACGAGGGTCTTCTCGGCGAACGCCCCGATGCCGAGGGCGGGCGACAGCGGCGTGCCGTCGAGGAGCGTCATCTTCTGGGTGGCGTTGTGCGTGGCGAAGCAGTACCAGGGGCGGCCGCGCAGGCAGGCCCGGCACTGGCCGCAGACGGCCCGCCAGTTGAGGATCACGTAGTCGCCGGGCGCCAGCCCGGTCACGCCGTCGCCGACCGCCTCGACCACACCCGCGGCCTCGTGGCCGAGCAGGTACGGGAAGTCGTCGCCGATGCCGCCCTCCTTGTAGTGCAGGTCGGTGTGGCACACCCCGCACGCCTGCACCTTGACCAGCGCCTCGCCCGGGCCCGGATCGGGCACCAGGATCCGCTCCACGCTGACGGGTGCGTTCTTCTCGCGCGCGACGACGGCACTGATCTCATGCGGCATGGGACCAGTACTACCAGTCACGGCTCCGGGGAGGAAGGCACACTTGATCCCATGGCGAAGAAAAGGTGGCTGGCTGTTGCCGCCGCGGTGGGTGCCGTGGCCTGGTTCGCGCGCGACGTGCCGTCCGCGCTCGGTCGTGCTCCCTCGGGGGAACGGGCTGAGCGCGTGCGCCGCTCACCGCAGTACCGGGACGGGAAGTTCCAGAATACGGTGCCCTCGGTGATGATGGCGCCGGGCACGCGTCAGAAGGTCGTGCGGCAGATGTTCTTCGGGGAGCCGCACGCGAAGCGTTCACCCTCGGGCGAGATCCCGCTGGTGACGCCGACGTCGTCGGAGACCGGCCTCGGGGTCGTCTGGTACGGGCACTCCTCGGCGCTGGTGGAGGCCGACGGCCGGCGGGTGCTGTTCGATCCGGTGTGGAGCGATCGCTGTTCACCGTCGCAGCGGGTCGGGCCGAAGCGCATGCACGCGGTGCCGGTCGAGCTGGAAGACCTGCCGCGCCTCGACGCGGTGGTCATCTCGCACGACCACTACGACCACCTCGACATGCCGACCGTGAAGGCGCTGCTCGGGCTGACGCGGGCGCCGTTCGTGGTGCCGCTGGGCGTGGGCGAACATCTCGAACGCTGGGGTGTGCCGCTCGATCGCATCGTCGAACTCGACTGGGACGAGGACGTCACGATCAACGGCGTCACGTTGACGTGCACGGCGGCGCGGCACTTCTCGGGGCGCACGCTCACCCGCGACGGCACGCTGTGGGCCTCCTGGGTGATGGCCGTCGGCACGCGGAAGGTCTTCTACACGGGCGACTCCGGCTACTTCCCCGGCTATGCGCGGGTGGGCCGGGAGCACGGGCCGTTCGACGCGACTCTCATCCAGGTCGGCGCCTACGGCGACGCCTGGCCGGACATCCACATGACGCCCGAGGAGGGGGTGGCCACCCACCTCGACGTCGGCGGCCGGGTGATGATCCCGCTGCACTGGGGGACGTTCAACCTGGCGCTGCACGACTGGTCGGAGCCGGTCGAACGGGTCTGGGCCGAGGCCAAGGCGCGCGGCGTGACCCTGGTGGTGCCCCGCCCGGGTGAACGCGTCGACGTCGACGAACCGCCCGCGCTCGACCCCTGGTGGCAGCCGATCGCCTGAGCGTGGCGACCTGCGCCGGACCGGTGCGTCCGGCGCAGGTGTACCGCGTTCAGCAGGCGGCGACCCGGTCCATCGCCCGTTGGGCGAGCGAGTTCAGCAGGGTCAGGTCGGCGGCGCCGAGCCGCGAGTCGGTCATCGCGAGGACCACGACGTAGCGGCCGCGCGCCGCGACCACGTAGCCGACGTAGCGGTCGCCCAGGTCGTAGTTGCCGGTGAAGAGCACCGTGTCCGGTCCCAGGTGATCCTCGGCGACCGGGTCGTAGCCGTCGTCCCCGCCGCCGACACCGCAGCGGGCCAGCTGCGCCTTCAACTCGTCGACGTAGCCGCGGGCGCCGTCGCCCCGGTAGCGGGCCACGTTCTCGTACACGCGGAACCGGCCGTCGAGATCGGCCGCGAGGCTTCGACTCGCGTCGGGCTGCGGCACCGGCGGGTCAGCGCAGGGCTGCGGCAGCAGCGACCACGCGAACCCGTCCTCGACCGGCCCCGGCACGCTGCCACCCAGCTCCTCCGGCTGCAGCATGACCCGGTCCGGAATTCCCCGTGCCGGTGCGGTAGCGGTCGCCGGGGTCCCCGTCACGAGAAGCCCGACCAGTGTCGCTGTCAGAACGATCAATGTCTTCCGCATGACAGGTGAACGCCCGCCGCAACGCGTCGCGTTGGGGCCGTGACCGACGTGCAACCATCCCGGAATGCGCGGCGCTCACCTTTCCGGGAACGCCAGGACGTCGCCGTTGAGCGGGTACTCGCCGGTGCGCACGGCCGGCGGCGACGCGGGTTCGCGCACCCAGCCGGCAGGCGGGCCGTCGATGCCGGTGATGCGGCCGTCCAGCTGAAGGCGTTCGAACACGAAAGGCACGCCCTCGGCGGCGAGCCCGGACGGGAGGCCGGGCCGGGCGGTCACCTGGAAGTGCAGGTGCGGCTGGAACGACCGGCCGGAGTTGCCCACCTCGCCGAGAGTCCGGCCGGGGACGAGCAGGTCGCCGGGACGGACCGTGATGCTGCCGGGGCGCAGGTGGGCGTACGTCGCCGTCCGGCCGCCGCCGAGGTCCTGGATCACCATGTTGCCGAGCGCCTGTTCGTCCGGCACGTTGGGCAGCCGCGGCGGCACGCTCTCCGCGACGCCGTCGCGCACGGCGAGCACCCGTCCCGGGGCGACGGCCGAGACGGGGTCGCCGTAGCTGAAGTAGTTCGCGTTGACGGTCGGGTCGCCGGCGAACATGTTCAGCGCGCCGTCCATCCGGACCAGGTCGACCGCGTACCGCTGCGCGACGAAGCCGTCGTAGGCGGCCCGCCGGTGGCCGAACGGCGGCCCGCAGCAGCCGAACACCGCCAGGTTCCCGCCGCCCAGCGGCGGTCCCACGCGCACCGGCGCCCGACGGTCCACGGTGGACCGGACGGTGAGCCGCGCACCCGCGTCGATCCGGTGCTTCAGCACCGCCGGCGTGCGCGTGCCGGGCGGCAGCGTGACGTCGAGCAGCAGCGTGCCGGTGTCGCCCGGCGGCAGCACCCTGCCGAAGGTGCCGTTCGCCCGGTGGAACAGCAGGCGGTCCACCTCCGCACCATCCACTGTGGACAAACCGTGCACCGCGACCCGGGTCACCCCGACCGGGCTCCGGCCGAGATTGCGCAGCAGCACCTCGTACACGAGATGGGTGCGCCCGTCCGTGCCGGTCACCGGCGACGGCGGGGTCGGAATGTGCGCGACCACCTGCGACGGGGGCGCACCGCCCGGGTGCGCCAACGACAGGAGCACGAGGACGAGCGCCACCATCGACATGTGGCCGACGTTAGGGAACGTCGACGCCGCGATCGATCCCGCTGACCCCTCTATCGATGGTAGGGCTAGCCCGACCGGGCTCACCCATGATCCTCCACAGTGGACGGTGGCGGAACGGTCCACAGCCGCACCGTGCCCGCATCGCGTTCCTGGAAGGCCCCCAGGTACGGATGGGCGTCGCCGCCGGCCGCGAAGAACCGCCCGTCCGGACTGAACGCCACGCACGGCGCCCCGCGCCCACCCGGCTCCAGGTCCAGCGGCTCCGAGGGCTCGGAGCCGAGCGTCCACACCCGCACCGTCCCGTCGGCACACCCCGCCGCGAGGAACCTGCTCCGCGCCCCGAACGCCAACGCGTGCGCCTCCGAGGCGGTGGCGAGCCGCCAGGCGCCGAACACGTCGAAGAGCACCACCCCGTTGTTCATCCGGGCGACCGCGCTCTCGAAGCCGTCCGGTGCGACGGCCAGTTCCGTCAGGTCGGGATAGTTGTCGCCGCCCCAGCCGCTGCTCTTCCCGTGGCCGTCGTCGCCGTTCCACACCAGCACGCCGCAGCCGGTGTCGAGCGTCGCCACGCGGTCGGCGTACGTGCTGAACGCGGCGCCGGGACGCGCGTGTTCGAGCACCCGGAAAGGTGCGCTGCCGAACCAGTCGGCGAGCCACATCACGTTCTCCATCGACAGGTCCGCGGACAACGGACGCAGAGCCGCCCACAGCCGCCCGACCTGGTCGAACGCCATCGCCCGGATCTCGTGGGAGCCGCCGACCCCGCCCGGGTGGCGCTTCTTGGGCGGTACCTCGGGCGTGAGCCACTCGCCGGTGAGCACGTCCCAGACCCGGATCCCGTAGCCCCACGTCGCCGCGAGCCGCCGCCCGTCGTGGCTGAACGCCAACTGCTCGATCCGGGTGGGCGTGGAGGCGAACAGCCGCCCGCGCCGTCCGGTCACGGTGCTCCACAGGCGCACCGTGCAGGAGGCGTCCGCGACGGCCAGCCACTCCCCGTTGGTGCTGAACGCGATCGCGGACACGTCCTCGCCGTCCTGATTGCGCAGCGCCTCCCCGTGCGGCCTCATACGACGTCCCACAACCGCAGCGCTTCTCCCCAAAAATCCACGCTACCTAGGCGTTACATCCGGTTCCACGGCGTTCCGGCGGCGGGCCGCTCCCCAGGCGAACGCCCGCCGGTGCGCACACCGGCGGGCGTCGTCGCGTTCGGGTCAGGCGTGGCTCAGCGGCAGGATCGCGTGGCTGACGCCGAGCGAGAGGCCCACCCGGGTGCCGGCCGGGTACCGCAGCGTGTAGTCGCGGTCGGTGGCGATCACCACGATCCCGATCCGGTGGCCGGCCGCGAAGATGTGGTCCTGCGGCTGGAGGTCCCAGCTGAACGTGTACGCCCGGTCCCCGTCGATCGGCTCGGTCACCGACGGCGAGTGGCGGTTGCGCACGTCGAGCCAGCCCCGCGAGACGATCTTCCACGGGGTGTTCTCCGTGACGTAGGCGCGCTTGGCGAAGCAGCCCGGGTCCTCCGGGATGCCGGGGCCGATGCAGTCGGTCTCGGTGAGGCGGACGATGCCGGCGAAGCGTTCGCCCGGACCGTAGTCGACCAGCAGCGCGGTGAGGAACGGCGCCGGCCCGTCGACCGTGGCGCGCACCGTGACGCGGGCCGTGCCGGACAGGCGGGTGGCCCGGTCCAGCGGGGTGCTCAGGTAGGCGAGCCGGTTGGGGTCGGCCGCACCCTCGCCGTCGACCAACTGTTCGGCCGTCTGGGCGGGATCGTCCACAAAGGACTGCTGCTTGCCGATGCCGAGCGGCAGCCGGTTGAGCGTGCCGGGGCGGCTGTCGGCGGCGCCGCCGAAGAAGAGCGGCGTGGGCAGCGTGCCCGGAACGGGCCAGGTGCGGCTGGTCCGCCAGGTGCCCGGCGCGGTCTCCACGTCGGCCATGGGCGTGCGCATGATGCCGTTGTCGATCTTGTGCAGCCAGAAGTCGAACCAGCGGTGCAGCGTCGACAGCCACTCCGCCCGCCGTACGTTGAACGGGTCCGTGTGGTTGCCCTGGTGCAGCCAGATCTTGCGGGGCACGTTGCGCGCGGCGAGGGCGTCCCACCACTGGCCGGCGTGCTTCGTCTTGACGTTCCAGTCGTTGAGGCCGTGCACCAGCAGCACGCTGGCGCGCACCTTGTCGACGTCCTTGAGGTAGTTGCGTTCGTGCCAGTAGGGGCTGTAGTCGCCGGTGACCCGGTCCTGCTTCGCCTCGATGTCGTCCATCAGGGCCGAACAGACCTCCGGATTCTGCCGGGTCAACACCGCCCTGGCGAGCACGTCCAGATCCTCGCCCTGGAACGTGCCGGGCGCCACCACGCCGCCGTTGGCCCGGTAGTAGTCGTACCAGCTGGAGATGGCCGCGATCGGCACGATCGTCTCCAGCCCCTTCACGCCGGTGGAGGCCACCGCGTTGGGCAGGGTGCCGTTGTAGGAGACGCCGATCATGCCGGTCTTCCCGGTCGACCAGGTGGCCTTCTTGTCCGACCCGTCGGCCGCGAACCCCTTCGCCCGGCCGTTCAGCCAGTCGACGACGGCCTTCATCCCGAGCGTCTCGTTGGGCGCGCCGGAGGTGGGGCAGCCCTCGGAGCCGCCGCTGCCGAGACTGTCGGCGAAGACGACCGCGTAGCCGCGCGGCACGAAGTAGTTGTCCAGGTAGCCGGCGAAGATGATCGACTCGGCGGCCCGGTCGGCCGTCGGCGGGGCGGCCCGGCGAGTACCGGCCCCGCGGTCGACGTCGTCGTGGTTGGGCACGTCGTTGAGGCCCGCGTAGTACGGGCTGGGCTGGAAGATCACCGGCACCTTGAGCCCGCGTTCGGTCTCCGCCGGCCGGATCACCCGAACGGCCACCCGGTCCCGCCTGCCGTCGCCGTCGCTGTCCACGGCGGACTCGACGGTCAACTGCTCGCGGATCGCCTGGGTGTAGTCGAAGACGGGTTGGGTCACGCCGTCGGTGACCACGATCTGCGGCCGGTCGGGAACGGCCCCGGCCGGCGCGGCGGGCGCCAGCACGGTGCCGGCGACCAGCGCCCCCGCCAGCAGACGTCGGACTCGCATGGGGATGCCTCCTCGCATCGGCTCGACAGGCCTCGATCAGGCTATTGCGAACCGTCGATGCGCAGAACCCTCCATGTACCCCACATATGCAGCCCGGTGCGAACGTGTCCGCACCACTCCGACGGGGGTCGGCGTCGGCCACGGGGGACGACGTCGGCTGGAGTGGGTCAGCGAATGGGGGTTCTCCGTGGAGCTACCGGGCGGCCGCGCCACATGGGCGGTCGCGGTCGGCGGCCTCGACACCAGGGAGGGGAACTTCTACGACAACTGGGTTCGCCTGGGCCACTACCGGTTCGGGGCCGACGCGTCGGTGCGCACAGACTGGTGGCGGTGGGAACAGGTCGACGAGCCGCGCACCGTGGACGCGTGGGCGGGGTGCGGCGTGCGGACGGTCGACGGGTTCGGCGGGGGGCCGGTGGGCGGGTACCGGGGCGGCTGGACGCGGCAGCCCGACGGCCGGCTCTGCATCGGGTGGACCCACGACACGACCGGCCGAACGCTCACCACCCCGCGCGTCGAGCACTGGTGCGTCGACGGGGAACGCATGTGGAGCCCCACGTTCGACCGGGAACCGGTGGCGGTGCCGGCGCCCGGGCAGTTCAGCGACCACACGGCGACGTTCGGGGTCGGGTACGCCACCGCTTCGCCGCGCGGCGGCTTGCTCTTGTCGCCGCACTTTGCCGGCGCGGCCGTCGTGGCCGTCGGGGGCGTTCTGGTGCGGGAGACGATCGAACCCGTACCCGGCCGGGCCCTCGGGACCTGCCTGCACCTGGTGCGCCGGGCGACGGCGTGCACCGCGGAGCCGTTCCCCGGGGCGGGGGTGCACCACGTCACGCCGCACGCCGACGGGTGGCGCGACACCGAGTGGTACCGCTGCCCGGGCGGCGGTCACGCCCGGCCGCTGCTGCGGGTGCTGAACGACGCCGGACGGGTGCGCGGATGGGTGGGCGTGGAGGCGTTCACCCTGATCGACCCGCGGACCGGGCGACCCGACGGCGACCCGGCCACCGCCCGCTTCGGCCTGCTCGACCTGGTCCGTCCCGGCCCGGCTACCGGGTCGGGCGGCCGCGGGCCTTGACGTTGCCCCGGCTGCGCACCGTCGCGACGGCCCGTCCGCGTCAACCGGGCGTCGACGTGATCGGCCGGCGCGGCGCGCACGACGGCAACGTACTACGCCCGGATCGATCCCACGGCCTCCCGCCCTAGGCGCGGGTGGGGATCTCGGCGGCCAGCCGTTCGACGGTGGCGCGGCCGAGCCGCCATCCCGTCTCCGTGTAGATGGCGACGGCCGCCGCGAACTGCTCGGCCGCCTCCGCCGGGTCGTCGCGCCCCAGCAGGATCTCCGCGAGCGCCAGGTGCGCGTCCGCCTCCAGGATCCGGTGCTCCGTCCGGCGCGCGTCGTCGAGCGCGGTCCGCACGACCGGTTCGGCGCGTGCCGCCGCCGAGTTGTCCACGCGGAACTCCGCCAGCGCCAGCTCCAGCGCCGTCTGGATGCGCACGAAGGAGCCGTAGACCCGTTCGGTCTGCAGGTGCGCCGCCCGCACGTGCTCCAGCGCGAGCCGATGATCACCCGCCGCGGCGTGTGCGGCGGCGGCCGCCCGGTGCGCGTTGTACACGAGCCACGGGTCGTTCGCCGGGCCGAGCAGCGCCAGCGCGGCCATCGCGTGATCCCGCGCCGCCGCCGGATCGCCGGTCTCCACGGCCAGCGCCGACATCTCGATGTGCACGTCGGCCTCCACGTGCACCCGCCCCCGCAGGTGGCCGATCCGGCGCGACTCCGCGAGGTGCTCCCGCGCGAGTTCGTGCTGGCCGAGGCCGACCCGCAGGTGCCCGAGATAGCCGAGCACCTCGATCTCCTCGTCGCTCGAACCGACCGCGCGGGACAGCCGCAGCGCCTGCCCGAAAACGTCGACCGACTCCGCGGGACGGCCGACCCGCAGCAGCCCGAAGCCGAGGTTGGTCAGCGTGATCGCCTCGCCGTCGGTCCACCCGATCGCGCGGTGCACCTCGAGCGCCGCCCGGTGACTCTCGATCGCCTTGCGGTTGTCGCCCATCTCGGCCTGCACCACGGCGAGATTGCTCAGCGCGGTCGCCTCGGCCCGGCGCCAGCCGGCCACCCGGGAGAGCGCCAGCAGCTCGTCGAAGCGCAGCAGCGCCTCCGGGTACGAGCCGGTGAACTGCGCCCGGCTCGCCGCGCACAACGCCGCCGACGCCCGCGCCAGCGGATCCCCGGCCGCCGCGGCGGCATGGGTCGCCGCGGCGGCCACGCTGTCCAGGGCCACCACGTCCCGCACGCGCGTCAGGTGCCCGCGCAGCGCGTCGGCGAGCAGCCACGCCACCGCGAACGGCCCCTGCACCGCCGCCTGTTCGCAGGCCGCCACCACGTTCGGCAGCTCCGTGGTCATCCACGCCCACGCGGTCGCCCCGTCCAGCACCGTGTCGAACGTGGGCCGTGCCTCCTCGGGCAGCCGCAGCACGTGCCGGTGCAGCGCCGTGGCGGCCGCGTCGGCCCGTTCCAGATAATGATCGAAAAGGCGGGAGACGGCCGCGTCCGCGTCGTCCTCGGCGAACGCCCGCTCCCGCGCGTACTCCCCGACCAGATCGTGGAACCCGTACCGCTCGTCCCCGCGGCGCTGCAACAGGTGCGCGCCCGCAAGCCGGTGCAGCTGACGGCCGGCGACGGCGGACGACAGCCCGGTCAGCGCGGCCACCGCGTCCGGCCCGAAGTCCGGCCCCGGCACCAGCCCCACCAGCCGGAACGTGCGCCGCTCCGGCTCCGTGAGCGCCTCGTACGACAGGTCGAACGCCGCCCGCACGGCCAGCGACGGATCGCCCTCGACCTCCAGCCCGTCGAGCGTCGCCGCGCGCAGCTCCGCCACGTGCCGCGCGATCGGCCGCTCCGGGAACTCTGCCAGGTTGGCCGCCGCGATCCGCAGCGCCAGCGGCAGGAACCCGCACGTCGCGACCAGCTCCGCGGCGGCCTCCGGCTCGGCGGCGATGCGCTCGTCGTCCAGCACGGCGGCGATCAGCGACACCGCCTCCCCGTCGCTCATCGGCTCCAGGATCAACTGCCGCGCGCCGTCGCTCGCCACCAGCCCCGGCAGCCGGAACCGGCTCGTCACCAGCACCACGCTGCCCGGGCTGCCCGGCAGCAGCGGCCGCACCTGCTCCGCCGACGCGGCGTCGTCGAGCACCACCAGCACCCTGCGGTCGGCCAGCAGCGACCGGTACAGCGCGGACGCCTCCTCCAACCCGTCCGGGACGGCGTCGGCCGCCACGCCCAACGACCGCAGGCAACGCGTCACCGCCTCGTACCCGCGCAGCGCCGGCCGGTGGTCGAACCCGCGCAGGTGCACGAAGAGCTGGCCGTCCGGGAAGCGCGCCAGGGCCCGGCGGCCCCACTCGACGGCCAGTGCGCTCTTGCCCACGCCGGCCGCCCCGACGATCGCGATGACCGCCGTCGTCTCCCGCCGGGCGGCGGCCGTGGCGACCTGGTCCAGGCGGGCCAGTTCGGGGGCGCGGCCGGTGAAGCGGCCCGAGGAGGGCGGCAGCTCCGCCGGGGCGGCCGGACGCACGGCCGGCTGTGCGGCGGCGTGCGCCGCGGGCGGGTCGAGCTGCGGGTCGCGGGTGAGGATCTGGTGGTGCAGCTCGCGCAGCGCGCCGCCGGGCTCGATGCCCAGTTCCTCGTCGAGGACCACCTGGGCGCGGCGGTAGGCGGCCAACGCCTCGGCCTGCCGGCCCGCGCGGTACAGGGCGAGCATGAGCTGGGCGACGAAGCGTTCGCGGTAGGGGTGGCGGGTCACCAGGCC
The DNA here is from genome assembly GCF_016863615.1 of Virgisporangium aliadipatigenens. Taxonomy (GTDB): domain Bacteria; phylum Actinomycetota; class Actinomycetes; order Mycobacteriales; family Micromonosporaceae; genus Virgisporangium; species Virgisporangium aliadipatigenens. The sequence goes on along the minus strand of NZ_BOPF01000015.1, from coordinate 169,826 downwards.
GGTGAGCTCGGCGACGAGATCCGCCGCCCGGTGGTCGGCCAGGTCGGCGTCGATCCGCTGCTCGATCACGACCAGGCGGCGTTCCTCCAGGCGGGAGGCCTCCCGCACCAGGGGCGGGCAGTCGTCGTCGAGGTCGGCGAAGGGCCGGTCCCGCCAGAGCGACAGCGCCGCCCGGAACGCCTCCCGCGCCGCCCGCAGGTCACCGCCGTGCAGCGCCGCCTCGCCGTCGCGGGCGAGCCCGTCGAACCGGCCTATGTCGATCTCGGCCGGGTCGAGCGCGAGCCGGTAGCCCGGGCGGCCGTTCCCCTCGACCGCCGCGACGCCCAGCGCCTGCCGCAGACCGTGGATGTAGGAACGCAGGTTGTTGCGCGCGGAGGCCGGTGGCGCGTCGCCCCACAGCGCCTCCGTCAGTTCGGCGACGGTGTGCAGTTCCCCCGGGCGGCACACCAGCACGCCCAGCAGGAGCCGCTGCTTCGGCGGCCCCAGCGGCACCTGATCACCCTCATGGCCGGCAAGCTCCAGCCTGCCCAGCGCACGGATGCGGATCGGCATGTCGTTCATCCGGCGGGCTGGCGCTCCACGCTGTGGCCGCCGGCCGGCTGGCGCTCGCTGTGCCCGCCGCGCCCGAGGAACTCCGCCATCGCCTCCGGGGCGAGCGGCGCGGCGTACAGGTAGCCCTGGCCGTACTTGCAGCCGAGCGCGCGCAGGCGGCCGGCCTGCACGGGTTCCTCGATCCCCTCGGCCACGGTGTCCATGCCGAGCGTGGTGGCCAGGGCGATGACCGCCTGGGTGAGCGGTGCGGGGCCGCCGCGTCCCGCCAGTTCGGCGGTGAACGTCTTGTCGATCTTCAGGGTGTTGACCGGCATCCGCCGCAGGAACGCCAGCGACGAGTAGCCGGTGCCGAAGTCGTCGATCGCCAGGTGCACCCCGAGGCGGCCCAACTCGCCGAGGCGTTCGATGGCGGCCTGGTGGTCGTGGCCCAGCCCGCTCTCGGTGATCTCCAGCGTGAGCCGGTCCGGCGGCAGGTCGCTCTCCCGCAACGCGCGCGCGACGTCGGTGACCAGGTCGGCGCGGTGCAGGTAGCGGGCCGACAGGTTGACGTGCAGCGCGAACGGCCGGCCGTCCGGCGTCGCCTGCCACCAGAGCGCGGCCTGGTGGCAGGCGCGTTCGAGCACCCAGCGGTCGATCTCGGTGACGAGGCCGGTCTCCTCGGCCAGCGGGATGAAGTCGCCCGGCGCCACCGACGTGCCGTCCGGGCGCAGCCAGCGCACCAGCGCCTCCGCGCCGTGCACCGCCCCGGTCACCAGGTCGACGATCGGCTGGTAGTGGACCTGGAACTCCTCGCGCGTCATCGCACCGTTGAGCGCCGCCTGCAACCGGTGGCGGGTCAGCATCGTGTCCAGCATCGTCGCCTCGAACACCCGCCAGCCGCCCTTGGCGTGGTTCTTCGCGGAGTACATGGCGACGTCGGCGTTGCGCAGCAGGTCCGCCACGGGCGGTTCGCCGCGCGGCGCCAGGGCGATGCCGACGCTGGCCATCACGGTCGCCGGCACGCCGCCGGTGGACAGCGGCTCCCCGAGCGCCGACACGATCCGCCCGGCGACGCCGCGCGCCGCGCTCTCCGGCTTGGTCATCCGGTCGTCCGGCTCGATCACCAGCACCGCGAACTCGTCGCCGCCGAGCCGCCCGAGCAGCCCCGTCTCGGGGACGGCCCCGCGCAGCCGATCGGCGACGGCCGTGAGCACCGCGTCCCCCACGTGATGGCCGAGGCTGTCGTTGATCACCTTGAAGTCGTCGAGGTCGATGAAGAGCACCGCCACCGTCGCGCCGGTCCTACGGGCGTCGGCGAGCGCCTCGGTGACCCGTTCGGTGAAGAGCGCGCGGTTGGCCAGCCCGGTCAGCGGATCGTGGAACGCCTGATGCCGCAGCTGCCCGGTCAGGCGAACGTTGGCGGAGATCAGCCGCGCATTTTCCCACAGGGCGGCGAGCTGGCGGGCGATCACCACGACCCCGAGGGCGAGCACGCCGGCCATGACCGCCCACTCGCGCTCCGACAGCCCGGGGCCGAGCACCAGCAGGAGCAGCACCAGGGTGCCGACGACCGTCGCGTACGGCAGCGCCGCGAAGAGCATCCGCACGCCGCGCCGGGTCAGATGCCGGCCGGCGGGCCGGGTCGGGTCCGGCCGCCACCGCAGCTGCAGCCGCACGCCGAGCACGACCAGCACGAACGTTCCCACATAACTGATCGACGCGATCCGCCCGCCGACGCTGCCCGCACTCGGCGCGGCCGCCGTCGTGACGGCCGCGGCGACCGAGCCGACCACGAGCATGGCGGTGGTGGTCGGCCGGAACACCCGCGAGCCGGCGAGGCTGATCCGCAGGACCGCGAACCCGGCGACGACGGTCAGCGCCGGCAGGACCAGCCCGTCGGAGATCTGGTCCCAGGCGTCCTCCGGCCGCCACCGGTCGCCGAAGACGAAGTACCAGCTGAACGTCGCGCTGCCGAGCAGCACGGCCGTCACGTCCAGCCCCATCCGCAGCCGCTCCGGACCGCTGCGCCGCGGCGTCGGGAACGTCGCCAGCGCCGCGATCGCCAGCGCACCGCCCACGGGATAGAAGAGCGTCTCGCCGACGTCGCGGTCCTCGTACCCGTCCAGCACCATGGCGAGGTCGACCACCATGCCGACACCGAAGGCGACCATGGCGCCGGCGAGCATGCGCCAGTAGCGCGCCGCCGGTACCGGCTGGCCGGCGTCGGCGGCCACGAGCCACATGCTCCACGCGACGAGCGCGACGAAGACCGGCGCCAGAGTCAGGAACACGGCCCGCTGGGTGCCGGCCGGCCCGAACGCGAACCACAGCACGGCGAGTGCCGCCAGGAGAAGGGTCCCGACGGCCACGGGATCGATCCGGCCCACGCGTCCCGCGACACCCACCGGTGCGTCCGGGACCGGGTCGGGTCGGGTCATCGTCGGCGGTCTCCTCACGGCGGAACCGTCACCCCGGCCCGCAGAGCGCTCATGGTAGGACACGACCGTCGTGAATACCGTCCCGCTCGAACACGGGAATCCGGTCCGGGCGGCCCGGCCGTCCGAAGTGCCAGCCCTGCCCCAGGTCGACCCCGAGCGCGGCCAGCCGGTACGCCTGGTCGGCGGTCTCCACACCCTCCGCCGTCACCGAGATCCCGACCGCGTGCGCCAGCGTGACGACCGACTCGACGATCCGTTCGCCGACGACGTCGGCCTCGGGAGTGCGGATCCCGGCCATGAACGAACCGGCGAGCTTCAACCCGTGCACCGGCAGATTGCGCAGGTACGCCAGGTTGGAGTAGCCGATGCCGAAGTCGTCGATGACGATGCGCACGCCCAGTTCGGCCAGGCGGCGCAGCACCTCCACCGGCCGGTCGTACGAACGCATCACCGCGCTCTCGGTCAGTTCGAGCTGCAGGTTGGCCGGCTCCAGTCCGGTGTCCTTCAACGCGTCGACGACGTCGGCGACGAGGTCCCCCTCGGTGCACTGGCGGGCCGACACGTTAACGCTCACATAGGCCGGGTCCGCCCGTTCGGACTGCCAGAGCGCCGCTTTCTCGCACGCCTCGCGCAGCACCCACCGGCCCAGCGAGACGATGTTGCCGGACTGCTCGGCCGTCGGGATGAACAGGTTGGGCGAGAGCACCCCGCGCTCCGGATGCCGCCAGCGCACCAGCGCCTCCGCCCCGCGCAGGCTGCCGTCGTCCAGCGACACGAGCGGCTGGTACTCCAGGAAGAACTCCTGGCGGGCCAGCGCGGCGGGCAGCTGGTTGGCCAGGTCGTAACGCAGGGTCTGCTCGGCACCGCGCCGCGCGTCGAAGATCGCCCAGCGGTTGCGCCCGTCCGCCTTGGCCCAGTAGAGGGTGGCGTCGGCGGTGCGCAGGATCTCGTCGGGGTCGGTGCCGGTCGCCGGGCGTTCGACGATGCCCACACTCGCGGAGACGGACAGCTGGTGACCGTCCACGGTGACCGGCTCGGACAGGGCGGAGAGGAGGTCGTCGGCGAGCGCGGTCGCCTCCTCCGGGGCCCGCGTCCCCGCCATCACCACGACGAACTCGTCCCCGCCGACCCGCGCGACGAAGTGGCCGGCCCCGTTGACGCAGCGGCGCAGCCGCTCGGAGACGGTCACCAGCAACTGGTCGCCGACGTGGTGGCCGAGCGTGTCGTTGACCATCTTGAACTCGTCGAGGTCCACGTAGCAGACGCCGATCCGCCCGGACGGCGTCGCCGACACGAGCACCTCGGAGAGCCGGTCGTAGAGGAGCGCACGGTTGGGCAGCCCGGTCAGCGGGTCGTGGTGGGCCTGGTGCTGCAACTCCCGCTGCAACTGGTGCCGGTCGGTGACGTCCTCACCGATGGCGATGACGTACTCCGGCTCGCCCTGCTCGTCGCGGACGACGGCGAGGCTCAGCATGGTCCAGCCGACCGTGCCGTCCTGGCGCAGGAACCGCTTCTCCACGCGCACCTTGTCGCGCCGCCCCGCCACGGCCAGCCGCTCCAGCACCTCGCGCCGCACGGCGGCCACGTCGTCCGGGTGGAAGAACTCGAAGAGCGCGCGGCCGACCAGTTCGGCGCGCGGCACACCGAGCATCTCGGCGAGCGCGGGGTTGGCCTCGACGAGCACGCCGCGCAGGTCGCTGACCGCGACGGCCACCCCGGCGGCGTCGAACATCGCCCGCGCCCGGTTGCGGTTGTCGAGCGCGGAGCGTTCGGCCAGAGCGAGTGCGCTGAACGCCCGCTCGCGCACCCGCGCCTGCTCGGCGAGCGTGCGTTCGTGGAGGGCGCGGGCGAAGCCGGCGGCGACGCCGCCCAGCAGCGCGGCCATCCGCCGGCGGGACACGGCGTCGACCCGGCCGACGCACTCGGGCACCTCGGCGAGCAGCGTCACGCTCGCGTTGAGCGCGTCCGGACCGGTCAGCCCGGCGGCGACCAGCTCCGCACCGACCTCCAGGCCGGCGTCGCTGTACTCGTGCTCCAGGGCTTCGGCGAGGTGCCCGGCGAAGCCGAGCAGCAGGCGGTGCAGGTCGGGCGCGCGTACCTCGAGATGACTGGTGTGATCGACCGCGCCGGCCCAGCGGCGGACAAGACTCTCGAGCCCCCCGCCGTCCGCGTGCAAGCGCATCACCACCCTCCGGGCGCACACTAGCGCAAATAGGCCTCATCTTTGATCCGTCGGCACGCTGATTGACAACTCGCTCATCGGACCCGTTTCCGCGCGTGCGCCAGCGGGTACCCTGCCGCGCGATGACCGTCGCCGACTCCCTGCGCCGCGCCGCCCGCGGCCTCATGGCTCCGCGCCAGCTCCGTAAGGTCGCCCGCGACCGGTTCGGCTATCCCGACCTGCGCCCCGGGCAGCTGGAGGCGATGCGCGCCGTCCTGTCCGGCCGCGACGCGTTCGTGGTGATGCCGACCGGTGGCGGCAAGTCCGCCGTGTACCAGATCCCGGGTGCGCTCCTGCCCGGACCGGTGATCGTGGTGTCCCCGCTGCTGGCGTTGCAGCAGGACCAGATGGCCGGCCTGACCGAGCGCGACCCGAGCCTCGGGCCGGTGCGGATCAGTTCCGCCGAGTCCGCCACCGAACGCCGCGAGGCCCTCGAAGCGCTTCGCGAGGGCACGGCGAAGTTCCTCTTCGTCACGCCGGAACAGCTCGCCGACCCCGAACGCCTCAAGGAGATCAAGGCGACGAAGCCGGTCCTCGTGGCGGTCGACGAGGCGCACTGCATCTCCGCGTGGGGCCACGATTTCCGCCCCGACTACCTGCAGCTCGGGCGCGTCGTGCGGGAACTCGGCCGGCCGCCCGTCGTGGCGCTGACCGCCACCGCGTCCCCGCCGGTGCGCGAGGACATCATCGACCGGCTCGGGCTCACCGATCCGTACCTGTCGGTCTTCGGGCTGGACCGGCCGGAGCTGTTCCTGGAGGCGGTGCAGTGCACCACCGACGAACAGCGCTGGCAGCGCCTGCTGATGCGGCTGAAGGAGAGCACCCCGCCCGGCATCGTGTACGCCGCCACCCGCCGATCCACCGAGGAGCTGGCCGAACGCCTGACCAAGGAGGGCTTCGGCGCGATCGCCTACCACGGCGGCATGTCGGCCGGCGAGCGCGAACGCCGGCACGAGGCGTTCCTCGCCGACGAGGCGCCGATCATGGTGGCCACGACGGCGTTCGGCATGGGCATCGACAAGCCGAACATCCGCTGGGTCAACCACGTCACGCTGCCCGACTCACCCGACTCCTACCTGCAGGAGATCGGCCGCGCGGGGCGCGACGGCGAGCCGGCGCAGGCGCTGCTGCTCTTCCGCACGGAGGACACCGGGCTGCGCAAGTTCTTCAGCGGCGGCGGTCTCGACGAGGAGGAGGTGCTGAAGCTCGCCACCGTCGTGTCGCTCGCGCCGCATCCGGTCTCCGCCGCACAGCTGCGCACCGAGACCGGGTTCGGGCCGCGCAAGACCGCCCAGATGGTGTCACTGCTGGAGCAGGTCGGTGCGGTGGTGCACCGTTCCGGGGGGAAGCTCGCGGCGCCGCGCTACGCGCCGTCGCCCGAGGAGGCCGCCCGCGAGGCGTGCGCGCAGGCCGAGCGGTTCCAGACGGTGCAGCGTTCGCGGATCGACATGATGCGCTATCTCGCGGAGACCACCAACTGCCGTGGACAGGCACTCCTCGCCTATTTCGGGGAACATCTGGAGCACCGCTGCGGCCACTGCGACAACTGCGCGGACGGCTCGGTGGAGGCGATCGCGCCCACGTCGGCGGAGCCGTACCCGGTGCACAGCACGGTGCGCCACGCCGAGTGGGGCGACGGGATGGTGCTCCAGTACGAGGGCGAACGGATGACGGTCCTCTTCGACGACGTCGGCTACAAGACCCTCTCCGTGCCGGTGGTCGTGGAGCAGGGACTGTTGAGTGATGTTTGAAAATTGCGCCATCGGTTACGCCCTCTCACGAAACACCGCGATCGGGAGGCGAAGTGGCGGAATTCGGGTACACCCTGCTCGGTGAGCAGGCGGGGCCACGACAGCTCATCGAGGACGCCGTGCGCGCCGAAGGGGCCGGGTTCGACTTCGCCGTCGTCTCCGATCACTTCCACCCGTGGCTGGAGTCCCAGGGGCACGCGCCGTTCGCCTGGTCGGTGCTGGGCGCCGCCGCCTACGCGACCTCGCGGCTGAAGCTGATGTCGTTCGTGACGTGTCCGGTGCGCCGGTACCACCCGGCGGTCGTCGCCCAGGCGGCCGCGACGGTGGCCTCGATCGCGCCCGGGCGCTTCACCCTGGGGATCGGCGCCGGCGAGAACCTCAACGAGCACATCGCCGGCCCGTGGCCCTACGTCACCGAGCGGCACGACATGCTCGTGGAGGCCCTGGAGATCATCCGGCCGCTGCTCGACGGCGCGACCGTGCACTTCCACGGCACCTACTTCCAGGTGCCCGAGGCGAAGCTGTACGACCTGCCGGAGGGCGGCGTGCCGATCGCCGTCGCCGCGTCGGGGCCGGCCTCGATCGAGATCGCCGCGGAGTTCGGCGACGCCGTCGTGGCCGTGGAGCCGGACGCCGCGCTGACCGAACGCTTCGGCGCCCCCGGCCGGGAACGCCCCCGCTACGGGCAGGTCGCCCTCTGCTGGGGGCCGGACGAGCAGGACTGCCGCAAGACCGCGCTGGAACAGTGGCGGTGGAGCGCGCTCGGCTGGCCGGTGATGTCGGAGCTGCCCAATCCGGCGGCGTTCGAGGCGGCGAGCCAGTTCGTGCGCGAGGAGGACGTCGCCGAGAAGGTGCCGTGCGGGCCCGACCTCGACCGGCACGTGGCGGCGGTGAAGCAGTTCCTGGACGCCGGCTTCTCGCACGTCGCCGTGGTGCAGGTGGGCGGGGAGCGGCAGGGCGAGTTCGTGGAGTGGGCGCAGCGCGAGCTGTTGCCCGCGCTGCGCTCGCTGTAGAACCCGCTATGTGCGCTGTGCTTCGTTGTTTCCGCCGAGCGCGGCCCACACCTGGTTGACCGTCTCGTAGGTCTCCCCCTCGGGCAGCCGTTCGAGGGTGCGGATCACCTCGTCCGGGGCGTTCAGGTCGCGGGCACCGGAGATCAGTGCCGCGCGGTCGCCGGGCAGGCTCGCCATCGGGATGAACCGGCCCAGGTTGCTGCGCGCCTCCACCTCGTCGTACGTCATACCGGGCGGCGAACCGGGCTCCGGCGCGCCGGCGGGGGTGTCGTAATCCGTCTCGCGCGGCTTGTGCGACAGGGCATCGTCGACGCGCGCGCCGTGTTTCGTGCTGATGCGATCCATGCCATGCGGCTACCCGCCTACGGATACGCAAAACGGTGTAGTTCACGCCGGTTGTGGGTACGTCACTTCCGACACTGGAGGTGACATCCGTGGCAAGAATCGGACTGTTCGGGCGGCGGACAGAAGATCCCCGCACCGAGGAACTGAGTGAGCCCACCGCTGTCGGATCGGCCCGTACGACTACGGATCCCGCCGACACCAACCGGGACGGCGTGGTGGACAGGGACGAGGCCCGCGCGGCACACGAACGGGTCGAGGCACTGCGCGCCAAGCGCGAGCGGCACGGCACCGCGACGCCGCCGCCGACCCCCGTTCAGGATGCGAAGGTCTTGAAGGACCGGGACCGGGACGGCATCGACGACCGCGACGAGGTGACCACGACGCGGATCGCGACCCGCCCCGCGGTGGTCCAGAAGGACCGCACGGTCGTGGTCGACCGGGACCGCGACGGCGTGGACGACCGCGACGAGGTCGCTCCCCCGCCGGCGCCGGCACCGCAGAAGATCCGCGCCCGGGCCAGCCTCATCGCGACGCTGGCGCTGCTCGTCGGCGTCACGTCGGTGTACGCGGCGCTGACCGGCGTGCTCGCGCCGGTCGCCGTGGTGCTCGGCGTGATCGGCCTGATCCTCTCCTTCGGCGGCATGTCCGCCAGCGGCAAGCCGCGCATCGCCGGCGGCGGGCTCGCGCTCTTCGCGCTGATCCTCAGCGTCGGCGGCGCGGTGCTCGGCGTCCTCGCCATGAACCACACCACCGGCTGGCTCGACAGCGACATCGACCAGGTGGCGCGGCTGCGCGACTGGATCGACACCCAGCTGCCGTTCATGCAGGGCTGGTAAGCAATTCCCCCGAAGAAACGGGCGGGTGCGACGGGCACCCGCCCGTTTCGCCTGTGCTGACAAGGGAATCAGTCAATACATGCCTGCTAAGAGAGACATGCCGAGCACGATCCAGCGTTCCGGGAAGAAGGCCCAGGAGACCTGGGGCAAGACCCACGACTCCGCCGTCGAGCAGTACGGCGAGGGCGAACGGGCGCACCGCACCGCGTTCTCGTCGCTGAAGCACACCCACGAGAAGGTCGGCGACCACTGGGAACCCAAGGCCGGCGGCCGCAAGGGTCCGAGCGACGCCCAGGCGGCGAAGAAGGGCGCGCGGGCGCGCAACTCCAAGACGCCGACGGCCGAGGGCGTCGACGCGAACGCCACCAAGACCCACCTGATGGAGGTCGCCCGGCGGTTGGAGATTCCCGGCCGCTCGTCGATGAACAAGGGCGAACTGGTGGAAGCCATCAAGAAGGCCAATCGCAAAGCCACCTCGAAGGCCCGATGATCTTCTCGCCGGGGTCGCCTAGGCTGCGACACCATGGCGAAACTCGGGACCCTCGCGCCACACCGGATGTTGGCCGGGGCCGTCAACCGGATCCTCGGCGGCCCCACGGCCGCACCACCGGCGAAGATCGCTCCGCATCACCCGATGCTCAACAACTCCATCATCGACTGCGCCGTGTACGCCGACGGCGTTCGCCTGCCGGGCAGCCGCGACTACGCCGCCGCCTACGCGCAGGCGTGCGCCCGGCCCAAGGCGTTCGTGTGGCTGGGGCTGCGCGAGCCGAGCGTCGAGGAGTTCGCCGACGTGGCCAACGTCTTCGGCCTGCACGAACTGGCCGTCGACGCCGCCGTCGCCAGCGCCCAGCGGCCGCGCATCGAGCAGTACGGCGACCACAGCTGCGTGGTCCTGCGCACCGCCCGCTACGTCGAGCACGCCGAGCTGAACGAGTGGTCCGAGGTCGTCGAGACCGGGCACATGCTGGTGTTCATCGGGCCGCGGTTCGTGATCACCGTCCGGCACGGCGCCCCCGGTGCGCTCGGCCCGGTGCGCGCCGACCTGGAGAAGCGGCGCAACCTGCTGGCCCAGGGGCCGTGGAGCGTCGCGCACGCCGTCAGCGACCGGCTCGTCGACACGTACCTCGACGTCGCCGAGGGCGTTCAGGCCGACCTGGACGAACTGGAGGAGTCGGTCTTCTCCCGCGCGAACGGCGGCGACCACATCGCGCACATGTACCAGCTCAAGCGCGAGGTCGTGGAGTTCCGCCGGGCGGTGCTGCCGCTGCAGCGACCCATGCTGGCCCTCCTGGAGGAACGCTCCGGCGTGCCCACCTCGCTGCGCCGCTACTTCCGCTCGGTCGCCGAGAAGCTGCAACGCGTCGTCGAGCAGGTCAACGCGCACGACGAACTGCTCAACTCGCTCCTGCAGGCACGCTTGGCGCAGGTCAGCCTCGCCCAGAACAACGACATGCGAAAGATCGCCGCGTACGCCGCCATCGCCGCCGTGCAGACCGCCATCGCCGGCATCTACGGCATGAACTTCGACCACATGCCGGAGCTGCACTGGCGGTTCGGCTACGCCTGGGCGATCGGGTTGATGTTGGCGGCCGGCGGCCTCGTGTACCGCCTGTTCCGCAGGTCAGGCTGGCTGTGAGGTAAGGGTCGCCTACCGTTTGGGCCGTTTTTGGACGGGTACCCGCCGCACCGGACCAACGCCGTTCAGGAGGAGTACCCATGGCTTCCGACGCCGTCAGCGCGATCATGCAGGACCACCGGCGCATGGAGCGCCTTTTCGAACGCTGCAAGACCGAGAAGAGCAACCGCACCGAACTCGTCGCCGAGATCAAGGCGCGCCTCAAGGCGCACAGCGTCGCCGAGGAGGACCGCGTCTACCCGGCCCTCGCCAAGGCCAACCCCACGGAGAAGGAAGACGTGCACCACGGCGTCGAGGAACACCGTGAGGCGGAGGACCTGCTCGAGACCCTCGAGGGCACCGACCCGTCCAGCAAGGAGTTCGACAAGGCGCTCAAGGAGTTCGTCGACGCGGTCAAGCACCACGTCGAGGAGGAGGAGAGCGACATCCTGCCGAACCTCGAGGACGCCGTCGACCCCGAGAAGCTGGAGCAGCTCGGTGCCGAGTTCGAGCGGCGGCGCATCGAGGTGCTCGACGAGCTGGGCGTGCAGGACAGCGGCACCCCGGACGACCTCAGTTCGATGACCCGCGCCGAGCTCTACGAAGAGGCGAAGAAGGCCGACATCCCCGGCCGTTCGCAGATGAACAAGGACGAGCTCGCCGAGGCTCTCGGCAACTGAATCTTTTGCCCAGATTGCGGCCCCGGGCTCCAGGCTCGGGGCCGCACGGGTGAAAGGTCAGACTTGGGACTGTTTCGTGCATGGCAATCACCACAGTTCCTTAGCGTCGACTTTGCAGCCTTGCCAAGGCTCCGCCCGATAACCGAGCATCATCGACACCTGCCGGGAAAGGGGTGCGGTTGAGCGGGACACGTGTCGCGGCGGTGCAGTTCTCCATAGGGACGGACCCGTCGGCAAACCTGGCGACGTGTGTCCGGATGGTCGAGCAGGCCGCTGCCCGGGGCGCACGCGTCGTCGTGTTGCCCGCGTTCCTCAACCATCCCGAGTACCACCCCGACCGCGCCTCGGCCCGGGCCGCCGCGTGTGCGCCGGAGGGGACGTTCCTGCTCGGGCTCGCCGCTGCCGCGGCTCGCCACGAGATCTATCTCAAGGCCCACGTGACGGTCGAGGACGGCGATCACATCCGCGCCGTCGATCTTCTCTTCGATCCTTCAGGGAACGTCGTGGCGCGCGGCAACACCCGCCTCTTCGACGGGTCCGAGCGCCGCTGGCTCGACCCGGGCACCCAGCCGGCACCCGTCGTGGACACCGACATCGGGCGCCTCGGCATGATCAGCGCCGGCGACGTGGGCAACGCGGAGTTCGCCCGGCAGCTCGCCCTCGAACAGGCGCAGATCCTCCTGGTCTCCCTCGCCACCGTGAGCACCGACGCCACGCGGCTGCACTCGCCGGTTCGCGCCGCCGAGAACAAGATCTGGGCGGTCGTCGCCAACACCGTCGGCGAACGGCTCGGGGCCGAGGCTCATGGCGTTCCCCCGGAATGGATGCGTGGTGTCGGGGAGAGCCGCGTGATCAGGCCGGACGGGACGGCCGAGGTGGTCGGGGACACCGAGGAACAGATCGTGATCGCGGACATCGAGCCGCGCTGGGCCGACAACAAGACCCGTCCCGACGGCGGCGACCTCTTCCGCGCGCGGCGACCGAGGATCTACGCGCCGGAGACCGCGCGGCCGGCCGGCTCCACCCGGACGCCGGCCGCCCGTGCCACCGTCGTCGTCGCCCGGCCGCGCACCAACGGCATGAGCGCCATCGACGAGGCCGCCTCGTACGTGCGCACCGCCGCCGCCGAGGGCGCCGACCTGGTCGTGCTGCCCGAGCTGTTCTTCTATCCGCAGGGGCGCGCCGACGGCTCCTTCGTCGACGGCATCGCCGTGGACATGCTCATCCAGGCGCTCGACGGCACCCGCTGCCACGTCGTCACCAGCCTCCCCGACGACGCCGCCCACGTGGGCATCCTCATCGGCGCCGACGGGGTGCGCGGTCGGCAGCTCCAGCTGCACTCCAGCGCCCGGCACGTCAGCTGGCAGGGCGCGCTCGGTGACCGGCTCGTGCCGTTCGACCTGGAGTGGGGCCGGCTGACGATCATCGTCGGGGACGACGCGCTGTACCCGGAGGTGTTCCGGCTCGCCGTCCTGCACGACACCGACGTCGTCGCCGTCCCGAGCAGTTTCCTGGAGCCGTGGGAGCTCACGCTCGGCCTCCCCGAACGGGTCGCCGCCGACCGGCTCACCGTGGTGGCGTCGGGGCAGACGGGTGGGCTGGTGGCCGTTCCGGCCGTCGATCCCGTGCTGCACGGCGGGCGGGCTTCTTTCGACGGGTCGCTGGCGGCGCCGTTCGTGACGCCGTTGGGCGGGAAGACGCGCACCGTCACCGCGAGCGTGTATCCGGAGCGCAGTCGGATGACGTTCGAGGCGCCGTGGGAGTCCGCCGCCGTCTGAGGTCCTTTCGGGTGTTGGTCATGACCTGCACCGGATAGGCGGTTTGGGGCGTTCCCGCAGCCCCACGTCTGATTCGTCCCGCTCCGTGAGGTGGGTAGCCAGGCCCGGTCGGTGGCAGGCACAGTGGCACGGTGTCCGTAACCGAGCGCCTCGCGGCCGTCGCGGCCCACGCCGCCGCACCGGGTGACCCGCGGACGGCACAGGCCGCACTGAGCGCCGTCCTGCGGGACAGCGTCGGTTCGCTCGGCCGGGACCACCCCGACGTGCTCTCCGCCACGCGGGTGCTCGCCGGACTGCACCGCCGCATGGGCGAACTCGGCGAGGCGCGCACCCTCCTCGAAGAGGCGCTGCGGGCGGGACTCTTCGCCCGGGGCGAGACGCACCCCGCGATGCTGGGACTGGCGTACGACCTCGCGATCATCGCGGCGGAGCTGGACAACCGCCACGAGGCCCGGCGGAACTTCGACCGCCTGCGCCGCTTCGGCCCGTCGGTCCTCGGCCCGGATCACGAGTACGTGCGCGCGGCGCAGCACTACCTCGGCATGCCCGTCGAACCGGCGCCGGTCTCGCCCTACGGGCCGGTGCCGGGCGGATACGGGCCGGCACCGGTGCAGCCCACCCTCCACGGAACGCCCGCCCCCGAACAGCCACCGCCTCGCGGCGGGCCGCAGACCGCACAGCCCGCAGCCGACGGTGGGACCGGTCCCGCACGGCCGGAGACCATGGCCCACGGGGCGCCGGGATGGCCGGTGCCCACGCAGCCGGCGCCCGACAGCGGCCGGCCCGCGCCGGCATACACCGGTCCGGTCAGCGGCGTTGCCCGTGTGGTCCCGGCTCCCGAATCCGTTGCTGGGCCGGGCGCTGTCGAGGCTCCGATCCCCGCCGCCCCGGTACGACCGCCGGCGGCCGAACGTATCACCGCGCGGGCGCGGGTACCGGCGTCGACCGCTGCTCCGGAGCCGCCGGCGACCGGTCCGATTCCCCAGCCCCGATCGGCCACGACTCCCGACTTCGAAACGCACACCCCGCAGCCGGATGCCCTCGCCGCTCCACCATCGCCTTCGGCGGATCCGGAGTCCGCCGCGCCGTCCGGGACGGTCGACCGCGCGGGGACGGCTGACCCGCGCGGCAGCGAGGCTCCGCCGTGGACCGCCGGGTCGCCATGGGCCGCGGCACCGTCAGCGGCCACTCCAGCCTGGGCGGCGGCAACCCCACCGGCGACAGCGCAATACGTGCCGAGCCCTCCGTCCGAGGCGGCGGCAACACCGGCCCCCGCTACGTCCGCCGGGACGGCTCCGGCGGCTGCGGCCGACCGTGCCGAGTCGATCGCATCGCCGCGCGCCGTCGTCCCCGCCGCCCCGTCCGAGGGGCAGACCGCCGACGGAACGGCACCCGCCGACGCCGTCGCATCGACCGACACCACCGCAGCTCCGGGCCCGGCCGCCGTGCATGAACGTCAAGCCGCGCCGGAAATCCCCGTGCCGCGACAGGTATCCGCGCGACCCGATGGCGTCAGCGCATCGGCCACGGGGCCCGCGCTCATGGTGCCGGCCGAGACGACCGCTCGTCCGGAGGCGGCGGCTCCGCCCTGGACCATCACGTGGCGCACCGACAATGCGCCGTCCGATCCGGCCGCGCGATCCGATGCCGACACACGATCCGATGCGCAGGCGGCGCCCGACGCGCATGCCCACGTAGCCTCCGAGGCCTACAGGGCGTCCGAGGCCCACACGGCGCGCGATTCCTACGCGGCGCCCGACCCGGTCGCCTCCGGTCCGGTCGTGCCAACCGGGGCGGTGCTCGACCCGGCGGCGCCGTCCGACGCACCTGTGCGCCCGGCGGCGCACGGGTCGGATACCGCGCACGAGGGCGTCCGGTCCCGGGTTGACGACGCCGGGGACGTGACGCCGGAGGCCGACCGCACGGAAGCGTCACCCGGCTCGCAGCCCGAGGGGGCAGCGGTCCGGCCGGTGCCGACGATCCCGGCTCTGGCGGAGGATGCTCCCACCAATCGGGGCGGCGTGACCTACGGCGGCCGTTCGCGGGGCGCCGTGTCCCGAGACGACACGCCTCAGGTCGGTGAGCCGCATGCGCCCGGGTCCGTCGGGCGAGGCGCGGAGACGCCGCTCGCCGACCGTGACGGCGGGTCGAGCCGGGCCGATCGTCCGGGGTCGCGGGAGCCGCTGCCGTTCTACATTCCGCCGCGTGTGCTGCTCGGCACCACCGGCGCCGCCACCGATACGCCGTCGGGATCCGGCGCGGTGCCGACGACGCCCGCCGACCCTCCGGCATCGGTGAGCGGGTCGGCGTCCGCCGGTCGGCCGGTGCCGGTCGAAGCCGCGTCGCGCGTCACCGACGAGGCGGTCGATGCGGCCTCGATGTCCGGAGACGCACCGGGATCAGCGCGGTCCGCGCGTGAGGTGCCACCGGCCGCGGGGTTCGCGGAAACGCCGTCGCGCGGAGGGCACAGTGCGCCGCCCCCGGTGCCGACCGCCATGCCGGAAGCGGCCCCTCCCCCGCCCGCATCCGCCGTACCGCACACGGCCCCGCCGACAACCGCCGCGCCGCAAGCGATGCCGCCCGCCAACGCTGCGGCGCGACCAACACCACCCGCGATCACTGCGCCCCAAACGGCGTTACCCGCCAGCGCCGCATCGCCGGAGACAGCGCCCATCACCGGCGGGCCGCACGAGACGCCGCTCGCGCCTCCGATTGCGGCTTCGGAGACAGCGCCCTCCTCGGCATCGGCCGGATCGCCTCGGCGGCACGGCACTGTGTCCGCGCCGGTCGGCGATCTCCAAGCGACGGATGTGCCGGAACACGCTGTCGACGCAGTGGCTGTCGATGAGTCCGCCACCGCTCCCGGTGTCGCTGCGTCGGACGGCTCACCAGAAGCCGGCGAGCGGCGTCGCGCGGATACGCCCGCGCCAGAGGCGGATGCGTCGCCGGAGGCGGACGACACCCGGACCGACACCACGCCAGCGGTCGACACCGGCCCGGCCGCCGCGGGGCCGACGGCCGAGGCGACGCCGTCCGAAGTGGACAGTCTGTCGTCCGAGGTCGACGACCCCGCCCGTGTGTCCGACATGGACAGTCCACAGAGGACGGTTGAGCCGAAATCCGTAGCGGGCGGGGAGGCCACCGGCGGGCCGCCGTTCGACGCGTGGGCGGAGGTGGAGTCGGACCGGCCGGTGTTCCGCTCGTTCGCGGTGGATCGGGATGTGACCGAGCGGGACTCCGATGCCCCGGCTGCGGCCGCTCCGGTGATCCCGCTCCAGCGTCGGCCGCCGGACGTCGAGTCGATCCGGCGTTCGCGGCCCGACGACCCGCGCCGCAACGGTGTCCCGGGCAGCCCCGACACGATCGCGCCGTTCACCGACGGGAGCCCGTCGGCGAACCGACCGACCGCCGACGGGCGCACCTCGGCAGAGCGCGCCGCAGCGGACGAGCGCATGCCGGCGGACAGCCGCGCCACGCACAGGGAAGGCAGCGCCACCGAGCGAAGCGGCGCCGCCGAGACCAGTGGTGCCGCCGAAAGCAGTGGTGCCGCCGCACCTGACGGAGCCTCCGCACCGAGTCGTGCCGCCAAGAGAGATGGTGGCGCCGAGCGGAGTGTGGACGTGCGGGAGGAAGGCGGCGCGGATACGGCCGGAGGCGATGTGCGTTCGGTGCTGGCGCCGCCCAGCCGGCGAATCGGGCCGGGTACCGGCCGTCCGAACCACCCCGGCGCCACGCGACCGGCGGCGGGAGCCGGAGCGGCCGACCGCACGGCACCACCCGCCGGTGGGGCCGGCGACCGGACGCGGCCGCGGAAGCATGTTCCGGCGCACTCGGCATCGCGCCGGGCGCGGGTGGGCAGGCGGAAAGGGCTCTGGCGGCTGCTGCTCACGCTGCTGCTGATCGGGTTCATCGCGGGGGCGTCGGTGGCGGTGTTCGCGTTCGTGACGGCCGCACCGAGCGGTGCCCCGGATCCGAGCGAGCGGCCGTCCGCCCCGATCCGGCTGGGCCGCTGACGGCTGACGCCGCCAGCGGTCCGATGCGCGGTGGGCGCCGGCGCTCAGCGATGCCGGTGTCGGTCCCGGGTATTCAGTCGCCGCCGGAGTTGAGCCAGAGGTCCAGCGCGCCGGTCGTCGGGTCGACGACGAGGTAGTCGTCGCGGCCGTCGCCGTCGAAGTCGGCGAAGCGGACCCGGTCACCCGGCGCCGCGCCGGAGGCCACCCGGCCCCGGTTGGTCCACGTCGGGTTGAGCCAGGCGCCCACCGAGCCGGACGAGGGGTCGAGGACGAGGTAGTCGTCGCGGCGGTCGCAGTTCAGGTCGGCGAATCTGACCCGGTCGGCCGGGGCCGCACCGGAGGCTACCTGGCCCAGGGCCGCCCAACCGGAGCCGGTGTTGCGCCAGACCTGGACCGCGCCGGAGGTCGGTTCGACCACCCAGTAGTCGTCGCGGCCGTCGCCGTCCCAGTCGGCGAAACGCACCCGGTCGCCGGGTGCCGCGCCCGACGCCACCTGACCCAGGCTCACCCAGCCGGACGTGGTGTTGCGCCAGACCTGGACGGCGCCGTTCGCCGGGTCGAGGACCCAGTAGTCGTCGCGTCGGTCGCCGTCGAAGTCGGCAAAGCGCACCCGGTCGCCGGGGGCCGCACCGGAGGCGACGCGGCCGAGGCTGATCCAGCCGCCGCTGCCGTCGCCGCCGTTGTTCTGCCAGGCGTCCACCGCGCCGGTGGCCGGGTCGAGCACGAGATAGTCGTCGCGGCCGTCGCCGTTGTAGTCGGCGAACCGGACCTTGGCGCCCGGAGCGGCGCCGGAGGCGACGCGGCCACGGGAGTTCCAGCCGAGCTTCGCCGCGCAGCGGACCGAGTCGGGCACGGGACTGCCGACCCAGCCGGCGAACACGGCACGCAGCACGCCGTCGTGGAAGGCGGCGGCCATCTTGCGGTAGCCGGCGTCGTTCGGGTGCAGGGTGTCGATCAGGTCGGCGGTGGTGAGCGCGCTCATGTCCACGAGACCCACGTGCTTGCCGGCGGCGCGGCGCTGCTCCACGACACCGGGGATGCGGGCGTTGTAGGCGTCGATGCGGGCCTGCACGGCGGGGTCGTTCGCCGGAACCAGCGTGGCGACCAGGATCGTGGCGTCGGGAGCGGCGGCGAGCAGCTGGTCGATGAGGCCGCCGAGGCGGGCGGGCGCGTCGGCGACGTTTACGTTGCGGTTCATGTCGTTGGTGCCGACGTGGAGGGTGATGACGTTCGGGCGGTAGCGGGGAACGGCCGACGCGGCGTACCCCGCCACCTCGGTGATGACGCGCCCCGAGTAGCCCTCGTGATCGGCGTCGGGCAGCTGGCCCGAGCGCTGCGCGCCGACATAGTCGACGGCGAACTCGCCACGCAGCAGGTTCCACAGGTCGGCGCGGTAGCTGGAGGAGGTGGAACTCCCGACGCCGTAGGTGATCGAGTCACCCATCGGCATGATGCGCAGTGCGGGAAAGGCCGTGGCGGCGTCGGCCTTTCCGGGTCCGGGTACGACAACAGTGGCGGCCACGAGCAGGGCCACGAGAAACCTCATGCGACGACGATATCGATAATTATCGACGTGTCAGCACACGATCCGCGCGGTCCCGGGTCGACTCGATGATGCGGGCGTTCGCCGCGTCGCTGCCGGCGGCCCAGTCCTGCGCGGCCGAACGCGACAGCCCCCGCGCCTGCTGGCGGCGCACCAGCGCGTCATGGCGCATGTCGTGCGGCGCGTCCAGGTAGAGCGTCACGTCGAGGATGTCCCGCACCCGGTCCCACGGGTGCGAGTCGAGCAGCAGGTAGTTGCCCTCGATGACGATCACCCGGATGTCGGGCGGCACCGGGATGGCCGAGCCGATGGACTCGTTGACCACCCGGTCGAACGCCGGCGCGTACACCACGTCCGGCCCCGCGTCCCGCAACCGCTGCAGCAGGTGCACGAACCCGTGCGCGTCGAACGTCTCCGGCGCGCCCTTGCGGTCGGCGAGGCCCAGCCGGGCCAGTTCCGCGTTCGCCAGATGGAACCCGTCCATGGGAACGGCGACCGCGCTCACCCCGTCGCGATTGACCAGCGCGGCGGCCAGGGCCGCGGCGAGCGTGGACTTGCCGGCGGCCGGCGGACCGCACAGGCCCACGAGCAGCCGTCCCGGACGATCCGCCAACAGCTCCCGCACGGCGTCCAACGCCGGCGGGAGGGCCTGGGGCCGGACCACCCGTCAGGCCTGCGCGGCGAGCGAGCGCATGCCGGCCAGCCAGCGTTCCCGGTCGGTGGCCCGGTGCCGCTCGTACTTCGCGACCTCCGGATGCGGCAGGATGAGGAACTCCTCCGCGGCCAGCCCGGCGACCACCGCGTCGACGACGGCGTCGACCGGCAGCACGGCACCGGACGCGGCCGTCACCCTGGCGCCCCGGTGCCCGATGTCCAGCCCGTCGCGGAGCATGCGCGTGTCGACGCCCTGCGGGCAGAGCGCACTGACCCGGATCCCCTTGTCGCCGTAGTGGATCGACAGCCATTCGGCGTAGGCGACGGCGGCGTGCTTGGTGACCGCGTACGGCGCGTCGTCGACCGAGGTGAGCAACCCGGCCGCGGAACACGTGGCGAGGAAGTAACCGCTGCCGCGTTCGAGCATCGACGGCAGGACCGCCCGGGACGCGTACACGTGCGAGAGCACGTTGACCGACCAGGTGCGTTCCCACTGCGCGTCGGTGGCGTCGGTGCCGGCCCCGCTGGTGATGCCGGCGTTGGCGCAGAACAGGTCGACCCGGCCGTGCCGCGAAAGCGTTCCCGCGACAAGATTTTGGGTGTCGGCCTCGACGGTGACGTCCACGCGGGCCGGGACCGCGACGGGGCCCAGCTCCTTCGCCAACGCCTCGGCGGCATCGCCGTCGAGGTCGGCGACGACCACCTCGCGCGCCCCCTCGGCGACGAACCGGCGCACCAGCCCGGCGCCGATCCCGTTCGCCGCACCGGTCACGATGACGACCCTGTCGGTCAGCTCCACGTCGCGTCCTCCTTCGCGGTCGGCGCCAGTGCGGCGACGGCCGCGGCGAGGTCGGTGCCGGGCGGCGGGATCAGCGCCGCGACCGGCGTCTTCACCCCACCGTCCACATAGGACTGAAGCTGCGCGCGCACCGACGCCGGCGAGCCGTGCAGGATCAGCTCGTCGGCGACGGAGTCGGGCACGGCGGCGAGTGCGCCCTTGCGATCGCCGGCCGCCCACAGCCGCCACGTCTCGTCGAGCGCCGGGCCGCGGCCGAGCCAGCGGTGGAACTTCTCGTAGACCGGCACGGTCAGGTACGCGGCGATGAGGCGCTTGCCGATCGCGCGTGCGGTGGCGGCGTCCTCGGTCGGGCAGACGAAGATGCGCGCCGCGACGTCGAAGTCCGCCGGCGCCTCCTTCAGCTCCGCGGTCACCTGCGGCAGGTCCGTGGCGGCGAGCCAGTTGAGGATGACGCCGTCCGCCTCGGCCGCGGCCAGTCGCAGCATGCCGCGCCGCAGCGCCGCGAGGGACACCCGCGGCCGCACCTCCGGGACCTTCTCCAGTTTGAACCGGCGGATCGTGAACGAATCGAACTCCCCGTCCACCATCTCGCCCGCCAGCGCCCGGCGCACGAAGCGCAGCACATCCCGCGCCCGGCCGAACGGGTCGGCGAAGTCGATGCCGTTCCACGCGTTGACGATGGCCGGCGACGAGGCCCCGATGCCCAGCGTGAACCGCCCCGGAGCGACGTCGGCGAGCGTGGCGGCGCTCATGGCGATCAGCGCCGGCCCCCGGGTGAAAACCGGCACGATGGCCGTCCCCAGGTGCGCCGACGGTGCCCACCCGGCCGCGAGGGCCAGCGGCACGAACGCGTCGGTGCCGTTGGTCTCGGCGGACCAGAAGTCGGTGAAGCCCGCGTCGGCGGCGGCGGACACGATCCGCGCGTGATCGGTCAGCGGCACATTGGTCAGCGGAATGGTGAGGCCCCAGCGGCTCGGCATGCGCTCGATCATCGCGGGCGGTGACGGGTCAAGGCAACCCAGGTGAAACACGTGCGAAAACGGTCTTACAAGTGGTGGGGAGTCGCGCAGGCCATCCGGGCCTGATGACCGGCGTAAGTCCCCACTACGTGAGCGCCACGCGTTTTGTCGGACCTCCGGTGCATCGTGCGGCGCATGTCCCGAAGCGCTGACATCCCGGTCGATCTCCGATACGTGCCGTTTCGCGGTTCGGCCGCCGTCGCCGGTGGGCTCCTCACCCGCGGGCAACTCGCCGGGACGGCCTGGCGGCGGCTGTTCCGCGACGTCTACCTGCACGCGGATGCCACGCTCGACAATGTGACCCGCGCTCAGGCGGCCGCGCTGCTGCTCCCGCCCGACGCCGCGCTCAGCCGCCGCACCGCCGCGTTCGTCTACGGCGCCGATGTGTGGCGCGCGACGGATCCGGTGGAGGCGACCGTCCCGGTCCCCGGCGACCTGCGGTCGCGATCCGGCCTGAGCGTGGTGCGGTCTCCGCTGGAGCGCGCCGATGTGTGGCGGCGCGGCGGGTTGCGGGTCACGTCGCCGGTGCGCACCGCGTTCGACCTGGCCCGCGACCCCGACCTGACGGCCGCGGTGATCGGCGTCGACGCGCTGCTCGGCCGCCGCGCGACGAAACCGCAGGAGATCGCCGCCTACCTGGACGCCCACCCCAACTGGCGCAACGTGCGCCACGCCCGCCAGGCTCTGGCTCTTGCTCGCGAGGGCGTGGAATCTCACATGGAAACCCGCCTCCGCCTGACCGTGGTGACCGCCGGCCTCCCCGAGCCGGTCGTGCAGCACGACGTCCGCGACGCCGCCGGCCGCTTCGTCGCCCGCCTCGACCTCGCCTACCCCGAGCGCCACGTGGGCCTGGAGTACGACGGCGACCATCACCGGGGCCGCGACACGTTCCGCCGGGACGCCGTGCGCCTCAACCGCCTCCGCCTGGCGGGGTGGACCGTGCTGCGCTTCACCGCCGACGACCTGACGCACGCTCAGGCGCGGATGCTGGCGCAGATCCGCGCGGCGCTCAAGTAGTGGGGACTTACACAGGCCATAGAGTGCGAATGACCGGCGTAACTCCCCACCACTTACAGCCAGCCCGGCCGGACCAGCCCTGCCTCGTACGCGTACACCACCAGCTGTGCCCGATCCCGGGCGGACAGCTTCGTCATCGCCCGGCTCACGTGCGTCTTCGCCGTCGCGGGGCTCACGACGAGGCGTTCGGCGATCTCGTCGTTGGACAGACCGGCACCGACGAGCGCCACCACCTCACGTTCCCGGTCGGTGAGCGCGTCGACCGAGCGCGGCGCCTGCGGGGCCCGGCTGCGCAGCGCGAACTCCTCGATCAGCCGGCGGGTCACCCCCGGCGACAGCAGCCCCTCGCCGGCCGCGATGGAACGCACGCCGCGCAGCAGGTCGACCGGCTCGGTGTCCTTGACCAGGAAGCCGCTCGCCCCGGCGCGCAGCGCCTCGAAGACGTACTCGTCCAGGTCGAACGTCGTCAGGATGAGGATGCGGGTGTCCGCGCAGCGCGGGTCCGCCACGATCCGCCGGGTCGCCTCCAGCCCGTCGGTGCCGGGCATGCGGATGTCCATCAGCACCACGTCGGGGCGTTCCTGGGCGGCGAGGCGGACCGCGTGGGCGCCGTCGCTGGCCTCCCCCACCACCGTGAAGTCGGGCTGGGCGTCGAGCAGCGCCCGGAAGCCGGCCCGCACCAGCGCCTGATCGTCGGCGAGCACCACGCGAATCACCTGTCACCCCGCAAGGGAAGATCGGCGAGCACCACCCGGATCATGTCTCCCCCTTCAAGGAGTCTTTCGGAAGGGGCAGCACGGCCACCACCTCGAATCCGCCGCCCGCGCGCGGCCCGGCCCGCAAACTACCGCCGAGGGCGGCCGCCCGTTCGCGCATCCCCGCCAGGCCGTTGCCCGCCTCCAGCTTTTCCGGGGGAACGCCCTGACCGTCGTCGCGCACCGCGATCTCCACGGCGTCCGGCAGGTACCGGACGGTGGCCGTGGCGCGCGCGTCGGGGCCGGCGTGGCGGCGGACGTTCGTCAGCGCCTCCTGCATGATCCGGTAGGCGGCGCGGTCCACGTCGGGCGGCAGGTCGCGCGCGGTGCCCTCGACCTTCAGCGGCACGGGTGGGTCCGCCGCCGCCAGCAGCGCGTCCAACGCGCCGAGGCCGGCCGTCGGGGCGCGCGGCGCGGCGGCGTCCTCGTCGACCCGCAGCGAGGCCAGCACGGCCCGCACCTCGCGCAACGCCTCCGCGCTGGCCTCCTTGATCGCCGCCAGCGAGGCGCGGGCCTCCTCGGGATGTTCGTCCATGATGTGCAGGCCCACGCCGGCCCGAACGTTGATCAGCGACAGGTGGTGGCCCAGCACGTCGTGCAGTTCCTGGGCGATGCGCAGGCGTTCCTCGCTGGCCTGCCGGCGCTGCTGCTCCTCGGCGGCGCGCTTCTGTTCGGCCTCGGCGCGTTCCTCCTCCTCGACGATCCGGGCCAGCGCCGCCACCTGGAGATTGCGCGCCCGCGAACCCTCGGCGAAGAGGTAGGTCGCCCACACCACGCCACCGGCCGCGAGCGCCCGGCTCCACGACACCAGGTGGAACGTCTCCGGCAGCAGCCGCCCCGCGAAGACGTACACCGCGTACCCCGCGAGCAGGATCCACCTGGCGGCCCGCCGCTTCCCCTCCTGCACGGCGTGCACCAGCGCGAACAGCGGCGCGAGGAACACCGGCGCGACGATCCCGTGCGGCAGCGTGAACGCCAGCGCGGCGGCCAGCGCCACCAGGAGCGCCAGTTCGGGCGCCCTCTTGCGCACCAGCAGGGCGAGCGGCCCGACGAGCAGCAGCGCCAGGGTCGGCATCTCGGGCACTTCACCGAGCGCGACGCGCGTCCCGAGAACGTGCACCACCCCGGCCACCAGCGCGGCGACGCTGCTGTTCGAGTGCCGCTGCTGCCGTTCCCGCGCCTGGAGGACCCGACGCACCATCTGCGGCGAGATGCGCCGCGCCCACGGCGGGCCGTCCAGGCCCGGGCCGGGCGGCCACCGGTCGTGCAGCCGGTCGTGGCGCCGGCGCCTGGCGTCGTGGCGTTCCCGCGTCCGGTGGGCCCACTCCTCGTGCCACTGGCGGGCGGGCCCGTTGCCGTCCCCACGCGCGCCGTGGCCCCACGGCGGGTCCGGCGGGAGGCCACGCCGCAGGCGCCGTTCGCGCTGCTGGCGGCGGCGTTCCTCGCGGGCCTCGTCCCTCATCGCCACCACGCTAGGGCACCCGCGGTGGAGGCCGCCTCACCCGCCGGTCCCGTGCCGGCGTACCACGGGGGATGTACGCGGTGCTCCCGAGGGCATCGAGCGTGGTAGTACCGGTGCCGCCGACGGGGCGACGCCGCATCCGCCGTTCCATCGGAAAGTGGTGGACATGACGGACGAGAAGCAACCACACCGGGTCCGGGCCTCGGACCCGGAACGCGAACAGTACGCGGAACTGCTGCGTGCCGCGATGAGCGAGGGCCGGCTCTCCATGGAGGAGGGCGAGGAACGTCTCGCCCGGGTCTACGCGGCGGTGTACCGCGACGAGCTGAGCCCGCAGGTCGACGACCTGCCGGGCGGCGGCTGGACGGACTTCACGGCCCGGCCGGAGTACCGCGAGGAGATCCGCAAGCACGTGCGGTGGCACGGCATCCGGGTGACCGGGGTGGCGCTCGTGGTGCTGGGGGTGTGGGCGGTGCTGGCGACGATCAGCCACGTTCCCGTGTTCCCGCTGATCCTGCTGGCGATCTTCCTGCTGATGGTGACGAGGGGCCGCCGGCACCGCTACCACCGCTGGCAACGCTGGCAGGCGATGCAGGCCATGCACGGCGCCCAGCCGCCGTGGGCCCACCACGGCCACCCCTGGCACCACCACGGCTGGGAGCGCGGCGACCGGCGGGGTCCGGGGTGGCGCCGCTGACCCGGGCGGGCTGGTGCCGGTGCGTTCCGGACGCGCCGGCCCCGGGCCGCGCCTGGAACCTGTGGGACGGCGTGACGGTCGCCCGGCCGGTTCAAACGGGGGTGGTCGGCGATCCGCGGCCGCGGCAGCCCGACCTCGACCGGAAGAACGACCGTGACGCCTGAGGCGGCGGGTCAGGCGCGGTTCGCGGGGGCGGCGCGGCGTTCCTCGGCGTCCAGGGCCTCGTTGGTGTGCTTGATCCCCGCCTCCGACGCGCTGCTGGAGAGGGTGAAGTAGAAGGTCGCGCCCTCGCCGGGGGTGGCCTCGGCCCAGATCCTTCCGCCGTGGCGGTGCACGATCCGGGCCGCGAGCGCCAGCCCGACCCCGGTGCCCTCGTACTCCTCCGCCCGGTGCAGCCGCTGGAAGACCTGGAAGAGTCGGTCCGCGTAGCGCATGTCGAAGCCGGCGCCGTTGTCCGCCACGCGAAACGTCACCTGGCCGTCGTCACCCGGTTCGCCGCCGACCGTCACGCGGGCCACGTCCCGGCCGCGGGTGTACTTGACGGCGTTGCCGAGCAGGTTGGCGACCACGTGCCGGACGAGCCGCGGGTCGCCGTCGACCGCCGGCAGGGGCTCGGTGACCAGTTCGACCGTCCGGCCGTCGCGGTCCCCGGCGAGTTCCTCCCAGACGTCGTCGACCAGGTCGGCCATGTGGACGGGTTGCCGTTCCATCGCCTGGCGCTGCATCCGGGAGAACGCCAGCAGCGCGTCGATCTGCTCGCTCATCCGCGCGGCGCCGGCGCGCACCTTGGCGACGCACCGGCGTCCCATCGGATCGAGGCTCGCGGCGTGGTCGAGTTCCAGCATCTTGGCGAAGCCGTCGATGGCGCGCAGCGGTGCCCGCAGGTCGTGCGACACGCTGTACGAGAACGACTCCAGGTCGGCGTTCGCCTCGCGCAGCTCGGCCGCCTGCGCCTCCACCTCACGGGTGCGCTCCGCGACGCGCTCCTCCAGTTCCTCGCCGCGGCGGCGCAGGTCGTCGTTGAGGCGTTCGATGGCGGCCTGCCCGGCAAGGGTGTCCGCGACGGCCGCCTCGACCCGTTGGCTCAGCCGCTGGCGGGCCGTCGCGAGCACGTAGACGAACGAGGTGCAGATGACGGTGAGCAGCAACAGGGCCAGCGCGATGCTCCCGTCGAGGTGGGTGGCGGCGCCGGGCACGGTGGAACGTTCGGCGGTGGCGTGCAGGGCCCACTCCCGGTCGGCGACCGGCACCACGGTGGAGCGCACCAGCAGCGTCTCGCCGACGTGGTGCGCCGGCCGGCTGGTGCTGTACCGGGCGAACGCCTCCGCGCCCGGCGCCGCCGCCAGCCGCACGTCGAGCCGCCCGGCGCCGGCGCGGGCGAGCACCCCGGACATGAGGGCGTTGCCGCGCATCGCCAGCAGCAGCCACCCGCGCAGGCCGCCCACGGGGTCCGGCACCGGCACCGCGAGCACGAACGACTTCTGCTGCCGTTCGGCGGGCAGGCCCCGGTCGCGCATGAGCACGTACGGCGCGGAGAGCGACACGGCACGCCGTTCCCGCGAACGCAGCAGCACCTCGCGGAGCTCCGGAACGACCGTCACGTCGGCGCCCATGACGGTGACCGGCGTCGGGTCGAGGCTGCGCCCCAGGACGACGAACACGTGCTCGCGCGCCTCCCCCGCACCGGCCCCGGCCGGCTGGAACGTCACGTCGACACCGCGCCGGCGCCAGTCCGCCTCGACGGCCGGCAGGGTCTCGGTGGTGGCCGCCGTCAGGAACACGGCCGCCGCGGCACCCGGCAGGCGCAGGTCGGCGACCCGCCCGGTGACGGTCTCGAAGCCGGCGGGGGTGATCTCCGAAAGCGCGCCCAGCCCGGCCGCGGCGATGGTCGTGGCGTCCACGTAGCGGCGCGCCTCGGCCTCCACGGAGGCGCGCGCGGCGGCGACCCGCCGGTCCATCTCCCGGTCGGCGGTGTGCCGCTCGGCGTCGTGCAGCACGCCGAGGGCCCCGAGGGAGGCGACGAGGCCGACCACGGCCACCGCTCCGCTCGCGCCGACCGCGTAGCTCCCGACCCGGCGGATCCACCGCACAGCCCCCACGGGACCTCCGATCGACCGTGGGACGGGACATCTGACCGAAGTGGTCGCGTGTACCGTCTGAAGATCATGCAGCACTCGCACTGCTCCTATTGCGGCACCGCCTATGCCGAGGGCGCCGACTGGCCGCGCGTCTGCGCCTCGTGCGGGCAGACCACCTGGCGCAATCCGCTGCCGGTCGCCGTCGCGCTGCTTCCGGTGCGCACGGCCGGCGGGCCGGTGGGGCTGGTGGTGGTGCGGCGCACCATCGAGCCGGGCTACGGGCAGCTGGGCCTGCCGGGCGGGTTCATGGAGGTGGGCGAGGACTGGCGGCAGGCCGCCGTGCGGGAGCTGCGCGAGGAGACCGGGATCGCCGCGGATCCGGCCGGGGTGCGCCTGTTCGACGTGCACAGCACTCCCAGTACGCACAACCTGCTCGTCTTCGGCCTGCTGCCGCAGGTCGAGGCCGCCGACCTGCCCGAGGTCGCGGCGACCGACGAGGCGAGCGAGTGGCTGGTGTTGACCGAGCCGGTCGAACTGGTCTTCAGCACGCACACTCAGGCGATGGCGGACTGGTTCGCCGCGGTCTAGCTATTTGGCGTCGGAGTAGCTGCGCACGGTCGTGGCGCCGAGCGGGAAGCGCACCGGCGTGTCGCCGAACAGGAGCCGCCGCGCGTCGTCACCGGCCCGCGCGACCGCCTCGGCCACCTCCGGCGCGTCCTTCTCGGGACAGTGCACGATCACCTCGTCGTGCTGGAAGAAGACCAGCTCGGCGGCGCTGCCGGCGAGCAGTGTGCGCAGTCGGGCCAGCAGCGCGAGCGCCCACTCGGCGGCGGTCGCCTGGATGACGAAGTTTCGGGTGAACCTGCCCCGGGCCCGCGCCCGCGACGACGAGCGCGGGTCCTCGTCGGAGGCGGGCGCACCCTCGAGGGCCTCGCCGCCGAGCTGGTCGCCCCAGGAGACCGACGGGGGTGGGCAGGTCCGCCCGAGCCAGGAGCGCACCAGCCCGCCCGCCTCCCCGGTCCGCGCGGCCGCCTCGACGTACTCCCAGGCGACCGGGTAGCTGTGCCGCAGGACGGCGAGGGCCGGTGCGGCCTGCCCGCCGGTCTGCCCGTACATGGCGCCGAGCAGGGCCACCTTGGCCTTGGCCCGGTCGCCGCCGAACGAGTCGGCGGCCAGCGCCGCGTACAGGTCCCCGGCGCGGGCCGCGGAGGTGAGGCCCCGGTCGCCGGACATCGCCGCGAGCACGCGCGGCTCCAGCTGCCCCGCGTCGGCGACCACGAACGTCCACCCCGGGTCGGCCACCACCGCCTTGCGCACCACGCGCGGGATCTGCAGGGCCCCGCCGCCCCGCGTGGCCCACCGCCCGGAGACCACCCCGCCGGGGACGTACTCCGCCCGGAACCGTCCGTCCCGCACCCACTGCTCCAGCCACGACCACCCGTGCGCGACCCAGATGCGATAAAGCTCCTTGAACTCCAGCAGCAGCGGCACCGCAGGGTGTTCGACCTGCTGGAGCACCCAGGAGCGGGTGTTGGGCACCGGCACCCCCACGCGCGCGAACGCCCGCACCACCTCGGCGGGCGACTCCGGATGCACCCGCTGCCCCCCGAACGCCTCCTGGATGGCCGCGGTCAGCTCCACAAGACGCCGCGGCGGCCCCCCGACGGGCGACGGCTCGCCCAGCATCTCCCGCAGCACCGCGTCGTGAACGTCCACCCGCCACGGCAGCCCCACGTGCCCCATCTCGGCGGCCACCAGCGCCCCGGCCGACTCGGCCGCCACGAGGAACCGGAACCGCCCCGGCTCGTCGACGGCGGCGATCCGCCGGCGCTGGTCCGCGTACGCCTCGACCACGTCGTCCACGCTGCCGGGCGGACCGGCCGGGGAGGCGTCGAAGAGCGTCCCCTGGATCTCCCCCGGCGGAACGGCCGCCCGCGCCGGCGGATCCGGCGGGACCGGCGCCCCCGTACGACGCGCCGTGATCGCCCCCAACCCCCGCGGCTCCCCCCACCGCCCGCTGTACCCGAGCAGCAACGCCTCGGTCAACTCCAGGTCATGACACCGCTCGACCCGCACACCCCGCTGCAACTGCGCCGCATACGCGTGAGCCGTCGAAGCCCACACCCACCGCACCCCGTCATCAACCGGCGGCGCCTCAGCCCGATACGCCGGCCCGACGGGCAACCCGGAGGCATCGAGGTCACGCAGCCAGCAGCCCCCGTCGGGGTCCGGAAGCAGGGCGCGCAGCACCCGGTCATTCAACCCCGGGGGTACGACACTTCCGACCCACTTCCCCACGGAGGGCTGGACGCGGACGTGGCAGCGGAGCGGTCGATGACGCGAAGCGAATCGACCCGGAGCGGTCCGGCGGGAGCAACGGTCCGGACCACGACGGACGCACGAAACAGAAAATCAAGAAAGGCGCGACAACAAAGACTCCACAGTGGACAGGTCGTCCCGCAGAAGCTCCCGGTCGTCTTCTTCGGTGACTTGGTCGAGGGCCGCGACGGCTCGGGCCAACCACTCCCGAGCGGCGACGACATCTCCCGCCACCGCGAACGCCCGCGCGTGCGCCTCGTAGGCGTAGGCGATGTCCCAGTCGGCGATGCCGTTCTGCGCGCAGATCGCCAGCACCCGCGCCGCGTGGTAGAGCGCGGGCTCGGGGCGGCCCGCCAGGCAGTACACGCGGGAGCACTGCCACTCGCCGCGGGCGGCGTTCTGCGGGGTGCCGACCTGCAGCCAGTGGTACAGGGAGGCGTGCGCCTCGTGGATCATCAGCGCGTCCTCGTCCGGCCCGCGGTCCTCCAGCTCCATGAGCCGCCACACGTCGTTGAAGAGCATGACGGCGAAGCGGCGGTGCTCATCGGCCGAGTCCAAGGCGCTCATGCCGCCTCGCTCCGCTCACCGGCGCCCTGAGACACAAGCGCACCCTGCTTCATGATTCGCTCCCGCAAGCGTCCGCTCATCACCGCAGCGTAGGTGGAACGCGCGCGACCGTGCGGGCAGACTCTCGGTAACCTCACCCGTGTGTTCTTCATCTTCGGGTGGGGCTGGAAGGCGACCCACCTCGCGACGACGCAGCTGACCTGTCCGCGTTGCGGCAACCACGTTGCCCATCCGGTGCAGAAGCAGGTGCTCAAAATTTCGCTCTTCTTCGTCCCGCTGATCCCGCTGAAGACCAAGTACACGGTGACGTGCACGGCGTGCGGCGTCACCCGGGAGGTCTCGCCCGCGGCGGTGGGTGTCCACTAGGGACGGACTGAATCTTGTCGCACGGTCTCGCTATGGTGTCGGCCATCAATCCTCCGACCCCTCCGGAAGGCCGTTGCGAATGCCTGCCCAGACGACGTACCTCGAACTGTCCGAGGACTCCGGGAGCGCCCACAAGTTCTACGAGGTGACCGTCGACGGCGCCGACCTGACGATCCGCTACGGGCGCATCGGCGACCAGGGCCAGGTCAAGAAGACCACCTACGCCGACGCGGCCAAGGCCACCACCGAGGCCGCCAAGAAGATCGGCGAGAAGGTGCGCAAGGGCTACGCCCCGGCCGTGATCGGCCAGCGCGCCAAGCGTTCGGTGTCGCGCCGCGCGATGGTCCCCGCGTCGGCGCCGACCAGCAAGACGCTCGCGCCGGTGCTGTGGCGCTACCGCTCGGGTTCGCCGGCGTTCGGCATCTTCGTCGACGGCGACCGCTGCATGGTCGGCAACGAGAGCGGCGTCATCACGACGCTGACCCACCAGGCCGAGGTGATCCAGCAGTACCGGCTGCCCGACGGGGTGAAGTGCATCGTCGCCGACGACGGCTGGCTCTACGCCGGCTGCGACGACGGCAACGTGTACGACCTCTCCGGCAAGGTGCCGCGCATGGCGTACCGGATCTCGCCGGACATCGACATCTACTGGCTCGACATCCACGACGGCGTCCTGGGCGTCTCCGACGCGCGCGGCGGCATCTGCACGATCGACCACGACGACGAGTTCCTGTGGCGGCGGCAGGGGCGCGGTTCCTACGCGTGGATGGTGCGCTGCGACGCCGATGCCGTCTACCACGGCCACAGCAAGGGCGTCACCGGCTACGACTGGCGCACCGGCCAGGAGCGGTGGCACACCACGACCGGGGCCGTGCTGTTCGGCTGGCAGGAGCGCGACACGGTCTTCGCGGGCACGTCCAACAGCCAGGTGGTCCGCCTGGGCAAGGACGGCGCGACGCACCGCGTGTACAAGGCCTCCGCGTCGGTGTACTCGTGCGCGACGTCGCCGGACGGCCGGTACGTGTTCGCCGGTGACAGCGGCTCCTCGGTGTACTGCTTCCAGGAGGACGGCACCCTGCTGTGGAAGCTGCGCACCGGCTGCGGTTCGGCCTACTCGATGCAGTACCACGACGAGCGGCTCTACATCGTCACCACCGACGGCTCGCTCGCCTGCATCGACGCCAGCGAGGCCGCCATCAAGGCGGCGCAGTCCGGTGACGTCCCCGAGGTCGTGGACGTCAAGGCACCGCCGCGGATCGCGCAGGTCGCGCCGTCGTCCACCGTCGAGGTCGTGCACGACAGCGGCAGCGGCGTGGTGGTCGAGTGCTACGAGCAGGGCGGCCGGGTGCGCGTGCGGGTCGTCTCCTCCGGCTACCACCACGACTGGCGGGTGCAGTTCCCCAGCGACATCCGGGAGCCGGGCGCGCGGTACGTCGTCGAGGGCGTGCGCGAGGCGGCGCGCGGCGGCTTCTACCGTTCCTACGGGGAGCCGCGCCGTCTCGTGTAGATCGGGGTGGATCCGGGGCGCTTCGGTATCGGCGAATTCACCGGCGCCCCGGAGCATCGATTGACTCATGCACATGCGGCGACTTGTATGGGGCCGTGGGACATCTCCGTGCCGGTGCGCGCCTGCTGACGGTCGTCGTGCTGCTCTCCGCCTCCCTCGTGGCCGCCTCCCCGGTGTCCGCCGCGGAGCCGGCCGCCTGCACCGCCCCGGTGCCGAGCAGCACCAAGCCGGGCTACGTGGTGGCCGATCCCGACTGCGACCTCAACGGGACGCCGTTCGGGCCGTTGACGTCCGCCGACGGGACCCCGTTGAGCCGCACGTGGACGGGCATCGTCGACGGTGCGGCCTATCGCATCGAGGTCCCCTTGCGGTGGAACGGTGAATTGGCCGTCTGGGCGCACGGATACCGCGGCCAGGGCGCCACGGTGTACGTGGACAACCCGTCGCTGCGGGCGCACTACGTGGCGCGCGGCTTCGCGTGGGCGGCCTCCAGCTACCAGACCAACGGCTACGACGTCGGCCAGGGGGTCCGCGACTCGCACGCGATGATCGCCCGGTTCGCGGCCGTCACGGGCAAGCGGGCGCGCGGCGTGTACATGACCGGCGTCTCGATGGGCGGCCACATCACGGCCGTCGCGATCGAGCACTACCGCGGGTCGTTCGTCGGCGCGATGCCGCTGTGCGGGTCGATCGGCGACACCGAGCTGTACGACTACTTCACCGACGCCACGGTGACGGCCGCCGCGCTGACCGGCATGCCGCTGTCGTTCCCCACCGACGGCGATCCGGGGCCGGCGTTCGACGCGGCGTTCAAGGCCGACGTGAAGGCCGCGCTTCCGTTGCTGGGCAGCAACTTCGGGGTCGGTGTCCCGCCGACCCTCACCGACCTCGGCCGTACCTGGGGCGACGCGGTCGAACGCCGTTCCGGTGGCGAGCGCCCCGGCTTCGACAGCGCGTTCGCCTACTGGAACGCCGCACCCGGCCTGGCACCGAACAACGACGTCCCGTTCCTGTTCGGCGTGTACCCCGGCATGAGCGGCGGCACGGCCGGCATCGCCCCGGGGAACATCGTCGACAACCGCCTCACCTGGTACGACCTCGACGACCGCCTGCTGCCCAGCCGGGCCGAACTGCGCCTCAACCGCGACGCGCTGCGGGTGGCCCGCACGGCGACGGCCAGTCGGGACCTCTCCGGCATCCCGAGGGTGAACGGCGACCCGCGCATCCCGGTGCTGTCGCTGCACACGATCGGCGACCTGTTCGTGCCGCTGTCGATGGAGCAGACCTACGCGCTGCGGGCCGCCCTGCACGGGCAGTCCCGCAACGTCGCCCAGCGGGCCGTCCGCGCGGTGGGGCACTGCGAGTTCACGCCCGGCGAGCTGAACCGCACCTTCGACGATCTCGTGACCTGGGTCCGCACCGGCCGCAAGGCCGCCGGCGACGCGCTGCTGAACCCCCGCGAGGTCGCCCGCCCGACCTTCGGCTGCACGTACACGGTCGGCGCCCGCCCGAATTTCGTGGCGCCCGCCTGCCCCTGACCCCTCCGCCGGCCCCTGACCCCCTCCCGCCGATCTTGCAGTTGTGGTGCCCGGCGTGCCCGGTCTCGAGAGCCTATGTCGCCACCACAACTGCAAGATCGCCGCTATCGGACCGGCTGCGGACCGCCGGCGGTCGTGTAGACGCCGGCGTGGGCGGCTGCCACTGCCGCGTCGGCAGCCCGGTCCGCCGCGGCCTCGTCGATGGGGTCTCCGCTGACGAGCAGGCGGTAGTAGAGCGGTGCCGAGACGGCGCGGATGACCTCGGCCGCGTCCGTGCCCGGGGGAAGTTCCGCCCGTCGTACGGCCTGCTCCACGCAGGGGGCCCACTCGGCGATGCGGACGGCGTAGAAGTGGTGCAGAGCCTCGGCGGCGCGGGGGTCGCAGGTCGCGGCGACGATGACCGCCCGGAACAGCGCACCCTGACGCGGATCCACCAGGGTGCGCTGCACGAGCCGGGCATTGGCACGCAGGTCCCCGGTCAGCGATCCGGTGTCGGCTCGCGGCAGGGACTGCTCCGCCATGTCCGTCAGCAGGTCGGCGACGAGGCCGGCGACCGTACCCCAGCGGCGGTAGACCGTTGTCTTGCCCACCTCGGCGCGGCGCGCCACGTCAGCGAGGTCGAGACGGTCGAAGCCGTGCTCGACGAGCGCGTCGCCGGCGGCTCGAAGCACGGCGGCGCGGACCCGGGCGGTCCGTCCTCCGGGTCGGATCGCACCGACGGCCATAACGGGTCTCCGGTTCCCTTAACTGCGGGTGGCTGCTATCGTAGCCGACGCCTTAACGGAACTGCAGAACCTTTAACGGGGAGGCGACCATCGTGGAGTATCGACGACTCGGGGCATCCGGACTCAGCGTGCCCGCCCTCAGCTTCGGCGCCGGCACCTTCGGCGGCTCGGGACCGCTCTTCGGCGCCTGGGGCAATACGGACGCCCGGGAGGCAAGACGCCTCGTGGACATCTGCCTGGAAGCCGGGATCAGCATGTTCGACACCGCGGACGTGTACTCCGACGGCGCGTCCGAGGAGGTGCTGGGACAGGCGATCAGAGGCCGACGCGACGCCGTCCTGATCTCGACCAAGAGTGGCCTGCCGACCGGCGACGGACCGAACGACGCGGGAACCTCACGCGCCCGTCTCGTCCGATCGGTCGAGACGGCGCTGCGTCGACTCGGCACCGACTACATCGACCTGTTCCAGCTACATGCCTTCGACGCCGCGACACCCGTCGAAGAGGTCGTGGCGACACTGGACGACCTGGTACGGGACGGGAAGATTCGCTATCTCGGCGTCTCCAACTTCGCCGGCTGGCAACTGATGAAGTCCCTCGCCGCCGCCGACCGGGACCACCGCCGCCGGTACGTGGCCCACCAGGTCTACTACTCGCTCATCGGCCGGGACTACGAGTGGGAACTGCTGCCCCTGGGGCTCGACCAAGGCGTCGGAGCCGTGGTGTGGAGCCCGCTCGGCTGGGGACGGCTCACCGGCAAGATCCGCCGCGATACACCGCCACCGCGCACGAGCCGGCTGCACGCGACCGCTGCCCAAGCCCCGCCGGTCGACGATGAGCACCTGTTCCGCGTCGTGGACGTCCTCGAAGAACTGTCCCGCGAGACCGGCCGAGCAGTGCCGCAGATCGCGGTCAACTGGCTCCTACGACGACCCACGGTGGCCACGGTCATCATCGGCGCCCGCAACGAGGCGCAACTGCGGCAGAACATCGACGCTGCCGGCTGGTCACTCACGCCCGAACAGGCAGCCCGGCTCGACACTGCCAGCACCCGCACCGCGCCCTACCCGTATTTCCCTTACCAACGCCAGGAAGGCTTCGCCAGGCTCAACCCTTCCCCGGTCGCGAACACCGCCTGAGCGACGCCCGACCGGTGCCGGCCGGAGCGGCCGACGCGTCCGGGCGGGGTCCTGCCGATCCACCTGGCCCGATCTGGGCCAGGCTGCGCCCGGCGCGGGTTGTCACAATCGTCGGGTGCTTGAACGACATGCGTTCGGTTCGCTCCTGCGCGCCTGGCGTGACCGGGCCACCCCGCAGTCCATCGGCCTGCGCAGCGCCGGCGTGCGGCGGGTACCGGGCCTGCGTCGCGAGGAACTGGCCCGGTTGGCCGGTGTCTCGCCGGACTACATCCGGCGACTCGAACAGGGTACCGGCACACCGTCGATTGCGGTCGTCGAGGCGCTGGCCCGCGCGCTGCGCCTGACCCGCTCCGACTATGAGTACTTCTGCGTGATCGCCGGGCACGCGCCGGTCGGCGACGACCGGGTGCCCAGCCATGTCGGCCCGAGCGCGCAGCGGCTGCTGGACCGGCTCGGCCACGTCCCCGTCTGCCTCTGCGACGCCGCCTGGACCGCGCTCGCCTGGAACCCGGCGTGGGAGGCGATGAACTGCGACGCCGTCTCGGCCCGCGGTCGCGACCGCAACGTGGCCTGGCGCACGTTCACCCGCCCCGCGCTGCGGGTGCGCCGCTCCGACGAGCGCACCTCGCGCTTCGAGGCGACGATCGCCGCGGACCTACGCACCACCCTGCACCGCTACCCCGCCGACCCGGACCTGGTCGCGCTCGTCAACGATCTGCGGCTGCACAGCCGCCGGTTCGACGAGCTGTGGACCGGCGGCGGGGCGGTGCGGTTCTTCGACGACCAGGTGCTGATCAACCATCCCGACGTCGGGAATCTGCAGGTCGACTGCGACATCCTCACCGTGCACGAGGGCGATCTGCGGGCCCTCGTGTTCAGTACCGAACCCGGTTCCGACGACGCGCGCCGGTTGGCCGACACGCGCTCCCGACACGAATGGAAATGACCCAGCGCCAACGACAATTCTCGATGCCGACGCTCTTGTCGACCGCGCCCGTGACATCGTCAAGACGTTGCGCGACAACGCCGGGCTGACCGAGCGGGACCTTACCCCCGCGCCGGCCAGCGTGGACGCCGTCCGCGAGGCAGGACTGTTCGCGATCACCGTGCCCCGCGAGTACGGCGGTCACGGCGCGAACCTGCCCACGCTCGTGCGGGTGGCGGTCGAGCTCGGCCAGGGCTGCCCGTCGACCGCGTGGGTGTTCTCGCTGTCCTCGGCGGCGAAGCTCATGACGGGCGCGGTGCAGACCGGCCGGGCCCGTGACGCGTACTTCGCCGACCCGCACTGCGTGGTCTGCGCGAGCGGGGTCATCGGCGGTCACGGCGAGACGGTGCCGGGCGGGCTGTCGCTGACCGGCAAGTGGCGCATGGCCTCGGGCTGCGAGGTCGCCACGTGGGCGTTCCTGGTCACGCCGATCGTCCGTGACGGAGCGCCGGCCGGCGGGGCAGGAGTGCTGGTGCCCGTCGCCGACCTGACGGTCGAACGGTCGTGGGACGCCGCCGGACTGGGTGGGACCGGCAGCCACACTCTTGTCGCCGACGGCGTGTTCGTCGAGGACGCGTTCGTCGCCCTGCCGCCGCCCGGCGCGACGATGCCGCAGCCGCCGGCCCGGCTCACGATCGGCGCGGTGCTGGCCCACCTGGCGCCGATGCTCGGGGCCGCCAAGGGCGCGCACCAGGTCGTCGAGGAGTTGCTGCGCGGCGACAAGGCGCCGTTCCAGACCACCTACCGGCGGATGGCCGACTCGCCGCTGGCGCGGCTGTGGTTCGCCGAGGCGACCCGGCTGGTCGACGCGGCTGTGGAGCGCTCGATCCGGGTCGCCGAGCTGCTCGACCGTACCGGCGACGTGCCGCCCATGCCGTCGCTCGACCGCTCGACGCTGCGCATGGAGCTGGTCACCGCCGCCCAGGAGTGCCGCGC
The DNA here is from genome assembly GCF_016863615.1 of Virgisporangium aliadipatigenens. Classification (GTDB taxonomy): domain Bacteria; phylum Actinomycetota; class Actinomycetes; order Mycobacteriales; family Micromonosporaceae; genus Virgisporangium; species Virgisporangium aliadipatigenens. Next base: position 132,496 of record NZ_BOPF01000015.1, on the reverse strand, counting down.
CGCGCTGGGCAAGCTGCTCGACCTGCACGGCGCGAGCGGCTTCCAGCACGCCAACCCCCTGCAGCGGTTCTGGCGCGATGTCGAGGTCGGCACCCGGTACGCCGGGCTGAACCCGTTCATCACCGCCGAAGATCACAGCCGGCTGCTGCTCACCGACGAGCCGCCGGTGTCCATGGCGCTGTAAACGGGATCCTCACGGGCATCGAGGACCGGCCGCGCTTCAACGGATCTCCGACTGTCCGGAGCGCTGATCCTCGCGCGCGAGCTCCCAGAACGCGATGGCTGAGGCGGTCGCGACGTTCAGGGAGTCCACTCCCCCGCTCATCGGGATCGACACCCGCACGTCACACGCTTTGAGAGCATCATCGCTGAGCCCCGGCCCCTCCGCACCCACCAGAATCGCGGGCCGGACGCGTTGACCGGGGCTCAGCGACTGAATCGGCGTGGCATCCGACGCCGGCGTCATTCCGAGCAGGGTGAAGCCGGCGTCCCGGACCAGTCCCAACCCGTCGGGCCACGGATCGAGACGGGCGAACGGCACCGCGAACACCTCCCCCATGCTCACCCGCACAGTCCGCCGGTACAGCGGATCCGTGCAGGTGGGCGACAGGAGAACCGCATCCAGCCCGAGCGCGGCCGCAGACCGGAAAATGGCACCCAGGTTGGTGTAGTTGTTCAGACCCTCCAGGACCGCTATCCGCCTCGCCGCGGCGAGCAGTTCCCCGACCGGCCGGGTCGGACGCCGGTGCAGCGCGGCGAGCACCCCGCGATGGACGTGAAAGCCCGTGAGCGCCTGCATCACCTCGGCGCTCGCCGCGTACAGCGGCACATCGCCGGCGTCCAGGTCGCCGAACTGGTCCACCCGTTTGGCGTCCACCAGGATCGACCGCGCCCGGTAACCGGCGCGAAGCGCCCGCCGCAGCACCAGCTCACCCTCGGCGATGAACAGCCCCAGAGGCTGCTCCACATGGTTACGCAGGGCCACATCGGTCAGGTCGCGGTAGTCCGCCAGGCGAGGATCCGCCGGGTCGGTGACCGTCGTCGCACGCACGAACGCATCATGCCCCAACGCCCACCGACAGCTGCCGGCCGCACCGCACACCGCCGGGTCGGGTCAGGAGCGGCCCCCGTCGGCGAGTTGGAAGAAGTGGATCGGCGTGTTGGCACGGCAACCGATGCGCTCGTACACCGGCCGCCCGGCCTGCGTCGCGTGCAGTACGACCCGCCGGTGACCGGTCTCCTTGAGGCCTTCGTGAATAGCCTTGCGGGTGACGGCCTCGCCGTATCCGCGGCGGGTCTCCTCCGGGACCGTCGCGACGAGCGCCAGGAATACGGAGCCGCGGGCGGCGATCGTGGCGGCGCACGTTACCGGGCGTCCATCGCGGTATCCGACGTATGCGTAGGCGTCGTGCAGCCAGAGTTTCGAGCCGGCGATCGCGTTCCGGCCGGCCTCGAGCGTCATGCCGTACGCGCGGCCGTTGATCTCGCCGTAGGTGACCAGCTCTTCGTCACTCTCCACCCGCCGGAACTCCAGTTCGGGATGGTGCGGATCAGGGACCGACAGGTCGCCGGCCATGCCGCACCCGGAGAACGCCAACTGGAGACCGGCCTCGGCGGCTCGGCTGAACAAGTCCTGCTTCGCCTGCGCGGACAGCAGTTCCTCGAACACCCACAGATAGCCGGCCTGCGATCGGGTCCTCATGTAGGAGGCAGCTCGTGAGAGCCGGTCACCGAGCGCGTCCTGCGGTGTGTCCACGTCGGTGAAAGCGATGGTGTTCCAGAATCCGAACGTGCTGTCGGCCCACATGAAGCTGACCCCTTGGTCCGTGTTGAGGTCCCCACCACGGTCCCGGATCAGATCGGCCCAGGTGGTGACGAGCACGTCTTTCGACTCAACAGCGGCTTGCGATACAGACACGTTACGTCCTCTCTTCGGTGTCAATTCTCATCGGCGTCGGAGTCGGTCAGAAGCGGCGCCATACAAGGACTCCGCCCATCGCACCGAAACAGCGCTGGCGGTACACCGTTCCGCTGCCGACACGGTGGCCTTCCCACACCGGGTCGTCGGCTGCCGGTCGCGGCGCCTCGACCACGTAATAGCAGCCGTCAGCACGGTCCAGTTCACCCCAGCCGTCCTGCCAGCACGGCACCGGCATGCCGTTCGACAGGCACTCCGGCGCGGTGGTGGCGGCGTGGGAGACGTCGCCCGCCGCGAGCCCGCCGGTGAGCACCACGGCAGCCAGGGTGATGAGCGATTTCCGGTAGTACTGGCTCGGCATCTCGTAACTCCGCATCGTGTGCGACTCGCGAACGTCACCAGAACGAGCACGGGTGGAGTCGAGTTCGACGGTGAACCGCGGATGCGGGGATATCACTAGACGCGTCCTACGGCGATCAACCGCTGGATGTCTGCTCCGCGTCGTGGTCCGGAGGGTCCGCGTGCCAGATCCACTGGTGCCGCACGTACAGGTCGCGGAAACCGGCTCGGAGCATGTTGTTGTGCGAGGTGTTCGGCGGTTGGGCGGTCTCCACCAGCAGAGTGCGCGCGCCGTGCTCACGTGCGCAGGCGGCGCGAGCCGCGACGAACGCCGTCTGGGCACCGCGCCGCCGGTATGGCAGCAGCGTCGCGGAGCCGACCAGGTCGGCGTAGTCGCCGAAGAAGCGCAGCACGCTCAGGGCCACCATGTCGGGGCCGTCCCAGGCCGCGAACGCGTGAAAGTTGTCGCGTCGCAGGAAGCTGGCCATCACATCCGCGCTCTCGGCGGAGACGAAGTCCGTCCGGACCGCCAGTGCGACGACATCCGGGTACTGATCGACGCTCGCCTCGGCGATGCGCAGCGTCGTCCCGGCAGTGGGCACCGGCTCGACCGGCCGCACCATTCTGACGGTCGACGGGCCGAGCGTGAGCCCGTACGCGCGGCGAATCCGATCGCCGTCGACGGGCCGGGCCGGATCGGCGATCTTCAGGGTGGCTCGGGTGACGCCGGCGTCGCGGAAGAAGCCGAGGACCGCGGCGATCACGTCAGCGTCGACCGGACCGTCCGCACCCAGCCCCGTGGCGACGTTCCGGGGGCCGCCCGGGTCGTGGCGGGTGGCCTGCACCGCGGCACCGCCGACCCGGGCCGAGGTCGCGCCGAGCGCCTGACGGACCGGCGTGGGCAGGGCATCGAACGCCGCCCGGCCGGCCTCGGCCTCGCCGCGTTCGATGTCCGCGTATGTGATCATCGCCCAACGGTAGGCCGGCCTAGGCCGCGCCGATCGGGGCCTCGGGTCCGGACGCGCTACGCGCTGTCGGGCCGGGCGACGGCCGCCCGCTCCGAACCGTTCCCGAGAAGATCCTCCAGCGTGCCCCCGTCGGGCGTCGACGGGAGCGCGGGCGCACCGCCGACGACGGTGGCCTTGCGGGCCTCGGCCGTCGCCTCCTCGGCGGCCCGGGTCGCGGCGGCGGCGACCTCGCGCGCCTCGGCCTCCACGGCCGCCGACGCGGCACCGACCGCCGGGGCCTCGGTCACTTTGGGCGCCGGGTCGGCGTCCGCGTCGGCCGACGCGGCCCGGGCCGGGCGGCGGGCCGGACCGTCGAAGGCGCCGCTGAGCGCTCCGCCGATCCCCTCCAGCGCCCGCGTCACCTCGGCCGGCAGGATCCACAGCTTGCTGGCCTGGCCGTTGGCGATCTGCGGCAGCAGGTGCATGTACTGGTAGGCCATCACCTGCGGGTCCGGGTCGGCGGCGTGGATGGCGTCCACGAGGGTGCGGATCGCCTTCGCCTGGCCCTCGGCCTCCAGGATGCGCGCCTGCCGGTTGCCCTCCGCGCGCAGCACGGCGGCCTGCTGGTCACCCTGTGCGGTGAGGATCTGCGCCTGCTTGGTGCCCTCGGCGTTGAGGATGGCGGCGCGGCGGTCCCGTTCGGCCCGCATCTGCTTCTCCATCGAGTCGCGGATGCTGTTCGGCGGCTCGATCGCCTTGATCTCCACCCGGGTGACCTTGATGCCCCACCGGCCGGTCGTCTCGTCGAGCACGCCGGACAGGTGCCGGTTGATGTCGTCCCGGCTGGTCAGGGCGCGTTCGAGGTCGAGCGAGCCGATGATGTTGCGCAGCGTGGTGACGGTCAGCTGCTCGATGGCCTGCAGGAAGTCGGCGATCTCGTAGGTGGACTTGACCGGGTCGATCACCCGGAAGTAGAGCACCGTGTCGATGTTGACCGAGAGGTTGTCGGAGGTGATCACCGGCTGCGGCGGGAAGCTCTTGACCTGCTCGCGCATGTCGACCGGCTTACGAACCGCGTCGATGTACGGCACCAGCATGTTGAGCCCGGCGTTGAGCGTGCGGTGGTACTTGCCCAGCCGTTCGATCACGTATTTGCTCTGCTGCGGCACGACCCGCACGGACTTCATCACGGTGACCAGAAGCAACAGGGCGATCCCGCCCAGTACTGCCAACAGCACGACGTCCACGGTCAGTCCCTCCAGACCAGTGCGGTCACTCCCTTGATGTCGATGACCCGGACGCGTTCGCCCGGCTCCATGACCTGATCGGCGTCGATGGCGCGGGCCTGCCACAGCTCGCCGTCGATCTTGATGACGCCCTGGTCGGCGTCGACCCGCTCGAGTACCACGGCCTCGTGTCCGGTGATCTCGCCGACCGGGACGGCCTCGTCCGCGTCGCGCCCCATCCACTGCCGCAGCAGCGGCCGCACCCCGAGGGTGGCGAGCAGCGAGACGAGGATGAAGACCACGCCCTGGACGGCGAGCGGTGCGCCCAGCCCGGCGGCGGCGGCCGCGGCGAAGGCGCCGGCGGCGAACATGACCAGAAAGAACGACGCCGTGAACATCTCGGCGACGGCCAGTACGACGCCCGCTATCAGCCACAGCAGGACATCCATCAGGCAATCCTGACACGGTTTCACCACCGTCGGCTCACTCCGCCAGGTCAATGGCAGGTAACGAAGGGGGCTCCGATGCGTTGACCGATACGGCCGCTTTGAGAGGCGGTGACCTGATCGCCGGCATTGACTGGAGGAGCGCATGCAGACCGCCCCGTTCGTGGACCGACTGGTCACCAGGGTCCAGGCGGACAAGAACGTCCCGGCGCTGACCGCCGCCGTGTTCCGTGACGGCGCCGTGCAGCACGTCGCGACCGCCGGCACCACCCCGGCACCCGGCGCCGGACTGCAGTACCGGATCGGCGGCATCACGAAGACGTTCACGGCGGCGGTCGTGCTGCGGCTGCGCGACGAGGGACATCTCGCCCTGGACGACCTGCTGTACCGGCACATCCCGGGCACGCCGCTCGGCGGGATCACGCTGCGGCAGCTGCTCAGCCACACCTCCGGGCTCCAGCGGGAGCCGGACGGGGCGTGGTGGCAGCGCTGCCCGGGGGTGGGACTGGAGGCGTTCCTCGACCGGCTGGGGCCCGACCAGGCCGCGCGGCCGCGCTACCACTACTCCAACCTGGCCTACGGCCTCCTCGGCGCCGTGGTCACCCGGATCACCGGGATGGACTGGACCGACGCCGTCAAAAAGCATCTGTTGGAACCCCTGGCGTTGCGCCGCACGACCTACCTCCCCGAGGGGCCGTACACCCCGGGATATGTCGCCCACCCGTGGCACGGGACGCTGCGCGAGGAGCCGGTGCACGACACCCGCGCGATGGCACCCGCCGGCCAGCTCTGGTCGACCGCGAGCGACCTGTCCCGCTGGGGCGCGTTCCTCGCCGACCCGGACCCGGCGGTGCTGGACCGCACGACGCTCGACGAGATGTGCAGCCCGGTGGCCGTGCACGACCTGGACGCCTGGACCGGCGGGCACGGCCTCGGCCTGCAGCTGTGGCGCCGCGGCGAACGCGTCGTCGTCGGCCACACCGGAGCCGCACCCGGTTACGGCTGCGCCCTCGTGGTGCACCGGCCGACCCGCACCGGCGTGGTCGTGCTGGCCAACACGTTCCGCAAGAACGTCGCCGAGGATCTCGCCCTCGAACTGCTGGCCGGCGTCTGCGACCGGGAACCGCTGCCGGCGGTGCCCTGGCGTCCGGCGGTCGTGCCGCCACAGGACCTGGTGCCGCTCACCGGCCGGTGGTGGTGGATGGGCCGGGAGCACGAGTCCCGCTGGAACGGCACCGAACTGCTGCTCGGCCCGACCGGCGAGGAGCCGTGGCGGTTCGCGGCCGACGGGGTGGACAGGTGGCGCGGGCGCGGCGGCGAGTACGACGGCGAGGCGCTGAAGGTGCTCCGCGACGCGGGCGGTCAGGTGATCGCGCTCGACGTGGCGACCCTACTGTTCACGCGTGACCCGGGTGCCTGAGGCCAACTGCGGGAACACCTTCGACACCTTGCCGACGAGGTAGTCCCCGTAGGTCCCGTCGAACGCCCGCAGATCCTGCCCGTCCCATCGCTGTTCGCCGTCGCTGCCCCGTGCGCTGTCGGGAAGCGGCGGCACCTCCATCGCGAAGTCCGGGTCGAAGAAGAACGGGAAGGAGAGCCGCTCGTTGCCGCTGGTGTTGCGCACCCGGTGCGGGGTCGAGCGGTACCACCCGCCGGTGAGCCGGTCGAGCATGTCCCCGATGTTGCACACGAACGTCCCACGAACGGGCGGGGCGGCGATCCAGCCGTCGGCGGTGCGCACCTCCAGCCCGCCGTTGTCGTCCTGGGCCAGCAGCGTGAGGAGCCCGTAGTCGGTGTGTTCGCCCACGCCCCACCCGTCCTCCTGCGGCGGGGCGGGCGGGTAGTGGAAGATCCGGAACAGGATCGTCGGGTCGGCCGTGTAGCCGGCGGAGAAGTAGTCGGCCGGCAGGTCGAGGCTGCGGGCCACGCCGCGCAGCACGGCCTGCGCCACGTCCGTCAGCCGCTCCAGGTACTCCAGCACCGTGGTGCGCAGGGCCGGCACCCGGGCGGGGAAGAGGTTCGGGCCGTGCAGCGGCAGCCCGGCCAGCACCCGGGCGTCGTCGGGCGGGAGTTCGCTGCCGAAGTAGACGCCCTCCTTGAGATCCGGCCGGCCCGAGGTCAGTTCGCCGCCGACCGGGAACCAGCCGCGCCAGGCCCGCCCACCGCGTTCCATGGCGATCTCGGCCTTGACGGTGTCGGGCAGGGCGAAGAACTCCCGCGCCGCCGCGTCGAGGTCGCGCAGCAGCGCCTCCGGGACACCGTGCCCGGTGACGTAGAAGAACCCGCTCTCCCGGCAGGCCTCGGCGATCCGGTCGGGGTGCGCGGGATCGGCGAGGTCGACGATCGGCAGGGTCCTCACGCGGCGCCGTCCGAGGGGTCGGTGACGAAGTCGATGAGGCGTTCGACGGAGTTGATGAGGGGCGTCTCGAGATCCTTGTACGAACGCACGCTCGACAGGATCCGCCGCCACATCTCCGGCGGGTCGGCCACGCCCAGCGCGTCGCAGACCCCCTGCTTCCAGTCCTGCCCGCGCGGGATGACCGGCCAGGCCCGGATGCCGAGGCGTTCGGGCTTGACCGCCTGCCACACGTCGACGTACGGATGCCCCGTCACCAGCACGAACGGCGACCGCACCGACGCCACGATCCGGCTCTCCTTGGAGCCCTCGACCAGGTGGTCCACCAGCACGCCCAGCCGCTGCCCCGGCCCCGGCTCGAACTCCGCCACCGCACCGGCGAGGTCGTCGATCCCGGACAGCGGCTCCACGACCACCCCCTCGATGCGCAGGTCGTCGCCCCATACCTTCTCGACGAGGGCCGCGTCGTGCAGCCCCTCGACCCAGATTCGGCTGCCGCGGGCGACCCGGGCGCGCACCCCCTCGACGGCGATCGAACCGGAGGCGGTGATCCGTCTCACCTGCTGCGCCGGCGCGCTCGGGCGGCGCAGCGTCACGGCCTGCCCGTCGATGAGAAAAGCGGCCGGCGCGAGCGGAAAGTTGCGCCGCTTCCCGTACCGGTCCTCCAGCACCACCGCGCCGTGTTCGAAGCCGACGACCGCGCCGCAGAAGCCCGAGTCGGCGTCCTCGACCACGAGGTCCGGTTCGGCCTCCATCTCCGGCACGATCCGGCGCGGGCGTCGCGACCGGAGCACGTCCTCGCCATACATGACGCTCACCGTATGCCGGGGGACCCGCCCGGGGCTTGCGAGACACACCGCAGGCCAGCACGTACTCTGTGCTGCATGTCCCCCGCAGCGCACGCGGCCACCATGACCGCGCGCCGCTCGGCCCGGTTCGTCTCCTGGGTCCGCGCGTGGCGCGCCGGCCTGGTGCCCTACGACGACGTTGCCGACGAGATCGCGGCCGGTGAGGAGCACCTCGCCGCCGACGTGCCCGGCACCTGGACCGACGTGCCGCTGACCGGGGCGCTGGCGGTGCTGTCGAAGCTGCACCCGGACGACGTGCGCCTGGTGCTGCCGGCCCCGGGGGATCCGCGCGGGCTGCCCGGCCCCGGCCCGTTCAGCGGGGCGGCGCTGGCCGCCGGCGAGGGCGTCGTGGCCGGCGAGCACGGCCTGGTGCCGGAGGTGCGCACGCACACGAGTGGCTCCGGGGACACCTGGGAGACGGTGCTGTGGCGGGTGTTCCCGCTGCCCGCCGCCAGGCGACCGCCGGAGTTCGTGAGCGCCGCCGAGGCCGAGGCGGAGCTGAGCACGGCCCTGATGAGCGCCACGACGACGCTGACCAAGCTCGACGTGGCCCAGTGGCGACCCGAGCTGGCCGGCGCCCTGGCCGCCATCCGCAAACCCGACAACACCGCGGAGCTGCCCCCGGGCTACGACCCCCGGTCCCGCCGCCTGTACGCCAGGGCCAGCGTCCTCGACCGCGTGCTGGCGCTGGCGGAGCTGTCCGCCCCCGGCGGCGCGGTCAACGGCTACGAGGCCCAGCAGCGCGACGCCGCGCTCCGCCCTCTGACGGCCGCCTGCCGGCGCGCGCTGGTGGCGGCCTGCAACGCCCCCATGATCTGAGCGCGCCCGCGCCGGGAAATGCCCCCGGACCTGGCAAGCGGAGCCGGAGCGGCGGGGCGCGAAGCGGCCCCGCCGTGGAGCGCAGCGGGCTCGGCGGGAGCAACGGTCCGCACCACGACGGACCGTCGCAATGAAAAGCTCTAGATCTCCGCGATGAGATCGGCCACCGAGTCCACCACGCGCGACGGGCGGTAGGGGTAGCGATCGATCTCGGCGCGGGCGGAGATGCCCGACAGGACGAGGATCGTCTCCAGGCCCGCCTCGAGTCCACAGAGGACGTCCGTGTCCATCCGGTCGCCGATCATCGCGGTGGTCTCCGAGTGCGCGGAGATCGCGTTGAGCGCGGAGCGCATCATCATCGGGTTGGGCTTGCCCACGAAGTAGGGCTCCACGCCGGTCGCCTTGGAGATCAACGCCGCGACGGAACCGCACGCCGGCAGCGCCCCCTCGTTGGACGGCCCGGTCACGTCCGGGTTGGTCGCGATGAACCGCGCCCCGTCGTCGATCAGCCGGATCGCCTTCGTGATCGCCTCGAACGAGTACGTCCGGGTCTCCCCCAGCACCACGTAGTCCGGATCCTGGTCCCCCAGGACGTAGCCCACCTCGTGCAGCGCGGTGGTCAGCCCCGCCTCGCCGATGACGTAGGCCGACCCACCCGGCCGCTGATCCTCCAGGAACTTCGCCGTCGCCAGCGCGCTCGTCCAGATCGCGTGCTCGGGCACGGTGATCCCGATCCGCTCCAGCCGCGCGGACAGGTCCCGCGGCGTGTAGATCGAGTTGTTGGTGAGCACCAGGAAAGGCTTGCCGGACTGCCGCAGGCCGCCGAGGAACTCCGATGCTCCCGGAATGGCCTGCCCCTCGTGCACCAGCACACCGTCCATGTCGGTCAGCCACGACTCGACGGGCTTTCTCTCACTCATCGCTGCCCACTCAGTGTCGACGGCGCGCAGATGGCGCCGTCTTCCCTCGTCGCTCCGATCGCTGCGCTCACTTCGCTCCTCAGTCCAGACGACGCCGCGCGCCGTCGACACTCGCTCATTCACTGTCCAATCAAGGCACGGGCACGCGGCGGGACGACGGCAGGGGTGTTTCGGGGCGGCAAAGCGCTCACGTGCGCTTCCTCACAGGAGCCGGGCAGCACCCCGGCTGGCAGGCGTCCCACACGGGCAGCGTGCCGCAGCGGCGACGCGGGGCACCGTCGGTCCGCTCCGCGACCAGCTCGGCGATCATCCGGACGAAGCGCGGGTCGGTGCCGGGCGTCGGCACCCGGTCCCAACGCAGCCCGAGCTTCTCGGCCGTCTCGGCCGCCTCGTTGTCCAGGTCCCAGATCACCTCGAGGTGGTCTGAGACGAACCCGATCGGGGCCGCGACGACCGCGGACACCCCGCCGGCCGCCAGCGCCTCCAGGTGGTCGTTGATGTCCGGCTCCAGCCATGGAACGTGGGGCGGGCCCGACCGCGACTGCCACACCAGGTCCCACTCCGCCACGCCGGCCCCCGCCGCGACCAGCCCTGCCGTCTCGCGCAGCTGGGCGGTGTACCGGTGCCCCTCCGGCCCGCTCGACTCGTCCATCGACGTGGGTATCGAGTGCGCCGTGAAGACCAGCCGGGCACCCGGCGTCCACACCGCCTTCACCCCGTCGACGAACGGCTCCACGAACCCCGGATGGTCGTGGAAGTGCCGGATCTTGTCGACCTCGGGCGCACCCTCGCCGACCTCGGCCCGGGCCCGGTCGATGTCCTCCCAGTACTGCCGGCAGGCCGAGTACGAGCTGTACGCGCTCGTCGCCAACCCGATCGCGCGCCGCACGCCGTCGTCGCGCATCCGCCGCAGGGTGTCCGCGAGGAACGGGTGCCAGTTGCGGTTGCCCCAGTACACCGGCAGGTCGAGCGCGGGCTCGACGGCGGCGAGGAGCGCACGGTTCTGCTCGTTGATCGGGGAGACGCCGCCGAAGTGCCGGTAGTGCTCGGCGACCGCCAGCAGGCGCTCACGCGGCACGCCCCGCCCGCGCGTCACGTTCTCCAGGAACGGCATCACATCGTCCGGCCCCTCCGGTCCGCCGAAGGACAGCAGAAGAAAGGCGTCGTACGACACAGATCGATCCCTCCTGTAGGAACCAGCGCGGTGACACGGTGTAGCGACCTTCTGTATGGTCGCATTCGTGCGGTTCCCGACCCCCCATCGACGACCGCAGCCTATCCCGTCGGGGACCTGCTGATGCAGTTGTCCGATCCCCGGTCGTCCCGGGTGGTACTCGTCGGGGTGGGCCGCTACCGGTCCCTGCCACAGCTGCCGACCGCCGTCGCCAACCTCGACGCGCTGCGGGACGTCTTCACCGACCCGGCCCTGTGGGGGCTGCCGCCGGAGAACTGCGTCGTGCTCGCCGACCCGAGCGCACCGTCCATGGTGGACGCCGCCCTGCGCGGCCCCGGCCCGGCGACGGTTCGCCCGGACGGGCTGCTGCTGTTCTACTTCGCCGGCCACGGGCTCATCGACCCGCGCACCGGTTCGCTGCACCTGGCCGTCGGCGACACCGACCCGGACGGCGTGTACGCGACGTCGGCGCCGTACGAGTGGGTGCGGCGGGCGTTCCTCGACGCGCCGGCCGGGCGGCGGGTCGTCATCCTCGACTGCTGCTACGCCGGACGGGCCATCGACGGCATGGGCCCCGCCGCCGTCATCGACGAGACCGAGATCGACCTCACGTGCGTGCTCGTCGCCGCCTCCGCCACCCGTGCGGCGTTGGCGCCGGCCGACGAGCCGTACACGGCGTTCACCGGCACCCTGGTCGAACTCCTGCGCGGCGGCCTGCCCGACGGCCCGGAACTGCTCGACCTCGGCACGGTCTACCAGGAGACGCGCGCCACCCAGCTGCGCAAGGGCCGGCCGCTGCCGGAACTGCGCGCCCGCAACGGCGGCGAACTCATCCCGCTCGTGCGCAACGCCGCCCCGCTGTCGCGCCCCTCCCCGGTGCCGCTGTACCGGCGCACGCCCCGGGAGCCCCGGCCGGGTCTGGTGATCACCGGGACGGCCGCCCTGCCCGACGCCGACCTGTCGGGAACCACGCTCGCCGTCCTCGCGTACGACCCGGAGCAGGGCGCCCTCGGCATCCGGCTCGGCCGGCCGGTGGCGCGCCCCGCGGCGGACATCCTCGGCACGGCGCTCGCCCGCGCACTGCCCGGCGTCGAACTGTTCGACGGCGGGCCGGTCCGGGACGTGCTCGTGCTGCTGGTCGAACTGGCCGTCGACCCGTCCATCGTGCCCTGGTTTCGCCCGATCCTTGGCAATCTGGGTACTCTGCCACCCGACGTCCGGCCCGACATCGCGGCGCGGGTGGTCCGACGGGCCTGGGCGTTCCTCGGGTACGTCGGCTGGCGGCCCGGGCAGCTGGAGCACGAGATCGCCCAGGGCGGTTTCACGGTCGCCACGCGCACGCTCCGGCAATGGCTCGGCCTGCCGGCCGGGCCGCAGGCGACGACCGGGCCGAGCGGTCGCACGAGAAAGGACGCGGGTGGCAACTGAGCGGGCTCTGATCGGGCGCCTCGTCACCGCCAGCAGCCGCGACCGGCGCATCGGCCTCATCCTCGGCTCCGGCGTCACGTCCAGCGTCGTTCCCGACGTGTCGGCCATGTTGGACCTGGCCGACGAGTTCGTCTCGGAACGCGCCGACAACTCCGACCTCGCCGACGCCCTGCGCGAGGTGCGGCGCACCGCTCGCGACGCGGGCGAGGCGTACGCCGGCTACCGCGACGTCTTCACCGACTGGGTGTCTCCCCAGGAATTCGACCTCGTCGTCCAGCAGGCCGCGCTGCGGGCGTTCGAACCGGCGCTGGCCAAGCAGCCCGTCGGCGCACCCGGCCGCTGGGAACGCATCGGCCACCACCGCGGCACCGAACTGGAGCAGGAGACCGCGGCGTGGATCCTGCCGCCCGGCCTCACGCACCTCGGCGAACTGCTCGTCGCCGCCCCGGCGCGGTTCGGCGCGCGCGTCCTCACCACCAACTTCGACCCGCTGCTGGAGATCGCCGTGCGGCGCGCCGGTGGACGGGCCGCGACGGTGTCGATCGACGACCCGCCCGCGCTGGAACTCGGCGTGATCGACGTCGTGCACCTGCACGGCTACTGGCGCCCCCTGGACGACCTCCACGACACCGCCGGCCCCGCGCTCCGGGGCGACCTGACCGAGCGGCTGCGCGGCCTGCTGGCCGGCGACGTCGTGTGCGTCCTGGGATACGGCGGGCGGCCGGACGCCCTCACCGCGGCCCTGGACGAACTGGCGCGCACCGGCACCGACGTCCTCTGGGCCGCGCACGGGCCGGAGACGCTCGGGCCGCCGCCCGGGATCGGCCCGTTCACCACGTACTACGACGTCGACGCCGACCGGGTCCTGGAGGCCCTCCGCACCTCCCTCGCACCGGTGACCGTGCCCCGACAGCACGCGCCGGTCTCGCTGACCCGCGTGCCGCGCCAGCCCGTCGGCGACCCCGTCGAGTCGCACCAGGCCCGCCGCCCCGGCCTCGAACGCCTCATCCGTGCCCGCCGTTCTGCCGACGAACTGCTGCGCCAGCTCGACCTCGACTTCGGCTGGCGCCGAGAGGGGGCCGCCCCGGGCGTCGCCCCCGAACTCGTCTACTGGCCGGTGCAGCTGCGCCCCGCCAACCTCATCCACCTGGTGCAGGCGCTCGCCGCCGCCAGCCTCTCCGCCTGCGGGCTGCACGTGGTGCTCTGCATCGACGACCTCAACCCGCCGCCGATGGAGACCGGGGCCCTGCGCGACGGCCTCGTCGCCGACATCGTGCGCTGGTTCGACCTCGTCGAGGGGTCGACCGAGCCGGAGGTGGTGTCGCTGGAGGAGTTCCACGGACCGGCGGCCGTGGCGCGTCGCCTGCAGGACCCGCAGCGTCTGCTGCGCCCCACCCACCCGTGGGCCGTGGAACGCGAGTACTACAAGGTGCACACCCTGTTCGACGTGATCCGTGCGGTGAAGGCCGTCCCGGACGTGGAGAGCAGCGACGCGGAGACCGAGGCGGTGGCCATCACCACGGGCCTCACCAGCACCAAGGCCGAACGCCTCCTCACCCCGCTCGCCGTCTGGGCGCACCTGCAGGACATCCTGGTGAGCCGTTCCGCCGACACGGTCGTCACGCTCGGCGGCGACGACGAGGCACACATGTGGAAGCTGTGGCACGACGTCTTCCCCGGCCGGATCCGCCACCTGTACAACCCCCGCCTGGAGAACCTCCGCCACGACGCCTCGATGTTGCGCACCGGCGGGTTCATCGAGATCCGCGACCGGCTCAAGCGCGCGCTCACGCTGCCCACCTGGGCCGAGGACGGCCACTACGTGCACTGGCTCGTCCAGAACGCCGTCCTGCTCCCGGCCTACCTGTGCGACCGGCCGGCGACCGGCATCGGCGACGGCAAGCTCACCTGGGAACGGGCCCGCGCCGCGCTGGGAGATCCGCGTACGCGCAGCCGGGCGATCTCCTCCGTCGCGCGTCAGGTGTCGACCTTGTGCCTACATGACGCGTGACGTTCGCCCTGTGTGCTGATGTGGGGGCGGGACGTACCCTCTTTGTATGGCGATGCCCGTGACGGCCCCGACGGCCGCGACGATGTTCGACGAATGTCTCCACGCGCTCGGCGCCGACCTGGTCGCCTACCTGCTCGGAGCGGGCAAGAGCGCACCCGTGTCCCAGTGGCGCATGGCCGACGCGTGGCGCACCGGCGCCGGTCGGGACCGGTTGAGTGCGGCATGGGCCGTCCTGCACTACTTCAAGGACGCGCCGCATGCCCGTTCGTGGCTGCGCGAGATCAACAGCGGGCTGGGGCGGGTCTCGCCGGCCGCGTTGATCCGCGACGCGCGCAGCAGGGCCGACCTGGACCGCATCACCGACGCGGCCGAGGCGGCGTCGTTCACGGAAACACAAGCCCGGTAGGCGGCGCGCCGGCGGCCAGCGCGATCTCCTGGTAGTTGCGCGGCTCGGCGCCGTCGATCAGCCCCGCGAGCCGTCCCCGCAGGTCGGTGACCTCGGCCGGCTCGCCCTCCAGCTCCACGAAGAGGCCGAGCCTGGGTAACTCGTCCAGGCAGACCTCGGCGCCGCCGCCGTCCCTGCGGTAGCGGCGCCGCCGCTTCTCCAGCCGCCACACGCAGGTCAGCCCCTGCCGGGTCAGCGACGCCCGCGCCTCGGCCAGGTCCGGCACCGGAAACTCGATCTCCACCCGCCAGTGCGAGCCGTCCTCGTGCCGCTGGCGGGGCCCCTTGAACGCCACCATCACCCGCGTGTCCCGCACCCGCAGCCGGCACACGAGATCACCCGCGGCGAGCGGGCGCCCCGCGCCGTCGTAGTACTCGTCCACCTGCGGGTCGGGCTCCCCGGGCGCGAAGCCGAGCGCCGCCAGCGCGACGACCAGGCCGGACCGGTCCACCACCCGGTGCTTGCTCTCGTTTTCGACGACGCCGGTCAATCGCCACCCCCGCTGCTAACGCGCCCCCTGAGTCTCCGCTCCGAAGGGCGCCCGCACCAGACGGTGATTGAACGGCTGCAATGTGCCGTTGAGGTAGCGGCCGGCGTGTCCCGTGCCGCTGACCTCGCGCCGGAACGCCGCCAGGACCTGCGCCGTCGGGTCGCCGGGCGCCGCGATCGGCACCTTGCCGCGCCGGTCCTCCTCCACGTACAGCCGGCCGTCGCTGCCGATCAGCAGCGCCGCGTTGCGCGCCCCGGCGCCGCCGGTGACCCGGATGTTGAGCGGCGTGCCGTCGGCCACCGAACGCGCCACCAGCTCGGCCAGCACCTGCCGGACGTCGGGTCGGGGCCGCAGCACCGCGTTGCGGGCCGCCGCCGCCTTGCCGGCCGGGACGAGCGCGTGCAGCACCCAGTTGCGCACGCCGCGGGCGACCAGCGCGTCGCGGGTGCGCAGCAGCGCCTCCGGCGAGTCGTTGGCCG
Organism: Virgisporangium aliadipatigenens; assembly: GCF_016863615.1. Classification (GTDB taxonomy): domain Bacteria; phylum Actinomycetota; class Actinomycetes; order Mycobacteriales; family Micromonosporaceae; genus Virgisporangium; species Virgisporangium aliadipatigenens. The sequence goes on along the minus strand of NZ_BOPF01000015.1, from coordinate 116,650 downwards.
AGGTCACGACCGTCTGCACGGTGGTCGACAGGCCCGCCTCGGCGGCGACCCGCAGCGCGGTCACCGCCGCCGTCCCGCTCGGCGCCAGCTCGCCCCGATGCCTCCCCGCGAGCGGCCTGAGCAGGTCGTTGGCCGCCGGGTCCAGGCTGTCCAGAGACACCCTCAGGTGAACGCCGAAACGCAGCAACACCGGCACCAGATCCTCGATGCCGCCGACGCCCGAGGTGTCCAGCACGATCGACTTCGGCCCACCGAGCGCGTCGATCAACGCGCGGGTCTGCGCGGGACGGCTCAGCGGCTCCCCGCCCGTGATCACCGCGACCATCGCCGGGACGGCCGCGGCCATCTCGGCGACCGCCTCGACCCGGTCCCGACGGCCCCGGCCCGGCACCGGACCCATCAGGTCGTCGGCGTAGCAGTACCGGCAGCGCAGCGGGCAGCTGGCCGTGGCGAAGCAGTTGACCACCAGCGGCCGGTCGACCTCCGGCACACCGGTGAAGCTGCCCAGCAGGGAGATGCCGTGGTGCGGCTCCTCCGCGACGGCCGGGGCGCCCCGGGCGGCGGGCCGGATCACCCCGAAGCGCGCGAGCGTCTCCGCCGCCTCCCGACCGTCCGGCGCTTCCCACGGCGCCGGCGCGTCCGGACCGGCCGGGCGGCCGGCGCTGCCCGCCTCGGCGGCGCGCAGGACGGCCGCGCCCGCGTCCCCGACGGCGAAGAAGTGGTCGCGCTGCCCCACGTAGGCGAGGTAGCCGTACGGCTCGCGCCGTAACCGGACCGCGGGAGCGGGCTCGACCCGCGGACCCGCCCCGGCCACGTTGCCGGCCGGCGAGCCCACCAGTACCGATGTCACAGCGCTTTCTACCAGCCGGGGATGACAGTTTTGCGCGGACGCGCACAAGCTGTTACCCCTGCGGGTCCTGCCTCCGCGTCAGGACCCGAACGGTGGCTGCGGAGCGTTCTGCTGCGGGAACGGCGGGTACTGGCCGCCCCACTGCTGGCCCGGGTCGCCCGGCCCCGCGACGCCGCCCTGCGCCACCGGCCCGCGCCGCCCGAAGACCGGGTGCGGCGTGTTGGCCGCGATCAACACCGCGATCAGGATCAGCGCCAGCCCCACCATGCCGCCGAACACCGAGTTGAACGCCCCCTCCATGCCCGACATGCGCCCCTCGCAGACGCCGGACTGCGACGAGCACAGCACCCAGATGTCGCCCTTGTCGGTCGACCATCCGATGATCACGGAGAGCCCGAGGATCGCGATCCCCAGGCCCGCGATGATCCATTGAAAAACCCGCATGACGACAGCCATGCGTGGATGCTAGGTGCCGATCAGCGGCCCTGCATGGGAGGCCCGGGGACGTACTGCCCCGGGACCGGGCCCTGCGGGCCGGCCGGCGGGCGCGGCGCGGGCGGTCGCGCGGCCGCCGCACGGGTGGCACCGGCGGCCGTGGACGCGAACGACGCAGCCATCACCATCGTCCCGACGCCGAACAGCATGATCGTCTCGGCGCTGATCGGATCCTCGGGTTCCTTGATGAACGCCCACACCAGCCCGAAGCACAGCACCCCGAACGCGAGCAGCGTGAAGATCGACTGAAGGATTCTCGCAACGATGGCCACGGCGAGCATGGTAGAGGCGCCTCCGCCGGCCCGGGGGGTGTGCGGAAAGACTCAGTTCGCGGGCGTCCCGGACGACATGACCGACATGCGGGCCGGGAAATGGCGGATGCGGCGACCGGGAACCACCTCGGAACGCCCGGGCGGCGCGGCACGGATCGCGATCGACGCCCTCCCCGACGCCGTTCTCGTCCTGGAGCCCGGCGGCGAGGTGGCGTTCACCAACACCGCCGCCGAACGCCTCCTCGCCACACCCGACTGCGGACCGCCCGTGCGCGAGGCGCTGCACCGGCACTTCCTCACCGGCGCGTCCCCCGACGGCGAGACGATCCGCACCGACACGCGCACGCTGCGGGTGCGGTTCACCGAGACGGCCGAGGTCGCCGGCGGGCGCAAGATCGGTGTCGTGGCCGTCGTGCAGGACATCAGCGGGCTGCGCGCCATGGAGGACCAGCGCCGCGTGCTCCAGCACGAGATAGCCGAACTGACGCTCAAGCTCAACGCCCGCAACGACGAACTCGACCGGCTCAGCCGCACCGACGCCCTGACCGGCCTGCACAACCGCCGCAACCTCGACGAGCTGCTGCTGACCCTGGCCAGCATGACCCGGCGCACCGGTTCCAGCCTGGCCCTCGTCCTGATCGACATCGACTCGTTCAAGCTGGTGAACGACGCCTACGGGCATGAGGCCGGCGACGTGATCCTGCAGGTCGTGGCCGACCGGCTCAGCGAGAGCATGCGGCTGGAGGACGCCTGCGGCCGGTGGAGCGGGCAGGAGTTCCTGATCGTGGCGCCGTTCACCGACACCAATGGCGCGATGGCCCTCGGCGAACGGATCCGCCACCGGCTCGCCGTCGAACCCGTGCGCCTGCCCGACGGCGACCGGGTCCCGATCACCGCCAGCGTGGGCGTGGCCGCCGGCACCGACGCCGACCCGCAGAAGCTGCTGCGCCGCGCGAGCCAGGCCCTCCAGCGGGCGAAGACGCTCGGGCGCGACCAGGTCGTGCACTACACGGACTAACGTTCTCGGGCATGGCCCGCCTGACCTTCGACGACCACTGCGCCCAGATCGTCGCCCAGACCGAGCTGCTGCACGCCACGATCACCGGCGCCGACCTGACCGTTCGGGTGCCCTCCTGCCCGGAGTGGAACCTCGTCCAGCTGCTGCGCCATCTCGGCGGCGGCCAGCACTGGGCGGCGGAGGTGGTGCGCACCCGCGCGACGGCGCCGCCCGACGACCGCTACTTCCGGGACCTCTCCCCCGACCCGGGCGGCTTCTCGCCGGCGTGGCTGCTCGAGAACGCCGCGTCGCTCGCGGCCGCCCTGCGCGAGGCGGGTCCCGACGCGGGCATGTGGACCCCGGTCCCCGGCGGCACGGCGGCGTTCTTCGCGCGGCGGTTCGCGCACGAGACGCTGGTGCACCGCGCCGACGCCACCCTCGCGGTGGGCGCGCCGCTGTCGGTCGAGGAGTCCGTGGCGGTCGACGCGCTCGACGAGTGGCTGGAGCTGGGCTCGCTGCCGATCATGTTCGAGTTCCACCCGCGGCAGCGCGAACTGCTCGGCCCCGGGCGCACCATCCACCTGCACGCCACCGACGCGCCGGGCGCCGAGTGGCTGATCGACCTGACCGGCGACGTCATCACCTGGCGACGCGCGCACGAGAAGGCCGCCGTGGCCGTCCGCGCACCGCTGACCGACCTGGTCATGATCGTCTACCGGCGGGTCCCGGTCACCGCCCCCGGCGTGGCGGTGTTCGGCGACCGGGACCTGCTGGACTTCTGGCTGGACAGGGTCGCCTTCGGCTGAGGAGGGTGGCGGGTCAGGCGCCCAGGGCGTGGTAGCCGCCGTCGACGTGCACGATCTCGCCCGTCGTCGCCGGGAACCAGTCCGACAGCAGCGCCAGGCAGGCCTTCGCCGTCGGCGTCTGATCCGTCAGGTCCCAGCCGAGCGGCGCGCGTTCCTGGAACGGGTTCTCGAACTTCTCGAAGCCCGGGATCGACTTCGCCGCCATGGTGCGCAACGGCCCCGCGGCGACGAGGTTCGCGCGGATGCCCTTCTCGCCCAGGTACTGCGCGAGGTACCGGTTCGTCGACTCCAGGCCGGCCTTCGCCACGCCCATCCAGTCGTAGACCGGCCACGCCTTGGTGGCGTCGAAGGTCAGTCCCACGATCCCGGACCCCCGCCCCAGCAGCGGCAGGCAGGCGATGGCCAGCGACTTGTAGGAGAACGTCGACACGTGCACCGCGGTCGCCACGTCCTCCCACGGCGTGTCGAGGAACCCGCCGCCGAGGGCCGTCGCCGGCGCGAAGCCGATCGAGTGCACCACGCCGTCCAGCCCGTCGACGTGTTCGCGCACCTTGTCGGCGAGCCCGTCGAGGTGCTCCTGGTTGGTGACGTCCAACTCGATCACCGGCGGCGTACTCGGCAGCCGCTTGGCGATGCGTTCGACCAGTGACAGCCGCCCGAAGCCGGTCAGCACCACCGTGGCGCCCGCCTCCTGGGCCAGCTTCGCCACGTGGAACCCGATCGACTGGTCGGTGATCACACCCGTGACCAGCAGCCGCTTGCCCTCAAGAAAACCCGTCATGATCTGTTGTTCTCCTCAGTGCCCCATGCCAAGACCGCCGTCGACCGGGATCACCGCGCCGGTGATGTAGGCCGACGCGTCGCTCGCGAGCCACGTCACCGCGGACGCCACCTCCGCCGGGTCGGCGATCCGCCCGAGCGGCACCGACTTGGTGATCTCCTCCTTGCGCGCGTCGGAGAGCACCGCCGTCATGTCGGTGTTGATGAAGCCGGGGGCGACGACGTTCGCCGTGATGTTACGGCTGCCCAGCTCCCGTGCGATGGAACGCGCCAGACCCACGAGGCCGGCCTTGCTGGCGGCGTAGTTCGCCTGACCGGCCCCGCCGGAGAGGCCCACCACCGAGGAGATGAAGACCATGCGGCCCCACTTGGCGCGCAGCATCTTGCTGGAGGCGCGCTTGGCCAGCCGGTAGGCGCCGGTCAGGTTGGTGTCGATCACCCGCCCGAACTGGTCCTCGCTCATGCGCAGCAGCAGGGTGTCGTCGGTGATGCCGGCGTTGGCGACGAGCACCTCGACGGCGCCGAGTTCCTTCTCGATCGTGCCGAACGCGGCGTCGACCGCGGCCGGGTCGGTGATGTCGCACTCGACCCCGAACAGGTCGTCCGGTGCGCCCTTGCCACGATGGGTGACCGCCACCCGGTCGCCCTGCGCGGCGAACGCCTGGGCGATGGCGAGGCCGATGCCCCGGTTACCGCCGGTGACCAGCACGGTGCGCGCCAACGCGACCTCCCTTGTTGTGGGGTTCTACCGGACGAGAGCGTATTGGATCGACCGACCGTCGCCGCGCTGGGACCCACGTGGCCGATGTGACTCTCCGGAACAGAAGGGCTAGAATCGCTGCGTTTGCCCGTCACGAACGCAGGAGGTGATCGCTGTGCGAGATAGCGATCCTCCTAGTCGTGGTCGGGCCTCGGTCAGCCACGGCTGACAGATGATCACCGCCGTGCGTTCTGCACGGCCGCCCGGCCACGACTTCTCACGCGTATGTCACCGATCTGTCGGACACGCCTTGAGGAGTTGCGCCGTGACCAAGATTCTCGCGCCTCTGGGTTTCACCCTCGCCGCCATGTGGGTGGCTTACCTGTTCTTCCTGGTAAGCCCCCACTAGGCGGTGCGCCTTACGGCAGCCGGGACGTCCAGAGCAGGCTCATCCCGGCCGCCGCCAACGCGAACAGCAGCGCGGCACCCACGTACCACTGGGTGACCTCGCGGGGCTTCGTCCGGTAGCCGATCGAGCTACCCATGTCCTTGTAGACCTTCTTCAGCTCCTCGGCCGAGGCCGCCTCGTAGAAGAGCCCCTTGGTCTGCTCGGCCAGCCGCTGCAACGACTGGCGGTCGACCGGCACCCGCTGGGTCTGGCCGTTGATCCGCACGACCCCCTCGTCGGTGCCGAACGCGATCGTCGACACGGGCACGTTGGCGGCCGAGGACGACGCCGCGGCCTCCTCGATCGAACGCCCGAACGTGCGGTACCCGTCCGACAGCAGCACGATCCGCGCCGGCGGCAGTTCGTTGGCGCCGTCGGTCGGCACCGTGCGGATCGCGTCGAGGCAGGCGAAGACCGCCTCGCCGGTGGCCGTCGCCTCGGCCAGCGTCAGCCCGTCCAACTCGGCCAGCACCCCGCCGCGTTCCTTGGTCGGCGACACCTTCACGTTGGCCGACTTGGCGAACGTCACCAGCCCCAGGTTGTACCCGGCGGGCAGCTGGCTGACGAAGTCCTTCGCCGCCTGCTTGGCCGCCTCGATCCGGCTCGGCTGGACGTCGCCCGCCTGCATCGACAGCGACACGTCGATGGCCAGCATGATGGTGGCGCGTTCGAGCGGCTCCTTGGCGTCGATGGACGGCCGGGCCATGCCCATCGCCAGGACGGCGAGACTCGCCAGGAACGCCCCCGCCGCCAGGTGCTTGCGCGGGCCGATGCCGCTCGGCGCCAGGTGGCGCAGCAGTTCGACGTTGGTGAAGCGCATCGCGAACTGCCGCTTGCGCAGCTGCCGCCAGACGTAGGCACCGGCGATCGCCAGCACCGGGAGGATGGCCAGCAGCCACCACGGTTCGAGGAAACGGATCATCGGACGGTCCCCCTGGTGCGCGCGTGCCGCTGGGCGGCGACGAAGCGCACGATGTCGATCAACCAGTCGGAATCGGTCCGCAGGCGCAGGTGTGCCGCACCCGCGCCGCGCAGGGCCGACGCTATCTCTGCACGCTGCGCCGCGGCGGCGTGCGCGTACTTGGCGCGCAGCACCGGATCCGCCGTCTGCACCTCGTGCGTCCGGCCCGTCTCCGGGTCGGTGAAGACCATGACGCCGACGTCCGGCAGTTCCAACTCACGAGGATCGACGACCTCGACGGCCAGGAGGTCGTGACGGACGCCGAGCTTGCGAAGCGGCCGGGACCACTCGTCGACCGGCGCCATGAAGTCGGAGATCACCACGGCCTGGCCGCGCCGCCGCGGCGGCCGGTTGAGCGCGTCGATCAGGTCGCCGAGATTGCCGCGCCCGGGCTGCGGCGCGGTGTGCGCGATCGTGCGCAGCAGGCCCTGGGCGTCCTTGCGGCCCGGACGGGCGGGCAGCCGGGTCACGGCCGTCGCGGTGCCGACGACGGCGCCGATGCGGTTGCCGCCGCGCACGGTCAGGTGCGACACCGCCGCGGCGGCGGCCAGCGCCAGGTCCCGCTTGAGGCAGCGGGCGGTGCCGAAGTCCAGGCTCGCCGACAGGTCCACGGCGAGCCACGTCTCCAGCTCCCGGTCGGCGGTCGTCTGCCGCACGTGCGGCATCGTGGTGCGGGCGGTGACCGGCCAGTCCATCCGGCGCACGTCGTCGCCGGGCCGGTACTCCCGCGACTCGCCGGCCTCCGAGCCGGGTCCCGGCAGCAGGCCGAGGTAGTCGCCCTGGAGCAGGCCGTCGAGCTTGCGGGTGATGAGCAACTGCAGTCGTCCGAGGACCAGCTCGGCGCGCTGGTTGTCCATCGGGATCCCGATGGTGTCGCCGCCCGCCGGATATCCGCCGGGCCGACGCAGCTTCCCCAGCACCGACAACCCCTTTCCGGCCATCACATCCGGCCGGGCCAGCCGGGACCGCCGGCCGCGGCCGTAGCCGGTTGCTGACCATTCGTGGGAACGGCACCCTGCCGCGGCGCCACCGTCGGAGCCGGAATGGTCGACAGCACCCGGTCGACGATGTGCTCGGCCGGGATGTCGTCGGCGAGCGCGTCGTAGGAGAGCACCAGCCGGTGGCGCAGGATGTCCGGCGCGATGTGCTGGATGTCCTGCGGGAGCGCGTAGTCGCGACCGCGCATCAGCGCCAGGGCCCGGGTGGCCCGCACGATGCCGAGCGACGCGCGCGGGCTCGCCCCGTACTGGATCAGCTGCGCCACGTCCGGCATCCCGTGCTCCGCGGGCGAACGGGTCGCCAGCACCAACCGCACCGCGTAGTCCACGAGCGCGTTGTGCACGAACACGTCGTCGGCCTTGCTCTGCAACGACATCAGCTCGTCCGTGGTGAGCACGGCCTGCGGCTCGGGCGTCTTGACGCCCACCCGGTAGACGATCTCGCGCTCCTCGGCGTCGGTCGGGTAGCCCACGATGATCTTCATGAGGAACCGGTCCCGCTGCGCCTCGGGCAGCGGGTACACGCCCTCCTGCTCGATCGGGTTCTGCGTCGCCATCACCAGGAACGGCTTCGGCAGCGTGTGCGTGTCGCCGCCGATCGAGACCTGCCGCTCGGCCATCACTTCCAGCAGCGCCGACTGCACCTTGGCCGGCGCGCGGTTGATCTCGTCGGCGAGCAGGAAGTTGACGAACACCGGCCCCAGCTCGACGTCGAACTTCTCGCTGCCCTGCCGGTAGATGCGGGTGCCCACGATGTCGGCCGGCACCAGGTCCGGCGTGAACTGGATGCGCGCGAACGTGCCGCCGACCACCTTCGCGACGGTCTCCACGGCCAGCGTCTTCGCCACGCCGGGCACACCCTCGAGCAGACAGTGCCCCCGCGCCAACAGCGCCACGAACATCCGCTCGATCATCCGGTCCTGCCCGACGATGACCTTCTTGACCTCGAACAGCGCCTTCTCCAGCACCGAGGCGTCCTGCGCCGGCGTGGTCGTGGCGGGCTCCTTGGTCAGCGCCGGCCCGGCCGGTGACGACGGCTCCGGGGACAGCCCGTCCGGCCCGGTCGACCACGTGGGCGTCGCTGATCCGGTCTGCTCCGGATGGGCGGGCGTGTTCGGCTGGGCCACCGGTCCTCCACGTGGGAACGAGTACGAAAGTCCCCACAAGCCTCGCATGCCGACCCGGCTGACGACGACCAGCCTGTCAGAACACCCAGGCCCGGCCGGACGCTCACCGACTTGCGCCCGAATGGACACGGACACGGGGTGGACAACGGGTGGAGTGCGGGGGGTACGATTTGAGGCGTCGCCGGGCGGCTTCCCCCGTGGCCGCCCGGCGACTTTACTGCTTCTAAAGTAGGCACTGCCTGGGGAACACTGCTCTTCGTGTCCGACGAAGAAATCCTCATCTGTTCATCCCGCGGCTGCCGCTCGCCGGCCGTCCACTCGCTGCGGTGGAACAATCCCAAGCTCCACACCGCCGAGCGGCGCAAGACGTGGCTCGCCTGCGACGAGCACCTGCACACCCTGAGCGACTTCCTGTCGGTGCGCGGGTTCCTCCGCGAGGTGGAGCCCATCGGCGAGCGCCGTAGGCTTGACCGGTGACGGACGTCGCATCGCCCAACGCCGATCCCCTCGCTCCCTGGCCCGACGACGTCGTATGGCGGCCGGTGAGCGGGAAGCTGATCCTCGTCGAACAGGTGCGCCTGGCCGCGCTCGCCGGCACCGCCGTGGTGGCCGGCGCGGTGCTGTGGACGTTCTTCGACGGCCTGTGGGGCTGGGCGGCGGCGGCCGTGGCCGTGCTCTGGGCGGCCCGGGCGGCCGTCGTCGTGCGCTCGGTGCGCAGCTGGGGCTATGCCGAACGCCCCGACGACCTGCTCGTGCGCCACGGGCTGCTGGTGCGCCGGCTGTCGATCGTCCCCTACGCGCGGATGCAGTTCGTCGACGTCAGCGCCGGCCCCCTGGAACGTTCGCTCGGGCTCGCGACCGTCGAGCTGCACACCGCGGCGGCGGCCAGCGACGCCCGCATCCCCGGGTTGCCCGGGCCCGAGGCGGCGCGGCTGCGGGACCGGTTGTCCGCGCTCGGCGAGACGCACGCGGAGGGCCTGTGAACCCGGGCGGGGACCCGGGCCGATCGGGCTCACCGGCGCCGTCGGCGATCTCCACGCCGCCCGACGCGGCCCACCCGGCCGGGCCCGCGCACCGGCCACCGGCCGACGGAGCATCGCCGCCGCACGACGGCCCGGGGCCGGACTTCCGACCGCCGGCCGGCGGGGTGGGCGGCCCGGTGGCCGACGGGGCGGGCGAGGGTGCGCGGAAGGCGGCCGCGGTCGAGGGGCGGCGGCGTTTGCATCCGCTGACGCCCCTGCTCAAGGGCGCCAAGTTCCTGTTCGCGGCCGTCGCCGCCATCTCCTGGCAGGGCTACGCCCAGCTCGGCACGCTGGTCTTCCTCGCACTGGTGGGCGTCCTGCTGGTGCTCGGGGTGGGGCTGTCGGCGGTGAGCTGGCTGGTCACCGGGTTCCATGTGGTGGGTCGGGAGTTGCGGGTCTACGAGGGCCTCGTCTGGCGGCGCACCCGCGCGATCCCGCTGGAACGCGTCCAGGCCGTCGATGTCGTTCGGCCGCTGCTGGCGCGGATGACCGGGGTGGCCGAGCTGCGCCTGGAGGTGATCGGCGCCGCGAAGACCGAGGCGCCGCTGGCCTACCTGGGCGTCGAGGAGGCGCACGCCCTGCGCGCCCGCCTGCTCGCCGGCGCCGGGCACGCCCCGGCGCACGATCCCGCGGCCCCGGCCGCCGGGCCGGAACGCCCGTTCCACGTGGTGCCCAACCAGCGCGTTCTCGTGGCCAACCTGCTCAGCTCGCCCGTGCTGCTGCTGCCGGTTGCGCTCGCCGTGACGCTGCTGCCGGTGCTGTTCGACCCGCCGGCGTGGACCGCGATCGGCGTGGCCTCCATGGCGACCGCCCTGCTCGGCGTCGTGCTCCCGCCGGTGCGGCGGGTCCTCAACGACTGGGACTTCCGGATCTTCGTGGATCCGTCGGGGGTTCGGCTCACGCACGGGCTGCTGGACACCCGCAGCCGGACCGTGCCGGCGCACCGCGCGCTCGCCGTGGCGGTCGTGCGGCCGCTGCTGTGGCGGCCGCTCAAGTGGTGGCGCGCGAAACTGGATGTCGCCGGGGTCGGCGCCGAGGCCGGCGAGCAGGGCGTGCGCGGCGGGGTCCTGGTGCCGGTGGCGGACCGGGCCACTGTGCGGACCGTCGCGGGCCGGGTCATCGACGGGCTGGACATCGACGCGCTGCCGCTTCGGCCGGTGCCGGCCGTGGCGCGATGGGTGTCGCCGCTGGCGTACCGGCGGCGGGCGTTCGGGTGGACGGAGAGCGTGGTCGTCGCGCGCGACGGCTGGCTCACCGAACGCCTCATCGTCGCCCGCCTCGCCCGCGTGCAGAGCGTGCGGGTCGTGCAGGGTCCGATCCAGCGCCGGCTCGGGCTGGCCGACGTGCACGTGGACACGGCCGGTTCGATCCACGTGACGGCGCGGGACCGCGCGGTCGCCGAGGCCTACGCCAGCGCCGCGACGCTCGCCGAGCTCGCCCGCGCCGCCCGCACCGCCACCTGACCGCGCGCGGTGTGGTCAGGGGGAGGCGGGGACGGCGTCGGTTTCGGGGGCGGGTGGGGCCGGCTCGGGGGTGCGGGGGTGGCGGGCCTGCCACCAGCGTTCGGCGAGGCCGACAGCCACGAAGACGAGGCCGATGTACAGCCAGCCGACCAGCACGTCGATGACGTAGTGCTCGCCGCAGTAGACCAGCGTGGCCGTCATCGCCAGCGGGTACAGGCAGAGCACCGGCCACCACCGCTTGCGCACCCGGTCGAAGAAGAACGCCACCGCCAGCAGCGCGAACGCCGTGTGCAGCGACGGCATCGCCGCGACCGGGTTGGACGCGAGCTGGCCGGCGTTGAGCACGTTGCCCGCCCCGTGCAGCCCGATCGCCCGCCAGCCCCGGGTGGAGATGCGCGCGACGTCCGGCAGCAGCCCGAACTTCGCGGCCCACCAGGGCGGCGCCGCCGGGTACAGGAAGTACGTGACGAGCCCGGCCCCGCACAGCGCGAACCACCGCCGCACGAACTTCGCCCAGCGTTCCCGGTCGCGCAGCCAGAGCGTGACGGCGATCCCGAGCGCGACGACGAAGTGCGAGAAGTACACCCAGCTCGCGACGACGTCCCACCAGAACAGCCGGTCCGGGTCGTAGAAGCGCTCCTGCAGCCACAGCGTCGGCACGTGCCCGCCGAACATCCACTTGTCGACCCAGATCAGTTCGTAGGCGTGCGGCGTGGCCCCGTTGTCGGCGAACCCGCGGGAGAAGTTGTAGACGAGCAGGAGCAGCGCCACCGGCGCCCAGTCGCGGGCGAAGCCGAGGTGCACCTTCCACGGCTGGCCGACCCGCCAGGCCATGGTCAGCAGCCACAGCCACCCGAACGCGAGGATCGGGTCCGTGGCCGGCAGGCCGAGCAGCACCCACCACGCGACGAACCCGACCGCCCACAGGGCGAGCGCACGGATGCGCCGGGTGCGCAGGGACGGGCCGTTCGGGGGCGCGGAAGTGGCGGTGCTCATCGGCGTAGAGGGTATGTGGTCAGGACGGCACCCCGGAAACCGCCGCCACCAGCGCCGGCAGGACGGCACCGATCGGCTCCCGCAGCACGGCGTCGGCCATGAGGTCGTACGGGGTGGGGTCGGCATTGACGATCACGACCCGCGCGCCCGCGTACGCGGCCACCTCGACCAGGCCGGCGGCCGGCTGCACGGTCAGCGACGTGCCTACCGCCAGAAACAGGTCGCAGCCCTTCGCCGCTTGCTGGCAGGCGCGCAGGACCACCGGATCGAGGGACTGCCCGAACGAGATCGTCGCCGACTTGAGGATGCCGCCGCAGCGCAGGCACGGCGGGTCCGCCTCCCCGGCGTCCACGCGCGCCAGCACGTCCGGCATCGGCGTGCGGTCGTGGCAGCTCAGGCACTCCACGGTCCAGATGGTGCCGTGGATCTCCAGCACCTTCTCCGGGTCGGAGCCGGCCTTCTGCTGGAGGCCGTCGATGTTCTGCGTGACGATGGCGCGCAGGCGGCCGGCCCGCTCGAGGTGGACCAGGGCCCGGTGGCCGGTGTTGGGCTCGGCGGTCCACGCCGCGTGGTCGCGCCGGTTGCCCCAGGCGCGCACCCGGACCTCCCGGTCGGCGACGTAGTTGTCAAGCGTGAACAGCTTGGCCGCGGCCGGGTCCTTGGTCCACACGCCGTTGGGGCCGCGGAAGTCGGGGATGCCGGAGTCGGTGGAGATGCCGGCGCCGCAGAGCACCGTCACCGAGCCGACCTTCGGCAGCCAGTCGGGCAGCGTCGACACAGACATGACACCCAACGTAGCCCCGAAATAGGGTGAGGCCATGGATCTCGATGCGGCGGGCTGGGTCGGCGCCACCGTGCGCGTGGCGCTCATCGTGGGCGAGGCGGACACCGCGCAGGCCGTGGGCTCCGGCGACGTGCCGGTGCTGGGGACCCCGCGGGTGCTGGCCCTCGCCGAGGCGGCCACGGTGGCCGTGACCGCCCCGCGCCTGCCGTCGGGCGCGACGACCGTCGGGACCCGCGTGGAGCTGACTCACACCGCGGCCACCCCGGTGGGGCGGACCGTGTGGGCGCAGGCCACGCTGGCCAAGGTCGACGGCAGGCGGCTCACCTTCGAGGTGGCGGTCCGCGACGGGTCGACGGTAGTGGCCGAGGCGAGAATCGAACGGGTCCTCGTCGACCGGCAGAAGTTTCTGGCGAAGGCAGAGAAGGCCGGATCATGAAGGAGATCGCGGATCGCGTCTTCGTCCTGCGGCACGAGGTCCTCGACGTCAACGCCACGCTCGTCCTGGGCGACGACTGCGCGGTCGTGATCGACACGCTGTCGACGGCGGCGCAGGCCACCGAGCTGGTGAACGCGGTGCGCCGGGTGACCGACCGGCCGTACCACGTCGTGAACACGCACCACCACTTCGACCACTGCTTCGGCAACGCCACGCTGAACCCCGTATCCGTGCACGCGCATCCCGAGGCGGCCGCATCGCTGACCGCCACCGATCCGCGCACCGTAGCGGCGGGGTACGACATTCCCGGCTTGGCCGAGGTCGTGGTGCGGCCGCCGGATGTTCTGGTGCGGGCGGAGCAGGCGCTCGGGCTGGGCGGGCGGGAGGTGGTGCTGCGCTTCCTGGGGCGTGGGCACACCGCGGGGGATCTCGTCGTTCACGTGCCGGACGTGGGAGTGGTGGTGGCCGGGGATCTGATCGAGGAGAGCGGGCCGCCGCAGTTCGACGACGCCTATCCGCTGGAGTGGCCGGACACCGTGGCCGCTCTTCTTTCGGTGGGGGCGACGGCCTTCGTACCGGGGCACGGAGCGGTCGTCGACGCGGAGTTCGTGCTGGCGCAGCATGCCGAGCTGGCCGCGCTCGACTGGGCCATCCGCGAGGGGCACGCCGACTCCGCGCCGGTCGAGGCCGTGGCGGCGCGCGCCCCGTTCGGCGTGGAGACCGCCACGGTCGCCGTCCGCCGCGGTTTTCAAGCCCTGTACGGAACGGCCTGAGGAAAGCGCCGGCGCACCGCGTCAGCGGTCGGCAGGGCCGTCGCGCCACCCGGCCCCTCGCAGGTGAGCGAACCGACCGCGAGCGCGTAGCGCAGCAGCAGCGGCCAGTCCGGCGTGCCGCCCTCGGGCGTCGTGAGCATGCCGTGCACCAGCGCTGCGAGCACGCTGTCACCGGCGCCGGTCGTGTCGACGGCTTCGATCGGCTCAGCCCGTTCCATATGAAGCTTGTGATCGTGACGGAGGAGGGCGCCGGAACCGCCTCGGGTGACCACGACGGTGGCCCCGCCCTCGGCGAGCCGGGCGGCGGCGCGCTCCGGGTCGTCCCCCCACAGCACCTCGGCGTCGACCGCGCTCAGCTTGACCAGGTCGGCCCCGGCGGCGAACTCCTCGACCACGGCGGCATACGCCTTCCGGTCCTGGAGCAGGCGCGGGCGCGCGTTGGGGTCGAACACCTTGCGCGGCCCCGGCACCCGCCAGGCGGCCCGGGCGGCGGCGAGCGTCGGCTCCCACAGCATCGCGATCGACCCGGCCGAGATCACCTCCGCGCCGGCGAGCAGCTCCGCGTCGAGATCGTCGGGTCCGAGCAGCCCGTGCGAGTCGCCGTAGAACGTGAAGTCCGGCTCGGCGTCGGTGAACGTCGTCAGCGCCAGGGTGGTCGGCGCGGCGACCCGCTTCACCCCGTCGACGCGCACCCCGTTGTCCACGAGGAACGCCAGCAGCCGTTCCCCCAGCGCGTCGGTCGACACGGAGCCCACGAAGTGCGCCGCACCCCCGAGCCGGGACACGCCCACCGCCACGTTGAACGGCGCACCGCCCACCGCGGGCCGGTAGACGGGCTCCCCGTCGCTCGTCCCGTCCAGCAGATCCATCAGGGCCTCGCCCAGCACCACGGCGTATCGCACGGGCATATTGTGGCCCGGTGCTGTACGTCGGAGGCCATAGCCGGGGCATCGCGATCGTGGATCCGGAGCAATTCGTCGTGCGGCGCACCGTCCCCGGCCCGGACGACCCGGTCTGCCTGGCGCACTCCCCCGACGGCCGCTACGTGTACGCCGCGCACTTCCTCGACCCGGCGCTGATCAGCGCCTATGCGGTCGACGGCCCGGATCTGCACCCGCTCGGCGCGCAGCCGTGCGGCGGCGCGGAGCCGGTGCACCTGAGCGTCTCGCCGGACGGCCGCTGGATCCTGGTGGCCAACTGGGGGTCGGGCAGCTTCGCCACCCTCCCGGTCGAGGCGGACGGCGGCGTCGGTCCGGTCGCCGACGTGGTGACCCATCCGCAGCGCTACGCCCACTGGATCGGTGCCGACCCGAGCGGCCGCTGGATCCTCGCGGTGCACATGGGCCTCGGCTCCGTCCTCACCTACCGCCTCGACCCGTCGACCGGCCGCCTGGCGCTCCACGCCGAGGCTCCGTTACATCGACCGGGTGGCGTCCGCGGGCTCGCCTTTCACCCGGACGGGCGAACCTGCTACGTCGTGAACGAGCTGGAGCCCACGCTCACTTTGTGCGACTTCGATATCACAACGGGCCGATTGACGCAGGTCATGACGGTTCCGACGCTGGACGGTGGAATTGCGCCCGGCCATTCGTCGGCGATTGTCGTCGATCCGACCGGAAAGTTCGTCTACATCGGACACCGCGGCCCCGACAAGATCGCCCAGCTCACGGGCGGAACGCCACCCCGCCTCACCGCCCTGGGCGACAGCGGCGGGCACTTCCCCCGTGACATGCTCCTCAGTGCCGACGGCACAAAAATGTGGGTCGCGAACGAGCGCGGCGACTCCGTCGCAGAGTTGATCGTGGATCCAAAAGATGGACAGTTGTCAACATCCGGACGGGTGCTGTCGATATCCACCCCCACGAGCCTGATGACCATTAGGTCACCGCTCCGGGACCGGTCGTAGTGCACACGAGGTAGGTCCGATCGCCACACGTAGTGCAGACTGTCCGGGTGGAATCGGACGAGACGCTCGGCGGGCGGTACCGCCTGGTCGAACTTCTCGGAGAGGGCGGCATGTCCGCCGTCTGGCGCGCGCATGACGAAGTGCTCCGCCGGCCGGTGGCCGTCAAGGTCCTCTCCTCACGGCACCTGACCGACGACGGCTTCCGCGAGCGCATCCGCGCCGAGGCACTGGCCGCCGCCGGTCTTTCGCATCCACACATCGCGAGCGTCTACGACTTCGGGGAGTCGCTGGGCACTCGCCGCGAGCGCGTTCCCTACGTGGTGATGGAACTCCTCGACGGGCGCTCCCTGGCGGACGTCGTGTCCGACGGGCCGCTCACGCCCCGGCAGGCGATGCGGATCTGCGCCGAGGTCGCCTCCGCGCTCGCCGCCGCACACGCCCGCGGCATCGTCCACCGCGACGTCAAGCCGGGCAACGTCATGGTCACGCCCAACGGCGCCAAGGTCGTCGACTTCGGCATCGCCGCGGCAGCCGGTGAGCTGGCCGACTTCGAGTCCGCCGCGATCATGTACGGCACCCCGGCCTACCTCGCCCCCGAACGCCTCGAGGACGGCCCCGCCGTCACCGCCACCGACGTGTACGCGCTCGGCCTGCTGCTCTACCGGCTGCTCACCGGCCAGCTGCCGTGGTCCGCCGAGACGACCACGCAGATCCTGCGGGCGCACGTGTACGTCGAGCCGAAGTCGCTGCCCCGCCAGACCGGGCTGCCGATCGCCGTCACCACCCTCTACCAGCGCTGCCTGGAGAAGGACCCGGCCAACCGGCCGACCGCCGCCGAGGCGGCCCGGATCCTCGCCGACGCGGCCGGGATCTCGGTGTCGCTGCCCGGCAGCCCGTCGTTCAAGAACGGCGACACCTCGGACTTCCCCACCGTGCCGCGGGTCTCGCCGGCGCGCCGGCGGGCCCGGTTCGCGGGTGCCGCGGTCGCCGCCGTCGCCCTGGTCGCCGCGGTCGTCGTGGGCGCCACGCAGTTGGCCGGCGCCGGTGCCGAGGACCGCAGCGGCGACCGGGGCCTGCCGGCCAACAAGCAGGCCGCGCAGGACGCCAACGCCGGCCTCGGCGCCACCGGCGGAAGCACCGGGCCGGGCACCCCGCCGGGCGGCACGTCGGGCGCGCCCCCCACCAGCGGCAACGGTGCCCAGCCGATCCCCGGCTCCACCGTCGTGCCGAGCAACGGTTCGACCACGGGGTCGAGTCCCGTCGGCGGCGGGTCGCCCAGCGGCCCGGGCGGCGCCGCCACCAACTCGCAGGTGGTGGAGTTCGAGACCAAGGCGGGCCACGTCAGCGTCCGGTGCAGCGGCACCACCGCCGTCTACGTCACCCACAGCACGTTCGAGGGCTACAGCTCCAAGGTCCCCGCGGCGGCGCCCAACGTCGTGGTGCGCTACAGGTCGGACACCCTCACCCCGATGAAGGTGAAGATCACCATCAGCTGCGCGACGGGTAAGCCGGACCCGGACATCCGGGAGAGCAACAACCCTTCCGACGACGTGTAGGCGCCGCCGTCCGGGGGTACCCGACGGATCATGACTGATCCCTCGGTTACCGAAGTCCTGCCGCCGGACGTGGTCGACACCGGCGTCTCCGACGTGCTCAACGAGGACGAGGTCGTCCACGTACCACCGGCCGTCGAGCAGCTGGTCGAGGCGCAGGAGGCGGAGATCGCCTACGCCCCCGACGTGCCGCACTGGGAGCCCGGCACCTGACGCGGGGCCCCGGGGTACGGTCGGGGGATGGCGGACCAGCACGGCTCAGAAAGCCACGACCCCGACTTCCCCGAGAAGTATCTCGAGTTCATGCGTACGGGGTGGAACACCTCCGCCCCGTACGTCGCCACCACCGAGCCGTCCCCCGCTCAGCTGCACCAACGGCGACGCGACGCGCTCGCCGAGGCGTTCCCGGGCGAGACCCTCGTCATCCCGAGCGGCGGCGAGAAGACGCGCGCCAACGACACCGCGTTCCGTTTCCGCCCGGGCAGCGACCACGTGTGGCTCACCGGCGAGCACGACGCCGACGCCGTACTGATCATCCACGCCGACGGCGAGCACGTGCTCTACGTCCGCCCGCGCTCCTCCCGGGAGACCGACGAGTTCTTCCGCGACCGCGTGCACGGCGAGCTGTGGGTGGGCCGCCGCCGCACCCTCCGGGAGAAGTCCGAGGTCCTCGGCATCCGCACGGCGCACGTCGACGAGCTGCCCGCCGCCCTCGACGCCCACGCCCCCGGCCGCACCCGCGTCCTGCGCGGCTACTCCGCGGCCGTCGACGCGGCGATCCGTCCCCGCCACGGCGCGCCCGACGCCGACCGGGAGCTGGCCCGCGCGCTCTCCGAGCTGCGGCTGACCAAGGACGAGTGGGAGATCGCCCAGCTCCAGGACGCCGTGGACGCGACGGTCCGCGGGTTCGAGGACGTCGCGCGGATCCTCCCCGCCGACAAAGCCGTGGCGGAACGTCTTCTCGAGGGCATCTTCGCCCTCCGTGCCCGACACGACGGGAACGACGTCGGCTACCACAGCATCGTCGGCGCCGGCGCCAACGCGACGGTCCTGCACTGGGACGACAGCACCGGCACCACGCGCCCCGGCGAGCTGCTGCTGATGGACATGGGCGTGGAGAACGTCAACCTGTACACCGCCGACGTGACCCGCACGCTGCCGGTGTCGGGGACGTTCACGCCGCTGCAGCGGCAGGTCTACGAGATCGTCTACCGCTCCCAGGAGGCCGGCATCGCGGCGGTGCGGCCCGGCGCGATGTTCGACGACGTGCACCAGGCGTGCATGCGCGTGCTCGCCGAGGGGCTCGACGACCTGGGCCTGCTGCCGGTCGGCGTGGACGAGGCCATGAAGCCCGACTCGATCGTGTACCGGCGCTGGTCGCTGCACGGTTCGGGGCACATGCTCGGGCTCGACGTGCACGACTGCGCCAACGCGCGCAAGGAGCGCTACCGCGACGGTTCCCTGGCGCAGGGCTACGTGATCACCGTCGAGCCGGGCCTGTACTTCCAGCTCGAGGACGAACTCGTCCCGGAGGAGCTGCGCGGCATCGGCATCCGCATCGAGGACGACGTGCTCGTCACCGCCGACGGCGCGCAGAACCTCTCCGCCGGGCTGCCGCGCTCGCCGGACGACGTCGAGCAGTGGCTGGCGCTCCAGCGGGAGGCCGGCTTCCGGCTGCCCGGGTGAGCCCCCGTCCGACGGCCGCCGACCTGGCCTCGGCGGAGGGGCGGACGATCCCCGACGTGATCGGCCCGGGGTTGCGGGTGCTGTTCTGCGGCATCAACCCCGGGCTGTACTCGGCGTGGACCGGCCACCACTTCGCCCGCCCCGGCAACCGGTTCTGGCCGGCGCTGCACCGCTCCGGCTTCACGCCGTCGTTGTTCGCCCCGGCTTCGCAGCACCTGCTGCTGGAGCACGGCCTCGGCATCACGAACGTCGTCGAGCGCGGCAGCGCCCGGGCCGACGAGCTGACCCGCGCGGAACTGGTCGCCGGCGGCGAAGCGTTGCGGCGCAAGGTGTTGCGGCACTCGCCGGGATGGCTGGCCGTGTTGGGCGTCGGGGCGTACCGGGTGGCGTTCGGGGAGCCGCGGGCGTCGGTGGGGCGGCAGGGGCGGACCGTGGGGAGCACCGGGGTGTGGGTCCTGCCCAACCCCAGCGGCCTGAACGCCCACTATCAGCTGGATCGCCTCGCGGCGGAGTTCGCCCTCCTCCGCGAGGTCGCCACCCCCTGAACACGTAAATCGACGGGACGTCTCGCCGCAGGATCAGCTCGGCGAACTGGTGCGGCACCTGGACGCGGCACGGCGCGCGGCGGCGTCGCTTCGGGGCAACGCGGCCTGAGGTCAGGCGGTGGCTATGGCTTCGATCTCGACGAGCCAGTCGTCCGACAGGGTCTGGGCGACGATCGCCGTCGTCGGGACGACCCGGCCGCCCAGCGCCGCCACCCGCGCGGCGGCGTTGGCCTCGGCGTACGACGCGTCGCGCAGGTAGCTCGTCAGCCGCACGATGTTGTCGACGGTCATGTCCGCCGACGCGAGGATCGCGTGCAGGTTGTCCCAGATGAGGACGAGCTGATCCTCCAGCGTCTCGCCGGGTCGGCCGGACGGGTCGAGCCCCATCGTCCCCGAGATGAACAGCAGCCGCTGCGCCCCGCGCACTTCGACCGCGTGGACGTAATCCTCGGTGGCCGGATAGACACCCTGGGTCGGGTTGCGCGGGATCAGCTCCATGCCCGGATCCTAACCCGACCGTCCTCTGTGGACGGTTCTGACGCCGTGCGCAGAACCCGTGGTTCGGCACCGTATCAGGCGTTGTCACGCCGCGAATTTCATGACCGAAAGTTCTACGGACGGGGCGGAAAAGTGTCGGTGGGCTCGTCTAGCCTCTCGCTGTCCCGCTGAGAGAGAGGTCTACACGATGACGTGGCTCGCGACGGCCGGTGGCTATGAGGTCACCGTTCGATCCGGGAAGGTGGTGTGCCGCAACTCGAAGAAAACCGAGCTGCGCACCGTTCCTCCCGCGGTGCGCAAGGATCCCGTGACGGTCGCCGCGCAGCAGCTCATCGAGTGGCTCGAACGCCACCAGAAGCAGTGCCACGCGGAGGTCGAGAAGTGGATGGTGCGCTCGTTGCCCGTTCCCTCGAAGCTGTTGTCCGAGGTGTGGGCGGACGACGCGTGGCGCACGGTCCTCACCGACCTCGTCGTGGCGGCGGTGGACGCCGACGGCGGGTGGGACCCGGACGAGGTCGGCTTCCTGCGCGACGCCGGTGACAAGGGCATCGGCCTGGTCAACCTCGACGGCGAGACGGTGCGCGTCGAGACCGAGCGGATCGCGATCCCGCACCCGGTGCTGCTGTCCGACCTGGACGACCTGCGCGAGTTCGCGGCCGACCTGGAGGTGCGGCAGTCGCTCGACCAGCTGTTCCGCGAGACCTGGGTGCGGCCGGCCATCGCCGACCCGCAGGCGCACAGCGTCAACGACTACGCCGGCGGACGCTACGCCGAGCTGCGGCACCTGATGGCGCGCGCCTCCTCGCTCGGTTACCAGGTCAAGGGCGGCTACGCGGTCTGCCGCGTCTTCGAGGGCGGCGAGACCGTCGAGGCCCGCTCGTGGGTCGGCTCCGACGATCCGTACTACTCCACGGAGACCGGCGACCTCGTCTTCACCGACAAGGCGGGCGTGGGCCGGCTGCTGCGGGCCGTCGGCCCGGTGACCTGGTCCGAGGGCATGCGCATGGCCGCGGCGCTGTACGCCGGCCGCGTCGTGGAGAAGCAGGAGGAAGAAGCGTGACCGAGGCGTTGCTGGATGCCGGTGCGGTGCTGCCGCTCGGGTCCACTGTGGACAAGCCCGACACCGTCGACACGTTGACGGTGCGCGCCTACCGGCATGCCGTTCTCGGGGAGCGGCCGGTGGTGCGGCTGGTGCCGGGCATGCTCGGGCAGGCCGAGGACCTCGCGATGGACTTCCTCGGGCTGAAGCCGGACGAGGACTCCACGCCCGCCGAGGTCGGGCTGGTCCGCCAGCAGGCGCTCGGGTTCCCGGCGTGGGCGCTGGTCAACGACCCGGCCAACGGGCATCACGCCCTCGCCCTGGTCAAGGAGATGGAGAAGCTCGCCCGCGGGGCCAAGTCGAAGATCGGCCCGGCCCGCGACGGGTTCAATGCCTTGGGGGAACGCCTCGCGCGTGCCGTGCCGCACTTCCTGCCGACGTTCTACGAGGAGGCCGGGCGGGCGTTCGTGGCGGCCGAGAGCCCGACCTACGCGGCGACCATGTTCGGCAAGGCGCGCGAGGCGGAGGAGGTGTTCGGGCTCGCGATCGACGAGGAGCGGCTGCACGCCGTGTTCCTGGAGTTCGCGCTGGCGGGTGCGCTGACCGCGAAGGCGCTCTCCGGCCACGCCCGCACCCTCGCCGCGCGCAGCGGCTCCGTCGAGGCCTACGACCGGTTCCTGCGGCTGTGCCTCGAACGCACCCTGGGCGGGCTGCCGCCGTACGCCACCATGCACACGGACCTGCGGCGGCTGGCCAAGGCGGCCAAGCTCGACCAGGCCGAGGCCGACGACGAGGTGGTGCGCCGGCTGCTCGACGCGCCCGCCACCGCGCGTGCGCCGGAGGGGTTCTGGACCGGCTACCAGTCGTCGCTGACCCGCATCGGGGCCGCGGAGCCGCGATTCCGCGGTGTGCTGCTGGGGATGTTCCCGCAAAACTGCGGTGACCTCGCGTGGATCACGGTGCTCCGGGAGAGCGGCGCGGCCGATGCCCTCGTCGGACCGGCGGGTGCGGCGCCCGCGGAGGCCCAGTCGCCCGACGGGCCGGCGGGGTGGCTGCACCGCATCGCCGCGCGCCGCGAGGGGCGCTACTACCGCGAGCGCAAGCGGCTCCAGGAGCTGCAGACGCTCGCCGCCGACATGGCCGGCCGGCTCATCGCCGACGGCGAGCCGGTCAAGCTCGCCGAGAACCACTGGGACGTCGACCTCGACCTGATCGACGAGTGCCTGGCGGCCGGGATCCCGGTGGCCGACCCCGCCGACAACATCCGCGTGCACATCGACGAGTGGCTCGACGACGACAAGCCCGGCCGGCGCGACCTGACCGCGCTGGCGGCCGACGAGCGGTTCCTGCCGCACCTGGTCTCGGGTGTGGAGTCGTTCCTCAAGCCGCGGTACAGCAGCTCCCCGAGGATCGATCCGTTGGCGGTGCAGCGGGTGGTGGCCGTGGCGGGCCTGCGGCGCGCCGTGCACGCCTGGCAGGAGCGGCTCGCCGGCGAGGTCGGCGCGCTCGGCCTGCCCAACCTGCCGGGCCAGCTGACCGCCGTCACCGCGCTCGCCTGCGCGGAGGGCTTCGCGGTCAACCCGGAGGCGGTGCGGCGCATCCTCGACACCTCGGTGCCGGCGCTGCTCGGCCGCACCCTGCGCACCGGCCTGCTGGACGAGTACGGCTGGCCGGCGCTCGAGGAGGCGGTGGCGCGGCTGTCGGAGGGCGTCAAGCCGACCGACGACGCCCGCATCTACGTGGTCCGGCAGTGGCCGCAGCTGATCCTGCGCCGCGGCGACCTGGTGCTGGTGGTCGGCCCGGACGGCATCGAGCTGGAGCACATGCTGCGCATCCCCGCCGCCGAGCGCTCCTACTGGTGGCTGCTGGTGCTCAACTACGTCGACGGGCAGCTGCTCGTCAGCTGGGACCGCGGGCCGGATCGCGCCAATTACTGGACCGGTTCGCCGGACGACGTGTTCATCACCTCGGACCGGGCCTTCTCCCGGTACTCCTACGACACGCTGCCGGCGCCCGGCGGTGGGCGTTCCATCGGTGGGCGGGTCCTGCGGGTGGGCGATCGCACCGATGACGCCACCGCCTCGGTGATCAGCGACGGCGTCACGTACTGGCGCTGCCAGAACGTCGAGGGCAAGCTGGTGCTGATCGAGTTCGACCCGGTCACGGGCACCGCCGGGCGGGCCTCGCTGCCGTCGTTCTTCGAGGACGCCGGGCCCGACGCGGAGGCGCTCAGCCCGTGGGCAAGCTGGCTGGCGCCCGTTCCGGCGATCGCGGGGGCCGATCCGCTGGGCGGCGCCGGTGGGCTGGTCGGGTGGCGGGCCGCCGCCGACGGGCACTCCGGGCGTGCCGTCGACGGGCGGGAGTTCCGTGCGACGACGACGCCGGAGGGCTGGACGGCGACCGTGCTGGGCGCGATGACGTTCCCCGGCTCGGATCGGGTCCGGGGCCTCGTGCGCAGCCGCAACAACAACGACGCCACGCAGATCGTCGACGACAGCGGCTTCGCCGTCGGTGAGTACACAGTGGACAGTCGCAACGAGTCGTACGCGCGGGGCACGCGGATGGTGCTGCCCGCCCGCTGGTGGCACTTCCTGCGGGTGCGCGACGAGGCCGGTTCGGCCGCGCTGCGGGCCGTCACCGACGAGGTCGCCGCGGCGCTGATGGCCGAGATCGACGCCGTGTACCGGGCCGCGGAGGAGGAGCAGAAGGTCGACCGCGACGCGGTGCGCGCCGTGGTCACGCGGCTGCTGCCCGAGGTCACCGACACCGGGCTGGTCGACGGGATCGTCGGCGTCGTACGCGAAGCCGTGCGGCACGACACGACGTTCCGGCAGCTCGCCGGTGTGCTGGAGGGGCGGCCGCTGGTCGAGGAGAAGCCCGCGGTCAAGGAGGAGCCGACCCGGCCCGGTTCGGACGTCACGCTCCAGGCCGGTCTGCAGGGGATGATCCCGTACTGCTACAACCGCGGGCACAGCGCGCTGGACATGTTCACGGCGATCGGGCCGGCGCTCACCGGTGCCGTCGACACGCTGTCGCTCGCCTCGCTCGACCGGGACTGGTTCGACGCGTTCGCCGCGCTCCCCGGTGCCATGTTCCGGGCGGTGGCGACGCTGACCCATCCGGACGAGCGCGAGGCGCTGCTGCTGTTCCTCGAGGCCGTCGCGGGCTCCGGGCTGCTCGACGGGACCGGGCGGCTCCGGCGGGTCACGATGATCGCCGCCGCCAAGCCGACGTACGCGGTCGGCCAGGTGGTGCCGATCGACGGACACCGGTTCCTGATCCTGTCGATCGACAACAGCGACAACGAGGTCTACGCGATCGAGTGGGCGCCGGACGGCGTGTTCCGCCAGCCGACCGGCCACAAGCTGACCCACGAGCGGCAGCTCACCGACGGCAGCGTGTCGGCCGAGCGGATCGCCGAACTGGTCGCGCTGGTGCGCGCCAACGGCCCCGTGCCGTGGCGGCCGGAGCTGATCGACACCCTGTCGCAGCGGGCCGGCATGACGCGTGCCGAGGCGGCCGTCGTGCTGTACGGGCTGCCGACCAGCAACGCGTGGGACCGGGAGGAGTCCGTCGCGCACCGCGAGCCGCTGGGCATCGCCGAGGCCGCGTTCACCACCGCCCGCACCCGCTGGGGCCAGCTCGGCACGGGCACCAACTCGACGGTGCTGGCCTCCCTGCTGCCGGCCGACCTGACCGACCTGTGGTCCGGCGGCCTGAACATCGACGGGCTCGTCGCCTGGTGGGTCGAGCGGCACGGCGAACGCACGCCGGTCGACGACAGCATCGTCGTCACCGTCCAGAAGGCACAGGTCAACGGCCGGATCCACACCTCCGAGCTGGTGCACGGCATCGCCAACCCGCACACGTGCAAGTGGCTCGCCGGGCCGTCCGGCGGCTACGACGTCGACGACGTGCTGGTGGCGCTGGCCCGGATGATCCCGTGGATGTCCTACCACCTGCCGGTCGACAGCCCGATCCGGGAGCAGCTGCCGGCCGTGGTGGAGAAGGTGCGCGCGCTGATCGCCGACCCGTCGGTGGCGCTGCCGGCCGGTTACCTCAACGAGAGCAAGATCGCCCCGCTGATCAAGGCGCTGCACGCGGGCACCCCGGTCGACGGGCCGCACGGCCGGGAGATCGGCCCGCTGATCGTGCCACCGGGCAGCGGCTGGCACCGCGTCCTCCTGCGGCCGGCCCTCGTCAACGGCATGGACGACCCGGTGATGACGGTGCTGCGGGCCCGGCTCGACAGCGTCGACGACGAGAACTTCGCCGCCGTGCGGGCGCTGCTCAGCCCGCAGTTGCCGAAGCTGGTTGCCTACACGCCGCCGGACCCGGAGGCGGGAGCGCCGCAGGACCCGTCCCGTTCCGCGCCGGAGCTGGTGGCGGAGGTCGCCGAGAAGACCGGCCTGAGCGCCGACGCGGCGACGCTGTACCTGCAACTGCTCGCGCTGCCCGACCCCACCGACCGCAACGTGGCGGCGTGGACGGGCTGGAAGCCGGCGCGGCTCAAGAAGGCGCGCGCCGAGCTCGCCGAGACCGACCTGGTGGTGGCCGCCAAGCGGGCCCGTGCCGGGCGCGGGCTCTTCATCCCCGGTGGTTGGCTCGCCCTGGGCGCGCCGCACCTGCCGCTCGAACGCTGGAAGCTCTCCATGCTCATCGGCGACGAGAGCGGCATCTCGGAACTGCACATGGTGCTGCCGGTCTCCCCACCACCGGCGCTGTTCGAACTGGCCTGGGACCGGGTGCGCAACGGTGACGCACCCCGGTTCGACGAACTCGTGACGGAGCGACGCCGATGACCTCGACCCTGACCCGCCCGCAGACCCGACAGGTCGACCCCGCGGAGCACGCCCACGCCGAGGAACTGGCGTTCCTGGCCGCCTACGACGACGGCCCCAAGCCGCCCGGCTGGCGGCTGACGCCGCGTGCGGTGGTGACCTTCGTGATGGGCAGCGACGGCAAGCCGCTGACGCTGCCCAAGGGCGCCAAGGCCGACGGCGTGCCGGCCAAGCTGACCATCCGCGGCAAGTTCGTCGGCGAACGCGCACTCGTCGAACGCTGCGTCGTCACCCTGGCCGGCGAGCGCGGGCTGCTGCTCGTCGGCGAGCCGGGCACCGCCAAGTCCATGCTCTCCGAGCTGCTCTCGGCGGCGGTCTGCGGCACCAGCGAACTGGTCGTGCAGGGCACCGCCGGCACCACCGAGGACCAGCTGCGCTACGGCTGGAACTACGCGCTCCTGCTCGCCGGCGGCCCGTCGCCGGAGGCCCTCGTGCCCTCGCCAGTGCTCAGCGCGATGCGCCAGGGTTCGATCGCCCGCGTCGAGGAGATCACCCGCTGCCTGCCGGAGGTGCAGGACGCGCTCGTGTCGCTGCTGTCCGACCGGCGCATCGCCGTGCCCGAACTGGCCGGCACGGAGCACTCGGCGGTGCACGCGGCGCCCGGGTTCTCGCTGATCGCCACCGCCAACCTGCGCGACCGCGGGGTGTCGGAGATGTCGGCCGCGCTCAAGCGCCGGTTCAACTTCGAGACGGTGGGTCCGATCCCGGACCTGGCGGCGGAGACGGATCTGGTGCGCCGGCAGGCCAAGGCCGCGCTGGAACGCTCGGAGGCCGCCTTCGGCGTGGACGACGCGGTGCTGGAGGCGCTGGTGACGGCGTTCCGGGACCTGCGCTCGGGCCGCTCGGTCGAGGGCTGGGACGTCGAACGCCCGTCGACCGTCATGAGCACCGCCGAAGCGGTCGGGGTGGCCACCGCGCTCGGGCTGGCGGCGGCCTACTTCCCGGGTGACCGGGACGTGCTGTCGCTGCTGCCGGGGCACCTGCTCGGCGTGGTGCGCAAGGACGACCCGGCCGACGCGGCGAAGCTGCTCGGCTACTGGGACTCGTCGGTGCGGCGGCGCGCGGAAGAGGGCGGGCGGCTGTGGCGCCGGCTGTGGGAGCTGCGCGATGTCCTTGCGGACTGAGGCCATCGCGGCGTCGGCGGGCGGGGCACCTCCGTCCGCCGGCGCGGGCGGCCCGGCATCGTTCGGCGGCACCGTGCCGTCGGGTCGTCCGGGCGGCTCGGCGCCGTCCGGCGGTCCGGGCGATCCAGCGCCGTCCGGCAGCCCGGCGGTCGGTGGCGGTGACGGCGGGGCTGATCCGGCCGTCGCGACCGACGCGCTCGCCGCGAGTGTGCGGCCGTTCCTCATCGGGGTGCGGCACCACTCCCCCGCGCTGTCCGTGGCGGTGCCGGTGCTGCTGGAGAAGTTCCGGCCGGACGTGCTGCTGTTGGAGCTGCCGGGCGAGTTGGCCGAGTGGCTGCCGTATCTGGCCGATCCGCAGACCCGTGCGCCGGTGGCGCTCGCCGGGGTCACCAAGGGTTCGCCCGGGCCGGCGTTCTACCCGTTCGCCGACTTCTCGCCGGAACTGGTCGCCGTGCGCTGGGCCGCCCGGGCGGGAGTTCCCGTCGTGGCGTGCGATCTGCCGCTCGGGCATCGTGGCTGGGGTGAGGGGCGCGGTGCGGGTGTGCCGGCCGCGCCGGGTGCGGTGACGTTCGCGGGGGCGCTGCGGGCTGCCTCGAGCGGGCGGGCCGACGAGGACATGTGGGACCGCATGGTCGAGGCCCGGGCGCCGGGGGCCGATCCCGAGGCGATCCGGCGGGCGGCTCTCGCCGTGGGGTGGGCGTTGCGCGACGACGCCGTTCGGGGCGGTGGGGTGGATCCCGTCGACCTCGCTCGCGAGGCGTGGATGCGCAAATGCCTGGCCGAGGCCGGGGAGAAGCGGGTGGCGGCGCTGGTGGGGTCGTTCCACGCGGCGGCGCTGTGTGCCGGCGAGCCGGCCGCGGAGACGTCCACAGTGGACGGTGTGCGGACCTCGCTCGTGCCTTACACGTTCCCCCTGCTGGACTCCAGATCCGGCTACCCGGCGGGGATCCGCGACCCGGAGTGGCAACAGGCCGTGGTCTCCGCCGGAGGCGACCCGGCCGCGGTCGAGGACTCGATGCTCTCGACGGTGGTCGCGGTCTGCGCGCGGTTGCGCGCGGCGGGGCACCCGGCCGGCCCGGCCGAGGCGCGGGAGGCGGTGCGCCTCGCGATCGACCTCGCGCGGCTGCGCCGGCTGCCGGCCCCGAGCCGCGGCGAACTCGTCGAGGCGGTGCAGACCGTCCTGGTTCAGGGCGAGACGATGGGTCGCGGTCGGGTCGTGGCCGCCGCGATGGAACGCGTACTCGTGGGCGAACGCCGCGGCGCCCTCGCCCCGGGCACACCCCGCTCCGGACTGGCGCCCTACGTGACGGAACTGCTCACCGAGCTCCGCCTGCCCGGTCCCGCGCAGGCGGAGAAGGACCTGCGGCTCGACCCGATGCGCTCCGACCTGGACCGGCGTCGCGAGGTGACGCTGGCCCGGCTGGCCGCGGCGGGTGTGCCCTACGCGACCCGGGTCGCCACCGAGGGCGTCGGCGGCGGCGACACGATCAGCACCCGCTGGACCGTCAACTGGACGCCCGAGACCGACGCGATGCTGGAGATCGCCGGGCTGCGCGGGGTGACGCTGGCGCAGGCCGCCGAGGGTTCGCTGCGGGAGGACCGCCGCGCGCAGGAGGCCGAGGGCGAGCCGTCCGTGGCTGAGCTGATCGCCGGCCTCGACGCGGCCGCCACGTGCGGGCTCGTGGACCTGACCCGGGAGTGGCTGGGCGACCTCGTCGACGCGGTGCCCTCGCGCGCCACGCTCGGTGCGGCCGTCAGCGCGCTCGCACTGCTCGACCGGCTGCGCCTGGAACACGTTCCGGGCGTCGCGGGGCAGCTCGACACGAAGGTGCTGCCCGGCATGATCGACGACGTCGAGACGGCCGCGGTGCGCCAGGTCGACGGGCTCGCCGGTTCCGAGCAGGTCGAGGACGCGCGGGCTCTCGCGGCGCTCGCGCACCGTTCCGACGTTACCGGGGTGGGGCTGCGCCTCACCGACGCGCTCGCCCGCCTGGTCGCCACCGGCACGCCGATGATCGCCGGTGCGGCCGGCGCGATCCAGGTGCTGCTCGGCGTCGAGGAACCGGCTGTGCTCGGCACGCGGATCGGTTCGTGGCTCGACCGGGCCACCACGCCGGACGGGCGCCGCGCGCTCCAGGGGCACCTCGGCGGTCTGCTCTCGGCGGCGGAGCCGCTGCTGCAGGCCGGCGGGGACGTGCTGCGGGAACTGCTCGGGCGGGTCGAGACGATGCCGGACCGGGAGTTCCTGGGGCGGCTGCCGGCGTTGCGGGGCGGGTTCCACGTGCTGAGCCCGGCCGCGCGGGACCGGATGCTGACCGTCGTCGCCGAACGGGTCGGTGCGCGGGATCAGGATCTCGGCGAGGGCGATCCGGACGGGTTGCTGGTGCGGCTGCTCGCCGATCGGGCGGGGCGGGAGGTGTTGGCCGCGTTCGGCCTGGGCCTGCCGGACGCTTCACCGGCGTCGGCCGGGCCGGATGCCCCGCCCGGCGCGGCGCTGGAGTCCGGCCCGGGCGCCACACATGGCGCGACGCCGGGCTCGGAAGCGGGTGCCGCGCCTGACCCGGCGCTGGAGTCCGGAGCGGCACCGGAGGTGGGCACGACGCCGGGCCCGGCGTCGGAGGCGGACGCGACGCCCGGTTCGGTGCCGGAAGTGGTGCCGGCGTCCGTGGCGGTGCCCAACGACATCGCGCCGGCCGACCGGTGGCGGCTGCTCCTCGGCCGGGAGAGCGACCGCCTACCGTCCGGCGCACGCCGCTACGCGACGGCGCTCGACGAGCTGTACGGGGCCGGCAAGGGCGAGGGTTCCCGCGCGGACTCCGGCAGCCGCGGCGGGCGCGAGGCGCCGTTCCCCTCTGCGCGGGAGTGGGCCGACGAGCTGGCCGACCTGTTCGGTTCGGGGATCCGCGAGGAGGTCATCGCGGCCGCCGTCGAGGGCGGCCGGACGGACGCGGCGCTGCTGCTCGACCCCGACAGCGTTCGGCCCTCGGTCGAACTCCTCCAGAACGTGCTCACCCTCGCCGGCGGCATGCCGGAGAGCGTCGTCGCGCGGCTGCGCCCGATCGTGCAGCGCATCATCGAGGAGCTCACGAAGGAGCTGGCCAATCGCCTGCGGCCGGCGCTGACCGGCATCACCACGCCGCGCCCGAGCTACCGTCCGGGCGGCCCGCTGGACCTGGCCCGCACCCTGCGGGCCAACCTGGCGAGCAGCCATCTCGACGACGAGGGCCGGCTGGTGCTGGTGCCGGAGAAGCCGGTGTTCCGCACCCGGGCCCGCCGCAGTGTCGACTGGCGGCTGGTGCTGGTGGTGGACGTGTCCGGTTCGATGGAGGCGTCGGTGATCTGGTCCGCGCTCACCGCCGCCGTGCTGGCCGGCGTGCCGGCGCTGACGACGCACTTCGTGGCGTTCTCGACGGAGGTGGTGGACCTGACCGACCAGGCGCACGACCCGCTCTCCCTCCTGCTGGAGGTGCAGGTCGGCGGCGGCACGCGCATCGGCGCCGGCCTGCGCTACGCCCGCGAACTGGTCACCGCACCCACCCGCACCATGGTCGTCCTGGTCACCGACTTCGAGGAGGGTTGGTCCATGCCGGAGGTGCTCGCGGAGACGCGTGCCCTCGTGGAGTCCGGCTGCACCGTGCTGGGCTGCGCGAGCCTCGACGACGCGGGCCGGCCCCGGTACTCCGTGGCGACGGCCGGGCAACTGGTCGCCGCCGGGATGCCGGTCGCCGCGTTGAGCCCGCTGGAGCTGGCCCGCTGGGTCGGCGACAAGGTCCGGCAGGCATGACGCGCCGGGGGACTGAACGCGCCGCCCTCAGCGGACGCGGGGAGGCGAGGGCATGAGCGCGGCGGAGCTGCCTCCGGTGGAGGCCACGGTGGTCACGGCCGCCGTCGACGCGTTGCCGAACAGGCTGCGCAAGAAGCTCGACGACTTCGCCACGAAGGTCGCCGGGTGGGCGGTCTCGGTCGACGGGTCCACGGTGACGGTGACCGTCGACGAGACGACCGCCGTCACGATGACGCTCACGGGCGGCGTGGTCGCCTCGGCCGACGCGGTCGTCTGCACCTGCCTGCTCGCGCCGGCCTGCCTGCACCGCGCGTCGGTCATCGTCACGGCCCCGGTCGCGGACGACGCACCGCCGTCCACAGTGGACGACGGCCCCGGCATGTCCACAGTGGACACCGCGGCGGCGCCGGCCGACGGGACGACCGCAGGGGTGGCGCCGGGGGCGCTCGACGGGACGGCCGCACCGGCCACCGATCCCGCCGGCGCGAGCGCCGCCGGCCAAGGCAAAGGCGCGGGCGGCTCCGCCGCCGGCCGGATCGCTCCGGACGATGCGGCCGCCACCGGAGCCGACCTCACCGAGCAGCAGCGCGCGGCGGCCGAAGGCCTGTGGCGGGCGGCGGCCGCCGCACTCGGTGCCGGCGTCTCCGGCACGGGTCCCGTTCTGCGGACGGGGCTGCTGCGCGCCGCTCACGAGGCGCGGGCCGTGGGGCTGCACCGTGCCGCGGCGGCGGGCCGGCAGGTCGCCAACCAGTTGCAGTCGGCACGGGCCGGCGATCCCCGCTACCGGCTGGCCGACCTGACCGACGGCCTCCGCGAACTCCTCGGCGTGACGCACCGCCTCCGCACCCCCGAACTCGCCGGCGACTCCGTCGGGGAGCTGGTCGGGACGGCCCGGCGGACGTATGACGTTCACGGGAGCATGCGGCTGTACGGGCTGTGCGCCGTGCCGGTGGTGGCCGACACCGGCTACGGCGGAGTGGTGACGTACGTGTCCGATCGGGACGGTCGACTGTGGACGGTCACCGACCTGTATCCCGGTGGTGCCGAACGGGCCGCCGGCGCGGGCCAGATGACGGTGCGCCTGGGCGAGTCGGCGTTGACGCACAAGCGGCTGGCCCGGGCCGGGCTGGTGGTGTCCGGCGCGACGGCCAGCGACACCGGGCAGTTGGGCGCCGGCAAGGCGGTGCGCGCGGTCAGCGCCAAGGGCCTGGGCTGGACCGAGGAGCCGCTGGTCCACCTGTGGAACGCTCCGCTCGCCGAGCAGGTGGCGCGGGCGTTCCCGGCGATGGCCAGGGCGCCGCAGGATCGCACCGCCGGGTCCGACCTGCTGTTCCTGCGGCTGACCGTCGTGGAGGCGCATCGCGACGGCCTCCTGGCGCAGACCTCCGACGGCGGGTGGATCAACCTCGTCGTGGCGATCGACCACGGCGTGCTCGGGTTCCGCCACAACCTGCGGCTGCTCGGCGGCGTGCCGGGGCTGGAGCTGCTGGTGATCGGGCGCCCCGATCCGGCCCGCCGGGCCACGGTGCAGGCGCTGTCGGCGGCTCCCGCGCCGGGCGAGAACCGCCTCGCGCTGCCGGCCGACTGGGCGGGCCACATCGATCTGGGGTACGACCGCCTGCACAGCAGCCACCTCGCGGCGGTCCACCCGCTGCCGCCGGAGCAGGGGCCGGAGGAGCCGCCGCCACCCGGCGAGGTCGTTCCCCTCGCGGTCGGCGATCCCGCCCTGCGACTCCTGCGGCGCCACCTCGAACGCGTCGTCTCCGGAGGCCGCGCCGTCCAGGCACTGGCCACCCCGGAACAGCGTCGCCTGGCGGCCGCCCGCCTGGAGACCGGCGCGGCGCTGCTCGGTCGCCTGACCGACGCCGCCCGCACGCGCCCGCGCGACGCGTTCGGCCGGTTGACGGACGACGGCGGGCAGCCGTTCGTCGCGGCGTGGCTGGCGGCGGCGGTGTACGAGGAGGCGGCCAGCGCGGCGGTGGCGGAGGCCTCCTGGCTGAAGTCGTAGCGGCCGGCAGGATCAAGGGGTGTTCCGTCGCGCGACACGCGGACACCGGTGCGACAGAACACCCCTTGATCCTGAGGAGCGCGGCGGCAACCCGTGTCGCAGTTAGGGCGGCCTTCCTTGCGATCGCAAGCAAGACGGACGTACGGTTTGCAAGAAGATTCCGCACCCGCCGCGCCTGACCCCCGCCACCTGCGGGAGACTTGCGGCTGTAACCACAACCACGTGAGGAGAGCGACGTGGCCAGCCTCGACACGTTCGGTGCCCGGAGCGAGCTGCGCGTCGGCGACGCCAGTTACGAGATCTTCCGGCTGGACAAGGTCGACGGGCAGGAGCGGCTGCCCTACAGCCTGAAGATCCTGCTGGAGAACCTGCTCCGCACCGAGGACGGCGCCAACATCACCGCCGAGCACATCCGGGCCCTCGGCGGCTGGGACCCCGACGCGGAGCCCAACGTCGAGATCCAGTTCACCCCGGCCCGGGTGCTGATGCAGGACTTCACCGGTGTGCCCTGCGTCGTCGACCTGGCCACCATGCGCGAGGCGGTGCGTGACCTGGGCGGCGACGCCACGAAGGTGAACCCGCTGGCGCCGGCGCAGCTCGTCATCGACCACTCCGTCGTCGCCGACCTGTTCGGGCGGCAGGACGCGTTCGCGCGCAACGTGGAGCTGGAGTACGAGCGCAACGGCGAGCGCTACCAGTTCCTGCGCTGGGGACAGTCGGCGTTCAACGAGTTCAAGGTGGTGCCGCCGGGGACCGGCATCGTGCACCAGGTCAACATCGAGTACCTGGCACGGGTGATCTTCGATCGCAACGGGCAGGCCTACCCGGACACCGTCGTCGGCACCGACTCGCACACCACGATGGTCAACGGCCTGGGCGTCGTCGGCTGGGGCGTGGGCGGCATCGAGGCCGAGGCCGCCATGCTCGGCCAGCCGGTGAGCATGCTCATCCCGCGCGTCGTGGGCTTCAAGCTGAGCGGCGAACTGCCCGAGGGCGCCACCGCCACCGACCTTGTGCTCGTGATCACCGAGCAGCTGCGCAAGCACGGCGTGGTCGGCAAGTTCGTGGAGTTCTACGGGCCGGGTGTCTCCGCCGTCCCGCTGGCCAACCGGGCCACCATCGGAAACATGAGCCCCGAGTACGGCTCCACCGTCGCCATCTTCCCGATCGACGACGAGACGCTGAAGTACCTGCGCCTGACCGGCCGCGACGACGCGCACATCGCGCTCGTCGAGGCCTACGCCAAGGAGCAGGGCCTCTGGCACGACCCCGAGCGCGAGCCGGTCTACTCCCAGCGGCTCGAGCTGGATCTGTCCACTGTGGAGCCTTCGCTGGCCGGCCCGAAGCGGCCGCAGGACCGGGTGCCGCTGGCCAACGCGAAGACGCTGTTCCGCGCCGCGCTGAAGGACTACGTCAAGCAGGACGTCGCCGTCGAGGACCGGGCGGCGGGCAACGGCGGGCAGGCCGACGAGAGCAGCGCCGAGTCGTTCCCGGCGAGCGACCCGCCGGCCAACGACCACGCCGACGACCCGGCCGACAAGCCGCGCGACCTCATCTCCGCCGCGGTCGGCGCCGGGGGCCGCCCGACGAAGCCGACCCACGTCACGACCGCCGACGGCGAGTTCGAACTGGACCACGGCGCAGTGGTGATCGCCGCCATCACCTCCTGCACCAACACGTCCAACCCGCAGGTCATGATCGGTGCCGCGCTCCTCGCCCGGAACGCCGTCGACAAGGGCCTGTCCCGCAAGCCGTGGGTCAAGACGACGCTGGCGCCCGGTTCGAAGGTCGTGACGGACTACTACGACCGCTCCGGCCTCACGCCGTACCTGGAGAAGCTGGGCTTCAACCTGGTCGGCTACGGCTGCACGACGTGCATCGGCAACTCGGGCCCGCTCGCCGAGGAGATCAGCGCCGGCGTGCAGGAGTCCGACCTCTCCGTCGTGAGCGTGCTCTCCGGCAACCGCAACTTCGAGGGCCGGATCAACCCCGACGTGAAGATGAACTACCTCGCGTCCCCGCCGCTGGTGGTCGCCTACGCGCTGGCCGGCACGATGGACATCGACCTGTTCAACGAGCCGCTCGGCAACGGTTCGGACGGGGAGCCGGTGTACCTGCGCGACATCTGGCCGAGCCCGAAGGAGATCGACGACGTCATCGCCGGCGCGGTCGCCAGCGACATGTTCACCAGCCGCTACGCCGACGTCTTCGCCGGTGACGAACGCTGGCAGGGGCTCGACACGCCGACCGGTGAGACGTTCACGTGGGACGAGCGGTCGACCTACGTGCGCAAGCCCCCGTACTTCGAGGGCATGGCGAGTGAGCCGTCCGACGTGACCGACATCGAGGGTGCGCGGGTGCTCGCCAAGCTCGGCGACTCGGTCACGACCGACCACATCTCGCCGGCCGGCGCCATCAAGGCGGACTCGCCCGCCGGTAGGTACCTGGCGGAGCACGGGGTGGAGCGCAGGGACTTCAACTCCTACGGTTCCCGGCGCGGCAACCACGAGGTGATGATCCGCGGCACGTTCGCGAACATCCGCCTGCGCAACCAGTTGGTGCCGGGCGTCGAGGGCGGCTTCACGGTCAACCACCTCACCGGCGAGCAGACCACCATCTACGACGCGTCGGCGGCCTACATCGACGCGGGCGTGCCGCTGGTGATCCTGGCCGGCAAGGAGTACGGCTCGGGCTCCTCGCGGGACTGGGCGGCGAAGGGCACCGCGCTGCTCGGCGTGCGTGCCGTGATCGCCGAGAGCTTCGAGCGCATCCACCGTTCCAACCTGATCGGCATGGGTGTGCTCCCGCTTCAGTTCCCCCAGGGGGAGAACGCGGAGTCGCTCGGCCTGGACGGCACGGAAACCTTTGCCATCACGGGCATCGAGGCGCTGAACGCGGGCACCACCCCGCGGGCGGTGACCGTCACGACCGACACCGGGAAGTCCTTCGACGCGGTCGTGCGCATCGACACGCCCGGCGAGGCGGACTACTACCGGCACGGCGGCATCCTGCAGTACGTGCTGCGCCGCATGCTCGCGAGCTGAGCCGAGCCGAATCGGTTCGACGTAGAAACCGGCCGGGGTCCACTGTGGATCCCGGCCGGTGTCGTTGGTAGGGTCCCGCGCGTGCGAACACGAGGATCGATCGCGGTGATGCTCACCCTGCTGGCGCTCGCCGCCTGCAGCGAGCCCGAGCCGTCGGCACCGTCCACAAAGGACAATGCCCCCGTCGCGTCGGCACCGGCGTCGGAGCCCGCGCGGCATCCCCCGGCCCCGAGCGGCCCGACACCGGCCGCCGCAGCGGGCAAGAGCGTGCCGACGTGCACCAAGGGGCTGGCGTTCGACCTCGCCAAGGACTGGAAGCCGCGGCCGGTCCCGGACGACACCAAGGAATTCGACGTCGCCGGCAATCACCCGGTCTGCGAGGTCGACGGCAAGCCGGCCGGCCTCATCGGGTTCATGCGGGTCTACGTGTCGCCGAAGCAGCCGCAGGCCGCGCTGGAGGCGCAGGTGGGCACCGCCAAGGCCACCTACAGCGAGGTGACCGTCGGCCGCGCCGCCGGGGTCGAGGCGGTCTGGACCGACACGAAGGGCGCCCCGGTGCGGGCATTCGCCGTGCAGGGCGGCACCGGCAGCGTGCTGCTGGTGTGGGGCGGCCTCGACGCCGAGGAGCACGAGGGCGGGCGTCCGGCGTACGAGCTGGCCAAGCGCACCGCCGTTCCCCTGTAATCATGTCGGGTCTGGTCTTCCACCGGCCGGATCGTCCCGCGCCGCCCGACCGCGACGAGGCCTACGACGACCTCGGGCTGCGCGCGGCCCGGGAGTCCGCCGCGCTCGGCGACTGGGAGACCGTCGCGGCCGCGATCGATTCCGCCGACTCGTGGGAACGTCGTGCGCTGCGCGTCTGGGTCCTGGCCGGATACGCGGCGACGGACGACCTGTGGCTCAAGCGCTGGCGGACGGCCCGGCCGGACGACCCTCTACTGTGGACGGTCCGGGCCTGCGTGGAGGCGGACCGGGCCTCCCGCGCGCGGGGTGGCGCCTCGGCGGCGCGCACGTCCCGGTCGCAGTTCGAGGCGTTCCACCGGCTGATGCGCGACGCGCGGCTCACCTCGCAGCTCGCCATCGAGAAGTCGCCGCGCGACCCGACGCCGTGGGTGCAATACCTGTGGTCGATGTTCCCGGACGGGCGCGGCCGCCGGGAGGAGTTCGCGACGGCCTTCGCCGCCCTGCGCGAACGCGACCCGTTCCACTACACCGGGCATGAGGCCGCCCTGCAGTTCTACGCGGCGAAGTGGTACGGCTCGCACGCGGAGATGTTCGCGATGGCGCGCACCGTCGCCGCGGAGGCGCCGCCCGGCTCCGCGGTGAACATGCTGCCCGTGCAGGCACACATCGAGTACATCCTGCGGGAGTACCACTGGGACGGGGCCGACGGGCACGCGGCCTCGCAGGCGTACCTGCGCGGCGTCTCCGACGAACTGGACGCGTGCGTGGCGAAGTGGCGTTCGGCCGGGCCGCCCTCGCACGCGCTGGCGATGAAGACCCGTTCGGTGCAGCTCGCGACGCTGGCCCTCGCCGGCCGGACGCGGGAGACCCGGCCGCTGTGGGCGGAGGTCGGCGGGTATCTCGGCGGCGGCTACCCCTGGTACTACTTCGGCAACTCCGCCGGCCTCTTCACGCACTACCGTCGACTGGCCACCTGGCGGGGCTAACCTGGCCCCATGGCTGACGAACAGGTACTTCGGCACATTCACGACCTCGTCGAGGAGGAGCACCGGTTGCGGGCCGGGGTGCAGGACGGTTCGCTCTCCACCGACGAGGAACACGCCCGGCTGCGCGCCGTCGAGGAGCAGTTGGACCAGCTGTGGGACCTGCTGCGGCGCAGGCGCGCGGCGCGGGACAACGGCCAGGATCCGGAGAGCGTCGCGCAGCGGCCGATCCCCGAGGTGGAGCAGTACCGGCAGTAGTGAGCCGGTTGCATGCCGGTTGACGTGGTCAGGTCGATGCGACCCGGGCCGATCTGTCCGGCATGCGGAGCCCCCACGCAGTACCCACCCCGGCCGTCGGCGCCTCCGGGCACGCCGGCCCGGCGATCCCGGCGCAGGCCGCGCCGCACGCGACGAGTCCGGCCCGGGCGGTGGCGCCCGCCGCGCGACGGCCCGGGCGCCGGGGCCTGCTGAAGGCGGTGGCCGCGATCGGCGCCGCCGGCACCGGCCTGGCGATCGCCGAGCCGGCCGCCGCCGCTCCGGCCGCGACGGCCGCTCCGAAGGCCGCCGCCGACACCACGGCCGACGCCGCGCTGCAGCTTCTGCTGCGCCGCGCCACCTACGGCCCCACCGTCGACTCCATGGCCGAGCTGAAGTCCCTCGGCGTCGCCGCCTGGCTGCAGCGCCAGCTGAACCCCGCCCAGATCGACGACGCGCCCGGCGACGCCGTCGTGAAGCGGTTCCCGCTGATCGCGCTCGACATCACCGGCGTGCGCAAGGCCGTCGAGGCCGGCACGCACAAGAAGTACGGCTGGGAGACCATGTCCCAGCTCGCCACCGCGCACGTCGCCCGGGCGGCCTGGAGCCGGCGGCAGCTGTTCGAGGTGATGGTCGACTTCTGGTCCAACCACCTCAACGTCACCTGCCCCTCCGGCGACGTGTGGGACAGCCGCCAGGACTACGACCGCACCGTCATCCGGGCGTTCGCGCTCGGCCGCTTCGCCGACATGCTCAAGGCGAGCGCGCGGCACCCGGCGATGCTCAGCTACCTGGACAACCGTTCGTCGACGAAGGCGAAGCCGAACGAGAACTACGCCCGCGAGCTGATGGAACTGCACTCGGTGGGCCTGGTCTACACCGAGGCCGACGTGCAGGCCGCCGCGCGGCTGCTCACCGGCCTGACCGTCGACAACAAGACGGGGCTGTACCGGTTCGACGCCCTGCAGCACGCGACCGGCGCGGTCAAGGTGCTCACGTTCAGCCACGCGAACGGCACCGCCGCGGGCGGCGAGGCGGCGGCGCTGGCGTTCGTGGAGTACCTGGCGATGCAGCCGGCGACGGCCAAGCGGCTGGCGTACAAGCTCTGCGTCCGCTTCGTGGCCGACGAACCGCCCGCGGCGCTCGTGGAGAAGCTCGCGAAGGTGTACCTCGACAACAGGAGCGCCATCGGGCCGGTGCTGACGGCGCTGTTCACGTCGCCGGAGTTCGCGGCTTCCGCGGGTCAGAAGGTGCGCACGCCGTTCGAGGACATCGTCGCGTCGGTGCGCGCGCTCGGGCTGGGCCCCGACACCGACGGCGGGTTCGCCGGGATCCGCGCGCTGTACTGGATGTGCGAGTCGGCCGGGCAGCCGCCGCTGGGCTGGCATCCGCCGAACGGCTACCCGGACGTCGCCGCCGCCTGGGCCTCCCCGTCCGGCTACGTGGAGCGGTGGAACTCGCACCTCAACCTGGCCGCCGGCTGGTGGCCGAAGCAGCTGTCGCGGCCCGCGTCGCTGCCGGCGTTCCTGCTCCCGGGAACGCTGCCCGCCACCTACGGCCCGATGCTCGACGCGTTGCACCGCCGGGTCACCGGGGCCGCGCCGCGCCCGCAGGACGTGACGGCGCTGGCGACGTTCCTGGGCAAGACGCCCACGTCGGCACTGAAGCCGACCGACGCCGCCGTCACGAGCAAGTTCCCGTATCTCGTCGCGCTGCTGCTCGACGCCCCGTCCTTCTTGGTGAGGTAGCCGAATGTCCACAGTGGAAATGTGCGGGTGCGAGGAGCAGAAGGCGTTGTCCCGGCGGGGTTTCCTGGGGCGGGCCGCCGCCGTCGGGGCCGCCGCGGGGCTGGCCGGACTGGTCGGCGACGGGCTGGCGAGCCGGTTCGCGTTCGCGGCTACGCCGTCGTACACCGGCGACGTGCTCGTGGTGCTGTCGCTGCGCGGCGGGTTCGACGGGCTGTCGGCGATCGTGCCGCACGGCGACCCCGAGTACTACAAGGCGCGGCCGACCATCGGGGTGCCGAAGGCGAAGCTGATCGGGGGCAACGAGATGTTCGGGCTGAACCCGGCGCTCGCGCCGCTGCTGCCGTACTGGCAGGGCGGGCAGCTGGCCGCGGTGCAGGCCGTCGGGCAGCCGGCGCAGAACCGTTCGCACTTCGCCGCGATGGAGGAGCTGGAGCGCGCCGCCGCGGGCACCTCGGTGCGCACCGGCTGGCTGGACCGGATGCTGGGCCTGACGGGGGCGAGCACCCCGTGGGCCGGGGTGTCGCTGGGCTCGCCGTCGCCGGTTCGCGCGCTCGCCGGGCCGTCGCCGGACCTGTCACTGTCCACTGTGGACGGCTTCCGGATGTCGGGCGACACCGACAAGCTGCCGATGGCGGCGGCGTTGCGGGCGCTGCACACCGGCACGCCGGCCGCCGTCTCGGCACCGGCGCTGGCCGCCAACGAGGCGATGGCGACGGTGAAGACGCTCACCGCGTACACGCCGGCCAACGGTGCCGTGTACCCGGACACCCCGCTGGCGCGGGCGCTGCGTGACGTGGCGCGGCTCATCAAGGCGAACGTCGGCCTCACGGCCGCCTGCGTCGACTTCGGCGACTGGGACATGCACGAGGGGCTGGGCACCGCCGAGGCCGGCCAGCGGATGTTCACGCACCTGGGCGAACTGGCCGCCGCGCTGGCCGCGTTCGCCACCGACCTGGGCCCGACCGGCCTGGCGAACATGACGCTGGTGACGCTGTCGGAGTTCGGCCGGCGGGTGGCCGAGAACGGCTCCCGCGGCGTGGACCACGGCTACGGCAACGCCATGCTGATGCTCGGCGGCGGCGTCAAGGGCGGCACCGTCTACGGCAACTGGCCGGGTCTGGCGCCGGCGAAGCTCGCCTCCGGGGATCTCATGTCGACCACGGACTACCGGTCGGTGCTCGCGGAGGTGCTCCAGAAGCGGTGCCGGGTGGGCGCCACGGGCACCGTCTTCCCGAACGTGACCCCGAGCGCGTTCGGGCTGGTCAACGCTAAAGGCTGAAGCGGAGCACCTTCTTGTCCTTGGTGAGCGCGGTGGCTCCCTTGGTGCCGAGAATGATCTCCTCGGGCGCGTCGCCGGTCCCCAGGTCGGCGCGCCCGATCGCCGTGCCGCTCTTGGGGTCGATCACGACCAGGTAGAAGCGCAGCTTCCCGCCGATCGACGACGACGCCGTCCGGATGCCGACCTTGCCTCCGGCGGCCGTCACCACCGAGTCGCCGTCGCCGATGCCGCGGGTGACGTTGCCGTTGGCCGGGTCCAGGACCGAGGCCTTACTGATGCTGTCGAACGTCCCCTCGCCGAACACGAGCTGGTTGTCGACGACGTACCAGTTCTGCTTGTCGGCGAAGTCGTGCGGCTTCTCCCACACGCTCTTGCCGGCGGCCACGTCGATGGCGACCGTCTTGTACCAGCCGGCGCTGCTGTTGTTGACGTCGACGCACACGTGCGCGGGGCCGCACGGCTTGAGGCGTTCGACGTCGGCGCCGGGGCCGAGCGGCACGGTCCACTTCTTCTTCAGGTCCGAGGTGCCGTAGCCGCCGATGGTGGCCTGGCCGGGCGCCTCCTTGTCGGTGAGCTTGCCGACGACCACACCGTTGTAGACGGTCCAGTGCTCGTCCTCGATCGGCACGGTGC
Organism: Virgisporangium aliadipatigenens; assembly: GCF_016863615.1. GTDB lineage: Bacteria > Actinomycetota > Actinomycetes > Mycobacteriales > Micromonosporaceae > Virgisporangium > Virgisporangium aliadipatigenens. The sequence continues at coordinate 75,132 of NZ_BOPF01000015.1, read as the reverse complement.
CGTTGGCCTTCACCTGGTTGTTCAGGTCGTAGACGGCCGACTTGCCGTTGCCGTCGGTCAGTTCGACCACACCGGCCGGGTCGGCGACGATCGACTCCTCGAACGGCCCCGGCGAGAAGAAGATCGCCCCCTGCCCGCCGACGCCGGCGCCCTCCTTGCCGTCCGGCCACTTGCGCATCGGCTCGGCGCGGTGGTGGCCGCTGGAGACGCTGTTGTTCTTGGCGGCGGAGCGCTTCCACTTCTCCTGGCCGGTGCGCAGGTCGACGCGCTTGATCGCCAGCGTGCTGAACCCGCGCACCTCCACGAGCGCGTCGGTGCCGAAGTAGGCGATGTCGTACGCCTGGTCGTCCCACTCCTTCGGGGCCATGCGGACGGCGCCGTCGGCGGTCGACAGCGTGGCGCGGGCGGACTTGCCGGCGAAGTTGGCGGCCTTCGCGCCGTCGACGATGAGGATGTCGCCGACCACGGTCAGCTTCATGCTGGCCGGCTGCATCGGGACGGCGACCTCCCACTTGGGGCCGCCGCCGGCCGCCGGTACCGCGGCGACCTTGAGCTGGCCGGTCTCGGCCGTCGCGTAGTACACCGTGTCGCCGCTGACGGTCACCGCCGCGGACTGGCCGGCCGGCAGTTGGATCGCCTCGCCGCCCTTGAGGGTGGCCGCGTTGCCGGTGTCCCGCTGCCCGCCGTCGCCGTCACCGGCGCCGTCCCGGCCCTCGTCGCCGGTGGCCTGGTTCCAGGTGTCGGTGGCGATCTGCACGACCTTGTACACGCCGAACCCGCACGACGCGAAGAGCGCGAGGACAACCACGAGCACCACGTACCGCGCCTTGCCGCGCCGCCGGGGCGGTGGCGGAACGGCCGCCCCGCGACCCGGGATCCCGGTCGGCGACACGTGCGGCATGGGCCCACCCGGCGGCACCGGCCCACCGGGCATCGGGCCGCCCTGCATCGGGCCGCCGCTGGTGGGCGGCCGCGCGGGGATTCCCGTCGGCGGCACGGGCGGCACCGTGGGCGCCCCGAAGCTGCCCGTGTTCGGAACGGACTGCATCGGCGGATACGAGACCGGGAAGGTCGGATCGGCCGCCGGGGCGAACGGCGCCGGCGGGGCGAACGACGCCTGCGGCGCACCGGAGGTCACCTGCGCCGGCGGCCCCGAGGTCACCTGCGCCGACACTCCCGAGACCGGCGTGGGCGGCCCGGAGACCACCGACGTCGGCGTGGGATCCGGGGCGAAGGCCTGCGCCTCCCCGCCCACCAGCAGCGCACCGAACGCCACCGGCAGCTCCGGCTGCTCCGGCACGGTCGGCGCGATCCCGAACCGGGAGTGCAGCCGCTGCGCCACGAGCGGGATCCGCGACGAACCACCGACCAGGAAGATGCCGGCGAGGTTCCCGGCACCGGAGCGTTCGACCACCCGGCGGGTCTCGTCGACGGCGCGCTGGATCAGCGGGCCGGCGACCCGTTCGAGCTCCTCGCGGGTGAGGTGCAGGGCGTTGTCGAGGCCGGGCACCTGCACCGGTGCCGCGGAGGTGCGGGAGAGCATCTCCTTCGCGCCGCGCACCTCCGCCCAGAACTGCTGGCGCTCGCGCTGTTCGCTGCGCGGGCCGGGGTTGTTGAGCCGCTGCCACACGCGTGGGCTGCGCTGGGCGATGAGCGCCCCGACGTGCCCGACCAGCGCGGCGTCGACGTCCACCCCACCCAGGTCGTCGAGGCCACCGACGGCGAGGACGCGCAGGCCGGTGGGCTCACGGCGGAGAACGGAGACGTCCAACGTTCCCCCGCCGAAGTCGAAGACGGCGAGATCCTCACCGACGGCGATCTCCTGGCGGAGTACCTCCATGCAGTAGGTGGCGGCGGCGACGGGCTCGTCGACCAGCTCGACCTCGCCGAGCCCGGCCGCCTGCGCGGCGGTGAGCAGAACGCTGCGCCGCCGGCGCCCCCAGTCGGCGGGGCAGGTGAGGACGGCGCCGGAGCCGGCCGGCACACCGGCGAGGGCGGCCTCCTCGGCGACCCGGCGCAGCAGGGCGGTCAGCAGCTCCACGACCTCGAACTCGGTGTTGCCGAGCAGCACCGAGCCCTCGTCGACGCGCCGCTTGGGGTGCGGTTCGAAGCTGCTCGGGTCGGTCAGCGCGAGGCGCTCGGCGTCGCGGCCCACGTGCAGCCGCGGCGGCTCGGCGAACACTGCCGACGGCATGAGCGGCGACCCGTCGAAGAGCACGGCGCGCGGGGCCTCGTCACCGCGTCGCACCACGGCGACGGTGTGGGACGTGCCGAGGTCGATCGCGAGCCGGTGGCGCGCCACGAACTTCTCCCCTCGTTCGGCCCCGGCGATAGTACGGCACCAGGTAAGGGGTGACGCAGGGCCGAGAGGGCAGCGTATGCCCTCCCGGCCACCCGGTACATCAGCGGATCCCGGCGTCCCTCAGCAGGTCCTCGGTGAGCGCCGGGGCATCGACGGGATGCCCCTTGGCGGTGAACCAGTCCGCCATCACCCGCACGTCCCGGGCCAGGAACTCCGGCCCCTGCGGATTGATGACGACGTCCACCACCTGTGGCAGGTCGATGAGGACCAGCTGCCCCTCGTGCACCAGCACGTTGTAGGGCGAGAGGTCGCCGTGCGCCAGGCCGGCCCGGGCCAGCACGGTCACGGCGTCGACCGTCTGCTGCCACAGATCGGCCAGTTCGTCCCGCGACGGGCGGGTCTGGACGAGCCGCGGTGCCCCCTGCCCGTCCGCGTCGCCGAGGAACTCCAGCAGCAGCTCGGTCCCGTCGAGTTGCACCGGGTAGGGGACGCGGAGGCCGCCGGTGGCCTGGCCCAGTTCCCACAGATTGGCCAGGGCCGCGAACTCGGCAGCGGCCCACTGCGCCGCGATGACCTGACGCCCGAACGCGGTCCGGGATCCCATGGCCCGGTTGGTCCGCGATTCGCGCACGCGGCGCCCCTCGAGATAGCCGGCGTCCCGGTGGAACAGCCGGTGCTCGGTGGAGCGGTAGCGCTTGGCGGCCAGCAGCACGCCGCGGTCGGTGTCCGGAACGACGCGCTCCAGCAGGGAGACGTCGGCCTCTTTGCCCGTCTTGAGGACCCCGAGGTCGGTGTCGATCGCACCGTCGTCGGTGATGACCCAGGCCGGCCACGGCTCGGGACCGTGCAGCACGTCGGTGTCGACCCAGGTGGACCAGCGGTCGCCGAACGGTGGCCCGTCGAGCTCGGGCCGGTCGTCGACGAGGCGGACGGGCTGCCGCCTTCTTACGAAGGTCTCTTCGTCATCAGCACTTACATAGGTTTCTTCGTCATCGAATCTGCGACGGCGCCCACGGCTGGGCCCGCCGAAGTCTTGCTCGCGCAACGCGGGTTACTCCTTGGAAGAAGAGACGGAAGCAGGGCGAAGCCCTTCACAGGCGCCATGGCGAGGCCTCCCATCTCTTGTCCCGAAGGTGCGAGCTGTCCCGAAGGTGCGAGCGCACGATCACACGTCAGCGGGCGCGCACACAACCGATTTAATAGCCGGACCCGAGCACCTCGGCCACGGCCTCGATCACCCCGTCGCACACCCGCGTCGGCACGAACCGGTTGTCGTACCAGGTGCGTCCCCTCCGCAGCCACACGCTCGGCACCCCGATCGCGTCGGCGCCGCCGATGTCCGCCTCCGGGCTGTCCCCGATCAGCCACGCGCCGCGCAGGTCGCCGCGGGCCTTGGCGGCGGCGATGTCGAAGATGCGCGGGTTCGGCTTGCGAACGCCGGCGTCCTCGCTGATGACGTAGGCGACGATCTCGTTCATCAGCCCGGTCCGGCGCAGCTTCTCCTCCTGCACGCGGGTGGGGCCGTTGGTCACGACGATCGGCATCCAGTTGGCGTTGGCGGCGATCCGCAGCGCGAACGCCACCAGCGGATCGAGCCGCAGGTGGGCGAGCAGCCCCTCCCGAATCGCTTCGACGAGGTCGATCGCGGAGGCGCGCAGGCTGTAGCGGTCCTTGATCGCGTCGGCGAGGTCCCAGGCGTCGGTCATCCCGTCGGCGTCGAGCGCGACGAGCCAGTCGAGGTCGTGATCGGGCGCACCGAGCTCGGCGAGGAACCCTTTTGACCAGGTCTGGAATGCCCCCGCACGGTCGAGCAGGGTGTTGTCCAGGCTGAGGAACAACAGGGGCACAGCGCGAAGATTACGGCAGACTGTCCGATCGCCGACAGTCCCCCAGGTGTCTGTAACAAGCCTCTAACCACGCAGAACATCAAGTACCAGCGCCGGACACACTTATGCAATCCGTACGTACGGCTTGCATAATCGTGGGATGCCCCGAGTCAGTCAGGATCAGCTCGACGCCCGGCGCCGGCAGATTCTCGCCGGGGCGCGCGCCTGCTTCGCCCGGCACGGATACGAGGGTGCCACGGTGCGCCGCCTGGAAGAAGAGACCGGCCTGTCCCGCGGTGCGATCTTCCATCACTTCCGGGACAAGGAGTCCCTCTTCCTCGCCGTGGCCGAGGACGACGCCGCCGCGATGGTCGCCACCGTCGCCGAGCACGGGCTCGTGCAGGTCATGCGCGACCTGCTGGCCCGCGCCGACGAGCCGGACCAGGCGGGCTGGCTCGGCACGCAGCTCGAGGTCTCCCGGCGGCTGCGCACCGACCCGGACTTCACCAAGCGGTGGGCCGCGCGTTCGGAGGCGATCGCCGCCGCCACCCGCGACCGGCTCATCCGGCAGCGGGACGCGGGCGTGCTGCGCGCCGACGTGCCCGTGCAGGTGCTGGCCCAGTTCCTCGAACTGGCCTACGACGGCCTCGTCCTCCATCTGGCGATGGGCCGCCCGGCGGTGGACCTGGAGCCGGTGCTCGACCTGGCCGAGTCGGTCGTCCGCCGCCAGCGCTAGCCCTCGCCGGCCGGCAACCGTCGATCTTGCAGTTGTGGCGCCCGGCGTGTCCGGTAATGCCCCGCACTGTCCCCACCACAACTGCAAGATCGGCGAAGCGGCCGCAGGCACGTGCCGCAACTGGCCCGCAGGCCGCACAATGCAGCCATGCGCACCATCACTGCCGACACCTGGGGAATCGCCGGCCCCACGTTCCTCGGGCTCTTCGCGGTGCTGGCGGTCGCCGCCCTGCTGATCACCGCCCTCCTCCGGCGCGCGCTGGCCCAGGGCCGCGTCGACCCCCGGTGGGAGCCCGGCCCGGAGGAACTCGGCTACGTCAACGGCAACGCCCTCCAGGCCGTGGCCGTGAGCCTCGCCGGGCTGCGGGCCGCCAACGCGATCAGCGTCGAGTCCGGCACCATCACGGTGATCGGTTCGCCGCCGCCCGCCCCGAGCGAGCTCACCTGGGCCGTGTACCAGGCCGTGCAGCAGCGCCCGATGCGCGCGCTCGCCCTGGTCAAGGAGCGTTCCATCGCGCCGGCGCTGCAGCACCTGCGCGACACGCTGGTGCGCCACGGCTGGCTGCTGTCGCCGCGCCGGCGCAACGCGATGCGGCTGGCCGCGCTGCCGATGTTCGCGGTGCTGGCGCTGGGGATCGCGCGGATCGTCGCCGGTATCGACGCGGGTAAGCCGGTGGGGTTCGTCGTCATGCTGACCGTCGTGGTGGGCGTGCTGATCCTGCCGACGCTTGTCGTGTCGCCGCGTTCGCGGGCCGGGCAGTCGGCCATGGCGCGCACCCGGGCCGCGCACGTCCGGCTCGACCCGCGCGACCACGCCTCGGCGGCCTCCGCGTTCGGTGCCGGTGGTGCCGCGCTCGCCGTCGGGCTCTTCGGCGCCGCCGCGCTGTGGTCGGCGGATCCGGCCCTCGCGGCCGAGACGGATCTGGGCCGGCTGGGCGGTTCCTCCGGGTCGTCCGGCGGCGACTCCGGCAGCGGTTGCAGCGGCGGCAGCAGCTGCGGCGGGGGTAGTAGCTGCGGCGGCGGAGGGGGTGGCGGCTGTGGGGGCTGACGTGCTGCCGGCCGAGATCGGGGTCGGCGTGGGTTGGCGGCCCGAGATCGCCGACGTCCTCGCCGCCCTGCCGAGTCTCCCGTTCACCGAGGTGATCGCCGAGTCGGTCCGTCCCGCTGATCCTCCCCCCGCCCTTCTTTCCCTTGTCGAACGGGGAACCGTGGTCATCCCGCACGGTGTGCGCCTCTCCCTGGGCGGGGCCGAACCCGTTGCCACGCACCGCGTCCGGCACATGGCGGAGGTGGCCGAGGCGCTCCGGGCACCGCTGGTGAGCGACCACATCGCCTACGTGCGTTCGGGCGGCCTGGAGGTCGGGCACCTCACACCCGTGCCGCGCACCCGGGAGACGGTCGACGTCATCGTGGACAACGTCCGACGCGTGCAGGCCGACCTGCCGGTGCCCATCGCCCTGGAGCCGATCGCGGCGCTCTTCGACTGGCCGGACGACGAACTGACCGAGGCGCAGTTCCTCACCGAGATCGTCGAACGCACCGGCGCACCGCTGCTGCTCGACATCGCCAACGTCTACGCCAACGCGGTCAACCGCGGCGAGGACCCGACCGCCCTGCTCGACGCCCTCCCCCTCGAACGCGTCGCCTACGTGCACGTCGCCGGCGGCGAGGAGGCGGACGGCGTCTACCACGACACGCACACGGATCCGACCCCGCCGGCCGTGCTCGACCTCATCCGCGAGCTGTGCGCGAGGCGCCGCCCACCCGCCCTGATGCTGGAGCGCGACGGCGACTACCCGCAGCCGTCGGAACTCCGCGCCGAACTCGACGCGATAGCGGCGGCCAGCGGCTACCCGCGCATCACGACCCCCGCATGAGCGGCAACGCTCTGGGCGACGCGCGGCAGCGCCTGGCCGCCAAGCAGACCGCGCTCGCCGCCGCCCTCGTGGCCGGCGCCCCCACCCCCGACGGCTTCGACGAGCGGCGGGTGGCGATCGCCCGTTCGGCCCTGCTCAACAAGCGCGCCGGCGAGGTGGCCCACACCTGGCCCGCGCTCGCCGCGTCGCTCGGTCCACAGTGGAGGACGATCTTCCGGGGTTGGGCCGCCGGCCGGCCGCCGCGCGGTTCGCTGCGCGACGGGTTCGACCTCGCCCGCGAACTGGCCGTCACCCGGCGGCTCCCCGAAGCGGCCGTGGCGGAGCTGGCCGAGCGCGAGGGGCACTTCTACTACGACGGCATCCGGCCGCCGCGCCATCGCCGGTGGACGCCGTCGTTCGTACGCACGCCGTTGGGGCGGCTGCGCGTTCAGCTCATGTCGCGCGCGATGCCGGCGAGCGCGGCCAGCGACGAGGTGCCCGGCACGAAGTAGCCGTCGTGCCCGTCGACGTCGCCGCACGGCACCTCCCGGGAGCCGAACCCCGCCCCGGTCGGCTTGGCGCCGTGCCCGAACCCGAGCACCCGCACGCCCGGCACGAAGCGGGTCCAGTCGTTCGGGGCCCGGCCGGCCCACACCCGCGCGGTGGTGCGCAGCGCCGCGGCGTCCCGCACGCCCATGCCCGGGCTGCCCAGCGCCACCAGGTCGGTGACCGCCGCGGGCAGGGCCGGCGCCGCGTAGCCGAGCACCGCCGAGCCGTACGAGTGTCCAATGAGGACGAACGTCGCCGTGGGCCGTTGCACGGCGAGCCCGCGCAGGAAGCGCACGAGTGCGGCGGCCCCGTCGCGGGCCCGTTCGGTGCGCGCCGAGGCGATGCCGAGTCCCTCCGGCGGGTCGTAGCCGAGCCAGGCCACCACCGCGACGCCGGGGCCCGCCGCGTCGTGCACCTGCTTCGCCTGCCACGCCGGTGCGCGGCGGAGCACGCCGCCGAGTCCACTGTGGAAGTTCGCCGCGTCGGTGTCGACGCCGGGCACCAGCACCACGATCCGCCGGGCGGTCAGCGGATCGCCCACGACCTCCGCGACGCGCCCGTCGCCGCGCGGGTCGTCGAGCAGGCGCACGCCGTCGCCGGCCGCGAGCCGCAGCGCGAGCGGCGCGCCGTCGAGCCCGTTGACCAGCCGGGGATAGCTGCGCGCCAGGTACGCCGACTCGACCGGCCCGGCCGCGTCGAAGAACTCCGCCACGGCGGCGGGGTCGGCGTGCCGCGGGTCGGGCAGGGCGCGGCCGGCGTAGCGCTGCGCCGACCAGGCCGCCACGTCGGCCGGCACGACGTGCGCCGACACCGGACCGGCCGGCGCCACGAGCAGAATCCCCGACACCGCCAACGCAACCATGACTCGCATGGCTCCAGAAGCTAGGGAGGACAACGCCTTCCGCGAGTCACACCGGGGAGCCGTTCACCCCGTAGTGCTCCGGTGCTACTCGCCGGGAACAACAAGACCCGTCTCGTAGGCGAAGACCACGACCTGCGCCCGGTCGCGCAGTTCCAGCTTCATCAGGATCCGTCCCACGTGCGTCTTGACCGTCTGTTCCGCCACGACGAGGTCGGCCGCGATCTCCGTGTTGGAACGCCCACGCGCGATCAACCGCAGCACCTCCGTCTCCCGCGACGTCAGGGCGTTGAGCCGCTCCGGCTTCGGCCGATCCGCACGCGGCCGGGACGCGAACTCCGCGATGAGCCGCCGCGTCACGGACGGCGCGAGCAGCCCCTCCCCCGCCGCGACGACCCGCACCGCGTTGACCAGATCCGCGGCCGGCGCGTCCTTCAGCAGGAACCCGCTCGCCCCGGCCCGCAGCGCCTCGAACACGTAGTCGTCGAGGTCGAACGTCGTCAGCATCAGCACCTTCGGCACGTCCGCCCCGTTGCCCGCCGCGGTGATCCGCCGGGTGGCCTCCACGCCGTCCAGCACCGGCATGCGGATGTCCATCAGGACGACGTCGGGCCGCAGCTCCCGCACGGCGGTCACGGCCTCGGCGCCGTTGCCCGCGTCGCCGACCACCACGAGGTCGGGCTGTGCGGCGAGCAGCGCCCCGAACCCCTGACGCACCATCGCCTGGTCATCGACGATCAGCAGCCGAATCATCCGTCTTCTCTATCAGTAGGGGGTCATCGGTGAGCGGCAGCGTCGCCCGCACCGCGAAGCCGTCCGGGCCCGGGCCGGCGGTAAGCCGCCCGCCCAGCGCGGTGGCGCGTTCGCGCATGCCGGCGAGGCCGAGCCCGGGCCGCACCGGTCCGTTCGGGGCCGGGTCGACGTCGTTGGCCACGAGCAGGCGCAGCTCCCGATCGGGCCACACGTCGAGCGAGACGCGCACCGGTGCGCCCGGCGCGTGCCGGGTGGCGTTGGACAGCGCCTCCTGCACGATCCGGTACGCGGTGAGCTGCACCGCGGACGGCACCGACGCGCGGTCGCCGGTGAGCGTGAGCGTGATGTCCACGCCGGCGGCCCGGGCGGTCTCGACGAGCACGGCGACGTCGTCGAGCTGCGGCTGCGGCGCCCGGGACGGATCGGCGCCCTCGGCGTCCTCGCTGCGCAGCACCCCGAGCAGGCGGCGCATCTCGGTGAGCGCCTCGCGCGACGCGGCCGCGATCCCGGCGAACTCCTCGCGCGCCTCGTCCGGCATGCCGTCCAGGCGGTACGGCGCCGTCTCCGCCCGAACGACGATGAGCGACATGTGGTGCGCCACCACGTCGTGCAGTTCGCGGGCGATGCGGGTGCGCTCCTCCAGGACCGCGCGGCGCGCCTTCTCCTGCTCGGTGCGGGCCTCCTCCTCGACCAGCCCGCGCTGCGCCTCCCGCCGCCGCCGGATCTGATCCGCGGTGATCGTGACGGCGAGGACAAGCATCATGACGGCGAGGCTGTTCGGGTTCTTGACGAAGACGATCACCACGGCGCCGGTGAGGACCAGCGCCCACAGCAGTTCCGCGCGGCGGCGGTGGATCCCGAACCACCCGAACGCCAGCAGCGCCACCAGGATCTGCGCGGGGTGCCACGGCCATGGCGCGTCCGGCATCGCGTTCACCGACACGCCGGCGATGATCAGCCCCACGAACGACACCTGCCACGCCAGGGCCGGCCGCCGCCGCATCAGCAATACCGGCGCCACCACCAGCGCGGCCAGCAGCAGCGCGCTGAACGTTCCCTTGTTCAGCTGGTTGTACTCGGTGGCGGTGATGACCCACAGGCCCGCCGCGACGAGGTAGCCGACGCCGACCCACAGCGCCGGCAACGGCATGCGCGGGTCCGGGGTGTCCCGGGCGAGGACCACGGACGCCGCGCTCCGCAGCCGGCGACGGATAACGCGCATCGCCGCAGGGTACGTGGCAGGTATGCGAACGCGCGCCACACCTGGGTATCGGGCCGCCCCCTACCACGGTGTGAGCGGGTCACAAGAACGCAATCACGCCGGTACACTCTGCGCGCTGTACCGAAAGTGACGGGAGGCTCCCTTGGTGTCCCAGGTGGGTCCACTGCCGGAGACAGTGGTCGATGCCGTCTCGGCCGGCCTGCTGGTGACGACCGCGGACCGGCGTCCGATCTGGTCCAACCGTGCCCTGCGCGCCATCCTCGGCGGGGCCGATCCCCGGACGCTGCCGCTCGCCGAGGTCGTTCCGGAGGCGCCGTCGGCCGAGCACGGATGGAGCGCGCCCGAGCACGGCCCGCGCCGGCTGGACCTCTCCTGCCGGCGCGTCGACGACCTGCTGCTGTACGAGATCACCGACGTGACCGAACGGCGCCGGGTGCACGACCGCGCCCGCAGCCACGCCGCGCACATCGAGCCGTTCGCCAGGATCGGCACGTGGGTGTGGGACCTGGTGAGCGGCGAGATCACGTGGTCGCCGGCGCTGCTGCGCGCGGTCGGGCTGGAGCGCTTCGACTTCGACACCTACCGCGAACTGCTGCACCCGGACGACGTCGAGATCCTCTTCCAGACGTTCGACACCGCCCGCCGCACCGGCGAGCCGTTCACCATCACCCATCGCATGTACCTCAGCGACCGGGTGACGCTGCGGGTGTTCGAGTGCACGGGAGAAGTGATCACGGACAGCGAGGGCGTGCCTACCCGAGTGCTCGGGACGGCCTATGACGTCACCGAACTGCGCGAGGTGCGCGAGGAACTCGCCTACCTCGCGGTGCACGACCCGCTGACCGGCCTGGCCAACCGCCGCACGCTGACCGCCCGGCTGGAGGACGTGCTCGCCTGCGGCACGGCGGTGGGCGCGCTGATCCTCGTCGACGTCGACAACTTCAAGGACATCAACGACCTGCGCGGCTACGCGACCGGCGACGAGGTCATGCGGGAGCTGGCGCTGCGGCTGCCCGCGCACGTGCCGCCGGAGGCGATGCTCGGCCGGCTCGGCGGCGACGAGTTCGCGATCCTGCTGCCGGGCGCCGACGTGGCGGACGCCCTGCACACCGCGGGCCGGCTCTGCACGGCGATCGTCGACCGGCCGATCGTCGTGGACGGGGAGGCGGTCCGGGTCACCCTGAGTGCCGGTGTCGCCTCCCTCGAGGGGGAACCGGACTGTGCGAGCGTCCTCGCGCACGCCGACCTGGCGCTCCTGGAGGCGAAGACCGCGGGCCGCAACCGCGCACGCCTCTTCTCCCCCGAGCAGTACCGGCACGCCGTGCATCGGGTCAACGTGCTCTCCCGCATCCGGGCCGCCCTGGACACCGGCCGGCTCCAGCTCGACGCGCAGCCCATCGTCACCCTCGCCACGCACCGGGTCAGCAGCTACGAACTGCTCGTGCGGCTGCGCGACGGCATCTACCCGCAGGTCGGCCCGGCAGACTTCCTGCCCACCCTGGAACGCGGCGACCTGGTGCGCGACCTCGACCGCTGGGTGATCGGCGAGGCCGTGACGGCCCTCGCCTCCTCGGTCGAGCTGCGCCTGGACGTCAACGTCTCCAGCCGTTCGCTGGAGGATCCGAGCTTCGGCGAGTGGGTGGTCAACACGCTGCACCGGGCCGGGGTGACGCCCGTCCGGCTGGGGCTGGAGATCACGGAGACGACGGCGATCAGCAACCTCGACGCGGCGCGGCGGCTCGCGACCCTCCTGCGCGCGGCGGGGTGCCGGTTCAGCCTCGACGACTTCGGGGCCGGGTTCGGGTCGTTCGTATACCTGAAGCACCTGCCGTTCACGACGGTGAAGATCGCCGGGGAGTTCGTGCGGCAGGCCGATCAGGGCGGCGTCGACCGCGTGCTCGTGGACGCGGTGGTGCGGGCGGCCCGCGGGCTCGGCATGAGCACCGTCGCCGAGTACGTCGACCGCGAACCGCTCATCGCGGCGTTACGGGACCTCGGGGTGGACCGGGGCCAGGGCTACCACCTGGGCCGGCCCGCGCCGCTGACGACCCTGCTCGCCGGCCAGCCCCTGGACAACCGGCCCACCCAGCGGATGCGGCGTGGCCTACCCGCCGTGCCCCAGCCAGACGCCTAGCCCGAACGCCACTCCGACCAGCACCGCCATCAGCACCGCCACCCGCCGGAACTTCGCCTGCAGCGCCGGCAGCTCGGCCGGGAGCGCGAAGACGCGGGCCGGCCATCCGCGCCACGACACCCACCAGAACGCCACCGAGGCGGCCAGCAGCAGCCCGATCTTCGCCACGACGACGGCCCACCACCACGCGTCACGTTCCCCGAAGAAGAGAAGAGCGGCGCCGGAGACGGCGAGGGTCGCGATGAGGCCGACCACCGGCCACCTGTTTCCCGTGCCGAACTCCCGGTACAGCTCCTCCGCACGCTCCGCGTCGGAGAACATGCGGGCCACCCGCGGCTGCACGATCCGCAGGCTGTAGGCCATCGCACCGAGCCACAACGCCCCCACGCCGACGTGCACCAGCACGATTAGGTACTGCATCCGCGCAGTGTGCCCCACCGACGCGAGCGTCGCCCGCGTACGATCCCGAGTCGTGCCGACCCTTCTCGCTGTCGACCTGGGCACCTCACACACGGTCGCGGTGGTCCAGCGCGACGGTAGCCACCCCCAGACGCTCCTCTTCGACGGCTCGCCCGTGCTGCCCTCCGGCGTCTACGCCGACGCGCACGGCGACCTGCGCACCGGCCGCGACGCCGAACGCCTCGCCCGCGTCGAGCCGCACCGCTTCGAACCGCACCCCAAGCAGCGCGTCGACGAGGGTGCCGTGCTGCTCGGCGACGCCGAGGTCGAGGTGCCGGCGCTGCTGGCGGCGGTGCTGCGGCGGGTGCTCGACGAGGCCCGCAACGCGGGGTGGTCGGCGGCCGACCCGGTGGTGCTCACCTGCCCCGCCGACTGGGGCCCGCACCGCCGCGAGGTCCTGGTGTCGGCCGCCGGGCGGGCCGGCCTGGGCTCCCCCCGCCTGGTCGAGGAACCGATCGCGGCCGCCGCGTACTGCACCGAGGTGCTCGGCGCGCGGGTGCAGCCCGGCCGGCCGCTGCTGGTCTTCGACTTCGGCGGCGGCACGCTGGACCTGGCGCTGCTGGCCGTCGACCCGGGTGGCTCCTTCCGGGTCCTCTCCGTCGGCGGCCTGGAGAACCTCGGCGGTCTCGACGTCGACTCCGTGCTCGTCGGCCACCTCGGCAGCATGGTCGCGAGCCGCCGCCCCGACGTCTGGGAACGCCTCTCCCGCCCGCGCGAACTCGGCGACGTGCGCGATCGGGCGACGTTCTGGGCGGAGGTGCGCGGCGCCAAGGAGATGCTGTCCCGCACGACGTCCGCGCCGATCGCGGTCCCCGGCACCGATCAGGCCGTCTACCTCACCCGTGAGGAGTTGGAACGCCTCGCCGGCCCGCTCGTCGACCGCGCCGTCGACGAGACGCGGCGCGCCCTCGACACGGCCGGCGTGCGCGGCGGCGACCTCGGGGCGATCCTGCTGGTCGGCGGTTCGAGCCGGATCCCGCTGGTGGCCACCCGCCTGCACACCCGCTTCGGCGTCGCACCGACCGTGCCCGAGCAGCCCGAACTCCCCGTCGCGCTGGGCGCCCTCCGGACCGCCGCGACCGACAGCGGCGCACCGTCCACGTCGGACCCGTCGGCGGGCCGCGCCGGACCCCGCCCGCCCGCCGGCCCGGTCTACCCACCGGCCGGACACGTCGGCGCGCCCTATCCGGCACCCTCCTCACCCTTCCCCGCCGATCCCTCGGCGCCCGGCTACCCGGCCGGCTCGCCCGCCTATCCCGGCGGCCCGACGGGCTCGCCCGCTTACCCCGGCGGCCCGACCGCCTATCCGGGCGGCCCCGTCCCGGGTGGGAGCCCGCTGCCGGGCGGCCCGACGCCCACGTCCGGCGGGCCGTTCCCGCCCGGCGCCTACGGCGGCACCGCGTCCCCCACGACGGGCGGCCCCGCGTTCCCGACGAGCGGCCCCGCACACCCCACGACCGGCGGCCCGGCGTTCCCGACGTCCGCTCCGGGCTATCCCACCTCCGGCCCCGGCGTGGGCTACGACACCACGAGCCCCACGGGCTTGCCGGTCAGCGGCATCCCGACGAGCGGCCCCGGCGGCTACTCCACCGTCGACAGTGGACAGTGGCGGGGACCGGCTCCCGTGCCGTCCGGGCGTTCGCATCGGGTGGTGGTCGTCGCGGCGAGCCTCGTGGTGGCCATCGTCCTGGCGGTGGCCGGGGTGGTGGTGTTCAAGACGTTCAACGGCCCGGGCGGCGACAACAACGCCGGCGCCGGCCCCACGTCCAGCGCCGGCGCCGGCCCGGGCGGCACCACCCCCTCCCCGAGCGTCGCCGCGATGCCCACCGACCCGGCACCCGACGGCTTCGCGTGGTGCGACGCCGCGCGCAAGCTCTTCTGCCCCACCGAGCCCGTCTGCGAACTGGACGACGACGAGGTCGAGTGTTCGGCCGCGCACGACGTCGAGACGTTCTCCGGCGGCTACCTCAAGTCGAACGCCCAGATCAGCAACGAGGCGATGAAGAACGCCCCCGAGGTCAAGGAGGGCTGCGGCGACGCGGTGATGAAGGAGCGCGCGCTGGACCCGGCGAAGGTGGCCGACTGGGCACGCTACTCCCAGTGGCGCCAGATCAACGGCGTGAACTTCTTCTTCTGCCACGCCGGCCCGAGACAGGGCACCACGAAGGGCTCCGACTTCAAAACCCAATGACCGAATGACACACCAGGTACCTCATTCTCGGGAGTTGACGTACCTGGTGTGTCATCGGGTCATTGGTTGCGCTCCTTGAGGGTGGCCCGGACCTGACGCACCACGCGGTCCGGGTGCCGCAGTACATCGTCGGCCGTGAAGCGGAGCACCGTCCAGCCTGCCAGGCGCAGACGGTTCAGCCGCACGGCGTCGCGCCGGAATCGCTCACGCTCCCGATGCTGGTCGCCGTCGTACTCCAGCCCCACCCGCTCCGCTTCGTAAGCGAGGTCGAGCCGTCCCACCGGATCGCCGTTGCGGTCGAGAACCGTGTGTTGGGTGATCGGCTCGGGAAGCCCGCCGCGCACGACGACCAGCCGCAGGCGGGTCTCCATCGGCGACTCCGCGCCCCTGCGGGCCAGCGCGACAGCGGCCCGGAACGGCGCGATCCCCGGCCATCCCTTCCGCGAGTGCCCGATGTCGCGGAGCGCGGACTCGCGAATGAGACGCCGGTACAACAGCATGTCGAGCGCGATGACGGCGCGAGCTGGGTCCGGCACCCGCCCGAGATCGAACGCTGTCCGCTCGGGTGACGTCACCGGCAGCCCGCGAAAGACGATCGCATCGTCGGCGGCCGTGGAGAGCCGGCAGCGATGCACGATGAGTCCGTCGCTTCCGCGCAGCCGTGCGGGCGGCGGCACCGTCACGTGCACCGCCCCCGACCTGCCGAGGTCGGGCGCCCCGAGGAGGTAGGCCGCCGATCCGTGACTCAACGCCGCCCCCGCGGGAAGCAGCAGCGCGGCGGCGTGGAAGAGGGTCAGCCGGTCAAGTGCCGCATCGCGATGCACGTAGACGTCGGGCAACAGCCTGCGCCACGTCGGACCCTTCAATTGGCGGGCGGTCAGGAGGCCGTCGGCGACGGCGAGCGTTCCCCGGAAGGGACGCTGCGACAGCACGGAGGGAACGTTCGGCGGACGCATCCGCAGATCCTTCCCGCCCGGGCCCTCACCTGTCCGCCCCTGTGGACAACGCCCGCACGCCCCTGTGGACAACCGTCAGTGCGGCCCCACGGCGGTCACCCGCACGACCGCCGTCCCCGCCTCGTCGGACTCCGCGAGGTCCACCTCGGCCGAGATCCCCCAGTCGTGGTGGTTGTCCGGGTCGTCGAAGATCTGCCGCACCAGCCACCGTTCCGGCTGCTGGTCGATCAGCAACAACCGCGGGCCGCGCGCGTCCGGTCCGGTGCCCAGCTCGTCGTACTCCTCGAAGTACGACTCCATGGCCCCTTCCCAGTCCACGTCGGGGTCCAGCTCCGCGAGGAGGTCCCACCTGCGCAACGCCGCCAGCTCCACTCGGCGGAACATCGCATTGCGCACCAACACCCGGAAAGCCCGCAGGTTCCGGGTGACGCTGGGCGGAGCGACGTCCAGGGCGGGCGCGTCCGCGGCGAGGGGATTGCGCAGCTTCTCCCACTCGTCGATGAGGCTGGAGTCGACCTGGCGCACCAGTTCGCCGAGCCATTCGATGAGGTCGACGAGTTCCTCGGTCTTGGCGTCGTCCGGAACGGTCTGCCGCACCGCCCGGAACGCGTCGGCGAGATACCGCAGCACCAGCCCCTCGGAACGGGCCAGCCCGTAGAAGCTCACGTACTCCGTGAACGTCATCGCCCGTTCGAACATGTCCCGCACGACCGACTTGGGCGAGAGCGTGTGATCGGCGACCCACGGGTGGCCCCGCCGGTAGGTCTCGTACGCCGCGTCGAGCAACTCGGCGAGCGGCTTGGGCCAGGTGACGTTCTCGAGGAGGTCCATGCGCTGCTCGTACTCGACGCCGTCGGCCTTCATCGCCGCGACGGCCTCCCCCTTGGCCTTGAACTGCTGCGCCGACAGGATCTGCCGCGGATCGTCCAATGTGGACTCGATGACCGAGAGCACGTCGAGCGCGTACGACGGCGAGTCCCGATCCAGCAGTTCGATGGAGGCGAGCGCCAACGGCGACAGCGGCTGGTTGAGCGCGAAGTCGACCTGGAAGTCGTCGGCGAGGCGCACCTGCCCGTCGTCGTCCACGACCACGACGCCGCCGGCCTTGAGCGCGCGGAAGATGGCGATCGCGCGGCGGATGTGCCGGCGTTGGGACGCGCGGTCCTCGTGGTTGTCCCTCAACAGGTGCCGCATCGCCGCGAAGACGTCGCCGCCGCGCCCGATGACGTGCAGCAGCATCGCGTGCGTCACCTGGAAGCTGGAGCGCAGCGGCTCGGGGTCGGCGGCGACGAGGCGTTCGTAGGTGGGCTGCCCCCAGCCGATCGAACCCTCGGGCGGCTTCTTCTTCACCACCTTGCGGCGCTTCTTCGGATCGTCGCCGGCCTTGGCGAGCGCGCGTTCGTTGTCGATGACGTGCTCGGGAGCCTGAACGACCACCGTGCCGACGGTGTCGTACCCGGCCCGTCCCGCACGCCCGGCGATCTGGTGGAACTCCCGCGCGTACAGCAGCCGCGTCTTCACCCCGTCGTACTTCGACAGCCCGGTGAAGAGCACCGTCCGGATGGGAACGTTGATGCCGACGCCGAGCGTGTCCGTCCCGCAGATCACCTTCAGCATGCCGGCCTGCGCCAGGGTCTCGACCAGCCGTCGGTACTTGGGCAGCATTCCGGCGTGGTGCACCCCGATGCCGTGCCGCACCAGGCGCGACAGCGTCTTCCCGAACCCGGCCGTGAAGCGGAAGTTGCCGATCAGCGCGGCGATCGCGTCCTTCTCCGCACGGGTGCAGACGTTGACGCTCATCAGCGCCTGGGCGCGTTCCAGGGCGGCGGCCTGGGTGAAGTGGACCACGTAGACGGGCGACTGCCGCGTCGAGAGAAGTTCCTCGAGCGTCTCGTGCAGCGGCGTCATCGCGTACTCGAAGTGCAGCGGCACGGGGCGTTCGGCGTTGCGGACGACGGCGGTGGGCCGCCCGGTGCGCCGCGTCAGGTCGTCGGTGAACCGCGTCACGTCGCCGAGCGTCGCCGACATCAGCAGGAACTGCGCCTGCGGCAGTTCGATCAGCGGCACCTGCCACGCCCACCCGCGATCGGGCTCCGCGTAGAAGTGGAACTCGTCCATCACGACCTGGCCGACGTCGGCCCTGGTGCCCTCGCGCAGCGCCAGGTTGGCCAGGATCTCGGCGGTGCAGCAGATGATCGGCGCGTCGGCGTTGACGCTCGCGTCGCCGGTGAGCATGCCGACGTTCGCCGCCCCGAACACGTCGCACAGCGCGAAGAACTTCTCCGACACCAGCGCCTTGATCGGTGCCGTGTAGAACGTCGTGCGGTCGTCGGCGAGCGCGGCCACGTGCGCGCCCATCGCGACGAGGCTCTTGCCCGAACCGGTGGGTGTGCTGAGGATGACGTTCGCCCCGGAGACGATCTCGATGAGCGCCTCTTCCTGGTGCGGGTACAGCTTGAGCCCGCGTTCCTCGGCCCAGCCGGCGAACGCCTCGTACACGGCGTCCGGATCGCCTCCCCGCGGCACCCGCTCAGCGAGACTCATTGTTTCCCGCCACCTTCCGGAACACGAGGTCGAAAACGGGCCGCGCGGCTTCGATACCCCGCAGCTCGAACTTGGTCCACGGCCGGTGTTCCGGTCGTGGGGCGTAGCCGTCGAAGCAGTTCACCAGAGCGGATGCCGACAGCGTCTCCAGCATCCAGGAGGCGTACTCGGGCCAGTCCGTCGCGCAGTGCAGCACGCCGCCGGGCGCCAGCCGCGAGGCCACGAGCGACACGTGCGCGGGCTGGATGAGGCGCCGCTTGTGGTGCCGGGCCTTCGGCCACGGGTCCGGGAAGAAGATGTGCACCGCGGCGAGGCTGTCGGGCGGGATGCGTTCGCGCAGCAACTCGAGGGCGTCCAACGGGGCGACCCGCAGGTTGGTGACGCCGCGCTCCTCGGCGACCGCGAGCAGGTTGGCGACCCCCGGCGTGTGGATCTCCGCGGCGAGGTATCCCCGGTCCGGGTCGGCCGCGGCCATCTCGACCGTCGCCTCGCCCATGCCGGAGCCTATTTCCAGTACCAGGGGAACGTCCCGGCCGAAGAGCGTGGCCCCGTCGACGCGCACCGGCGACGTCTCCGACACCCCGTACACCGGCAGGAGCCGGTCGAGCGCGTCACGGTGCCGGCCGCTGAGCCGCCCTCGCCTGGGGTGATACGTCCGGATGGCCACCAAGCAAGATTCTCACACCGCCGGCCGGTCCTCGTCGGGCCCGTCGTTCGGCGGGAACCACCCCGGTGTCGACGCCATGCCGAGGTACGCCCAGACGACTCGGCGCGCTCACCCACCAGCGGCGTGTGCCGCGCCTTCAATGCCCCGTTGAAGAGCCCGAACGCGTAGTACAGCGAGTCGCCGCGCTCCAGGCGGTGGTGGTAGACGACCGGCGCCCGGGCGCGGTGCACGAGGGTGCTAATAGGATCGGGCCATGGATCTTGGACTTGACGGACGCGTCTACGTGCTCACCGGCGCCAGCAAGGGCCTGGGGTTCGCCACCGCTGAGGCGCTGGTGGGCGACGGTGCCCGGGTGGTGATCTCGTCCCGCGATCAGTCCACTGTGGACGCCGCCGTCGAGCGCCTGGGGGACAACGCCGTCGGTGTCGCGGCCGACCTGGCCGACCCGGCCACTGCGGAAACCCTCGTGACGACGGCGCTGGGTCGCTTCGGGCGGATCGACGGGGCACTGATCTCCGTCGGCGGCCCGCCGTCCGGCATCGCTTCGGCGATCACGGACGAGCAGTGGCTCACGGCGTTCCACACCATCTTTTTGGGAGCGGTGCGGATGACCCGGACCGTCGCCGCGGCCCTGGGGGACGGCGGCGCGATCGCTCTGGTCCTCTCCTCGTCGGTGCACGTGCCGATCGCCAACCTGGCCATCTCCAACGGCCTGCGCCCCGGCCTCGCCAGCTTCGCCAAGGACATCGCCGAGGAGGTCGGGCCGCGCGGCGTGCGCATCCTGAGCCTGCTGCCCGGGCGCATCTCGACCGACCGCAGCACGGAACTGCTCGCCGCCACCCCCGACCCGAAGGCCGCCGAGGAGGCCATCAACCGCAACGTGCCGCTGCGCCGGATCGGGCGGCCGGACGAATTCGGTAAGGTGGCCGCCTTCCTGCTCTCGCCCGCCGCCAGCTACGTCAACGGGGTGGCGGTCGCGATCGACGGCGGCGCGCTGCGGATCATCTGACCGTCCCCGCCCGCGACGGCGAACTGCGTCCGGTACAGCTCGGCGTAGAGGCCGTCGCGGCGCACCAGTTCCTCATGGGTGCCGCGCTCCACGATGCGCCCCTCGTCCAGCACGAGAATCTGGTCGGCCTCGCGCACCGTCGACAAGCGGTGCGCGATGACCAGCGCCGTGCGCCCGGTCAGCGCCTCGGCGAGGGCCCGCTGGACGGCCGCCTCCGACTCGGAGTCCAGGTGCGCGGTCGCCTCGTCCAGGATCACCACCGACGGGGCCTTGAGCAGCAGCCGCGCGATCGCGATGCGCTGCTTCTCGCCGCCGGAGAAGCGGTAGCCGCGTTCGCCGACGACGGTGTCGAGCCCGTCCGGGACCGCGCGCACCAGGTCCTCGATCTGGGCCCGGCGCAGGGCGGTCCACAGTTCGTCGTCGGTGGCGTCGGGTTTGGCGTAGCGCAGGTTCTCGGCGATGGTCTCGTGGAACAGGTGGGAGTCCTGGGTGACGACGCCGACCGTGTCGCGCAGGCTCTGCAGCGTCACGTCGCGCACGTCGGTGTCGCCGAGCAGGACCGCGCCGTCGGTGACGTCGTAGACCCGGGGCAACAACATCGCCGTCGTGCTCTTTCCCGCGCCGGAGTGTCCGACGAGCGCGACCAGCTGGCCCGGTTCCACGGTGAACGACACCCCGCGCAGCACCGGCTCGTCGACCCGACGGTCGAGCACGGCGACGTCCTCCAGCGAGGCGAGCGACACCTCCGCGGCGCTCGGATAGCGGAACGTCACGTCCCGGAACTCCACCCGTGACGTGCCCGGCGGCAGCGGCTTCGCGTCCGGCCGTTCGTCGATGGAGGGCGCGAGATCGAGCACCTCGAACACCCGCTCGAACGACACGAGCGCGCTCATCACGTCGACGCGCACGTTCGACAGGGCGGTCAGCGGGCCGTACAGGCGGGTCAGCAGCAGCGCCAGCGTCACGACGGTGCCGGCGCTGATCTGCCCGTTGACCGCGTACCAGCCGCCCAGCCCGTACGTGAGCGCCTGGGCGAGCGACGCGACGAGCAGCATGGCGACGAAGAACGTGCGCGAGTACATGGCGCTCTGCACCCCGATGTCGCGCACCCGGGCCGCCCGGTCGGCGAAGCGTTCCGCCTCGGACTCGGGGCGGGCGAACAGCTTCACCAACAGCGCACCGGCCACGCCGAAGCGTTCCGTCATGGTGGCGTTCATCGTGGCGTTGAGCTGGTAGGCCTCGCGGGTGATCTCCGCGAGCCGGCGGCCGACCCGCCGGGCCGGCAGGATGAAGACGGGCAGCAGCACCAGCGACAGCGCGGTGATCCGCCAGGACAGCGTCAGCATCACGCCGGCGGTGAGGACCAGCTGGATCACGTTCGACACCACGCCCGACAGCGTGGACGTGAACGCCCGCTGCGCCCCCTCGACGTCGTTGTTGAGCCGGCTCACGAGCGCACCGGTCTGCGTCCGGGTGAAGAACTGCACCGGCATCCGCTGCACGTGGTCGTACACCCGGGTGCGCAGGTGGTAGATGATCCCCTCGCCGATGCGCGCCGAGTACCACCGCTGCGCCAGCGACAGCAACGCGTCGACCACGGCCAGCCCGGCGATCAGGAACGCGATGCGCACCACGGTGCCGCCGGCGTCGGGGCCGCCCTTTCCGATCGTGTTGACGACGTCGCCGGCGAGCACCGGCGTGGCGACCCCGATGCCGGCGCCGATGACGACGGTCAGCAGGAAGACGCTGATCTGTCCGAGGTACGGCTTCGCGAAGGCGGCCACGCGGCGTGCGGTCGCCGCGCCGACCTTCTTGCCTTTCAGCTCGCCCTCGCGGCGGAGGGAACCGAGCATGTTCCATCCGCCGCCGGAGCCGGCCATGCCCATGGGTGGTGGCATGCTGCCCCCGATCGCTCGTTCGATGTTCCTCGGGGATCAACGATGCCAGGTGGCGTATTTACTCCCCGGAACCGAACAGCTCGCGCATGCGGCGCAGCTGGGCCTCGCGTTCGGCGCGGAGTTGGGCCTCGTAGGTGCGCCCGTGCGCCCCGGCGAGCAACGCCTTGATCTCCACGACGGCGTCCCGGTTGCCCGCGAGGATCGCGGCACTCAGGTCGCGCACCGCCCCGTCGAGATCTCCCACCGGAACAACAAGATTCGCAAGCCCGATCTTGTCCGCCTCGTCGGCACTCACGCGGCGTCCCGTCACGCACAGTTCCATCGCCCGGGCGTAGCCGACCAGCTCGACAAGTCGTTTGGTACCACCGAGATCCGGCACGAGTCCCAGCGCCACCTCGGCCATGGAGAACTTTGCGTCATCCGCCACAACACGCAGATCACATGCGAGCGCGAGTTGGAAGCCGGCGCCGATGGCGTGCCCGTGCACGGCCGCGATCGTCACGATGTCCGGCCGGTGCAACCAGCTGAACGCCTGCTGGTAGCCCGCGATGCGGGCGAGCGCCACGGAATCCTCCGACGCGGCCAGCTTGGCCAGTTCGCCGCTCGCGGCGGCCTGTCGGTCGAGCCCGGCGGAGAACGCCCGGCCCTCGCCGCGCACCACCACCACGCGCACGTCGCCCGGCAGGTCGCGGGCGATCTCGTTGATCTCCGCCCACATGGCCGGGGTCTGTGCGTTCAGCACCGCGGGCCGGCACAACGAGATCGTTGCCACCGGCCCGTCGCGATCCAGTCGAACGCCTGGCCCTTCCGTGGGGGATTCTGTTGCGGCGCTCACGCCTTCTTGCGACGTCGAGCGCCGCCCCGCTGGCGGAGCTGAACCCCGGATTCGGTAAGGACGCGGTGCACGAAACCGTAGGAACGACCCGTAGATGCGGCCAGAGCGCGGATGCTCTCGCCGCCGGTGTAACGCTTCACCAAATCCTTGGCGAGTGTCTGCCGTTCCGCTCCGACGATCCGGCGACCCTTCTCTGTGCTGGTGGTGGCGGTGGCTGCCATGATTTCCCTCACGTCTCAGACTGAGCGGTGTGGTTGCGGTCTCACCTATTAGACCGTCTAGTTGGATCATGCGCTAGATATCGACCGTGCGCCAACCGACACGCACAGTCTCGTTATGGACTCGCTACCGTGATCTGCCACAGCGAACATACATGTCTAAATGGGTACATCGAACACATAGCTACGGTGACTCTGGTGCTACCGAAGGCGATACAACGAGTGACCGTCCTCTGTGGATGATCACCCGTTAGTGCGCGATGTGAGACGCCGGTCCGGCAATAAACGGACACAAACAAACACAGGTTGATGTGATAAAGCGCCGCCCTTGCCCGTTGGGCAATATTGAGGCGGCGCTCCAATCAGAAAGAAATCAGGCGAGCTCGACCAATTCGAGAAGGTCGTCGCTCCACGCGTCCTCGTCGCCGTCCGGCAACAGGATCGCCCGATCCGGCTTCAACGCCGCAACCGCACCCGGGTCGTGCGTCACGAGGACGATGGCGCCGGGATAACGCGCGATCGCGTCGAGCACCTGCTCGCGGCTGACCGGGTCGAGGTTGTTCGTCGGCTCGTCCAGGAGCAGGACGTTGGCGCCCGAGCACACCAGCGACGCCAGCGCGAGCCGGGTCTTCTCGCCGCCGGAGAGCACACCCGCCGGCTTCGACACGTCGTCGCCGGAGAAGAGGAACGCCCCCAGGATCCGGCGCAGTTCGCCGTCGGTCTGCTCCGGCGCGGCGGAACGCATGTGCTCCAGCACCGTCCGGTCGACCTCGAGGGTCTCGTGCTCCTGCGCGTAGTAGCCCAACCGCAGCCCGTGCCCGGGAACGACGGCACCGGTGTCCGGCTCCAGAACGCCCGCCAGCATGCGCAGCAGCGTGGTCTTGCCCGCGCCGTTGAGGCCCAGGATCGCCACCCGCGAACCGCGGTCCACCGCCACGTTGACGTCGGTGAAGATCTCCAGCGAGCCGTAGGACTTGCTGAGCCCCTCCGCGGTCAGCGGCGTCTTGCCGCACGGCGCCGGCGTGGGGAAGCGCACCTTCGCGACCTTGTCGGAGGTGCGCGCCTCCTCCAGGTCCCCGAGGAGCTTCTCCGCCCGGCGGGCCATGTTGTGCGCGGCGGTCGCCTTGGTGGCCTTCGCCCGCATCTTGTCGGCCTGCGCCATCAGCGCGCCGGCCTTGCGTTCGGCGTTGGCGCGCTCGCGACGGCGGCGGCGCTCGTCCGTCTCGCGCTGCTCCAGGTAGGCGTTCCAGCCGACGTTGTAGACGTCCACGGTCGACCGGTTGGCGTCGAGGTACCAGACCTTGTTGACCGTCGCCTCGAGCAGGGAGGCGTCGTGGCTGATGACGATGAAGCCGCCCTTGTGCCCGGCGAGGAACGCCCGCAGCCACGTGATGCTGTCGGCGTCGAGGTGGTTGGTCGGCTCGTCGAGCAGCAGGGTGCCGCCACCGGTGGCCGCCGCGTCGGCGAACAGGATGCGGGCCAGCTCGATGCGGCGCCGCTGACCGCCGGACAGCGTCCCGAGCGGCTGCTTGAGAACCCGGTCCGGCAGCGACAGGTTGGCGCAGATCCGGGCGGCCTCGGCCTCGGCGGCGTACCCGCCCAGCGCGGCGAACCGCTCCTCGACGGCCCCGTAGCGGCGCACCGTGCGGTCGTCGCCGCCGTTCTGCAGCTCGATCTCGAGCTTGGCCATCTCGGCCAGCAGGGTGTCGAGCCCCCGCGCGGAGAGCACCCGGTCGCCGGCCGTCACGTGCAGGTCGCCGGTGCGGGGGTCCTGCGGCAGGTAGCCGACCGCCCCGCGGGTGTCGAGATGGCCGGCGTACGGCTGGCCCTCACCGGCGAGCACCTTGAGCGTGGTCGTCTTGCCGGCGCCGTTGCGCCCGACGAGCCCGATCCGGTCGCCGGGCTGGACCCGCAGGTTGGCGTCGGAGAGCAGGATCCGGGAACCGACGCGCAGTTCGAGGCCGGTAGCGGAGATCATGAAGCTCGCTTCCTTCTACAGCAGGGGACGATCAGACAGCAACGGAACGGATCGTCTCTAGTGAGGGTCGGCGAGCACGGCGACCATCGTACCGGGGTGTCAGCTCGGCCTGCCAGGCGATTACGTCACGTCATCCGCGGGTATCGAACGCCCCATGGAGCTGAACGAACAGGCCGACCTCGAATCCGGCCAGGTCGAGGACCTGCGCGGGCAGGGTGGCGGCGGGATCCGGGCCGGCGGGTTGCCGATTCCCATCCCGATCGGCGGCGGCAAGATCGGACTCATCATCACGGTCGTGGTCCTGCTCGCCGGGCTGTTCGTCGGCGGCGGCCTCGGCACCGGCCTCATCGGCGGCGAGGACTCCGGGAGCAACTCCGGCAGCGGCCAGCCGCTGGAGCAGGAGTGCGACAAGTCCAACACGAACCGGTTCCAGGAGGCGGACTGCCGCAACTTCCTCTACGTGCAGTCCGT
Source organism: Virgisporangium aliadipatigenens (assembly GCF_016863615.1). Taxonomy (GTDB): domain Bacteria; phylum Actinomycetota; class Actinomycetes; order Mycobacteriales; family Micromonosporaceae; genus Virgisporangium; species Virgisporangium aliadipatigenens. The sequence goes on along the minus strand of NZ_BOPF01000015.1, from coordinate 49,670 downwards.
GCAGACGTACTGGAAGGTGCAGCTGCCCCAGTCGTTCGGCAAGGCGTACCAGGAGGCCACGACGCGTTTCTTCAGCGGCCAGGTGAACACCGGCTGCGGCGCGGCCGACTCCGGCGTGGGCCCGTTCTACTGCCCGGCCGACAGCCACGTCTACATCGACCTCACCTTCTACCAGGAGCTGAGCAACCGCTTCGGGGCGCAGGGCGAGTTCGCGGCGCCGTACGTGATCGCGCACGAGTACGGGCACCACGTGCAGAACCTGCTCGGCACCTCGGACCAGGTCAACCGGGCCCAGCAGCGGGACCCGAACAACGCGAACCGCTACTCGGTCATGCTCGAACTGCAGGCCGACTGCTACGCGGGAGCCTGGGCGAAGGGCGCCTCCACCACCAAGGACCGCGACGGGGACACGCTGTTCAAGTCGATCTCCGAGCAGGACATCCAGCAGGCCGTCGAGACGGCGGAGGCGATCGGCGACGACGCCATCCAGAAGCGGGCCGGCGGCCGGGTGAACCAGGACCAGTTCACGCACGGCTCGTCGGCACAGCGCAAGCAGTGGTTCCTGCAGGGCTACAACACGGGTGATCCGAAGCAGTGCGACACGTTCTCGGGCGCCGTCTGAGCCGTAACATTCGCGCATGGCGGCCTCCGACACCCCGCTCGCGCGCACGGTTCTCGACCGGCTCCTGGCGATCTACGGGTCGGCCGCCGATCCCGCGGCGGCCGGCCCGATGCGCGCCTACATGCGCGACGCGTTCCCCTTCCTCGGGTTGCCCTCGCCCCGCCGCCGGGAGCTGGCCAAGCGGGTCGTCGCCGGACTGCCCCGGCCGACCGAGGCGGACCTGCGCGGCGTCGCGCTCGCCTGCTGGGAGCTGCCCGAGCGGGAGTACCAGTACTTCGCGATCGACCTGCTGGTGGCGCACCCGTCGGCGTGCGGGCCGACGTTCCTCACGACGGCGGAGCTGCTGATCACGACGCGCGCGTGGTGGGACACCGTGGACGCGCTCGCCACGCGGGTCGTGGGCACGATCGTCGCCCGGCATCCGGCCGCCGTGGCGACGATGGACCGGTGGCTCGTGGACGGGGACATGTGGCTGGCCCGGACGGCGATCCTGCACCAGATGCACTACAAGCGGGCCACCGACGCGGAGCGGCTGTTCCGCTACTGCGCGCTCCAGGCCGAACACCCGGACTTCTTCATCCGCAAGGCGATCGGCTGGGCGCTGCGGCAGTACGCCCGGAGCGACCCCGCCGCCGTCCGCGCGTTCGTGAAGGAGAATCCGCAGCTGTCACCCCTGTCGGTGCGCGAGGCGACGAAGCACCTGCAAGGGTCCGATAATCCGGTTTCGTAACTGTCGGCAAAACTGCGGCTACATAATGTGGCCGTGATGCCGCTGCGGCGTATGGCCCTGATCGCGAGCCTGACGACGCTCGCGGTCACCGCCGCCACGACCACGGCGTTCGCGCTCACCCGGGGTGCGGGCGACGACGCGCACTGGGAGCCGGGGCCGGCCGCATCGTCGCCCGCCGCCGCCCCCTCGCCGAGCGCGGCACCCTTCGTGGGCTGGTCCGACCCGGCCGCCGTGGGCAGGCCGTGGGGCGATCGCGTGCCGGGGCTGTTGACGTTCCGCGGAAATCCGACGAGGACCTACTACGGCACCGGACCGATCTCCCGGTCCGCCCCCGGACGCAAATGGATCTTTCCGGGGAACGGTGGACTCTGCGGCACCTCGATCGACGAAAAGGGTCCCAGCGAGTGGTGCGGCTCCGGCTGGACCGGCCAGCCCGCGGTCTTCGAACGCGACGGCCGCACCTGGGTCGTCTTCGGCGCCTACGACAAGAAGATCCACTTCCTCGACGCCGGCACGGGAGAACGCATCCTCCCCGACTTCCCCACCGGCGACATCATCAAGGGCTCGGTGACGGTCGACCCGGACGGCTTCCCGCTGGTCTACTCCGGCTCGCGCGACAACTACTACCGGGTGCTGGCCGTGGACCGGGACAAGCCCACCGAGCTGTGGAAACTCTCGGCCGACGCGGTCTCCCCCACCATGTGGAACGACGACTGGGACGGCGCCGGGCTCGTCATCGACGACCACCTCTTCATCGGCGGCGAGAACAGCCAGTTCCACATCGTGAAGCTCAACCGCGGCTACGGCCCCGACGGCAAGGTGACCGTGGCGCCGGAACTGATCTTCCACGCGCCCGGCTGGGATGAGCAGCAGTTGCGCGACATCGGCCACCGCGCCGTCTCCATCGAGAACTCCGTCGCGATCCACAAGGACACCGTCTACTTCGCCAACTCCGGCGGCCTCGTCCAGGGCTGGAACATCGCCGGCCTGAAGCAGGGCCGCAAACCGGAGCGCACCTTCCGCTTCTGGACCGGCGACGACACCGACGCGACCATCGTGGTCGACGAGGCCGGCATGCTCTACGTGGGATCCGAATACGAGAAGGGCAGCGCGCGTTCGCACGAGGTCGGGCAGATCATGAAGCTCGACCCGTCGAAGCCGGAGGCCCCGCTGGTGTGGAGCCATCCGGACACCGGCGCCACGCCGGCCGGCGTCTGGGGCACCCCGGCGCTGTACAAGGACCTCGCGATCTTCGACACCACCGGCGGCGACGTGCTCGGCATCGACCGCGCGAGCGGGGCGGTGCGGTGGCGGTTCCACCTGCCGGGCGGGCAGGTGTGGCAGTCGCCGGTCGTGGTGGACGACGTGCTGGTGATCGGGGACTGCCTGGGGGTTCTGCACGCGTTCGACGTGCGCGACACCCAGGCTCCCCCGACGCCGCTGTGGGACCTCACCGTCGGCGGGTGCATCGAGTCCACCCCCGCCGTGTGGAAGGGGTCGCTCTACTTCGGCACCCGCGCGGGCAGCTTTCACGCCTTCAGCTGAGGGAGCACCTTCGCGCCGAAGGCGTCCACAAAACCCTCCAGTTCCTGTCCGACGTGGTGCAGCATGATCTGGTCGAACCCGAGATCGGCGCACTTGCGCAGGTATTCCGTGTGCCTGTTCAGGTCGGCGCTGATGTGCACGACCTGCGCGACGGCCTCGACCGGGGTGTGCTCGGAGACGACGTCGAAGTGCTCCGCCGTGTCGAGGTCCCAGCAGACCGGTGGCGGGAACACGTTGCTGCGCCACTGATCGTGCGCGATCGCGCGGGCGGTCTGCTCGTCCGGCGCCCAGCTCAGGTGCAGCTGGAGGTGCAGGTCGCCGCGGCCGCCGGCCTCCCGGTAGGCGTCGATCATGCGGCGGAGGTGCTCCTCCGGGGCGTTCACCGTGATGAGGCCGTCGGCCCACTCCGCGCACCAGCGGGCGGTCTCCACGCTGACCGCGGCGCCGATCAGCGGCGGCGGCTCGTCGGGACGGGTCCACAGGCGCGCGCGGTCCACCTTCACGAGGCCGTCGTGGCTCACCTCCTCGCCCCTCAGCAGCGCCCGGATGATGTCGACGCACTCCCGCAGGCGCTGTGTCCGCAGTTCCTTGCGGGGCCAGCCGGTGCCGGTGATGTGCTCGTTCGACGCCTCGCCGGTGCCGAGCGCCGCCCAGAACCGGCCGGGGAACATCGCCCCGAGCGTCCCGATCGCCTGCGCGACGATCGCCGGGTGATAGCGCTGGCCGGGGGCGTTCACGATGCCGAACGGCAGCCGCGTGGCCTGCATCGCCGCGCCCAACCACGACCACGCGAACGCGGACTGCCCCTGGCGGGCGCTCCACGGCGAGAAGTGGTCGGAGCACATGGCGGCCGCGAACCCGGCCTGCTCGGCGCGCACCACCGTCTCCAGCAGCTTCGCCGGGTGGACCTGCTCGTGCGAGTTGTGGATCCCGTACACCGTCATGCCCGGGCACTTACCCGGTAGACAGGTCCGTCATGCTGGAACCATGTCCGACGACCTGCCCGTCCGCGGGAGCATCACGATTCCCCGCGCCGAGCTGCGGTGGCGCTTCTCGCGTTCCGGCGGCCCGGGCGGCCAGGGCGTCAATACCACCGACTCCAAGGTCGAACTGCGCTGGAACGTCGCCGAGTCCGACGCCCTGCCGCCGGTGCTGAAGGAGCGCGCCCTGACCCGCCTCGCCGGCCGCCTGGTCGACGGCGCACTGGTGATCACCGCCTCGGAGCAGCGCCACCAGCTGCAGAACCGCAAGGCCGCGGAGATCCGCCTCGCGGCCCTGGTGCGGGACGCGATCACCCCCGACCCACCCGCACGCCGCCCCACGAGGCCCAGCCGCGGCGCGGTAGAACGCCGCCTGGAGAACAAGCGCCACCGCACCCTCAAGCTCCAGAACCGCCGCGTCGACTGACCCCGCCCGCAGCTTCAGCCTCGCGCGGCCCGGCGGACCGACAGCGCCACGACGAGCGGCCACAGCGCCTGCGCCCCGGCGGCCACCCGCTCGGCCAGCCCGACCCGCTCCCCGCTCGCCAGCGTGCTCCCGAACCACCCGACCAGGGCCAGCAACCCGACCCCCGCCGCGACGGCGACGGGCGGGCGCACCCCCCACGGCACCGTCGGACGATCGCCCCGGGCCACCCCCGGGTGCCGGCGGGACGAGAGCAGCGGCCACGCCCCCAGCGCGCCGAACGCCACCGCGGCCGTCGCCGTGTGCGCGGCGCTCGACCCGCCGTCCGCGGGCAACGGGAACGCGGCCACGCCGAGCGTCGCCGCGCCACCCAGCGCCAGCACGGCCCGCCCGAGCGGACTCGCCGGGTGCAGCCCCGCGGCCGTCACCAGGTGGCACACGCCCACGCCGGACAGCGCCCCGGTCATGATCCACCGGTCGCGCGCATCCAACGCGGCGAGCGCACTGATCGTATCCACGGTCGAGTCGAAGCCGGCCGGCTGCCGAACGGCGGCGAGCGTCCACCCCCCGATCAGCAGCACCGGCGCCGAGGCCGCCGACCAGAGGACCCACGACGGCATTCGCACGCCGGCAGCCTATCCCCCGTCGGGGGGAAAGCAGCGTCAGCGGAGGCCGTACCGGCGGGCCACCGCGATCGCGAGGTCGGGGTCGTCGGAGATCACGCCGTCCATGCCCAGCGCGATCACCCGCTCGAGCGTCGGGGCGTCGTTCACCGTGTACGGGACGACCTTCAGCCCGTAGCGCCGCTGGAGCACCGGCACCGTCGGACCGTGGAAGTAGGCCGGGTCGGTGCGCAGGTACCAGTCCGGGTCGGCCGCCTTGGGCTGGTCCGGGTCGTGCACCTGCCAGTTCGCGGAGACCGTCCCGGCACCGGCCGCCTTGACGAGCGCACCCAGATCACGGAACTTCCACCAGTCGAGCCCGCCCGTCCAGGGGCTCCGCACCGACGGGTTCCCGTACACCGCCTGCAGCGAGCACTCGTCGGCGAGCGACGCACACTCGGCCGGCCCGTACTGCCACACCAGCGCCACCGTCCCGATGCGGCGGTCGAGCCAACGCGCCAGGCGGATCGTGCGCCAGTCGAAGCTCTGGATCGTGACCCGCGAGGTCAGCCCGGCGGCCTTGATCGCGTTGACCAGCTTCACGGTGAAGAGCGCGTAGTTCTCGGTGTCGTCGACGGTGGGGCTGATCTTCGTTTCGACGTTCAACCGGATGTCCTTGCGACCGGAGGCGGCGACCAGCGCGAAGACCTCGCGCAGCGTCGGGATCCGCTCGCCCGGGACGGCGACCTGCCGGGGGAACTCCGGGAGCGTCCTCGACCCGCAGTCGATGGTCTTGACCTGCGCGAGCGTCAGGTCGTGTACCCGCTTGCCGACGTACGGGAAGGCCGGGTCGCCCGCGACGACCGGCGCCGTGTCGACGCAGTGGCTGCCGTTGATCGTGCGGTCGTGGATGACGACGAGCTGCCCGTCCCGCGTCACGCCGGTGTCCAGCTCCAGCGTGGAGACGTCGGGGTTCGCCAGCGCGTAGCGGAACGCCGCGAGCGTGTTCTCCGGCCGCACCGCCCGCGCCCCCCGGTGCCCCTGGATGTCGAACGGCGACGCGTACCCGCGCGGCAGCGGGAAGCCGCGCGCCGCCACCACGTCGCGCAGCCGGTCCGGATAGTCCGTGATGATGCCGTCGACCCCGTCGTCGATGAGCTTGTTCATCGTGGCCGGGTCGTCGACGGTCCACGGGACGACCTTGATCCCGCGCCGGTGCGCGTTCCTGACCATCTCGGCGGTCACGTACGGCTGGTATCCGGGGTCGCCGACCTTGCCGTTCTGCGGGAAGCCGTGCACCGGCGAGAACGCCGCCGCCTTGAAGGAGGCGACGGCCGCGATCGGGTCGCCGCCGAAGTCGTCGATGTCGAGGCCGCCGAGCCACGGGCTCCTGCCGGGCTGACCGGTCTGCAGGAAGTCCTTGTTGGTCAGGGCCACCACGGGCAGCCGCGGCTCGACCTGGCGCATGCGCATCAGCGCACCCCAGTCGAAGCTCTGGATCGTGACCCTGGACAGGAATCCGGCGTCCCGGATCTCCCGCGCCGTCACCTGCACGAACTGCTCACGCGGCGCGGTCTCCGACGGCGCGCCCGCCTCGACCTTCGTCTCGACGTTGAGCGTGACGTCGTCGGCGCCGTAGCGCTTCACCAGGTCGAACACCTCGCGCAGCAGCGGCATCCGGGAGCCCGGCGAGAGCACCTGACCCGGGTGGTCCGCGAGGCGCTGCGAGCCGCAGTCGAGCGTGCGCACCTGGGCCAGCGTCAGCGTGTTGACGTACTTGCCGACGAAGGGGGACTCGGGGTCGTCAGAAACCGTGTCCCGGCATTTGCGGCCGTCCACGCGCCGGTCGTGCGTGACGACCGCCTGCCCGTCCTCGGTGATCTGCACGTCGAGTTCGAGCGTGGTGACGCCGAGGCGCAGGGCGTTGCCGAAGGAGCTGAGCGTGCTCTCGGCGCGCAGCCCGAGGCCGCCCCGATGCGCTTGCAGGTCGAACTCACGGCCGTTCGGCCGGGCAGCGGCCGCGCCGGGGGCCGTGAGCGTTCCCGCCACGACCGCCACGGCGACAGTGCCGCTCATCCATCGGAACATTCGCATGCCGCGAACCCTCGCAGCGGCACACGAAGATCACCAGTCCCGCGGATGAAGCGCAGGTATACGTCAGACGTTGAAGCCCAGCGAACGCAGCTGGTCGCGCCCGTCATCGGTGATCTTGTCCGGCCCCCACGGCGGCAGCCACACCCAGTTGATCCGGAAGTCCTTGACGATGCCGCCGCCCGGACCCCCGCACAGGGCCTGCTTGGTCTGGTCCTCGATGACGTCCGTCAGCGGGCACGCGGCCGAGGTGAGCGTCATGTCGATCGAGGCGACGTTGTCGTCGTCGATGTGCACCCCGTAGACCAGTCCCAGGTCGACGACGTTGATCCCCAGCTCGGGGTCGACGACGTCCTTCATCGCTTCCTCGACGTCGGCCAGCGACGCCTTGACGGCACCGGTCTCTTCCGCGGCGACGACAGTTTCCTCGCTCATTTCTCTACCTTCTCCGGTTCTCCCGCACGCGCCAACGCGTCCTTGAACGCCATCCACGCGAGCAGCGCGCACTTGACCCGCGCCGGGTACTTCGCCACCCCCGCGAACGCGATCCCGTCGCCGAGCACGTCCTCGTCCGGCTCGACGTCACCACGACTCGTCATCACCTCGGTGAACGCGTCCGTGATCTCCAGGGAGCGCGCCACCTTCTGTTCCTTGACCAGCTCGTACAGCACGCTTGCCGCCGCCTGGCTGATCGAGCAGCCCATGCCGGTGTAGGAGACGTCGTCGACGGTGCCGTCGGCCACCTTCACGCGCAGCGTGATCTCGTCCCCGCAGGTCGGGTTGACGTGGTGCGCCTCGGCGTCGAACGGCTCCCGCAGGCCACGGCCGTGCGGGTGCTTGTAGTGATCGAGGATGATCTCCTGATAGAGCTGGTCGAGACGCATTACGCGAAGACCTTCCGAACGGTGTAGAGACCACGGATCAACGCGTCGATCTCGTCCGTGGTCGTGTAGAGGTACGGCGACACACGCGTCGTCGCCGGTACCCCGAAGCGTACGCAGACCGGCCGGGCGCAGTGGTGGCCCACACGCACCTCGACCCCCTCCGCGTCGAGTATCTGACCGACGTCATGCGGGTGCACACCCTCGACCACGAGCGAGATCGTCGCGGCCCGGTCCTCCAGCGACCGCGGCCCCACGATCCGCACGTCCGGAACGGTGGCCAGGGCGTCCAGCGTGTACGCCGTGATGCGGCGTTCGTGCTCCTGGACGGCCTCCATGCCGACGCCGGTGAGGTAGTCGACCGCCGCCCCGAGCCCGATGGCCTCGCCGATCGGCGGCGTACCCGCCTCGAAGCGCGCCGGCGGCGGCATGAACGTCGACCCGGTCAGCATGACGGTCTCGATCATCGACCCGCCACCGAGGAACGGCGGCATCGCGTTCAGCAGCGCCGAACGCCCCCACAGCACACCGATGCCGGTCGGCCCGCACATCTTGTGCCCCGTGAACGCCAGAAAATCGGCGCCGAGCGCGGTCACGTCCACGGGCGCGTGCGGCACCGACTGCGACCCGTCGAGCATGACGAGCGCACCGACCTCCCGCGCCCGGGCGATGATCGTCGCGACCGGGTTGATGGTGCCGATGATGTTCGAGTAGTGCACGATCGACACGATCTTCGCGCGTTCGGTGATGACCTCGTCGATGGCCGACAGGTCGAGCCGTCCGTCGTCCGTGAGCCCGAACCACTTCAGCGTCGCGCCGGTGCGCTCGCAGAGCAGCTGCCACGGCACGATGTTCGAGTGGTGCTCCATCTCGGAGATCACCACCTCGTCGCCGGGCCCGAGGCGGAAGCGCTCGTCCGTGGCGCGCACCGAGAACGCGTGCGCCACCAGGTTGATCGCCTCGGTGGAGTTCTTCGTGAAGACGATCTCCTCGGCCGGCGCGCCGACGAAGCGGCCCACCTTCCCGCGGGCCCCCTCGTACGCCTCCGTCGCCTCGGTGCCGAGCGTGTGCACCGAACGCGCCACGTTGCCGTTGTGCCGTTCGTAGTGAGTGCGGATCGCGTCGATCACCTGGCGCGGCTTCTGGGACGTGTTGCCCGAGTCGAGGTAGACCAGCGGGTGGCCGTTGACCTCGCGGGACAGGATCGGGAAGTCCGCGCGGATCCGGGCGACGTCGAACGTGGCCATCACACCGCCGCCGGTCCCGCACCCGCCAGGTACCGCTCGTAGCCCTTGTCCTCCAGCTTGTCGGCCAGTTCGCGGCCGCCCTCCTCGACGATCCGCCCGCCGACGAAGACGTGCACGAAGTCCGGTCGCACGTAGCGCAGGATCCGCGTGTAGTGCGTGATCAGCAGCAGGCCCGTCTGCCCGGCCTCGCGCACCCGCTCGATGCCGCCGCTGACGATGCGCAGGGCGTCGATGTCGAGGCCGGAGTCGGTCTCGTCGAGGATGGCGATCTTCGGCTTGAGGAGTTCCATCTGCACGATCTCGTGGCGCTTCTTCTCGCCGCCGGAGAAGCCCTCGTTGACGTTGCGCTGGGCGAACGCCGGGTCCATCTGCAGCTTCTCCATCGCGCCGCGCAGCTCGTTGCCCCAGGTGCGCAGCTTCGGCGCCTCCCCGTCGATGGCGGTCTTGGCGGTGCGCAGGAAGTTCGCCACGGAGACGCCGGGCACCTCCACCGGGTACTGCATCGCGAGGAACAGGCCGGCGCGGGCGCGTTCGTCGACGGACATCGCCAGGACGTCCTCGCCGTCGAGCGTCACCGAGCCGCCGGTCACCTCGTACTTGGGGTGGCCCGCGAGCGAGTAGGCGAGGGTGGACTTGCCGGAGCCGTTCGGGCCCATGATGGCGTGGGTCTCCCCCGCCCGCACCGTCAGCGTGACCCCGGCGAGGATGGGCTTCAGCTCACCCTCGGGCAGCTTCACGGAGACCTGCAGGTCGCGGATTTCCAGGGTGCTCATCTATTTCACTCCGTTGCTGGATTCGAGCGTCACGTAGATGTCGCCGTCGCGCACTTCGACGGGGTAGACCGGTACGGCCTCGTAGGCCGGCGGGCCGCTGGGCTGACCGGTGCGCAGGTCGAACCGCGACCCGTGCAGCCAGCACTCGAGCGTGCAGCCGTCGACCTCGCCCTCGCTCAGCGCGATGCTGGCGTGCGAACACTCGTCGTAGACGGCGTAGTAGGAGTCGTCGTCGGCGTGCACCACGGCGAGCGGGGTGTCCTGCACCTCGACGGCGATCACGGACCCCTTCGCCACGTCGGCCGCGGCGCAGACCCGCACGGCCTCCCCACTCATGACCCGCTCTCCGAGAGGCGGGCCTCGACGGCGTCCGCGAGGCGCTCGCGCAGCCCCTCGACCGGGATCTTGCCGAGCAGTTCGTGGAAGAAGCCGCGCACCACGAGCTTGCGGGCCACGTCGTCCGGGATGCCCCGGGACATCAGGTAGAAGAGCTGCTCGTCGTCGAAGCGGCCGGTCGCGCTGGCGTGTCCGGCACCGGCCACCTCGCCGGTCTCGATCTCCAGGTTGGGCACGCTGTCCGCCCGCGCCCCGTCGGTCAGCACGAGGTTCCGGTTGATCTCGTACGTGTCCGTGCCGGTGGCCTCGGCGCGGATCAGCACGTCGCCGACCCAGACCGTGTGCGAGCCGGTGCCCTGCAGCGCGCCGCGGTAGTTGACGTAGCTGCGGCAGTCCGGCACCGAGTGGTCCACGAGCAGCCGGTGCTCCTGGTGCTGGCCCTCGGCCGCGAAGTACAGGCCGTAGGCCTCGCAGTCGCCGCCCCGGCCCGAGTACTCCACGCTGGTGTACTGCCGGACCAGGTCGCCGCCGAGCGCCACCTGCACGTGGACGACGCGGGCGTCGCGCCCGAGCCGGAACTTCACGTGCTGCGCGTGGATCGCGTCCGGTGCCCAGTCGGCGACGGTCACCAGGGTCAGGTGCGCGCCGTCGGCGACGTCCACCTCGACGTTGTCCGCCAGGACCGCACTGCCGGTGTGTTCCAGGACGAGCGTCGACTGGGAGAGTTCGCCGACCTCGACGAAGGTGTGGCCGTAGGCCGGGTCCGCGCCGCGTCCGACGATGCGGACCGTCGCCGGAGGAGCGGTCGCGTGGCGTGCGACCGAGATGAGGAGCGCCTCGCCGGCACCGCCGTACGCCAGGGCGCTGATCCGGTCGAACGGCGTCAGCACCGAGCCGATGCGCGGATCCGTCCGTTCCACAGTGGACACCGAGACCCCGGCGGGCAGCTCGTCGTAGTCGTGGCCCACACCGGCGGACGTCGCGGCTTCCGACGCCTTGGCGAGGACACCGAGGCGCCGCAGCGGCGTGAACCGCCACTCCTCCTCGCGCCCGTTGAGCACCGGGAAGTCCGCGACGTCGAACGAGCGCAACGCCTGCGACTTGGTCTTGGGCGGCGTAATGACAGCAGTCATCGAATCCTTGTTTCTGAAGAGGTCGTCAGGGGCGGCGGGCGTCAGCCCACAGCGCCTTCCATCTGGAGCTCGATAAGCCGGTTGAGCTCCAGGGCGTACTCCATCGGCAGTTCCTTGGCGATCGGCTCGATGAACCCGCGCACGATCATCGCCATGGCCTCGTCCTCGGAGAGCCCGCGGCTCATCAGGTAGAAGAGCTGGTCGTCGCTGATCTTCGAGACGGTCGCCTCGTGGCCCATGGCGACGTCGTCCTCGCGGATGTCGACGTAGGGGTAGGTGTCCGACCGGGAGATCGTGTCGACCAGCAGCGCGTCGCACTTGACCGTCGACTTCGACTGCGTGGCGCCCTCGAGCACCTGCACCAGGCCGCGGTACGAGGTGCGGCCGCCGCCACGGGCGATCGACTTGCTGATGATCGTGCTGGACGTGCCGGGCGCGGCGTGCACCATCTTGGCGCCGGCGTCCTGGTGCTGCCCCTCGCCGGCCATGGCGACGGAGAGCACCTCGCCCTTGGCGTGCGGGCCGGTCATGTACACGGCCGGGTACTTCATCGTGACCTTGGAACCGAGGTTGCCGTCGATCCACTCCATCGTGGCGCCCTCATGGCACACGGCGCGCTTGGTGACCAGGTTGTACACGTTGGTCGACCAGTTCTGGATGGTGGTGTAGCGGCAGCGGGCGTTCTTCTTCACGATGATCTCGACGACCGCGGAGTGCAGCGAGTCCGAGGTGTAGATCGGCGCGGTGCAGCCCTCGACGTAGTGCACGTAGGCGCCCTCGTCGACGATGATCAGCGTCCGCTCGAACTGGCCCATGTTCTCCGTGTTGATCCGGAAGTAGGCCTGCAGCGGGATCTCCACGTGCACGCCCTTCGGCACGTAGATGAAGCTGCCGCCGGACCAGACCGACGTGTTGAGCGCGGCGAACTTGTTGTCGCCGACCGGGATCACGGTGCCGAAGTACTCCTTGAAGACGTCCTCGTGCTCCTTGAGCGCCGTGTCGGTGTCGAGGAAGATGACGCCCTGCTCCTCGAGGTCCTCACGGATCTTGTGGTAGACCACCTCGGACTCGTACTGGGCAGCGACACCGGCCACGAGGCGCTGCTTCTCCGCCTCGGGGATGCCGAGCTTGTCGTACGTGTTCTTGATGTCCTCGGGCAGATCCTCCCAGCTGGCGGCCTGCTTCTCGGTCGAACGCACGAAGTACTTGATGTTGTCGAAGTCGATCGTGGTGAGATCGGCGCCCCAGTTGGGCAGCGGCTTGCGGTCGAACAGCCGCAGCCCCTTCAGGCGCAGGTCCAGCATCCACTCGGGTTCGTTCTTCTTGGCGGAGATGTCCCGGACCACGGCCTCGTTGAGACCACGCTTGGCCGCGGCGCCTGCCGTGTCCGAGTCGGCCCAGCCGTACTCGTACCGGCCGAGCCCGGCCAGCGGGTCGTCGACGGGAGTGACGGGGATGGTCTGCTCGGTCATGCGGAAGTCCTCACAGGTATCGATGGTTCGAGAACGATGTCGGCGGAGCGCGGGATGTGCGTGGTGCACACCCCGTCGCCGTTGGCGATCGTGGCGAGGCGCTGGACGTGGGTACCGACGACGCGCGAGATCACGTGCGTCTCCGCCTCGCACAGCTGGGGGAACTCGGCGGCGACGTGCGCCACTGGGCAGTGGTGCTGGCAGAGCTGGCCGCCCGAGGCGATGGTCGTCGCCCCGGCCGCGTAGCCCTCGGCGGTCAGCGCCCGGGCGAGTGCCTCGGCGCGGGCCATCGGGTCGGTGCCCGCTTCGGCGACGGCGCCGCGGAGGCGTTCCTCCAGGCCGGCGACCTGCGCGGCGGCGAACTCGGCGACGGCGTCGGGACCACCCCGCAGGGCGATCCAGCGCAGGGCGGCCGAGGCCAGGTCTCCGTAGGTGCGCGGGTTGAGCTCGTCGCGGGCCGCGTCGGTCAGGGCGAACACCCGGGCGGGGCGGCCACGGCCGCGCGGGCCACGGCGGGTACCCTCTCCCCCGGCCACCAGCCCGTCGGCCTCGAGCGCGTCCAGGTGCCGGCGGATCCCGGCGGCACTGATGCCCAGCTCGCACGCGAGCTCGGAGGCGGTGAGCGCGCCCCGCTCCAGCAGGAGTCCGAGGAGGCGGTCGCGGGTGCGGCGATCGGCGGTCCCCTCGGACCCGACCATCATCGCCGCGTTTTTCACAACAGAAACGTTACGTAATTCGGTGGAGATCGGCAAATCCGCTCCGCCGCGGGCCCAGTGAAGCCGGTCACCCAGGGCACCCTAAGTAATAAGGTGTGAATGGGCCGCCGCGTAGCATCCACCAGGTGAGACGCCTCGTCGACGCGCTGGCCACCGCGAACGCACTGCGCCGGCTCGCGCTGGCCTCGATCATCGCCAACGTCGGGATCATCGTCACCGGCGGAGCGGTCCGCCTGACCGGTTCGGGCCTCGGCTGCCCCACCTGGCCCCGCTGCACCGACGACTCATACGTCACGACGCCCGAGATGGGCTTCAACGGCGTCATCGAGTTCGGCAACCGGCTGCTGACCTTCGTCGTGGGAGCCGTCGCGCTGGTGGGGCTGATCAGCGCGCTGCTGCACAAGCCGCGCCGGCCGGGCACCGTCAAGTGGTCCGCGCTGGTGCTCGCCGGCATCCCCGCACAGGGCGTCGTCGGCGGGTTCACGGTGCTCACCAACCTCAACCCCTACGTCGTCGGCTGCCACTTCCTCGTGTCGGTGGGCATCGTCGCGGCGGCGTACATGTTCTGGACCGCCGCCGGCGGGGGGCCGAAGGTCGGCGGCTGGGCGGCGCCCGGAGCGCTGCGCGCGCTCGGCTGGTCCGTCGTCGCGGCGAGCCTGCTCGTGGTGGTGCTCGGCGTCGTGGTCACCGGCAGCGGCCCGCACGCCGGGGACGCCGACGCCCGCCGCACCGGACTCGACATCGAGGCCGTCTCGCAGTTGCACGCCGACGCGGTGTTCCTGCTGATCGGCCTCTCCGTCGGGCTGTGGCTGGCGGTCCGGGCCGCCGGCGGGCCGGCCCGCGCCGCGGCCGTCCTCGTCGCGGTCGAACTGGCGCAGGGGTTCGTCGGCTTCGCGCAGTACCTCACGCACCTGCCGGAACTTCTGGTGGGACTGCACATGTTCGGGGCGTGCCTGGTGTGGGTGGCGACGCTCGCGGCGTTCACGACGGTCTCGGCGCCCCGGGCGGCCGCGGTGGAGGGGCCGGGCGGTGGACCGTTCACCCTGCCGGAAACCCTGACGCGGACGCCGCGCGGGCAGCGGGACCCCGCGCCCGGCGGCGACGCCAACGATCTACTGGGTCTTTCCCGCTAGCCGCGCGATCGCGGCCGCGAACCGGTCGGCCGCCCCCGGGTCGGTGCCGAGGAAGAGCGACGGCTCGGTCAGCTCCAGCTCCAGCAGGACGGGTGTGCCGTCCGGCCCGGGGATCAGGTCGACCCGGACGTAGAGCAGGTCGGCGACGTCGAAGGGCATCGCCGCGACCACCTTCTCCGCGATCTCCCGCTCGGCCGCCGACGGCTCGCGGGCGGAGATCTCCTCCTCCCGGTAGAGCCCCTCGACGCCCTCGTCGGGGCCGATGAGCAGCGGACCCTTGCGGATGGCGTGCGAGTACCGCCCGCCGGTCCACAGCAGCGCCGTCTCGCCGTGGGAGTCGACCGCGTCCAGGTAGGGCTGCACCATGACGGCACGTCCGGCCGCCTGGAGGCGCCGCACCTGCGCCACCGCCAGCGCCCGCTGCCCGCCGTCGGCCAGGTCGTAACGGCCGGTGTCGACGCTGCCGGCGCCGACGGCCGGCTTGATCACGATCTCGCCCTCCGCCGCCGGCTCCCAGCCGTCGTCGGGTTCGACAAATTCCGTGGGAACGACCGGAGCCCCGGCGTCGCGCAGTTCGTCGAGATAGCGCTTGTCGGTGTTCCAGCGCACGACGCCGGCGGGATTGGCCAGGCGCGGCACCCGGCCCGCCCACTCCAGGAACTCCGCGCGCCGCGGCGCGTAGTCCCACGGGGAGCGCAGCACCACCAGGTCGAACGCCGACCAGTCGACGGCGGGGTCGTCCCACACGGCCGGCGTGGCGGTGATCCCGAGGCCGGCCAGCGGGGTCAGCACCAGCCGGTCGTCGGGGTCCAGGTCGGGCAGTGCGCCACACGTGACGAGCGCGACCCGGGTAGCGGCCCGGATCGCGCTCGGTGTGGATGTGTTCGCGGTCATCTGGGGATTCTCGGGGAAAACAACGAAAGTTCTACTCGCGGTGGGGTGGTCGACCTCAGCGGGAGAGCGTGGTGCGCGACATCGAGCGCCACAGGTCCGTGTTCGGGCGCATGTTGTCCATCAGCTCCCGCTCCCACTCGTTCTCCACGGCGACGCCGGCCTTGATGCAGGCCTCACGAGCGACGTCGGTGGCGGGGGCGAACTGGTCAGCCCAGACGCCGTCCTCGCCGACAAGCACGATGCGCGCACCGCGCCGCCCGATGTACTCGATGACCGCCTTCGCACCCCCGTGGTCGCCGGCGAAGGACCGCAGTCCGTCCACCAGGTTTCCCGGGGCCTCGAGGGTCATCGTGCTATGGGAACCATCTGCCATGAAGGCAACCATAGGCGCATAGACCCAGGTCGGGAGGGCAAACGAATGGTGGTTGTGATGCTGCCCACGACACGTTTAAGGCGTCGATCAATAAGTTTTGACCGCATGAATCACGATAATTTCGGGCATAAAGGTACAGTTAAAGTAACCATATGCAGTGCGGCTTTTACAGCAGGTAATGGCATTGTGATTCAGGCGTGTCGGGCATCAACCCGACAGGAGGACCGCTTTCGGATGAGTCCTCAGCCGATGAAAACGTCCACCGCGACGGCGACGAACAGCAGCGTCAGGTACGTCGTCGACCAGTGGAACAGCCGCATCGGACGCACCGGCTCACCCCGGAACGCACGCCGCGCCAGGCGGTGCGCCTCCAGCACGAAAAGAACACCCACCACGGTGGCCGTCACTCCGTACAGCGGCGTCATGCCGAGCGGCCACAGCGCCAGCGAGGCGGCCAGCGTCAGCCACGCATAGGCCACGACCTCGACGCCGACCCGCTTCATGCTGGCCACGACGGGCAGCATCGGGATGCCGGCCCGCGCGTAGTCGTCCTTGAACCGGATCGCCAGCGCGTAGAAGTGCGGCGGCTGCCAGAGAAACACCACGGCGAAAAGCACCCACGCCCGCAGGTCCAGCCCGCCGGTCACGGCGGCCCAGCCGATCAGCACCGGCGCCGCGCCGCACGCGCCGCCCCAGACCGTGTTGGCCGGCGTGGTGCGCTTGAGCCACATCGTGTAGACGAGGTCGTAGTACGCGATCGCGGCCGCTGTCAGCACGGTGGCGAGCGGATTGGTGAACACCGCCATCAGTGCGACGGAGATCACGGCCAGCGTGAGCCCGAACACCAGCACGGCCCGCGGCTCGATGGTGTGCTTCGGCAGCGGCCGGGACGCCGTGCGCTTCATCACCTGGTCGATGTCGCGGTCGATGTAGCAGTTGAGCGCGTTGGCCGCGCCGGCCGCGAGCGCCCCGCCGACCAGCACCACCGCGATCAGGCCCAGCGACGGCACCCCGCCCTCGGCCAGGAACATCGCCGGCAGCGTGGTGACCAGCAGCAACTCGACGATGCGCGGCTTGGTCAGCGACAGGTACGCCTTGAGGACGGCCTTGACGCCCGGGCGTCCCTCGACGGCGCGGCGGGCGGCCGCGATGTCGGCCGGGCGCACGGGCCGGACCGGCGACGCCGTCTTGGAGGGCCTGTCCGCGAGAGTGCTCATGCAGCCGACCCCGCTTCATCACCGGAAAGGATCACGTTGCGTACCTCTCGAATCGGTGTGCTGGGAGGAGATCAGCGCTGGGCTAACGCATCGTAGAACAGCGGCTTTGCTCTTCGACGGGCAGGTGCGGGGAGCACTCCGGTCCTCCGTTGCGTACCCATGGGCGGGTCGGGCGTTGTTGAATACCTGATGACAGCCGGCAGCGCCCGGAGGTTGGTGCCCGATCGCATGGGTAGGGTCCACAAGAGAAGTCAGCTCTCAACCACCGAGGAGCAGCGAGCATCGTGTCCGCTGAACTGAACTGGTCCGAACTCGACCGGCGAGCCGTCGACACCGTGCGGGTGCTCGCCATGGACGCCGTGGAAAAGGCCGGCAACGGCCACCCGGGCACCGCGATGAGCCTCGCCCCCGCCGCTTATCTGCTTTTCAACCGCGTGATGCGGCACGACCCCAGCGATCCACAGTGGATCGGGCGGGACCGGTTCGTGCTCTCCTGTGGACACTCCAGCCTCACGCTCTACATCCAGCTCTACCTGGCCGGCTACGGGCTCGACCTGTCCGACCTGCAGTCGCTGCGCCAGTGGGGTTCGCTGACGCCGGGCCACCCGGAGCACGGGCACACCGCCGGCGTGGAGACCACCACCGGGCCGCTCGGCCAGGGCCTGGGCAACGCCGTCGGCATGGCCATGGCGGCCCGCCGCGAGCGCGGCCTCTACGACCCGGACGCCGCCCCCGGCGAGAGCCCGTTCGACCACTTCGTCTACGCGATCTGCTCCGACGGGGACATCGAAGAGGGCATCAGCCACGAGGTGAGCGCCATCGCGGGCCACCAGAAGCTGGGCAACCTGATCTTCATCTACGACGACAACGAGATCTCCATCGAGGACGACACGAAGATCGCCAAGAGCGAGGACGTGGTCGCCCGGTACGCCGCCTACGGCTGGCACACCGAGGCCGTGGACTGGCGCGGCGGCGACACCTACGAGGAGAACGTCGAGGCGCTGTACGCCGCGATCGAGCGGGCCAAGGCGGAGACCGGCCGGCCGTCGTTCATCTCGCTGCGCACCATCATCGGCTGGCCCGCGCCCAACAAGCAGAACACCGGCAAGATCCACGGTTCGGCGCTCGGCAAGGACGAGGTCGCCGCCACCAAGGAGCTGCTCGGCTTCGACCCGGCCAAGACGTTCGAGGTCGCCGACGAGGTGCTGGAGCACGCGCGCACTGTCGTGGCCCGTGGGCGCGAGGCGCGCGCCGAGTGGACGAAGGCGTTCGAGTCGTGGCGCGCGGCCGACGCCGAGCGCGCGGCCCTGCTCGACCGGCTCACCAAGAAGGCCCTCCCCGAGGGGTGGACCTCGGCGCTGCCGGAGTTCCCCGCCGACGCGAAGGGGCTCGCCACGCGTGCCGCCTCCGGCAAGGTGCTCGGTGCGCTCGCCGGCACGCTGCCCGAGTTGTGGGGCGGCTCCGCCGACCTCGCCGAGAGCAACAACACGACCATGGAGGGCGAGCCGTCGTTCGTGCCGTCCGAGTACGCCACGAAGGCGTTCCCGGGCAACGAGTACGGGCGCACGCTGCACTTCGGCATCCGCGAACACGGCATGGGCGCCATCCTCAACGGCATCGTGCTGCACGGCGGCACCCGGCCGTACGGCGGCACGTTCCTCGTCTTCAGCGACTACATGCGCCCGGCCGTGCGGCTCGCGGCGCTGATGAAGCTGCCCGTGGTGTACGTGTGGACGCACGACTCCATCGGTCTCGGCGAGGACGGCCCGACGCACCAGCCGATCGAGCACGTCACCGCGCTGCGGGCCATTCCCGGCCTGGACGTGGTGCGCCCCGCCGACGCCAACGAGACCGCGTGGGCCTGGCGCGCCGCGCTGGAGCACACCGACCGCCCGACCGCCCTGTGCCTGACCCGGCAGGCCCTGCCGACGCTGGACCGCACGGAGTTCGCGTCGGCGGAGGGTGTGCTGAAGGGCGGCTACACGCTGATCGACGCCTCCAACGGGCAGCCCGAGGTGATCCTCATCGGCACCGGTTCCGAGGTGGCGCTCTGCGTCGAGGCGCGCAACAAGCTGGAGGAGGCGGGCACGCCCACGCGCGTGGTGTCGATGCCGTGCCAGGAGTGGTTCCGCGAGCAGGACACCGCCTACCAGCAGCAGGTGCTGCCGTCGAACGTCTCCGCCCGGGTGGCCGTCGAGGCGGGCATCCCGATGTCCTGGCTCGACCTGATCGGGCCGGCCGGCGAGACGGTGACCATCGACCACTACGGCGCGAGCGCCCCCTACCAGGTGCTCTTCGAGCAGTTCGGGTTCACGCCCGACCGGGTGGTGGCCGCGGCCCGCGCCTCGCTCTCCCGGGTCGGAGCCGTCAAGGGCTCCACGACCGGCAACTGAACCGACGGACCTCTCAAGGATGAAAGCGCAGAGCAGGGAGCGCGTGCGATGACCGACAGGCTGGCCAAACTGAGCGCCGCGGGTGTGGCGATCTGGCTCGACGACCTTTCCCGGCAACGACTTGTCTCCGGCAGCCTCGACAAGATGCGCCGCGAGATGCACATGGTCGGCGTGACGACCAACCCGTCCATCTTCGCCAAGGCGCTGGCCGACGCCGACGCCTACGCGGACGCCGTCAAGGAACTGGCCACGCGCGGCATCGAGGTGGAAGAGGCCACCCGGATGCTGACCACGTACGACGTGCGCTGGGCGTGCGACGTGATGCGCCCGGCCTACGACGCCTCCAAGGGTGTCGACGGCCGGGTCTCCATCGAGGTGGACCCGCGGCTGGCCCACGAGACCGAGAAGACCGTCGCCGAGGCGAAGGCCCTCTGGTGGCTGGTCGACCGGCCCAACCTGTACATCAAGATCCCGGCCACGAAGGCGGGCCTGCCGGCCATCACGGCGGTGCTCGCGGCCGGCATCAGCGTCAACGTGACCCTGATCTTCAGCCTGGAGCGCTACCGCGCGGTGATGGACGCGTTCCTCGCCGGGCTGGAGCAGGCCAAGGCCAACGGGCACGACCTGGCGCAGATCGGCTCGGTCGCCTCGTTCTTCGTGTCCCGAGTGGACACCGAGGTCGACAAGCGGCTCGACAAGATCGGCACGCCGGAGGCACAGGCACTGCACGGCAAGGCCGCCGTCGCCAACGCCCAGCTGGCCTACCAGGCGTACGAGGAGGTCTTCGGCGGCACCCGCTGGCAGGCCCTCGCCGACGCCGGCGCGCACCCGCAGCGGCCGCTGTGGGCCTCGACGTCGACGAAGAACCCCGCGTACAAGGACGTCATCTACGTCGAGGAACTCATCGCCCCCGGCACCGTCAACACGATGCCGGAGTCGGTCATCCACGCGTTCGCCGACCACGGTGAGGTCCGGGGCGACACCATCACCGGTAACTACGCGAAGGCGAAGAAGGACCTGGACGACCTCGCCGCCGTCGGGATCGACTACGACGACGTGGTGGAGACGCTGGAGCGCGAGGGCGTCGAGAAGTTCGCCCAGAGCTGGGCCGAACTCCTCGAGGGCGTGCAGAAGTCGCTGAAGGCCGCGCACCAGGGCGCCGACGACCCGACCGACGCCGCACCGCAGCCCAGTAGTGACGGTGCGGAATGACGGCTGGAGCGAAGCGGAAGACGGCATTCCGCAGGTCGCTGTCCGCGGTTGGAGGCACAGCGTGACCGAGAAGGAGATCGACGGGGCCGCCGGTCTCTCCGTCTACGGGGCACGGGCCGTCCCCGGCACCGCCGAGGTGCTGGCGCAGCTGCTCAGTGACGGCGTGCCCGGGCTGCTCGCCGCGAAGGACCCCACGCTCTGGGGCCCCGAGGCCGAGGCCGAGTCGAAGATCCGGCTCGGCTGGGTGGACACGTTCCGCCGCAGCCGGGCGCTGCTGCCGCAGCTGGAGGAGATCCGGGCGAGCCTTCGCGAGAAGGGGCTCGACCACGTGGTGCTCTCCGGCATGGGCGGTTCGTCGCTCGCGCCCGAGGTGATCACCCGCACACTGGACGTGCCGCTGACCGTGCTCGACACGACCGACCCGCACCAGGTGAGCGCCGCTCTCGGCGACCGGCTCTCGCGCACGGTCGTGGTGGTGGCGAGCAAGTCGGGCTCCACCGTGGAGACCGACAGCCACCGGCGGGCGTACCTCGACGCGTTCGAGCGGGCCGGGCTGGACGACATCGGCGGCCGGTTCGTCATCGTGACCGACCCCGGTTCGCCGTTCGAGCAGACGGCGCGGGAGATGGGCGCGCACGTCGTGCTCGCCGACCCCGAGGTGGGCGGCCGGTACAGCGCGCTGACCGCGTTCGGGTTGGTGCCGAGTGCACTTGCCGGTGTCAATGTGGCCGAACTGCTGGACCAGGCCGACGAACTGGCCGCGACGATCGGCAACACCGACGGCAATCCGACGCTGGTGCTCGGCGCCGCCCTCGGTGCCGCCGCGCTCGCCGGCCGGGACAAGGTGGCGCTGGTGCCGGACGGCAGCGGCATCGTCGGGCTGGGCGACTGGGCCGAACAGCTCATCGCCGAGTCCAGCGGCAAGGACGGCAAGGGCATCCTCCCGGTCGTCGTCGAGACGCCGGCGAGCCCGGGTGCGACCGGCGCCGACGTGCTGACCGTGACGGTCGGCGGGGCGCTGACCTCGGGCTCCGTGCCGGGCGGCGGGGTCGACCCCGACGTGTCGGTCAACGGGCCGCTCGGTGCGCACTTCCTCGCGTGGGAGGTCGCCACGGCGATCGCCTGCCGGGTGATCGGGGTCAACCCGTTCGACCAGCCGAACGTCGCGGAGAGCAAGGCCAACACCAACCGCATCCTGGAGAACGGCGCCCCGCCGGCCACTCCGTCCTTCGTGGACGGTGCGATCGAGGTCTACGCCGACGGCCTTGCCGAGGGTCTGTCCACTGTGGGCGATGCCGTGCGGGCGTTGCTGGCGGCCGCGCCCGAGAAGGGCTACGTGGCCGTCATGGCCTACCTGGACCGCAACGCCGACGCCGACACGGCTCTCCTCCGGGCCGCGCTCGCACGGGAGACCGACCGGGCCGTCACCTTCGGGTGGGGGCCGCGCTTCCTGCACTCCACCGGCCAGTACCACAAGGGCGGGCCGGCGGTGGGGGCGTTCCTGCAGATCACCGGCGCCGTCGTCGAAGACCTGCCGGTCAAGGGAAAGCCCTACACATTCGGCGAACTGATCGGGGCGCAGGCGGCGGGTGACCGCGAGGCGATCGCCGGCCGCGGCCGACCGCTGCTGCACCTGCACCTGACGGACCGCGCCGCCGGCGTGCGGCAGCTGCTCGCGGCGTTCAGCGGCGGTTCTTGACAACCGGGCGGTTACGGGAGTGCGGAAGAGTTCGCGCTCCCGTAACCGCCGGTAGATCACGCGGCCCGCGCGTAACGACGCCGGGAGATATCGTGCAAGGAAATCCTGCACCGGGAGAGCACACCATGGACCTACCCGCGAATCCGCTCCGGGATCCGCAGGACCGACGGCTGCCGCGCATTCCGGAGCCGTGCGCGCTGGTCATCTTCGGCGTGACGGGCGACCTCGCCCGCAAGAAGTTGATCCCCGCCGTCTACGACCTGGCCAACCGAGGGCTGCTGCCACCCGGTTTCGTGGTGCTGGGCTTCGCCCGCCGGGACTGGGGCGACGGCGACTTCGAGCAGATCGCCCGCGCCGCCGCGGAGAAGCACGCCCGCACGCCGTGGCGGGACGAGGTGTGGGCCCGGCTGTCGGGCAACATCAAGTTCGTCGGCGGCTCGTTCGAGGACGACGCGGCGTTCGACCTGCTGGCGCAGACCCTGGACGACCTGCGCGACTCGCACGGGATCCCGGGCAACGCCGCGTTCTACCTGTCGATCCCGCCGTCGGCGTTCCCCGTCGTGCTCAAGCAGCTGGGCCGCACCGGCATGGCGGACAACGACCGCAGCGGCGGCTGGCGTCGCGTCATCGTGGAGAAGCCGTTCGGCAGCGACCTGCAGTCCGCCCGCGAGCTGGACGACCTGGTCGACGACGTGTTCACCGCCGACGACGTCTTCCGCATCGACCACTACCTCGGCAAGGAGACCGTCCAGAACATCCTGGCGCTCCGCTTCGCCAACACGCTCTTCGAGCCGGTGTGGAACTCGCACTACGTCGACTCGGTGCAGATCACCATGGCCGAGGACGTCGGCATCGGGACCCGGGCCGGCTTCTACGACTCGGTCGGCACCGCGCGCGACGTCGTGCAGAACCACCTGTTGCAGCTCCTGGCGCTGACCGCGATGGAGGAGCCGACCAGCTTCGAGGCGAGCGAGATCCGCCAGGAGAAGCTGAAGGTGCTGCGGGCGATCGTTCCGCCGAAGGACGTGGCGAAGGACACCGTGCGCGGGCAGTACCTGCCGGGCTGGGTCGCCGGGGAGCGCGTGAAGGGCTACCTCGACGAGGACGGTGTGCCCCCCACGTCCACGACGGAGACGTACGTGGCGATCAACCTCGCCATCCAGAACCGCCGTTGGGCCGGGGTGCCGTTCTACGTGCGCGCCGGCAAGCGGCTGCCGCGCCGGGTCACCGAGGTGGCCGTGATGTTCAAGCGGGCGCCGCACCTGCCGTTCCAGCAGGCCGACATCGAGATGCTCGGCAACAACCAGCTGGTCATCCGCGTGCAGCCGGACGAGGGCGTGGTGCTGAAGTTCGGCTCGAAGGTGCCGGGCACCACGATGGAGGTCCGCGACATCGCGATGGACTTCTCCTACGGCGAGGCGTTCACCGAGGCCAGCCCGGAGGCGTACGAGCGGCTGGTGCTGGACGTTCTCATCGGGGACAAGACCCTCTTCCCGGACGCCGCGGAGGTCGAGGCGAGCTGGGCGGTCATCGACCCGCTGGAAGAGGCGTGGGAGGGGACCAAGCCGGAGCCGTACCGGTCCGGTGAATGGGGTCCCCGGCTCGCCGACAAGATGCTGGGCCGCGAGGGTCGCGCCTGGCGCCGCGCCTGATGCCTTTTCTCTGGAACGGAGTCAGCCTGTGATCGGTCTGTGGGACACCACCGGCGCCGCGGTCGTCAACGCGCTCGCGGCGGAGCGGCGCACGGCCGGCGGTGTGGCCAGTGGACTGGCGCTCACGCTCGTGGCCGTCGTGGACGAGAAGCGGGTGCGCGACGCCGAGGCGGCGGCCACCATCGCCGCGGCCGCGCACCCGTGCCGGATCCTCATCGTGGCCCGGTACGACGTGACGGACACCCATTCGCGGCTCGACGCGGAGATCGTCGTCGGCGGGCGGCTCGGCCCGTGCGAGGCGGTCGTCATGCGCATGCGCGGGCGGCTGGCGCTGCACGCCGAGTCCGTCACGATGCCGCTGATGGCGCCGGACGTGCCGGTCGTCACGTGGTGGCACAGCGAGGCACCGGAACTGGTCGCGCACGACCCGCTCGGGGTCTTCGCCGACCGGCGGATCACCGACGCCACGCAGTCGAAGGACCCGATCGCGATGCTGCGCGCCCGGGCCGACGACTACGCGCCCGGCGACACCGACCTGGCGTGGACCCGGACGACCCCGTGGCGCACGCTGATCGCCGGCGCGTTCGACGCCTACTCGCAGCCGACGCGCAGCATCACGATCACCGCCCCGGACAACGACCCGTCGGCGGCGCTGCTCGGCGGCTGGCTCAAGGCCCGGCTCGGGGTCGACCCCACGTGGGTCTCCGCGCCGACGCTGGCCGGTGTGCGCTTCGAACTCGCCGACGGCGACGCGATCGAGCTGGCGGCCAACAACGGCACCGTTCAGCTGCGCCGCAGCAACCTGCCGGAGCGCTCGCTGCCGCTGGTGCACCGCACCCTCGGCGACGAACTGGCGGAGGAACTGCGCCGGCTGGACCCGGACCAGACCTACGCGAGCGCGCTCGGGGCGGCGACGGGGCGCACCGACCTCGACAGCCGTTCGGCGACGCGGGTGCACATCTGGAAGGACCCGGCCCTCGCCGAGCGTCCCGAAGCCGTGGTGTCCCCCGCGTGAGGGTCATTTACGAGAGCGCGGAGCTGTTGGCGGCCACCGCGGCGGCGCGGCTGGCCGTCACGCTCGCCGACGCGCAGGCCGTGCGCGGTACCGCGTCGGTGGTGCTCACCGGCGGCGGGATCGCCGCGAAGCTCTACTCCGCCCTGCGCGACGCGCCGTACCGCGACGCGGTCGACTGGAGCCGCGTGGACTTCTGGTGGGGCGACGAGCGGTTCCTGCCCACGGGTGACCCCGAACGCAACGAGACACAGGCGCGGGCGGCGCTGTTGGACGCGTTGCCCGTTCCCCCGGAAAACATCCACGCGATGCCGGCGACGGACGGTCCGGACGGCGGCGACCCCGACGCGGCGGCGGCGCGGTACGCCGCCGCGCTGGCCGGCCCCTTCGACGTGGTGCTGCTCGGGGTCGGGGAGGACGGCCACGTGGCGTCGCTCTTCCCCGGGCACCCCGAGGTCGACATCACGGACCTGACGGTGTCGGCGGTGCGCGACAGCCCGAAGCCGCCGCCGACCCGGATCACGCTCACGCTGCCGGTGCTCACGTCGGCGCGGGAGGTGTGGCTGGTCGCGGCCGGTGCCGGCAAGGCGGAGGCGGTCGCGTCGGCGCTCTCGGACGGCCCCGTGCCGGCCGCGCGCGTGCGGGGCGCCGAACGCACCCTCTGGCTCCTGGACGCCGCGGCCGCATCGCGCCTGTAACACGAGGTCCATTCGGGACCTGCTAGGTTCCCTCGTTGTGAGCGAGTGGACGGCGACGCGGCGGCGTCGCCCACTGAGCGGGCCGGCGCATGAATGAGCGTGTGGGGAGCCGGGTCGCGACGCTGTTCCCGGTCGATGCGCAGCCCGCTTCCGGCGCCCCGCTCATCCCCCGCCAGCGCACCGGTTCTCCTGACGAGGCGCGGGATCCGGCCGATGCGACCATCGTGGAGCCGAAGGTCGCGGAGGCACCCGTTCCTCCGGCGGGCACGACCGGCGTGGAACGCCTGTGGGAGCGCGTTGTCGCGCTGGTCACCGCGCATCCGCGGGTCGTCGCCGCGGTGGCCGTGCTGCTCGGGACGGCGTTCAGCCTGACGCGCACCGTCGGACCGGGGCCGCTCAACTCGATCTTCGCCGAGGACGCCAGCGTGTTCCTGGAGGACGCGCTCAACCACTCGACGTGGGAGGCGCTGAGCCGCCCGCACAACGGCTACTGGAACACCGTTCCCCGGCTGCTCGCCGAACCGGCGTCGTGGGTGCCGCTCGAGTACGCCCCGGTGGTGCTGTCGACCTCGGCGGCGCTGCTGTCGGCGTTGATGGCGCTGGGCGTGTACATCGCCAGCGGCGCGCACCTGCGGCACTGGATCGCCCGGTGCCTGGCGGCCGTTCCGATCGTGATGGCGCCGGTGGGCGAGACGATGGCCTCCACGATGGCCAACAACGTCGCCACGCTGCAGTTCGCCGCCGTGTACACGGTCTTCTGGCTGCTGCTGTGGACACCGTCGTCGCGGGCCGGCCGGGTCGTCGCGATCGCCACGGTGGTCGCCAGCGCCGCGAGCGCCGTGCTGACCGTGACGCTGATCCCGCTGGCGCTGCTGCGGCTGTACGGCCGGCGCACGGCGTACAGCGTGACGCTCGCGCTCGTGCTGCTCGCCGGCACCGCCGCGAACGGCATCGCCAACCTGACCGGCATCACCAACCGGGAGGGCATCTCGCATCCCACCACCGACGTGTGGTGGGCGCTGGGGCTGTACGTCGACGGCGGGCTGCCGCACGCGATGTTCGGCTGGCGGGAGGCGATGCCGACGGCGCAGCTGCGGGTACTGGCGTGGGTGCTGGTGATCGTCGTCGTGCTCGTGGCGGTGTTGCGGCTGACCCGGCCGGCGTGGCTGTTCGCGGCCGTCGCCGGTGTGCACCACGTGGGCGTTCTCGTCATGTCGTTCATGCTGCAGGGCGGCTTCGAGATGCGGTACGTGCTCATCCCCGAGCTGCTGCTGTTCGCGGCGTTGGCGGCGCTGCTGCTGCCCCGCAGGGTCGAGCCCACGGCCCCGCTGGGACGGAAGCTGCTGGTGCAGGTGCCGCTGGGTGCGCTCGCGGTCGTCATCGCGGCCTCGTGCGCGGCGAACTACCGGCAGGACACCGGGCGTTCGTACAGCAAGCCGTGGCGGGATGCGGTGGCGGCGGCGCGGCAGGTGTGCGCCGACCCCGCGGTGGAACGGGTCTCGATCGGCTCGATGGACGGCTCGGCCCGCACGACCACGGACACCTCGGACAGCCCCCTGCGCGGCGGCTGGCCGGTAATCGTGCCGTGCAGCAGGCTGCGCTGAGAAACGGCTAGTTGGATCTGCGCTGGCGGAGCCGGTCGAGCGCCTCGGCGAGGATGGCCGCCGCGTCCTCCTCGCTGCGCCGCTCCTTCACGTACGCCAGGTGACTCTTGTACGGCTCGGTGCGCGGCCGGACGGGCGGGTTGTCCGGATCGGTGCCGGCGGGGCAGCCGCACTGCGGGCACTCCCACAGCTCGGGCACCTCCACCTCGGCGGAGAAGAGCGGCTCGGTCCGGTGCCCGTTGACGCACCAGTACGTGACGGTCTGCCGAGCGGCTTCCGGTACCCGCTCCTCCATCCGGGCGGGGCCGGAGCCCACCCGCGAGCCGCGGATGACGTTCCCAGAAACCATGGCCGAACTCCCCACGGACAGCAGAATGCGCGCGGACCGTGACGGACCGCGCGCACGAGTGTACGTCGAGGGAGTTAATTCACGAGACCGGATTAGCCATGGCAACCTTCAGCCAAAGGCCCAAACCGACAATGCAGGCGAACCAGATGATCCCGACCAGTACCGTGTAACGGTCGAGGTTTTTCTCCGCCACGGACGAACCGGCCAGGCTGGAGGAGACACCGCCGCCGAACATGCTCGACAGACCGCCGCCCTTACCGCGGTGCAGCAGGATGAGCATCGTCAACAGGATGCTCGTGATCACGAGCAGCACGATCAACGTGTAGGCGAACGCCATCATGGCGGCGGATCCTTCCCTGGTTTCATCACCACCGGAGTACCGGCGATGCGCTATCAGGATAGCGGGCCACTACCCATCCGGTACGCCCGGTACACCCCGATCACATTGAGCACAAAGGCGCCCGGCGGTCACCGGGCGCCACTGCGTGCTGCGGAGCTACTTGCCGAGCCGGCAGATCAGCGCGAAGTCCTGCGCGTCGAGGCTCGCCCCGCCGACCAGGGCACCGTCGATGTCCGGCTGCTCCATGATGCCGGCGACGTTGCTGCCCTTCACGGAACCGCCGTACAGGATGCGCACCCGGTCCGCGGTGTTGCCGTGCGACTCCGCCAGCCGGTTGCGGATCGCGCCGATGACCTCCTGCGCGTTCTCCGGCGTGGCGGTGAGCCCGGTGCCGATGGCCCACACCGGCTCGTAGGCGATCACGACCTTCTCCACGTCGTCCGACTTCAGCCCGTCGAGGCCGCCGTCGACCTGCGCCAGCGTGTAGGGCACGTGCTCGCCGGCCTCCCGGATCGGCAGGCCCTCCCCCACGCACAGGATCGGCGTGAGGTCGTTGGCGAGGGCCGCCTTGACCTTGGCGTTGACCAGCTTGTCGTCCTCGTTGTGGTACTGCCGGCGCTCGGAGTGCCCGACCACCACGTACGAACAGCCGAGCTTCGCCAGCATGGCGCCCGAGATGTCGCCGGTGTAGGCGCCCTTCTCGTGCGGCGACAGGTCCTGCGCGCCGTACCTGATCAGCAGCTTGTCGCCGTCGACCAGGGTCTGCACCGAACGCAGCGACACGAACGGCGGCAGCACGACCACCTCGACGTCGGTCAGCTGCTGCTCGGTGAGCGTGAACGCCAACTTCTGCGCGAGGCTGATCGCCTCGAGGTGGTTGCCGTTCATCTTCCAGTTGCCCGCCATGAGCGGCAGGCGACCGTTCTTGGTGGCCACCTCAGGACTCCAATGCCGTCAGGCCCGGGAGCTGCTTGCCCTCCAGGTACTCCAGCGACGCGCCGCCACCGGTCGAGATGTGGCCGAACGCCGACTCGTCGATCCCGAGCGCGCGCACGGCGGCCGCGGAGTCGCCCCCGCCGACGACCGTGAACCCGTCCACCTTGGTGATCGCCTCGGCGACCCCACGCGTCCCGGCGGCGAACGGCGCCAGCTCGAAGACGCCCATCGGGCCGTTCCAGAAAACGGTCCGGGCGCCCGAGAGAGCGTCGCTGAACCGCACGACGGACTCGGGGCCGATGTCCAGCCCGAGCCGGTCGGCGGGGATCGCGTCGGCCGGCACGGTCGAGTGCGCGGCGTCGGCGGCGAACGCCTCCGCGGCCACCACGTCGACCGGCAGCTCGATCTTGCCGGCGCCCCGCTCCAGCAGGTCCCGGCAGGTGTCGACCATCTCCGCCTCGAGCAGCGACTTGCCGACCTCGTGCCCCTGCGCCTTGAGGAACGTGAAGCACATGCCGCCGCCGACCAGCAGCTTGTCGACCTTCGGCAGCAGCGCCTCGATGACGGCCAGCTTGTCGGAGACCTTCGAGCCGCCGAGCACCACGACGTACGGCCGCTCGGGGTCGCCGGTGAGCTTCTTCAGCACCTCGACCTCGCGCAGCACCAGCCCACCGGCGTAGGCCGGGAGGCGGGACGCGATGTCCGAGACGCTCGCGTGCGCCCGGTGCACGGCGCCGAACGCGTCGTCCACGTACACGTCGGCGAGCGCCGCCAACTCGTCCGCGAACGCCCCGCGCACCGCGGGGTCCTTGCTGGTCTCGCCCTCGTTGAAGCGGAGGTTCTCCAGCAGCGCCACGGCGCCGTCGGCGAGCCCGTCCACAGTGGACCTCGCCGAGGCGCCCACGGTGTCGGAGGCGAACGCCACCGGCGCGCCGAGCAGCTCGCCGAAGCGCACGGCCACCGGGGCCAGCGTGTACTTCGGGTCCGGGGCGCCCTTCGGACGGCCGAGGTGCGAGATCACCACGACCTTCGCGCCCGCGTCCCGCAGCGCCGTCACGGTCGGCAGCACCGCACGGATGCGGCCGTCGTCCGAGATGACGCCCGGATTCGCCTTGTCGAACGGGACGTTGAGGTCGGCGCGCACGAGCACGCGCCGACCCTGGACGCCCTCGCCGATCAGATCGTCGAGTGTTTTCATGATCAGAGCGACGCGCCGACCAGCTTGACGAGGTCGACGAGGCGGTTGGAGTAGCCCCACTCGTTGTCGTACCAGCCGACGACCTTCACCTGGTTGCCGGTCGCCTTGGTCAGCGGCGCGTCGAAGATGCACGACGCCGGGTCCGTGACGATGTCGGTGGAGACGATCGGGTCCTCGTTGTAGGTGAGGATGCCCCGCAGCGGACCCTCGGCGGCGGCCTTCACCGCGGCGTTGACCTCGTCCACGGTCACCTCACGGGCGAGGTTGACGGTGAGGTCGGTGGCCGAACCGGTCGGGATCGGCACCCGCAGCGCGTAGCCGTCCAGCTTGCCCTTGAGCTCCGGCAGCACCAGGCCGATGGCCTTCGCGGCACCGGTCGAGGTGGGCACGATGTTGAGCGCGGCGGCCCGGGCGCGACGCAGGTCCTTGTGCGGCGCGTCCTGGAGGTTCTGGTCCTGGGTGTAGGCGTGGATCGTGGTCATCAGACCCCGCTCGATCCCGAACGTGTCGTTGAGGACCTTCGCCATCGGCGCCAGGCAGTTGGTGGTGCACGAGGCGTTGGAGATCACGGTGTGCTTGGCGGGGTCGTAGGAACCCTCGTTGACACCGAGAACGATCGTGACGTCCTCGTTCTTCGCGGGGGCGGAGATGATGACCTTCTTGGCACCGCCGGCGACGTGCGCCTTCGCCTTCTCGGCGTCGGTGAACAGACCGGTCGACTCGATGACGATGTCGGCGCCCAGGTCGCCCCAGGGCAGCTTGCCCGGGTCGCGCTCGGCGAACGCCTTGAACGTCTTGCCGCCCACCGTGATCTCGTCGCTGGTGGCCTTGACCTCCAGGCCGAGACGGCCCAGGATGCTGTCGTACTTGAGCAGGTGGGCCAGCGTGGCGTTGTCGGTAAGGTCGTTGGCCCCCACCAGCTCGATGTCCGCGCCCTGCGCGAGCGCCGCGCGGAAGAAGTTACGTCCGATGCGGCCGAAGCCGTTGATACCAACCCGGATGGTCACGGTCGAGACCCTCTCGTCGATTGAGCGCCGGCACCCACCAGCCGGCTGAAATTCGTCAGTGGCCGCCCCGCCGCGAGCCCCACGAGGGCCGTTCGAGGAGCGAGACCCGGCTCCGTCGCCGAACAGGAAGACCCTATCGCCAGCACCGGGCCCTGGTGCCTCCGGGGCGTGAAAACGTGGGCGTCGTTACCATGCGCGCGTGGTTTCTCGTTTTCCCCGCCATTGGCTGGTACCCGCGCTGGTCGTTCTCGGCTACGTCGTGCTCCAGTTCGTCAACTATCCCAAGGCGCAGGTCTTCCCGGACTCCGCGCGGTACGTGAGCCAGGCGCAGCAGTTTCTCGGCGTCTCCGAGGCCGAGGCCAACGAGAAGGCCAAGCGGCTCATGTGCGACAGCGAGGCGAAGATCTGGGAGCGGGAGCGCCGCGCCGACGTGCGCCGGACGTTCAGCCCGCAGATCTACCAGAAGCAGTTCCTCGGGTGTCTCCAGAACAACAAGGACGGGATGTACCCGCGCGGGGAGCGCTACCAGGCGATCTTCTCCAGCCGGCCGGGCTATCCGCTGTTGATGACGCCGCTGGTGGGGATCCTGGGGCCGAAGCACGGGATGTGGGCGACGAGCCTGTTGATCGCGATCGCGTGCGGGCTGCTGGTGTTCCAGCTGCTGCGGATGTTGGGCTGCTCGGACCGGGTGGCCGTCGCGGGGCAGGTGCTGTACTACGCGACGCCGATCGGGTTCTGGTCGTCGCGGATGTTGGCCGAGGGGCCGCAGATGTTGACGATGCTGGTGGCGCTGATCGGGGCGGTGCTGCTGATCCAGCGGCGGGTCAGACCGGGCGTCGGGCTCCTGGTGGGCGCCACGGTCGTGGGGTCGCTGGTGAAGTACTCGTCGATGATGCTGGTCACCGCCGCGCTGGCCGCGGGCGCCGTGGGGATCTGGATGTTCGCGCGTGATCATCGTCACCGCGGGCTCGCGTGGCTGTTCGGCGTCTCGTCCGGCCTGACGATCGCGATTTCCGGGGGAACGTCACTCGCCGGCCTGCCCGGCTCCTCGGAATCCCTGCAGGACACGTTCACCAGCCACTTCGCGGTGCCGGACGTGCCCGACCCGTGGCGGCGGCTGATCGTGATCAACATCCGCTTCTGGGACAAGTGGATCGCCGAACAGGCCGCCGCCCCGCTGCTCGTCACGGCGTTGGTGGCCGGCGGGTTCTTCCTCTGGCGCTGGCACCGCCCGGCGGCGCTGCTGACGATCGCGGCGGCGCTGACCGGCCTGGCCACGGAGGTGGCACACCCCGACTGGCTGGAGGGCGACCGCCTCTACAGCCCGGTCTGGCTCCTCGCGGTGGTAGGCCTCCCCTGCGCGGTATCCCTCGCCCAGCGCACCCGCACTCCCGCTGCGACGCAGGACCCCGCCCCGACCACTCCCCCGGCCGCCGAGCCCAACGACGAGCCGGCCGCCCAACGTGTGTGAGCTGAGGGATATCAACTAGCGATTTGATCTCCCTGAGCTCACACACGTCCGCACTCAACTCACACCCGTGTGAGTCCGGGCGGGCCGGGGGATCCGGCCGCCGGAGGCGCCGCGACTACACGCGGACGTGAAAGCGTAGGCCCGCCAGGGCCCAGCGGTGCGGCCCGGGAGGCAACGGTCGCGCCCCCGAGACGGGCCCGCGAAATGAAGCTCTAAAAGGTAGTCATCCCACCAGCATGTCGGGCGTGACGACGCTTTCGGTGTCGGGGATGCCCAGGTCGCGGGCGCGCTTGTCGGCCAGCGCCAGCAACCGGCGGATCCGGCCCGCGATGGCGTCCTTCGTGAGCGGCGGGTCGGCGAGCGCGCCGAGCTCCTCCAGGCTCGCCTGGCGGTGCTCCAGCCGGAGAGCGCCGGCGCTGGTCAGGTGATTGGGCGCGACGTCGCCGAGGATCTCCAGCGCGCGGGCCACCCGGGCGGCCGCCGCGACCGCGGCCCGGGCCGAACGGCGCAGGTTGGCGTCGTCGAAGTTGGCCAGGCGGTTGGCCGTGGCGCGCACCTCGCGGCGCACCCGGCGCTCTTCCCAGGTCAGCACGGTGCTGTGGGCGCCGATGCGGGTCAGCAGCGCGCCGATCGCGTCGCCGTCCTTGACCACCACGCGGTCCACCCCGCGCACCTCGCGCGCCTTCGCCGTGAGGCCGATCCGGCGGGCGGCGCCGACCAGCGCGACCGCCGCCAACGGGCCCGGGCAGGTGATCTCCAGCGCGCACGAACGCCCCGGCTCGGTCAGCGAACCGTGCGCCAGGAACGCCCCGCGCCACACGGAGACGGCGCAGCAGAGGTTGCCGGTGACGACGTTCGACGGGAGGCCGACAACCGGCCGGCCGCGAACGTCGAGCAGCCCGGTCTGCCGCGCGAGGGCCTCCCCGTCCTTGACGACGCGGAGGATGAAGTGGCTGCTCTTGCGCAGCCCGCCGGAGGCCAGCACATGGATCTCGGACTGGTAGCCGAAGACCTGGCTGATCTCGCGCTTGAGCCGGCGCGCGACGGCGTTGGTGTCGAGTTCGGCCTCCACGACCACGCGGCCCGACACGATGTGCAGCCCGCCGGAGAAGCGGAGCAGCGCCGCCATCTCGGCGCGACGGCAACATGGCTTGGCCACGTCAACCCGGCTCAGCTCGTCCTTGACCGCAGCGGTCATCGCCATCGTGTTCACCTCGGGGGCCGGTCGGGTCGTCTGCTGTCACTCCACCATCGGGAGATCGCTCCTATTTGTACCCGGCGGAGATATCACTCCGACGGCTACCCATCCACGAGGATCGGCTCCAGAGCGACCGCGAGTGCGGCCGGGTCATGGCGCGCTGCCCCGTCGGGCACCGCGACCGGAGCGAGCACCAACCGTGCGCCGAGCGACTCCGCCGCGCGATGCACAGGTTCGGGCTCGCCCACGGCTTTGCCGTCGGCAAGAACTACATCTGCCCGGAGGCCCGGTAGGTAACGGGTGAGTGCCGCAAGGTGATCCGGCAATGACAGCCCGTGAGTCTCCTGGTCCATCGCGAGGTTGAGCGTGACCAGCTTACGCGCAGCGCTACCCGCCACCGCATCCGCGATCTCCGGTACCAGCAGATGCGGGATCACGCTCGTGTACCAGGAACCCGGCCCGAAGATGAGCCAGTCGGCCCGGCGCACCGCCTCGATCGCCTCCGCACACGCGTGCGGCGCCGGCGTGAGCCGAACGGTGTGCACCACCCCGCGCGCCACCGCCACCTGATGCTGGCCGCGCACCACGACGACCTCGTCCGGACGGGCCGGATCGCCGCCGTACACGTCCGCCTCGATCTGCACCGACTTCATCGCCATCGGCAGCACCCGCCCCGCCGCGCGGACCAGCGTCGCGGCGTGGTCGAGCGCGGCGATCGGATCCCCGAACTGCTCCATCAGCCCGCACAGCACCAGATTGCCCACCGGGTGCCCGGCCAGCGAGTCCTGCCCGCCGAACCGGTGCTGGAACAGCTCCGCCGTGCGTCTCGTCGTCGGGTCGGTGTCGTCCGCGAGAGCGGCCAGCGCCTGCCGGAGATCGCCCGGCGGCACGGGAACGTTGCGTTCGGCGATGAGCCGTCCGCTGGAGCCGCCGTCGTCGCCGACCGTCACCACGGCCGTGATGTCGAGGTCGAACGGTTTGCGCAGGGTCCGAAGCGCCCGCAGCGTAGTGGCGAGTCCGTGTCCCCCGCCGAACGCTACGATTCGGATCATTCCCGCCCCAGGTCGCGGTGCTGCGCTGATGCCGCCAGCCGGACGTCACGCAGGCGGCGGGCCAGCTCCTCGGCGATCGCCACCGAACGGTGCTTGCCGCCCGTACATCCTACGGCCACCGTAAGGTACCGCTTCCCCTCGCGTTCGAAACCCGGAGCGGTGGTGTTGATCAATCGCGCGTACGTCTCGATGAACGTGCGCGCGCCGTGCTGGCCCAGCACGTACTTGCTCACCTCGGTGTCCCGACCGGTGTGTTCGCGCAGCTCCGGCACCCAATACGGGTTGGGCAGGAACCGCGCGTCGAGCACGAAGTCCGCGTCCGGCGGCAGCCCGTACTTGAACCCGAACGACAGCACCGTCACCCGCAGCCGCCGCGAGTCCTCCCCCGCGAACATCTCCTCGATCCGCGCGCGCAGCTGGTTGACGTTGAGGTGGCTGGTGTCGATCAGGACGTCGGCCTGCTCGCGGGCGTCGAGCAGCAGTTCGCGCTCGGCGGCGATGCCGTCGGCCAGCCGCCCGTTGCCCTGCAGCGGATGCGCCCGCCGCACGCTCTCGAAGCGGCGGATCAGCACCTTGTCGTCGGCGTCGACGAAGACGATCCGCGGGCTGAACCCCCGGTCGCGCAGCGCCTTCACGGCCCCCGTCAGGTCGGTCGAGAACGCGCGACTGCGCACGTCGAGCACCATCGCCGTGCGCTTGGCGGTGCCGCCGGCGGCGTGGGCCAGCTCGGCCATCTCCAGCAGCAGCGTCTGCGGCAGGTTGTCGACGACGTAGTACCCGACGTTTTCCAGGGCACGGGCGACGGTGCTGCGGCCACCACCGGAGACCCCGGTCACGATCACCAGGTCGGTGCTGGAACGCGAGGCGTTGCCGTCGTCGGTCCCCTGCGGCGCCACGGCCGCCGCGGAATCACTCACCACACGGCGATCCTAGGCGGCGCGGGTTGCCGCCCGGTGTTCAACCGTGGTCAAAGCGTGGGTCCCGAAGGTGGGATTTTCCTTCGCGGGTCCGTCGGGGGCATGACCGTTGCCTCCCGGGCCGCACCGCTCCGGGTCGATCCGCCTTCGGCGTGTTCGACCACTCCGCTGCCGGGTCCGCGTCCCAAGTACTGGGGACTTCCGCAGGCTATTCGCGCCCCGTAACCAGCTTTTCGCCCCACTACTTGTGTTCAACTCCCGGCGCTGCCGGCTGCGGGCCGGCGGGCTCCGGGGCGGCGGGCTGCGGGGGTGGGGTGGCGCCGAGGGCCGCGAGGATGGCCTCGGCGGTGCGGCGGCCGATGCCGGGCACCTCCGTGATCTCCTCCACCGTCGCGCCCGACAGCCGCTTCAGCGACCCGAAGTGGCGCATCAGCGCCTTGCGGCGCACCTCGCCCAGCCCGGGGACCTGGTCGAGCGCCGACACCGTCATCCGGCTCGAACGCTTCTGCCGGTGATACGTGATCGCGAAGCGGTGCGCCTCGTCGCGCACCCGCTGGAGCAGGTACAGCCCCTGCGAGCTGCGCGGCAGGATCACCGGGAACTCCTCCGCCGGCACCCACACCTCCTCCAGCCGCTTCGCGAGCCCGACGACGGCGAGATCGTTGATGCCCGCGTCGGCAAGCGTCTGCGCCGCGGCCGCCACCTGTGGCGCACCGCCGTCGACCACGAGCAGCTGCGGCGGATAGGCGAACTTCCTGGGCCGCCCCGTCTCCGGATCGATCGGCTGCCCCTGCTCGTCCCCCGTCTCCGCCTTGTAGCGGGCGAACCGGCGGCGCAGCACCTCCGAGATCGCGGAAACGTCGTCCGTCGCCCCGGTGATCGCGAAGCGCCGGTACTCGCTCTTGCGCGGCAGCCCGTCCTCGAAGACGACCATGCTCGCGACGACGTCGGTGCCCTGGATCTGCGAGACGTCGTAGCACTCGATGCGCAGCGGCGCGGTCTCCAGGGTCAGCGCCTCGGCCAGCTCGTCGAGGGCCTGGCTGCGGGTCGTCAGGTCGCCCGCGCGGTGCAGCTTGTGCCGCACCAGCGCCTCCTCGGCGTTGCGCCGAACGGTGTCCGCCAGCGCCTTCTTGTCGCCCCGCTGCGGCACCCGGATCTGCACCCTGGCGCCGCGCTGGCCGGAGAGCCACTCGGCGAGGGCGTCCACGTCGGCCGGCAGCTCCGGCACCAGCACCTCGCGCGGGATGTCGGCCTCGCCGCGCTCCCCGCCGTAGACCTGCGAGCAGAACTGGTGCACCAGGTCCCCGAACGTCACGTCCTCGGTCTTCTCGACCACCCAGCCGCGCTGTCCACGGATGCGGCCGCCGCGCACCCGGAAGACCTGCACCGCCGCTTCGAGCTGGTCGTCCGCGAACGCCACCACATCGGCGTCGGTGCCGTCCCCGAAGACGACGGCCTGCTTCTCCATGGCCCGCCGCAGCGCGGTCAGGTCGTCGCGCAGCCGGGCGGCCTTCTCGAACTCCAGCTCCTCGGCCGCGGCGTGCATGTCCTTCTCGAGCCGCTTGACCATGGCGTCGGTGCGCCCGCCCATGAAGTCGCAGAACTCCAGCGCGATCTGCCGGTGCTCCTCGGCGCTGACCCGCCCGACGCAGGGCGCGGAGCACTTGTCGATGTAGCCGAGCAGGCAGGGCCGCTGATGCTGCCGCGCCTGCTTGAACACCCCGGGCCGGCACGTCCGCGCCGGGAACACCCGCAGCAGCAGGTCCAACGTCTCCCGGATGGCCCACGCGTGGGAGTAGGGCCCGAAGTAGCGCACGCCCTTGCGTTTGGCGCCGCGCATCACCTGCAGCCGCGGGTACTCCTCGTCGAGGGTGACCGCCAGGTAGGGATAGCTCTTGTCGTCGCGGTAGCGAACGTTGAACCGGGGGTCGTACTCCTTGATCCACTGGTACTCCAGCTGGAGCGCCTCGACCTCGGTGTTGACCGTGACCCAGTCGACCGACGCCGCCGTGGTGACCATCTGCTGCGTGCGCGCGTGCAGCGACCACGGGTCGGCGAAGTAGGAGTTGAGCCGCTGGCGCAGGCTCTTCGCCTTGCCAACGTAGATGACCCGCCCGGTCGGATCCCGGAACCGGTAGACACCGGGAAGCTCGGGGATGGTGCCCGGGGCGGGACGGTAGGTCGACGGATCCGGCACCAACCGAGCGTATCGCCGGGGTACGTCATTTTCCGTCGGGCACCGCCCGCCCCGGGCGCCACACGTGTCTGCTAGCCGAGGACGCAGTGCTAGCCGAGAACTACTCGGCCGTTCTCGACCTTGACGGTCGCGGGGGTCAGCGGCTTCGTCGCCGGGCCACCCGCCGGGGATCCGTCCGCCACCTTGAACTTGCTGTTGTGGCAGGTGCACACGATGTTGCCGGCCTCGATCTTGCTCACCGGGCAGCCCTGGTGCGTGCACGTCACCGAGAACGCCTTGATCGTGCCGGCCGTCGGCTGGGTCACGACCACCTTCTGCTCGGCGAAGATCTTCCCGCCGCCGACGGGGATGTCGGCCACGGCGGCGATTCCGGCGGCGGCACCGTTGCCGGCCGTTGAAGACGCCTTGCCCGAGGGCGAACTGCCACCGGCGGGTCCGCTGGTGCCGGCTGCCGGCGGCGCGGCGTTGTCCGTGCCCGGCGCGTCGAGATCGTCACCGCAGGCGGCCAGCGCCGTCGCGGCGGTAATTCCAGCGGCACCGGCCAGCACCGAACGTCGGGTCGTGTCGCTCATCTCGCTCCTCCTGGAGGTACGGCATTGATCTCCAGTTCATACGTGGCGTAGTCCCCGCATGGTTCGATTTGTTGCTTAGGAATTAGCTGTGTATCGCTCCAAAGCGCCAGAAAGCGCCGTTGACCTGCGGGGATGCCTTCCTCCGAAAACTGTGAGAAAAACGTTGAACCCGCAAGAACTTAACTTAGGGTAACCTAACTTGAGGCTAGCCGGTTCGGTTCCTGGTCGTCTTGCGGGCCGGCGCCGCCTTCGTCGCCGCGGCCTTCTTCGCGGGAACGGCCTTGGCCGCGGGCACCGCCTTGGCGGTCGTCGCCTTGGCGGCGGTGGACCGCGCGGCCGGCACGGCCTTCGACGGCGCACGCTTCGTCGCCGCCTTGGCCGGAGCCGTCTTCGCGACCGCGGCCTGCGCCGGCGCCGCCTTCGTGGTGGCGCGCGCCCCGTTGACCTTCCCCTCGTTGGCCCGCCGCGCCCGCGCCACCGCCGGTCCCTCGTCCGACACCTCGCCGGAGACGTCCAGCACCTGCCGCAGGAACTCCCCGGTGGCGCTCGCCGACACGACGGCGACCTCCTCGGGGGTGCCCGCCGCGACGACCGTGCCGCCCTTGTGGCCGCCCTCCGGGCCCATGTCGACCAGCCAGTCCGCGGTCTTGATCACGTCGAGGTTGTGCTCGATCACGATCACCGTGTTGCCCTTGTCCACCAGGCTGTGCAGCACCGCGAGGAGCTTGCGGATGTCCTCGAAGTGCAGCCCCGTGGTCGGCTCGTCCAGCACGTACACGGTCCGCCCGGTCGAACGCTTCTGCAACTCCGACGCGAGCTTCACGCGCTGCGCCTCGCCACCCGACAGCGTCGGCGCCGGCTGCCCCAGCCGCACGTAGCCCAGGCCCACGTCCACCAGCGTCTTGAGGTGCCGGTGGATCGCCGGGATGGCGGTGAAGAACTGCTCCGCCTCCTCGATCGGCATGTCCAGGATCTCCGCGATGGTGCGGCCCTTGTAGTGCACCTCCAGGGTCTCCCGGTTGTACCGGGCGCCCTTGCAGACCTCGCACGGCACGTAGACGTCGGGGAGGAAGTTCATCTCGATCTTGATGGTGCCGTCGCCGGCGCACGCCTCGCAGCGCCCGCCCTTCACGTTGAACGAGAAGCGCCCCGGGCCGTAGCCGCGCACCTTCGCCTCGGTGGTCTCCGCGAAGAGCTTGCGCACGTTGTCGAAGACGCCGGTGTACGTGGCCGGGTTGGAACGCGGCGTGCGGCCGATCGGCGACTGGTCCACGCCGACCACCTTGTCGACGTGTTCGAGGCCGCTGACCCGGGTGTGCCGGCCGGGCACCAGGCGGGCGCCGTTGATCTGGTTGGCCAGCACGGCATGCAGGATGTCGTTGACCAGCGTCGACTTGCCCGAGCCGGAGACACCCGTCACCGCCACGAACTGCCCCAGCGGGAACGTCACCGTCAGGTTGCGCAGGTTGTGCTCGCGGGCGCCGTGCACGGTCAGCTCGCGGCCGGGCGTGGACGGCCGGCGCACCGGCGGAACGGCGATCGCCCGCTTGCCGGAGAGGTACGCGCCGGTCATCGACTCCTCGTTGGACAGCAGCCCGTCGAGGTCGCCGCTGTGCACGATCTTGCCGCCGTGCTCACCGGCACCCGGCCCGATGTCGACCACCCAGTCGGCGGTGCGGATCGTGTCCTCGTCGTGCTCGACGACGATCAGCGTGTTGCCCAGGTTCTTCAGGCGCACCAGCGTCTCGATCAGCCGGTGGTTGTCCCGCTGGTGCAGCCCGATCGACGGCTCGTCGAGGACGTAGAGCACGCCCACCAGCCCCGAACCGATCTGCGTGGCCAGCCGGATGCGCTGCGCCTCGCCGCCGGAGAGGGTACCCGCGCCCCGGTTGAGCGACAGGTAGTCCAGCCCCACGTCGACCAGGAACCGCAGCCGGGCGTTGATCTCCTTGAGCACGCGCTCGGCGATCATCTTCTGCCGGTCGTTGAGCGTCATCGCACCGAGCAGGTCGGCGCACTCGCCCACCGACAGCCCGCAGACCTCGGCGATGTTGCGCCCGTTGATCGTGACGGCGAGCACCTCGGGCTTGAGCCGCGTGCCCTCGCAGGCGCCGCACGGCACGTCGCGCATGTACCCCTCGTACTTGTCGCGGGACCACTCGCTCTCGGTGTCGGCGTGGCGGCGTTCGATCCACTGGATCACGCCCTCGAAGCCGGTGTAGTAGGAGCGCTCGCGGCCGTACTTGTTGCGGTACCGCACGTGCACCTGGTCCTCGGCACCGAGGAGGATCGTCTTCTGCGCGCGGTTGGACAGAGCCCGCCACGGCGTGTCGAGGGTGAACCCCTCCTCCTCGCCCAGCGCCTCCAGCAGCCGCAGGAAGTACTCCAGCGTGTGGCCGGTCGCCCACGGCGCGATCGCGCCCTCCCGGAGCGACTTCTCCGGGTCGGGGATGATCAGCTCCGGGTCGACCTCCTTCTTCGTCCCGATGCCGGTGCACTCGGCACAGGCGCCGTACGGCGAGTTGAACGAGAACGACCGCGGCTCCAGGTCCTCGATCGCGAGCGGGTGGTCGTTGGGGCACGCGAGGTGCTCGGAGAACTTGCGCTCCCGCGCCGGGTCGTCCTCCGGCAGGTCGACGAAGTCCAGCACCACGATGCCGGAGGCCAGGGCCAGCGCCGACTCGATCGAGTCCGTCAGCCGCTGCTTGCCGGTCGCCTTGACCGCCAGCCGGTCGACGACCACCTCGATCGTGTGCTTCTCCTGCTTCTTCAGCTTCGGCGGCTCGGTCAGCGGATGCACGACGCCGTCGACCCGGGCCCGCGCGTACCCCTTGGACTGCAGGTCGGCGAAGAGGTCGACGTACTCGCCCTTGCGCCCGCGCACCACCGGCGCGAGCACCTGGAACCGGGTGCCCTCCTTCATCGCCAGCACGCGGTCGACGATCTGCTGCGGCGTCTGCTTGGAGATCGGCTCGCCGCAGGTCGGGCAGTGCGGCTCACCGATGCGCGCGAAGAGCAGCCGCAGGTAGTCGTAGACCTCGGTGATCGTGCCGACCGTCGAGCGCGGGTTGCGCGAGGTCGACTTCTGGTCGATCGACACCGCCGGGGAGAGCCCCTCGATGAAGTCGACGTCGGGCTTGTCCATCTGACCCAGGAACTGCCGCGCGTACGAGGAGAGCGACTCCACGTAGCGCCGCTGTCCCTCGGCGAAAATCGTGTCGAACGCCAGGCTCGACTTGCCCGAACCGGACAAGCCGGTGAAGACGATCATTGCGTCGCGCGGCAGGTCAAGGCTGACGTCGCGCAGGTTGTGCTCGCGCGCGCCGCGCACGATCAAACGGTCTGCCATGAGGTAGGAGCCTCGAGTCGTGAGGAGAGTCGGAACCGGCGGCCCCACTGTATCCGCGGGGTATGACAAAAACTCCGACAGCGATTGTCGGCCCTGCTCACGAGGCCCGGAAGAGTGAACCCGGTACGGTACGCGCGTGCGCAAGCCATCGATGGACGACCCCGCCGCGTACGCGGTCCACTACCGGTGGCCGGGGGTCGTCGCGGAGCCGGCCGACGGGCTCCGTGAGGCGGTCAAGAGCTTCAGTGGGAACGCCCACACGGTCGGCTGAGTCACCCGGAGCGGCGACTCCGGGGGTGGCTGAGGCGTTCGGCGCGGCGGCGTTTGTACATGTCGACGCGCTGCTCCCGGGCCTCCCGGCGGCGCAGCTCGTGAGCCAGCTCACGGGTGAGCTTGCGCCAGCTCGCCAGCCGCCGCCGGGCCAGTGCGCCGGACTCGACGGCCGCCCGCACGGCACACCCCGGCTCGCTCTCGTGGGCGCACCCCACGAACCGGCACCGCGCCGCCAGCGCCGCGATGTCCTCGAACGCCCGCGCCAGCCCCGGACCGGCCTCGTACATGCCGACCGACCGGATACCGGGTGTGTCCAGGACGGCCCCTCCGCCCGGCACCGGCACCAACGCCCGGAACGTCGTCGTGTGCCGCCCCTTGGCGTCGGTGCGAAGCTCTCTCGTGCCCATCACGCTCGCCCCGACGAGGGCGTTGACCAGGCTCGACTTGCCCACGCCGGAGGCCCCCAGCAGCCCCAGCGTGCGGCCGGGCCGCACCAGCGGACGGATCCGGTCGAGGCCTTCGCCGGTGCGGGTGCTCACCGCGTACACCGGCACCGACGGCGCGGCCGCCGACACCGTGGCGGCGACGGCGGCCGGATCGGCGAGCAGGTCGGCCTTGGTCAGGATGACGAGCGGTGTCGCGCCGCTGTTGTGGGCGAGGGCCAGCAGGCGTTCGATCCGGCCGAGATCCGGCTCGGGGTCGAACGCCTCCACGACCGCGACCGCGTCCATGTTGGCGGCGAGGACCTGTCCACTGGCGGCGGCCTCCGCGCTCGCCCGCACCACGGCGGTCCGGCGGGGCAGCACCGCCTCGACGGTCAACCGGTCGTCCGGCCACGTGCGCACGACTATCCAATCGCCGGCGCACGG
The DNA here is from genome assembly GCF_016863615.1 of Virgisporangium aliadipatigenens. Taxonomy (GTDB): domain Bacteria; phylum Actinomycetota; class Actinomycetes; order Mycobacteriales; family Micromonosporaceae; genus Virgisporangium; species Virgisporangium aliadipatigenens. The sequence goes on along the minus strand of NZ_BOPF01000015.1, from coordinate 6,503 downwards.
CAGGTTGACCGGGTCGGTGGCCGCCCGGTCCAGCACGGTGGCGCCGAGACTGGCGCGCACCGTGCCGGAACATGACAGTGCCGCACAGGCACCCCGATCGACCCGGGTGACCCGGGCGGGTTGGAGTCCGGAGCGGGAGAAGGGGCGGTACGCCGCCGCGAGGTCGGCATTCCAGCCCAGGGCCGGCAGGTCGATGTTCATATCGGTCCTTACGCGAAGCGGGTCGGTCGCACGCGAGCCGCTCCCCCGGCGCCTCCCCCGATAGTCGCGCGGCTGACCAGCCCGTTCCGACTCGACGGTAGGCAACGAGCCGGTCACGCGAAACCAATTATCGAACCGGTAGGTTCTTGAGACGTGACCGTCGATCCGCTCGCACTCATCGCCGACGTGGACCGGGCCACCGCACGGCTGCTCGACGCCGTCGCGGCGCTCGATCCGGCGGCGGCCGCCGCCCCGTCCCGGCTGCCCGGCTGGACCCGTGGGCACCTGGTGACCCACGTCGCCCGCAACGCGGACTCCTACACGCGGCTGCTCGAGGGCGCGCGCAACGGGGTGTTCGCCGCCCAGTACCCCGACCCGGCCAGGCGCGACCCCGAGATCGCCGAGGGCGCCGGACGGGACGTCGCCGCGCTCGCCGACGACCTGCGCACCGCGCACGGGCGGTTCGCCGAGGCGGTGCGGGAGTTGCCGGCCGAGGCGTGGGCGCGCCACATCCGCTACCTGAGCGGGGCCGAGGTGCCGGCCGCGCACATCGTCTGGGCGCGCTTGCGCGAGGTCGAGGTGCATCACGTGGACCTCGGCATCGGCTACGAGCCGTCGGACTGGAGCGAGGCGTTCACGCTGCGGTTCCTGCACGAGCTGACCGCCGACCTGTTCCGGAAGGCGCTCGGCACCGTCGTCGAGGTGGGATTCTCGGTGGAGGCGAGCGACCTGCCGTTCAGCGGTGCGGTGGGCGGTGGCGGCGCGGTCGTGCGCGGCCACGGGCACACGCTGGCCGCGTGGCTGTCCGGGCGCGGCGACGGCTCCGGACTCGTGGCGTCGACCGGCGGGCTCCCGCCCGTTCCCCGGTATATGTAGAGGAGAGACAGTGACGTACACCGGTGCGGTGACCCCCGGCGGACCCGCGGCCACGCGCGACCTCGGCGCCTTGCGGATCACCAAGCTGTCGGTCGGCCCGATGGACAACAACGCCTACCTGTTGCGGGACACCGCGACCGGCGAGCAGCTGCTGATCGACGCCGCCAACGACCCCGAACGCCTCATCGACCTCATCGACGACGGCGGACTGTCCACTGTGGTCACCACCCACCGCCACGGCGATCACTGGCAGGGCCTCGCCGCCGTCGTCTCGGCGACCGGCGCCCGCTCCGTCGCGCACGCCGCCGACGCGACCGAACTGCCCGTCGTGCACGACACCGTCGCCGACGGCGGGACCGTCCAGGTAGGACAGTCCACATTGGACGTCATCCACCTCGTCGGGCACACGCCCGGGTCGATCGCGCTGGTGTACCGGGATTCCGACGGGGTGCCGCACCTGTTCACCGGCGACTCCCTCTTCCCCGGCGGCCCCGGCCGCACGACCAACCCGACCGACTTCGCCTCGTTGATGAACGACCTGGAGGAGAAGGTGTTCGGGCGGCTGCCGGACGAGACGTGGTTCTACCCGGGACACGGGAACGACTCCACGCTCGGCGCGGAGCGGCCGGCCATTCCGGAATGGCGCGCCCGCGGCTGGTAGCGGGTTCGCCGGAGTCCGATCCCGGCGGCAAGCGACCCGCTACCCGGCGGCTATGCGCGCGAGGCAGCGGCGGCAGGTCGGCGCGTAGGCGATCTCGCCGTATCGGCTGATGGCGGTGCCGTCGCCGCCGACCATCACCGCCCACGGGCGGCCGCACAGCGTTGCCGTCGCCCATCGCGGCGCGGTCAGGACAGCCCGGTCCGAGCCGGCCGCAACATCGCCCCGGTCGACGCCGCCGTCGTGGAAGTAGCGGTGCGGCACCGCTTCCCGGCCGGCGGCGGGCGCCGCGGCGGCGGCCGTGAGGTGGACCGCACCGCCGCCGCCCGAGGTCGTCAGCAGCATCGGCGCGCCGTGGATGTCGATGACGTTCGGGCCGAGCGGGTCGGGAGTCATGAACGCCCATTGTCGTGACTCCCGCGTGGCGGCGTGGCCCGGTTTCGGAGAGACGGCTCCGGGGGCGGGTACCCGACAGCGCGGGGCGCCCGCCGGCCCTCTGAACCGCGGGCTGTTCAGGGTGTGGTGCGGGCGAAGAGGGTCGTCAGGGTGGGCATGCGGTAGCACTGTCCGTCGGGGCCGTCGTCGAGGTGTTCCAGTAGCTGCGCGTCGACGAGCCGGTCGGCGAGGCGTTCGGCGCGGGAGACGGTCGGGGGGCCGTCGGGGAGCCGGGTCAGCGCGACGGCCGTGAAGACGTTCGCGTCGAGGCGGCCGATCCGGCGGAACAGCCCGGCCTCCGGCTCGGTCAACCGGTCGTAGCTGCCCTGGATGCTGGTGCGCACGTCGAGGTCGCCGGCGGAGAGTTCGTCGAGGCGTTGGCCGTCGTCCAGCAGTCTGTCCGCCAGGTGTGCGAGGCGCCAGCGGGGCCGGGCGGCGAGGCGTGCCCCGGCCGCGCGAACGGCCAACGGGAGCCCGTCGCAAGCGTGCACGATGTCGGCGGCGGCGGCGTGTTCGGCCGCGACGCGTGCCGCGCCCACCGCGCCGCCCAGCAGCCGCAGGGAATCCTCGGGCGGCAGCGGGCCCAGGTCCACCGCCAGCGTCGCGTCGAGGCTGGGCAGCCGGGGGCGGCTGGTCGCCAGCACCGCGCACCCCGGGTGAACGGCCAGAAAGGGCCGCACCTCGGCCGGCCCGGCCACGTCGTCGAGGATCAGCAGCACACGCCGTCCGATGAGGGTGGTGCGCAGCAGCGCGGCGAGTTCGTCCACTGTGGACGGTAGTGGTGTCGACACGCCGAACGAGCGCAGCAGCATGGCCAGCGCACCGACCACCGGCGTCGACGCCTCCGGAGCGCTGGCCCGCATCGGCACGTACAGCTGCCCGTCGGGGAACCGGTCCGCCACCGCCCCGGCGACGGCGAGCGCGAGCGCGGACTTGCCCACGCCGGCCGGCCCGGAGATCACGGCCAGCGCGGAGTCGCTGTCGTCGGCCGCGGCGCGCAGGCAGGAGGTCAGCGCCCACGCCTCCGCCGCGCGGCCCACGAACGGCTCCGGCGCGGCGGGCAGCTGGCGCGGCGGTTCGGCGGCCGCGGGGGGCTCCGCAGCGGCGGCCGGCAGCAGTGCGGGGTCGGCGTCCAGGATCTTGCGGTGCAGTGCCCGCAGCTCGGGGCCGGGTTCGAGGCCGAGCTCCTCGCGCAGGGTCTGATAGCCCTCCTGGTACACCTGCAGCGCCTCGGCCTGCCGACCCAGCCGGTACAGCGTGTGCATGAGCAGCCCCCGCAGCCGCTCACGCAACGGGTGTGCGGAGACCAGTTCGGTCAGCTCGGCGGCCAGGGCGCCGCTCGGCCCGACGTGGGCGTCGGCGGCGAGGCGATGTTCCAGGACGGCGAGGCGGGCCTCGTCGAGCCGGGCCGCCGCCGCGCGGAACAGCGGCGTGTCCAACCCGTCGAAGGCGGGGCCGCGCCAGTGGCTCAACGCCTCGCGGAACAGTCCGGCGGCGCGGGAGTGGTCGCCGTCCGCCGCGGCGCGTTCGCCCTCGGCGCTGAGCCGTTCGAAGTCGTGCAGGTCGAGGTCGCCGTGGGAGACGCGCAGCACGTAACCGGGCGCGCGGGTCACGATGGGGTCCTCGGCGAGCGGGCCGATGAGGCGGCGCAGCGCCCACACGTAGGTCTGGACGAGGGCCGATGCGCTCTGCGGCGGGCGTTCGCCCCAGATGGCGTCGACCAGCCGGCCGGCGGAGACGACCATGTTGGCGTTGAGCAGACCGGCGCCGAGCAGCGCCTGCTGTTTCGTCGAGGTCAGTTCGAGGCGCCGGTCCTGGCATCTCAGTTCGACCGGGCCGAGGATGCCGAATCGCAGGGCCGTTCCGTCCACTGTTGTCTGCACGTGACTCCCCCTCCGTGACACACACCGATCGGGTGCGGCAGCAACGGTCGCAAGGGCGCGCATACGCCGGGCACATGGATGGTTCACAGCGTGTGGCGGGGCCGTATACCGGCGGCCGGGGACCGGGATGTCGATCCCGATCCCACGAGCCGGTGCGATCAGGCGTTCTGCGCCCCGTTGTAGATGTTCCAGGCGACGTCGCGCCAGTAGGCGAAGTAGGAGTCGCCCCAGCTGCCGAAGTAGCTGGCCGTCTGGTAGGCGGATCCGTCGGACGGCTGGTAGTTCACGATGAAGGCGCCGCCGCTGGCCCCACCGGCCAGGCCGACGCAGTTGCGGATCTGCACGCCGCCGGAGGGACCGTCGTACGGCTGGCCCTCGCACCACACGGCGTAGTCCTTGTCGCCGGGCAGGCCGAGCCCGCGGGCGTAGTTGTTGGTGGACCAGTTGAAGCCGAGGCCGGTGCCGCCGACGACCTCCTGCACGTGGCGGCCGGCGTTGCCGCCGGTGGCGAGCACCATGAACGCCGTGTCGCCGCCGGGGCCGCGATCGTCGGTGCGCCAGCCGACCGAGCGCCAGTTCCACCAGCCGTAGGGGGCGTTGCCGCGGTTGTACGCGGGAGCGAAGCGGAAGCTGCGGTACACGGCGCCGGTGTCGATGTTCATGACGCAGTGGCGGGCCGTCGCGATGACGTCGCGGTTGTTGCTGGCCACCACGTTGGCGGAGCAGATGTAGTCGCCGGAGCCGGGGACGTTGAACCAGAGCCGGCCGATGGTGACCCAGACGCTGGGGCCGTTGACGACGATGCCGGTCTTCGGCGCGACGGCGGGAACGGTGCGGGCGGGGCCGTCCGGCTCGGTGTCCCGCGCCGGGATGCCCGCGGCGGGGGCCGGCATGGGCCTGGCGGCGGCCATCCGTTCGGGGGTCCAGTAGGCGTCGATAGCGGCGGAGGGCTCGGTGTTGACGGCCGAACCGGCGGCCGTGGCCGGGGCGGCGGTCGCGGGGGCGGGGAGCAGAGCGGGGATCAGTGCGGCGAGCAGGATCACGGACAGCGTGGAGCGCACGGGCAGGCGCATGGGGACGGGACCTTCCTGCAGGTGGGGAAGGAGCGATCGAACGCCATCGATAGGCGTCCATCACTATGGAAGGCCCGTTGGTCTAGACCTGTCAATACCCCGGCGTCAGCCCGTGCCGGCGCTCGGGTCCACCGGCCCGCCGGCCCCCGCCCCACCGGTCCCGCCGGACGGGTTGGTGCCCGGCGAGCCGCCGCCGCCACCCTCCGTGGGCTGCGGCGCCGACGTGGGGCCCTGCGTGGGGCCACTGGTGCGGGTGGGGTTGCCGCCGCCGGTCGGTGCGGGCCCCTGGGTCTGGGTCGGGCCGCCGGTCGGGCGCACCGGCTGGTTGGGCTGGGTCGTCGTGCGGGCGGTCGTCGGTCTGGGCGAGTCCTTGGCGGCCGGGGCCGAGGAGGGCGTCTCCGGACCGGCCGGCGTGCCGCCGTCGTCGTCGTTGCCCTTGGTGAGGCCGAGCATCACCGCGAGACCGAGGACGGCGAGCGCCACGATGCCGGCGAGCGCCAGCCCGGCCCGCTTACCCGCCCCGGTGCGGGACGCGGCGCCGGCCGCACCGCCGCGAGCCGAACCGCCGCGAGCCGCGGCCAGGCCGGCCGCGCCCCCCGCCGCGCCGCCGGCGACCGGGCTGAGGCGCGTGCCCGTGGCACCGGGCCGGCTGCCCGCCACGGGATACCCCGTGGAGGTCAGGGAGTCATACTCCGGGTCGTAGTCGGGATCGGCCATCGCCCGCCCCGGCGGCACCGCCGCGCTCCCGGCGACCGCCCCGCCGAGCAGGTCCAGCCGGGTCCCGCCCTGCTGCGCGGGGGCGGCGAGCTGCGTCGCGCCGAGCGCGGACGTTCCCGGAGAGAACTGCCCGTTGGCGGCGGCGCGCGCGGCGACCGCGAACGCCGCCGCGGTCGGGAACCGCCCCTCCGGGTCCTTGCACAAAGCCCGGTCCACGAGCGCACGCGCCGGTGCGGGAACCGAGTCGGGCAGCGGCGGCACCTCGTCGTTGAGGTGCTTCACGGCGACGGCGATCGCGTCGGTGCCGTTGAACGGCGGCTCCCCCACCAGGCACTGGTAGGTCACCGCGCCGAGCGCGTAGATGTCGGTGGCCGGCGACACGGGCTTGCCCTGCACCTGCTCCGGCGACATGTACAGCGCGGTGCCCGGAACGGCGTTCGCCTGCGTGATGGCCGTGACGGCGGCCGAACGCGCGATGCCGAAGTCGACCAGCATCACCCGCCCGTCCGGCTCGACGATCAGGTTGCCCGGCTTGACGTCGCGGTGCACCACGCCGCTCGCGTGCGCCGCGTGCAGCGCCTCGGCCGCCTGCGCCACGATCGACAGCGTCTCACCGGGTGGGAGCGTGCCGGCGGCGGCGAGCCGTTCGGAGAGGGGCTC